>JAFVSN010000039.1 GCA_017503735.1 Lachnospiraceae bacterium
ACATGCAGGACGTCCATCGAATCCAAAACATAGGAGGTGTTTTCACATGGCAAACATTAAGTCCGCAAAGAAGAGAATTTTAGTTATCGAGACCAAGACTCTCAGAAACAAGATGATTAAGTCTAAGATTAAGACTTTGGTTAAGAAGGTAGACGCTGCTGTTGCTGCAAGCGATAAGGCTGCTGCTACTGCTGCTCTTAAGGAAGCTGTTGTCGCTATCGACAAGGCTGCCGCAAAGGGTGTATACCATAAGAATACGGCTGCAAGAAAGGTTTCCCGCATCACGAAGGCCGTAAATACGATTGCTTAATTTTATGCATGAATAAAGCAAGGGCCGCGCGTGTGCGCGGTCCTTTTCTTTATGATACGGATTTCCGTATCATAAAGAAAACTCCGTAAGATGCGCACTCGCACGAATTGTAATTTGTCGCAAGCGACCGTGCTCGGCGCGCAAAGCGGAGTAAATCCCTTAAAATTGTAGATTGGAGTAATCGGAAGGAGACTTCTCCGCTTTGATTTCACTCCTCTTTCCCCTGAAAGGAGGCACCCATGAAAATTACATCCGTAAAAGGAACCAACGACTATTTACCGAAGGAAACCAAACTTCGCGATTATTTACAGGGCAAGATTTTAGAGACCTATCGTTCCTGTGGATTCGAGCGTATTACCACCCCGATTTTGGAGGATATCGAAAATCTGGATAAAAGTGAAGGCGGAGAAAATCTCAATCTGCTGTTTAAGGTGTTAAAGCGCGGCGACAAGTTAGAGAAGGCTTTGGAAACCGGAAACCCGAAGGAGCTTTCCGATTTAGGTCTGCGTTACGACCTTACCTTACCGTTATCCCGTTATTATGCCTGTCACAGAGCAGAGCTTCCGGCACCGTTTAAGTGTATCCAGATTGACCAGGTATTCCGTGCGGAACGTCCGCAAAAGGGTCGCCTTCGTCAGTTTGTACAGTGTGATATCGACATTTTAGGGTCCGATTCCGTTAACTGCGAGATTGAGCTTATCAGCACCACCGCAAAAGCCCTTTTAAATGTAGGCATCAAAAACTTCAAGGTAAAAATTAACGACCGACGCATCCTGAAAAACCTCATCTATGCCGCAGGCTTTGGCCCGGAGGATGCGGACAGCGTATGTATCGTATTCGATAAGATGGATAAAATCGGTGCGGAAGGTGTTGCCGCAGAGCTGACCGAAAAAGGCTTTGCCGCTGATACCGTAAAGAAATTTACCGACCTTATGAGTATCTCTCCGTTTACCTTGGAGGAAGCGGAAAAATACTGTGAGGACAAGGCTCCGGTAGAAAACTTACGTTACATCATCGATACCGTTACCAAGCTTTCCGGAGATTCCTTCTCCATCGTTTACGACAAATCCCTGGTTCGCGGTCAGGGCTACTATACCGGTACAATTTTTGAGATTGAGTCTCTGGATTTCGGCAGTTCCATTGCCGGTGGCGGACGCTACGACAATCTGATCGGAAAATTCTTAAACGAGTCCGTTCCGGCCGTCGGCTTTTCCATCGGATTTGAGCGCATTGCAAGCATTCTGACCGCCGCAAACTATCAGATTCCGGATGACAAAAAGCGCATTGCCGTAATTTACGACACTACGGACATCCTGACCGCCCTTGCAAAAGCCGATGAACTTCGTAACACATATGAAGTGGTTCTTTACGAGCGTCCGAAGAAGTTAGGTAAGCTGTTCGGAAAGTTGGAAGAACAAGGCTTCTACGGTTGTTATATTTTAAATGAATCCGAAGATATTAAAGTATTCGGTGCATAGATTTTTTGCACAATACGGCGCATCGGCAATAAACTGCCGATGCGCTTTTTTCTTATTCTATTCGTTGATTAGGCGAAAAGGCGTGCTTGCTTTTTCATACGTTCCATAGTATACTTTTTGTGTATGGTTATTCAGAGAAATGTCGTGATTTCGGCAGAAAGGACGCCATTATGTTACAAGTAGAACACATTTCGTTTTCTTATCGAAAAAAACAAGTACTTCGCGATGTCTGCTTCACTGCCAAAGAAGGAGACTTTATCGGTATTATCGGAAAGAACGGATGCGGAAAATCCACCTTATTATCCGTACTGGCAGGCGTACGACGTCCGGCAGGCGGTTCCGTTTCCTTTGAGAATACTCCGCTATATACAAAAGCTAGCGTTCCGGCAGAAACCGTAGGATATGTGCCACAGTTAAATCCGCTATTACCGGAACTTTCCGTTCGGGACAATCTAAAACTTTGGTTACGGGACTCCGAGCTTTCCACCAAAGAAGAGACGGAACATCTCTATGAACAGATGGGCCTCATGGATTATTTCCGTACCCCGGTAGGAAAATTGTCGGAAGGTATGAAAAAACGTGTCAGCATTACTTCGGTTTTACAAAATCACCCGAAACTTTTGATTTTGGATGAACCTTCTGCCGCACTGGACCTGCCTTGCAAAGAAATTATCCACGAGCAACTGCTTTCTTTCTCCCGAAAGGGCGGTATTATTTTATTTACCACTCATGAAGAAGCCGAGTTTTCTCTTTGCACCACGCTTTATATTTTAAAAGACGGCATTCTGGTTCGTGCCGATGACACCCAGGATAAACACGCATTAATACAACAGTTTTAATAGGAGGAACGAAAATGAAACATAAAAATCATAAACATTCGAATCACTTATCTCACTATCTTATTTCCGCACTCGCTTTGGGAGCGATTCTTTTCTGTATCACGGGTTGTTCCAAAAAAACACCGCGCGAAGCTTTAGAAAATGCATATAAAAAGACCTTTACCCAGGAGAATCCGAAAGAAACCGTTCTTGGACTTTCGGAAATAAAGGAGGCACAGAATAAGGACAAAGCACATTCTACCGGCTTTTCCTTTGCCATTCAGGAACTTACCAATGAAGAGTTAGGAGAATATGCCGGCATTTTATCCGGTCTCGGACTTGATATTGACATGGCTTCCGATACAAAAAATCGGAAAAGCTCTGCCCTTATTGATGTAAATTACGGCGGAACCACCTACCTTTCCGTCGGAGGACAAGTGAACAATTCCAAACTTCATCTTACCGCTCCGCAGTTACTTGAGGGCAGCCTTTGCGTTAACCTGCAAACGATGAACGATGACTTGGAATCCGATTCTATGATGGCTGAACTCTTTGATTTATACGATATTACATTACCGGATTCCACCGGGGAACTGATTACTTCTCTTATCACACCGTCTTCATTGATTTCTCTGGGAGAACTTGCTTCCTCCTGGAACGATTTGGATGACGCAATCGTGGTGGAAACCTTAGATAAAAAAGAAGTATCCCTGCCAAAGGATATTTCTGCGAAAACGGTTTATCGTGTTATCATCCCGGAAGAAGACTATGGAGAGTACATGACCGCAGCAACTCTGACTATGACAGAAGCCATCAATTCCTTACTGACAAACATGGGAATCGAAGACCTTGGCGATGTGGATGAAAATGAGTTAAAAGAAGTAATCAATGACTTTACAAAAGAACTGGGTGACATTGTATTTATCGTTTCCGTAACAAAAGACGGCTATATCAATTATGTAACCACTTCCTTTGAAGTTGACGCTGCTTCTTTTGAGATAGAGGCTTCCTTTACCGGAAAGAAAAATCCGTTGGAAGTAGTTGAAATCGTGGCAGAAGCTGAAATTGACGGTAAAAAATTAGAATTTGAATGTAACGAGTCTTTTGATTCAAAGGATCAGACCATGGCACTTTCCGCAGAATTTATTCTCGACGGTGAAACTCTTATGGACTTTTCTACGGAAGGAACCTATACCGATATCGAAAAAGGAAAAAAATACACCCTTGATTTCGATTACATCGAGCTGTCTTTAGCAGATCTGTTATCTGTTTCCGTTGCCGGAAACTACTATATAGACTTCACGGAATGTGACATTCCGAAGCTGTCGGGACCGGAATACAACTTGTTTACCATGGACGAAGAAGAATTCAGTAACCTTGCTTTTGAAATAATCGGAAACTTAACCAGCGATCCTTTACTTTCCGGATTGATGGAATTACTTGATATCGGATTTTAAGTTCCGCTATCTTACACCATACTCACAAGGAGGAACTTTTCATGTCTGTTCTCTTTTTACTACAACTGAAAAGAGCTGTTAAAGCAGTTCCGCGGATTATTGCAGGTGCGCTTATCCCTCTCTTCTTTGCGGGTATGGCTGTTTTTTGGGCACAAAAACAACACACGGAAGACACCGGTTCTCTGCTTTCTCCGGTTGCCCTTGTAAATCACGATTCCGAATCCCACTTGGATGTGATTCTTCCGATGATTACGGAAACCGAGGCGGCCAGCAGTTTCTCTTTTCAGGAAATGAATGAAACAGAAGCAATGGATGCATTGGAAGCCGGTGATGTTTGCGCGGTTCTTGTTCTTCCGAAGGAAATGATGGAAGGAATATTGGATTCTACCAATATTCCCGCAAAACTGTATCTTTCCGGGGGGGATTCTTTCCCTTCCCTTTTAATCGGGAAATATGCGGAAGCCGGTTCTCTTACCTTGGGTTCGGCCCAGGCCGGTATCTACGCCGCCACCGACCTTTATGCGGAATACGGCATTACATCCCATCTATCCGACATTTACTATGATATCAATACTGCCAATTTAAAGTATGCACTTTCCAGAGAATCCACCTTTTTAACGAAAGCTTCTACTGCTATCGGTGAGTTTTCTCTGATTGAATATTACGGTTGTACATTACTTCTCTGCCTGTTATTGTTTTTGGGCGCAGGCATGGGAAGCTTCCTCGGCACGCCTGCCCCGAAAACGTTTTCCGAGCAACTGCGCAGAAACGGTATGGGTCCGTTATCCATGGAACTCAGTCTGTTTCTTCCGCTTACGTTGTTCTATCTTATGTTTACGTTCGCGCTGGCTGCCCTTGCCCGGCGTTTTCTTCCGGGTCTTACCTTTTCCGGCAGTTCCGTTCTTTTCTTTGTTTGTATGGCGCTTTGTTTTTCTGCCTATACGCAGCTTATTTTTTCCTTTGCAAAAAATGCGGGTCAGGGACTTCTTATCTTCACTTTCCTTGGTCTGTTAATGATATTGTTCGCCGGAGGTTTTCTTCCGTATGCGTTTTTACCGAAATTGTTTTCCGTTCTCACGCCGGTACTTCCGTTAGGGGCTTGTCTTTCCGGCCTGCGAAGCCTGGTAGGGGGTGCATTATCTCTGTGGGATACGCTGCTTCTTCTCCTGCATACCGTTATTTTGCTGGGATTGCTCATCGCGCTTTCTTTGCTTAACCGAAAGGAGGTACGTCAATGAGATTACACACTTTTTTTCTGATGCAATTGAAACGACTTTGGAAAAATAAGCTGTTCCTCGTTTTATTACTCCTGTTTCCGGTCTGCCTGTATCTTCTCTCCCATTCCTTTCAGAAAGAGGAAGATTCCCGTATTTTAGTGGGAGTATGCCTTGATACGGAAGACGAATTAGCAGAAACACTTTACGAAAAACTATTAGATTTAGAAGACTCTCTGTTCTCCTTTTCCTCTTTTGCTTCGGAAGACGAATTAATAAAAGCCGTACAAAGCAATCAACTTGAATGCGGTTATCTTCTGCGAAAGGACTTGGGAAAGGAACTGGATAAAAATCGTTTAAAAAATCTGATTACCGTGTATGTATCCGAAAACACCACCTGCAAAGGTATCATAAACGAGCTGGTTTATGCAAATCTTTTCGAAGAATATTCCTTATCTTTGCTTCAGGATTGTTTGGAAGAGGCAGCGCATCTTCCTTTTACGGAAAAAGATGCCGCTCTGTTTTCTCTTCCGCCGGTTACAGAGGAAGCTATAGAAAAGAGCTACCGTTCACAGTTAGAAAACGGTTCCACCTTCCGCTTTGATGTGGAATTCATTTCCAAACAAAAGACGGAACCTCTTTCCGGAACAACCGCAGCCACCGTTCCCCTGCTTCGGGGATTTACTGCTGTATTCCTGCTTTTATGCGGATTCTTAGCTATGCTTGCCTCTTATAACGACGAGAAAAACGGTGTATTTGCACGTTTAGGCAGAGGCAGACGTTTTCTCTTCTCCAGAATTACCATGCTTGCCTATTTGCTTCCTTCCGGACTTATTTGCCTTTTGGGCCTGGCTCTTTGCGGTTCCCTCTCTCATTTAGGAACCGAGTTCATCGCCCTGATTGGTTATCTGTTTGCTTTATTGCTGTTTTATACCATTCTGGGAACTCTGATTCACAATCATACCGTATTGTGTGCCGCCTTCCCGATGGTGGTACTTTGTACCCTTATTTTTACACCGGTTCTGGTAGATTTGTCTGCCTTTTTCCCGTGGATCAAAGTGGTACGTTATGTATTGCCTTCCTATTATTACCTGCTGTTTTTCTAATTGACAACGCTTTGGAAAGAAGGATTCACAATGGAACACAAAGTAAACTTAAACGAAATTTCCGACGGAAAACTATATACGAAAAACGACATGGTGAAGTTAGGCTGCGACGGTTGCGCCGGAAAATCTTCCTGCTGTCGCTTTGCAGAAGATACCATAACATTGGACCCCTATGACATGTATCTGCTAAACACCGGAGAGGGTCTGTCCTTTGATCTTCTTTACAGCAGAGAACTCATTGCCCTGGCTCCGGTGAAAGGTCTTTTACTGCCCCATCTGAACTTTTCCAAAGAAACCGGCACCTGTCCGTTTTTAGAAACGGACGGACTCTGCCGTATTCACGGAAATCGTCCGGGCCTTTGCAGACTCTTTCCGCTGGCCCGTTACTTTGCGGAAGACAAACTTTACTACATTCTGCAAATTCACGAATGTCCAAACCCGGTGACACCGAAGGTTAAGATAAAGAACTGGCTTGGCATTCCGAACTTGGAGCAATATGAGGCATTTCTTAAATCATGGCACACCCTTGTATCTGTTGTACAGGAAAAAATTACAGCCGCCACGGACAATCAAACCATCAACACCGTAACGACTGTATTCTTAAAATTGTTTTACCTGACCCCATACGGGAAAGAGGACGAGTTTTATCCCCAGTTTAAAGAACGGCAGAAAGCATTTCTGAACACCTGCAACAACTCCTGATACAGCAAAATAGAATCCTGTATACATAACACCGGTCATCCGTACTCAGATGCCCGGTGTTTCTTACATTTACATAAACAACAGTAAACTTACCGCCATCACCATCATTCCGGCAATGAGACCGTAAATGGAGATGTGATGTTCGCCGTACTCTCTTGCTGCCGGCAACAGTTCATCCACGGAAATAAACACCATGATTCCCGCCACACCGGCAAAGATGACTCCGAATACCACGTCACTCATGACCGGCATCAAAATCAACCATCCGATTAACGCTCCCACAGGCTCCGCAAGGCCGGAAATAAAAGAATAGAAAAAAGCTCTCTTACGGGAACCGGTGGCCTGATAAATCGGCACCGACACCGCAATCCCTTCCGGGACATTGTGAATGGCAATTGCTGCCACAATCGGAATGGCAATACTCGGGTCCTGCAATGCGGAAACAAAGGTTGCCAGACCCTCCGGGAAATTATGCACCGCAATAGCAAGTGCCGTAAACACGCCCATCCGCATCAGCTTGCTTTTCTGTGGTGCATCCGACTCCTCAGCCTTGCACTCCTCTTTCGTTTCGCACACTTCCCTCGCTGCACAATTCTTGCACTTTTCTCCCTTGGAATGCTTACAATCCGCAACCACCCGCTTCGCTTCGTGAGGATTTTCTTCCGACGGAATCACCTTGTCAATAATGGCAATCAAAAAGATTCCTCCGAAAAAGGCTGCTACCGTGGCCCAAGAACCGCCTTTTGTTCCAAGCTCCGTTATTAAAGAGTCTTTTGCCTTCACAAAAATCTCTATCATGGATACATAAATCATAACCCCCGCGGAAAAGCCGAGACTCAAAGACAAAAAACGCTTATTGGTTTTCTTTGCGGCAAAGGCAATCAAACTACCGATTCCGGTACTTAAGCCCGCAAACAATGTAAGTAAAAAAGGAAACATAACCTGACCCATCAATCTCACATCCTTTCTAACAGTATACGATATCTGTTCGTTTGTGTTACTTCCAGCCCTCATATCGTACGTTTTTTGAGTTAGCGTACGCTAACCCTTTTTTTAAAATAATAGCACTCTTTCCCCAAAAAAACAAGACATTTTTTCTGTCTTGTTTTTTTACACCATATCCATTCCCTCTGTATAATAGATTATCTCATACATTATGCAGCAAAGTCTACTACCGCCACTTCTGTTAATGCTTCTTTTAGCTTAGCAATAATCTCTTCGATTCTTGCAACGGTTTCACCGGAATACGATACTTCTCCGCACTGACTACACTTATGACAAGGTACATTTTTAATAATAATAAAATGACCATCCATATCTACCATGTAATTACTTAATCCATCTTTCATATTACCCTTACAATAAAAACAGCTTCCCATGGTCATCCTTCCTTTCTTGTTTTAAAGTCCTCACTCCAACGCTCCGGGTCAGGTATATATGCTGTGATCAGCCATAACTTTGTCTCACTCATACCAACCACAACATGAATCACTTTTTTCCCTATCGTATATCCCAGTATCAAACAGCTAGGATAGGGATAATCCTCCGGGTAATCTTCTATTATCTCTCCATTTAGTATAACTTCTTTTATCTCTTTATATGATATACTTCTTTGTTGACAACGTAATAAAATGTGAGAAGTAACTTCAATTAAATCATCTCTGCATTTTTTTCGAATTTCCAAAATATCCATCCCCGCACCTCCTATTCCTACTTTAAATATATCATATATTTTGTCCATTCGCAATATCCATTGCTCCCGTCCCTCTGTAATTCATAATTTTATCCCCTCACATGAGCCCCGTACTTCTTTCTTGTATCAAACAATAACTGAATCAGTGACTTATAATACGGAATAAACTCACCGGAATCAAGCAACGCAAATATCTCTTCTATGGTCGCCCACTTAACCCGCTGTACTTCCGACTCCTGTAAGGTCAGGGTATCAATATCTACTTCTTTCTCCACCAAATATACATCATCAAAGCCCTTATCAAAATTGATTGTCAGATTCGGACGCACTCCCTGTAAATCCAGTTTTAAACCGATTTCCTCAAATACTTCCCGTTCTGCGGCATCCTGACTGGAATCGCCCATGGTGGCACTACCTCCTACGGTAATATCCCACATATTCGGCCATCCTTCCTTAAAAGGCTGCCTCTGCTGAATCAGCATCTCTCCCTTGCTGTTAAAGATACAAACATGCACCACCATATGGTAACTGTCCGGTGCAAACTCCGAACCTCGTACCATGGTTCTTCCTGTTTTCATTCTGTCCTTATCGTAAATATCCCAAAGTTCCATTTCTTCTCTCCTTCAACTCTTACCACAATACTTTATTCCTCTACCACCGGACGTATCAACGTCAAAAAATACTCCGTCATCTCCTCCGGGCTCTCCTTCCGGTTTCTCGACAACCACCAACTTACCGTCTCAACAAAGGTGGCAGAAATGTGGTTCACCAAATAATCCTCCGGCACACTTTTTTCTTTTAACAACCCTTTTTCCGCATACTGGGATAGAATCAACTTCTTTAAGTTGCTCTTAAAATAGCCTAAAAACAACTCATTATTCTCCGAGGAAAGCAGTTCCAGTATATTCCTGTCGTTTTCCTGCAAATGTCTCAGTAAATGCAAAAACACCGAATCTTCCGCACTGCCGCAGGTGCAATGATAGTGTCCGGAAGGCAATCCCATGGCAGTATCGATAATGTGCCCGAATAATTCTTCACACAAATCCTTCAATAAATAATCCTTGGTCTCAAAATGCGCGTAAAAAGTAGTCCGTCCGATATCCGCCGCATCAATGATTTCTTGTACCGAAATCTGATGATAACCCTTTTCTGCCAGCAATGTAGTAAATGCCGCAAAAATTGCTTCTCTTGTTTTCTTCTGTCTTCTATCCATAGCTTCCCGAACAAATATTTAAAAATGTTCCGTAACGCACATCCTTCCTTTTTTGATTCTTGTTACATCAAGGCAGTCGTTTTATAATAAAACCGAACAACATGTTTTGTAACAAACATATTATATCTAAAAAAAAGACTCAAGTCAACCAAGGAGGTCTCTATGTTAAAGAAAATGAAAGAACTTTTGACAAGCATTCCTGCTACCATAATCGGCGGTATCTTTCTTTTGGCAAGCTTCATTCTGGCAAAGCTTTCCATGGAATTACCTATAGATCCGGCATGGATTACCGTTCTGATCAGCGGTCTTCCTTTACTGTACGGTGCCATCCGCAAGCTGATTTGCAATCCCGGCATCAGTAAAATATCCTCTGCCCTGTTAATCAGTATTGCCATGATTGCAGCCATCGCCATCGGTGATTTGTTTGCTGCCGGAGAAGTCGCATTCATTATGGCAATCGGTGAAATCTTAGAGGACTTAACCACGGACCGTGCTAAGAAGGGTCTAAAAAAACTGATCAACCTTGCTCCGACCCAGGGCAGAAAAATAGAAAACGGAACAGAAACCATGATTTCCGCAAAGGAAATTAAAGAAGGAGACATTTTACGTATCCTTCCGGGAGAAACCGTTCCGGTGGACGGTATTATTCTTACCGGAGAAACCTCCGTAGACCAGTCCGTCCTCACCGGCGAATCCATACCGGTAGACAAGACCGTTGGAGACGAAGTCTTTGGCGGTACCATTAACCGCTTCGGTGTCATTGATGTCAAGGCAACCAAGGTAGGGGAGGACAGTTCCCTTCAGAAACTGATTCGCATGGTGCAGGATGCGGAAGCAAAAAAAGCCCCGATGCAGCGCACTGCAGACAAGTGTGCCAGCTGGCTTGTACCGGTAGCCTTGTTAATCGCCGTCATTACCCTTATAGTTACCAGGGACATTGTACGTGCCGTTACCGTTTTGGTAGTCTTCTGTCCGTGTGCTCTGGTGCTTGCTACCCCGACCGCCATTATGGCTGCCATCGGCCAGGCAACCAAACACGGTGTCATCATCAAATCCGGCGAGGCACTGGAAAAAATGGGAAAAGTCGATACCATTGCTTTTGATAAAACCGGTACCCTGACCTACGGTAACCTGGAAGTAAGCGATATTATTTCCCTTACCCCTTCTATGGATGAACAGACTCTGTTAGCCCTTGTGGCATCGGCAGAAAGCAAAAGTGAACATCCTCTCGGGAAAGCCATTGTGACTTATGCAAAACAGAACAACGCAGTTCTTAGCGATTCTACCGTTTTCCGGATGACCGGTGGAAAAGGCATCTATGCTGAAGTTTCCGGCAGAAACCTATACTGCGGTAACGAAACTTATTTAACGGAAAACGGAATTTCCCTTTCCGAAGAAACCAAGAACCGTCTGGAGCAGTTACGGGAACAAGGAAAAGCTTCCGTTTTGGTGGGAGAATCCGGTGTATGTATCGGCATTCTGGCATTGTCCGACGTTCTCCGCCCGGAAGCCTCTGCCATGGTCAAAAAACTTCACGCCATGCAGACCAAAGCCGTACTTCTGACGGGAGATAACAATAAAACCGCAACTTACTTTGCAAAACAAGCCGGCATAACGGAGGTTTATGCAGAACTTCTGCCGGAAGAAAAGGTGGCACATATCACCGAACTATCTACCGCCGGAAACACCGTCTGCATGATCGGTGACGGAATCAACGATGCACCGGCATTAAAAAGCGCAAACGTGGGCGTTGCCATGGGTGCCATGGGAAGCGACATTGCCGTGGAAGCGGCAGACATTGCATTGGTTGGTGACGATATCGGAAAAATACCGTACCTGAAACGTCTGTCAAACGCCACCATAAGAACGATTAAATTCAGCATTTCATTATCCATGTTCATTAACATTCTGGCAGTGACCCTCTCCGTCCTTGGATTATTAAATCCGACTACGGGAGCACTGGTGCACAATGCCGGGTCCGTGTTTGTGGTACTGATTGCCACGTTGTTGTATGACAGGAAGTTTGAGTAAAATGATTGAAACATGATATTATTGCCATATAAAAACGGAGGTGCTACCGATGATTTGGGATAAACTATCGCCTTTCTACGATATTATGGAAACAGTATATAACGGAAAATGCTATAGAGGTATTGCAGACAAAATAAAAGAATATGTTACGGAAGAAGACGTTGTATTAGAGTGTGCCTGCGGAACCGGTTTGCTTACGGTTCCTATGGCACAAAAATGTAAAAAACTGATTGCTACAGATATTTCTGTGGGAATGATGCGTCAGGCAAAGAAAAAAGTTGCAAACTATTCCAATACCAAAATCGGAAAAGCAAGTATTCTTGCATTACCGTTTAAAGACGATATGTTTGATGTTGTGGTGGCAGCAAATGTGATTCATCTTCTGAATGAACCGGAGAAAGCAATTTCCGAACTAAAAAGAGTGTGTAAACCAAACGGTAAGATTATATTGCCGGTCTATATCAACAACGAAAAAAAGAACGCTATCGTTGTGGCAAAATTACTCTCTGTATTAGGTGTAAAATTTAAAAGACAGTTTAGCTTAGCTTCCTATAAGGAGTTCATAACATCGCATCATATATCACGGGTTGGGTATAGTGTTGTGGAAGGACGTATGCCTTGTGCGTTTGCCATTATAACGAATTGTTAGATTCTCTTTCCAACTTTTTATAAATTGTCATCCGCATGGTAAGATAACAAGCCAACCCGCCGACCACATTTGAAATCGGTTCTGCCATAAATACTCCCTTTACGCCAAAACCTATCATCGGCAATACCAACGTCAACGGCACTACAATAATTGCCTTTCGAAGCAAGGAGAAAAAGATGGCGTGTTTGGCATCTCCCACCGCCTGAAATACCGATTGTCCGGCAAACTGAAGTGCCATAAATACAAACCCAAAGAAATAAATTTTCAACATTTCAATGCCCGGTTCTATCATTGCTGCTTCGTCCGAAAATATTCCGAACCAGAAGCCCGGAAACAGAAGAATCAAAATCCATGCCACCATCGTATATGCCGCGCCCACCCATGTATTAAACCGTATCGCAGACTTCGTTCTTCCATAGGCCTTCGCCCCGTAATTAAAGCTAATCACCGGCTGAGCTCCGTTTACGATACCAAACACCGGCAACATCACGATTTCACGAATAGAATTGGTTACTGTCATAATACCTACATAAGTATCTCCGCCGTAGCTTTGCAACGTGGAATTACATGCCACCTGCACCGCGCAGTTCGTCCCCTGCATAATAAAATTTGCGGTTCCCAGCTTCACGATATCCTTCGTAATACCTCCACTGATTCGTATATTCTCCTGCCGTAACGGAACCAATGTCTTTTTCCCAAACAAAAAGAACAATATCCAAATCGCTGATAAGGCTTGACTGATAATGGTAGCCAAAGCCGCACCCGCAACTCCCATATCAAGCGCAAAAATAAAAAACGGGTCTAATATAATATTTGCCACCGCGCCGATGACAATGGAACACATACCGATGCGTGGAAATCCCTGGGCATTAATGTAACCGTTCATTCCCGTGGCAATCATGGAAAACACCGTACCGATCAAGTAGATTTTTAAATATTCGCTTGCGTACACAAAAGAATCTTCACTGGCGCCGAAGGCAAACAAAATCGGTTTGTGGAATATGTACCCTGCTGCAATCAAAAATACCGAGCTGACTAACAGCAGTGCAAAGGAATTTCCGAGAATTCTCCCTGCTTCCTCCTCATCTCCCCGTCCCCGTGCCATAGCAAACAACGGCACACCTCCATTTCCGAACAATGCCGTAAATGCCATAATGAGCGTAATTACCGGAAAGGTCAGGCCTACACCGGTCAAGGCAAGACTGTCACCATCCCCCATATGGCCCAGGTAAATCCGGTCCACTACATTGTACAAAAGCTGTACCAATTGCGCTATCGTAAGCGGAATTGCCTGCGCTACAATACACTTCCACACCGAACCTTTGGAAAAATCAATTTTTGATGTTCTGCTCTCTGTTCTCATATCCGTCACTTCCTACACTTCATACCGGCAAATGTCCTCTGTCCTGTATTATACACCTGCTCCGGATTCCTTGCAAGAACACCCCGTCTCCTGTTCTGCCATTCCCATTCTTCTTGGACTAATTTTGGTGAGTAATCTGCTGTGTCTTCAGTAACGGATATTGATAAAGCTCCTTTCCCTCCAAATTGCACTGATGCATATCCACCGCACTGATGGCACGGTTTTCATAGGTAGTATAATAGAAAATTCCCTTATCCGTATTCATACAGGAGGTATAGGCAGTAATCTCATAACTCCCGTCCGGCAATTGTGCGCAACCCCTTTGTTGCTCCACAGCCCCCAGAATATGAAAGAACTGACTGATGCTTTCACTCTCACTTTCCCCGGACACAGAGTTCAATTTCACAAAGACTGCCCGTACAAACCGGGAGGCGGAGGACAAATCCCCCGGAAGTCCGATGCCGCCCATTCCCCTACTGTAAGCATTCAGTGAAATATTCCCGAATCGGTTTTCCGATGCCCGTGCCGTTACATTCCTATAATCGCATAAATGGGTCATATGATAATCAAAGGTAGGATTGTTGGTCAGCACCCCTACCGGATTCTCATAAATGTGAAGTCCGTCTTTCATGGGCTCTACGGTAATAGCACCTTCTTTATCGGCTATCATCCAGTGCAGAGGCGAAAGTGGAAATTTATCGCTGAAATTAATGTTACAAAGATTGATTTTCTCCAGCAACATTCCGGCTTCCGTCAAATCCTTACATTGGGACAAAATCCAGGGAATGAACTCAAAGGGTGCAATATTATCTTTTCCTTCCGTTACCGGAAAATAGTACGCATTCCCCGGAAAATTAAGTCCCGCCATGGAAAGACCGCATTCATTGGTTGCCTCATAGTACAGTGGATAATTGTCAGCCACTGTCGCCATGCCGATGATAGCATAGTGACTGGTAATCGCCTGTTTTGTTCGGAATGGGAACACATAGTTTCGCGGAGTCACCGTTACCTGTTCTTCGTAGGTATATTCAAGGTCAAGAGTACGTCCGAAATAATGATCTTTGGTTTTATAAATAATTGCCGTGCACATGAAAACCTCCTCTACACATAAAACAAAGAATCTCGCTCGCGAGATTCTCCGCCTGCGGCGGGTCGCTTCAGGCGACACCTTCCAATCCGCCGCAGTGCGATCCCGCGGAGCGCTTTTTTAACTGTATAGGAAATGCGAAATTTCCTATACAGTTAAAAAGACTGCCATATGGCAGTCCCTTTTCTTCCAGTATCTTCAGTTTTTATAAAAATCATTCTCGCGACACTTATAAATGCGATTTTTTTGAGTCCTTTACCTTCTGAATATCTGCTTTGTTGATCCACTCTTCGCTATATCCGCAGCTACAACAGATATAACGGTCTACCCTTGCCGATGAAAAAATAGTAGCCCCGGTCATAATATTATTTCCGGTACCGTACGGTCCGCAATACCCGTCTACGATTACAATATCACTCCCGTTACACTTCGGACAAATTCGTTGCTTCTTCATTTAATTCTCCTCCTGCTTATATCAAATCTTCATTGATAACTTAAATAGACATATCCAAAATTGCTCCGCCCACATTGCCGGAATACTTCACAAAGTATTGAATCTTCGATAAATCCACATTTCCCATGTCTACTTCTACTACTTGAGCCTCCTGTGCCTTGGCAAAGTCTGCGGACTTCTCACCTATGCCGGACGAGAGCTCATTCGCCTCCTCGTTAAGCTCATCCATCTTCTTGCGGAACTCCTCTTCTTCCTCTTCATCCCACAAGGACTTTCTCTTATGACGTTCTGCCTGTATGGCTATGGTCTGGGCCATCTTCGCCGCCTGATACAAATCACCGTCATACTCCATAACCTTTTTCTCGTCGCTTGGCGGAACGATGTCTCCCTTTGACATAGCACGGACTACCGCCATAATCTTCGCTTCGTCTATGGCTTGCTTCTCCCTCGCCGCCATCTGCGTTTTTTCCGCTGCCATATTGGCCTCCGCAAACAGCATGGCATTGTACTTCTCCCGGTCCTTAAGAAGTTGCTTTCTTGACGCTTCCGTTAAAATCAGTTCACTACCCTCTTCGGTTTTAATCAGCTCTGCATTCTTTGCATTTAATGCTTCATGTCCTTTCGGAATCCGATAAGCTTCGTAAGTATGAAGAAATGTTGATATATTGTTGTTTACGCTACTCATAATCTGCCCTCCTTTGCCGACACGGGAAGGAAAACTCCTTCGCCGAATTCAAAACGTGCGGGAACTCCGTTTCCCACAGCAATTGTCTTATCTACTATATCGGCAAAAAGAGTGGAAAAATGTAGACATTTTTCTTATCACTCCGGTAACACTTCCATCAACCAATGTGTCTCCGTCTCACCATATTTTTGAAATCCAAGCTTCTGATACAGCTCTCTTGCCGGGTTCTCTCTGAAGGTCTGCAAATGCACTCTGCGCCCTTTGTTTTCTTCCAGAACCTTCGTGATAATTCGGGAAGCAATCCCCTTCCCCCGGTATTCCGGCATAATCGCAATCAGCTCAATAAAAGCATCCCCTTTCTCATCGTAGAAAAAGGTAAAAATGCCCGCATCTTTCCCCTCACACTGAATGATACGCATATCCGGCTGATGGGCTGCCAGTTCCTTTTTAATAATATCCGTCTGCACAACTTCATTCCAACCGTACATTGTTTCAATATACCAACGGAAGGACTTCTCCTTTAACTCCAAAAGAAACGGGATATCGGTATCCTTGCAATTTCGAAATGTATATTCCATACGTACCCTCCTATTTTTTCCATAATATTAGTCCTAATTATACACTTATCTCACTTACTGTCAATCTTTTTTTAACAACAAATCAAAGGACCTGCCGCTTCGAACCGGCAAGTCCTTTTCGATTTTTGTATTACATTTAAAAGTAAAACAATTCTTCAAACTTCTTCTCCAATGCCACGCACAAAATCAGCGCTAATTTTGCCGTAGGATTGAACTGTCCTGTTTCAATGGAGCTGATGGTATTCCGGGATACTCCCACCATATCGGCCAACTGTTGTTGGGATAAGCCTTTTTCGCTACGGGCTTCTTTTAATCGATTCTTTAAAACAAGTGTATCTTCCATCCCTACATCACCACTTTCAGCACTGTTGCCACTGCAAAGAAAATCGCAAACGCAACTTCAATCAAGCCCAAAACAAGCTTTTTCTTTGTTTTCAGATGACGGTACATTGTCAGATTACCGCTCCCCTGCATTGCAAAAAGAACCATCCAGCCGGCAAGTGCCAGTTCCGGAACATCCAACACATACCTGCTGACAAGAACCAAAAACACGCACACTGCAGCACCTGTAATCATTCCCGTACGTGAAGCAGCTCCCAATGCGTAAGTTTCCAGTTCATCCGGTTTCCCTTTGTTCTCCGATTGACTTCGTCTCAAAATTTCTTCTTTCTCCATAGAATCTCTCCTTTGCCAAGTTTTCTGTGCACAACTATATTATATACGTGCAAAGTAAACTTGTCAAGAGTTTTTTGCAAAGTTTTCTTGGCAAATTATTTTTACGAATTCTTCGTAAGCTCTTTTATCTCCTTCCGCTCCCGGTATACGCTTCGCGCCAGAAGGATTCCGCCGTAGATTAAAATGGAAAGGAACAGAATAAACATAAAATCTCTCTGTGCGGAATAGGTACTTGAACCGAATCCCGTTACAATCACATGCGCAATGCCGTAAGAAAGCAGATAGTATAGCATCCTCTCAATCCAGACCCTCACCGTAGCCTTTTTCCTCACTGCCCACAGTACTACCAGCAGTATCGCCGCACACACTGTCGCAATCAGAAAATAATTACCTAACACCAATCTCGGTAATGTAATGACACCTCCGCTTGTCATTGGTTCGCCGTAAACACAAACATTCTCGCTGCCGTCATTGGAAGCATAATATACGGAAAAATCTTCTCCGGTCACCTTATGAATTACGACAAACTGCTGATCCCTTTTGGAAATCCATTTGTTCCAGAGCGTACTCCATGCCTCAATCTCATAGCACGGTTCTACGCCTACCCAACCGATATGTGCATCCGAACTGCATTCATAGTCCGTCACTCTCTCGTCAAAAACAATCGTCACACTTTCATCTTCATTTTCCGTTATGGTAAACAACTCCTCATCATAAGGAATATACACCGGAGTGCTTAACACCGCAAATGCCGACACAAACAGCGCAACCACAAACAATACGGTACATAACACCGTCTGCACTTTCTTTCTCCCCAATTTACGCTGTAAGGCTACAAGCGGTGCCACAGCTTCTTTATTATCTGCTGCATCCCCGCTTTCCTTCCTCTCCTGCGGTAGCTTCATCCGGTCATGTTCCATCCGACATTCCTCACACCCCTCTAAATGCTCCTTCACAAACTCCCCGGTATCCGCACTGACCATGTCCTCCACATAAAGCGGCAACAGATCACGTACAATACTACATTCCTTTCTCATGTTCACTTTCCTCCAATCCTTTTTTTAACATTGTCCTAGCCCGGTGATAGGTCACGCAGGCCCAGTTGTCCGTCTTTCCGAACATCTGCCCGATTTCCTTAAAACTCAAATCCGCATAAGTCCGCCACATAAAGACTTCCTTGTAGGGTTCCGAAAGCAGGTGTAACAACCTTTGAAGTTCCATGGCTGTTTCCTTTTTTGTAAGCCGCTCTTCCACAGGGCTCTCCGGGTCCGCAATGTTCATCAGTTCCGGCGTGTCGATGTTCTCTTCTTTCCCGCTGTTTTTCAAAAAGGAATAGTAGCAATTTTTCGCAATCTGACACAACCACACCCGAACCTCGCAATCTCCGCGAAACTTATGGATTGCCTTTAAGGCTTTAAAGAACGTATCGCTTGTTACCTCTTCCGCTACATGCGCATCTCCCGAAAGACGCAACACATACCGATACACATCCTTAAAATAGGTATTGTACAGTTCTTCAAACTCCACGGTGCTATCACCTCCTTTCCCTTATAAGACTCCGGAAAGTAAAGAATCTTACAAGAATTTATAAAAAAATTTTCAACATCTTACCATCTCTGATTTCTTTTCTCTATGGTAACGGCTCGAACACTGCCGTCCGCCGCGGTACATCTGATTTCCACCCTGTCCTCATTCTCCGTTACTTCACGAACCTCATACCATTTTCCGGAATCATCCAGATAATACGACTCCGTGCCGTCCTGCGATGTCCAAAGAGTACGGCTGCCGCCCAGCAACCACAAAGGAGAAAGCGCAATGGCAAAAAGAGAAAGATAGCTCACCATAAAGTCATACGCCATGGCAGAAAGATAAACCACACTTCCGATATAGTATGCTGCCAACAAGAAACACTGTCTCCAAAATTTCCAATCAAAGGCCCGACGCTCCAGGTGACGGTACTTTCCCCTGAAATATACCTGAACCGCAACCCCGGTACAACCCCATGCCAACGCAAGCACTGCTCCGACTCCAAGCAACGGGTCCAGGTATGTGGCAGTATCCGGATGATTTATCTGCCCGTACCCGCAAAGAAGAAGAAATGCGGTATTGCATAGCAGCGCAACTACGAACCAAAGTAACTTTGTTGTTTTTTTCATATACGTACCTCCTTGAATATTTCTTTTTTCATATCACTTCACATACTCCTTTACACAGCTGTAAACGCTGCCTTTACAGTTGCTATTCCCTCTGCCGACACTTCCACACGAACCGGGCCGTTCTCATAGCCGGAACGGATAACTGCCATGGCACGTCCTCTGTAGCTCACTGTCGTTTCGTCGGTATAATCCTCTGCCGTAACAGGATTCGCAGAACCAAATCCTGCAAGCACTCCGCATCCGTCTATTGTAACGTTTAGCGGAATCTCTGCATCCGGCACCAAACGTCCCTCCTTATCCCGGATTTCAATCCCCACACAGATAAGGTCATGTCCGTCTGCCCGCATCTCGAACTTTTCCGGAAGCAAGCAAAGCTCCGCCGGTTCTCCTGCAGTTACCAGCACATCCCTGCTGACTTCTTTTCCTCCGCAAAAGCTAACTGCCTCCACGGTTCCCGGTTCATACACCGTCTCAAAACGTGCGGAATACGGCATCGGTCGTGTCATGCAAACCGACTTTCTTCCGATGGACTTCCCGTTTACAAACACTTCCACTTCCTCTGCCTTGGAGTACACCACCAATTCTACGGATTTTCCTTCATATCCGTTATAATTCCAGCTGGAGAAAACCGCCGGAAATCCCCACATAGTAATCATTTCCACCTTATGGAAAGCATCCGGATGCATGGAGAACAGATACGTCTTATCACTTCCCCAGACAACGCTTCGATAAGCTCCTTGCGGAAGCATATGTCCCGTAATATCAAAGTCCGCATCATTGGCCAATCTCCACGGAAACGGAGACCCCGGTTGCGGCATCAGTGACCAGGACCCTTTTTGCACCAATGGATCGTCCTCATCTACATACACCGCTTTTCCGATTCCGGCTTCTCCCAGATAGTCCCATGCCGTCCAGGTAAAATCACCGATGACGTACGGAAGACGTTCTACCAAAGGCCAACGATAACCGATTTGCTGCGGAAAATTCTCCGAACCTAACATCACCCGTTCCGGAAACATTTCATGGTCGCGCTCATAGTTATCTTCCATATAGTTATAGCCCACAATGTCTAATCCGTTGGTAAACGGCTCCGTCACATACTCCCACAAAACGGAAGCCTGGTCCTCTGCGGCATTTTGTGTCTGGACACGTCCGGTAGCAAGAGCATCATCCAGCCCTGCCCAAAGAGTGCAGATACCGTTGCTGACCGGTCTGGTTCCGTCCAGTTTGTGAATGGTCTCCGCAAGCTTCGTCGCCACGGTATAACCGTTTCCGAGACCGCCTCTCTCCGGAATCTCATTTCCGATGGACCATAGAATCACCGACGGATGGGTCCGGTCTCTCTTTACAAACGCAGTCAAATCCTTTTCCCATTGACTGTTAAAATACAGGCTGTAATCTCCGGCACGCTTTCCGATTCCCCAGGCATCAAACGCCTCATCAAATACATACATTCCCAATCTGTCGCAAGCTTCAATCAATGCGGCAGACGGCGGATTGTGGGCGGTACGGATGGCATTAAAACCTACCTCTTTTAACTTTTTCACCTTTCTGGCTTCAACCTCATAAAAGCTTGCGGCACCCAGCAAGCCGTTGTCATGATGCAGACAACCGCCCTTTAACTTTACAGTTTTTCCGTTAATCCGAAGACCCCGAACCGCATCCGCCGTAATGGTACGGACACCGAACAAGGTGGTCACCTCATCCACCGGAGTAACCGCAGACCGTTCAAAACGGGTACGGTATACACCCAAATCTTTCACAAAAACCTTCACCTGATACAGATTCGGCTCTTCTGCATCCCATAGCTTCGGATTCTTAAGATTCAGCGGGATTCTTGCCGTTTCCCAGCTACCGGAATTTACCTGAATTACACGTTTCGTCTGTGTAAGGATCGCATCCTTGCCGTCTTCTTGAATCTGTACGGACACTTCTGCCAATCTGTTATCCAAGGTGGCATTTTCCACCTCTACCTGCGCCTCCAGAAACGCGTATCCATCCGCCACCTCTTTGGTTTTTACAAAAATTCCGTCGGTCGCAATGTGCACCCGCGGCCCGTGGCAAAGCTTCACACCGCGGAACAAACCGGACCCGGTGTACCAACGGGAATTAGGCTGGGACGCAGTATTTAGATTCACGGTAATACGGTTTTCTTCCCCAAAAGAAACATAAGGGGTTAAATCAACATAAAATGGGACATACCCATAATTCTGAAGCCCGACTCTGCCGCCGTTAACATCAATGGTGGCATTCATCATCGCCCCGTCAAAGGCAAGTCCGACACAGTCATTTTTCCATTCCGCCGGGATGAAAACAAACTTTGTATAATTGGTCAGCCCACCTACAAAATAACCGGAGTCCGACTTAGCCGGCGCATCCGGCGTTACCGGCGTTCCGATCATTCCGTCATGGGGAAGATTCACCACCGTCCCCGGGTCCTCCGACAACATACCCACAGAATCCAGATATCCTCTACGGAAGATCCATTTCTCGTCTATGTTTATGCTATTCATCTTTTGCAACGCCTCCTTCTTTTTCTGCCACTCGAGTATACTTCTCCACAAACTCTGTTTTCGCCAGCATATATTCCTGTCGATTGTCTCCATACTGTAACGCCAGCTTCTGCTTCAGCTCACTGTACTCCTTTGCTGCCTCCGGATGCTCTCTCAAATACTTCGCAAACAGCAGCTCCGGTCTCGGCACATCGTTTTCCCTGATATGGATGTAACACTTATACTGCTCCACGCCGTCCACCGTATACGGCACCACAAAGTTCATGCAATTCTTTCGCTTCTTTGTCTTATCCGGATACTTCGTACACAGATACCCCGCATCCGTCATACACTTACAAAAAGCGTCCAAATCGATATCTTTCTTCAAAATCACCAGGATGTCTACCGTTGGTTTCGCCAGCATCCCCGGAACGGAAGTACTGCCGAAATGAAAGATATCCTCCATGCTGTCCCCTACAGTCTGCCATAGTTTCTCTTTTTCTTCTTCAAAAATAACTGCCCAGTTCGGGTCATATTCCCGTAACAGAACGGGGTAGGATGCCAGTTGGTCCGCAGCTATATTCCTTTGGTTATTTGCGTTTTTCGATTCCGAAGACATAATTACAGCCTCCTATGTCTTTACTTTTTACTACTTTTACTCCAATGATAACACAGAAGCACGGGCATGTCTAGGTGGACAAAAGGAGTTCACGCAACCAACCTCAGGCAAAAGAAAGGACCTGCCAAATGGCAAGTCCATGGTCGCTGTATTAATAGGATATATTTGATGTCATTTAAGCCAATGCAGTCCGCCTTGCCTCAATATACAAATCAATATCATCTACAATATAATTCGCACCGGTTGTATGCAGTGCTTCAAAGCAGGAATAAATATAATCCCACACCTGATAACGGCTGAACAGTTCCGAAACCTGCTTACCGCTTAACTTTTTTGCTGACTTATATTGTTCGGTACAATACACCATAAAATCACCTTGTCTGCTCATACTTATCCCTCCGGGAATGTAATATTTCCTGTGCTTTTTTCTTCGACGTACATGGTAAAAAGAGTTAACGGACTAAGCTGCCATAGCTTCGTCTCTTCCTCCTCCAACAGTGAATATACTCTAGATTCATAAAACGCCTTTGATGCAGTAACTTCATCCAAAGCATTGTTTTGAACAATCAGGTCAATAATCTTTGGCACAATCAACACCAACATCGCTTCAAATTTTTTCTGTTCCATTAGAATTCCTCCTCTGAAACTGTACCACAAAATTTCAAATAGCTCAGTGCTTTTGTGGAGGTCAGCACTAACTGATTATACAGCTTTTTTACTTTCAAAGCCTCTATTGTTTGTTCTTTCGTCAAAACACCTGCGGTGTACAAGGTAAATGTAGTATATACATCATCATTGGCAACAGGTCCATATATGAAATCATATGCTTTTCCGTTATATTTCCCTTCTCGGTTCTCCGAAACAAAATCTAACCATGCTTCATCCGGAGCATCAAACCGTAAGACAGAACACTCGGAAAACGCCTTCTCTTCATCGATTTCAAAAATGCTAACCGTCGGTACTCCTTCCTTACGCCGCTTCGTCACCTTATCCGCAAAGCCGATTGCCTGCGTCTTATTCGTTGTGGTATAGAATCCATATCCAAAATCAAGAAAGCGGTTCTGCTCTACCAATCTAGGTTCTGATACCGTCAAATTACTACCGTGATATAAAAACATTGCGCTCCCTCCTCCTCTTGAATATGTCTGATTTCTTTGATTCTGTTATAAGTATAGCACAAAAAACATGTTGCAAGCAATAGATTTGTAAAAAAACAAAAGTGGCGGGGAATTTCCCCGCCAACAGTTTTCTACCTGTTTTCAGTCTCGACAGCCAATTAAGATACCCTACGAAACGGAAATACTTATTTCCCTTCCATATACAACTTCAGCTTCTCCATACTCTGTTGAACCCTCTCGTTATCCCGAAGTCGTTTCATATACCAAGGATTCTGCATCACCTGAACCAGTTCATCCCGGAATGCATCCAGACTCACCAAGGCACCGTTTGAAATAAACCGTATATCCTCTCCCAAATCACCGAAGAATAGGGACTTCTCAAAACAATCCTCTGCATGCATCATATTTTCTACATACTTCTCAAAGTACTTTGCTGCCTCTTCTTCCTCGCCGGAACGCAAATAGCACTCCATCATCTGCGTCGCTCCCCGATAAAACGGAATGCCCAGTTCCTGTTCCATCCGACACATCATATCCGCATAGGTCCGCTCTTTTTCACTGTCCTTCGTTGCCACCGCAATCCCTGCCATACGTGACAGACAAATCAATGCATTCTGCACACACTCAAACAAAAACTGCTCACATTCCTTCCGGGCGGCCTCATAATCCTTCTTCACATACAAAAGCAATGCGTTTAAATGTCTTGCATTAAAATCAAAATCCGGGAGTGTGGCAAGAACATTCTCTGCCTCCTCAAACCTCTGACTTGTAATGTAAAAGCTTGCCAGATAACGCTTCGCTTCGAACTTCATCTCCGTCTCTTCGGACTTGCACAGCGTAAGAAGAAGCTCCTCCATGATTTGCATCTGTTCCTCTGTTGCCGCTCTCTGTACCTGCAACCTCATTAACCATTTCACATATGCCATCTTTAGCGGTTCGGAGTTCGGATACGCTTGGAGCTTTTCCTTCCAATACTGCATTTCTGCAACCGTTCCCCCTGTTCTACCGATTTCTTCTGCGGCATCCGCAAACTCCTTCACTTTTTCCGGAGATACTGTTTCTTCATAGGACAGCAATGTGTTTAAGTCGGTATGTAATGCTCTCGCGAGGGGTGCAAGCAGCATAATATCCGGCATGGAGCTGTCCGTCTCCCACTTGCACACTGCCGGTTCCGAAATCCCCAACAGATTCGCTAGCTCCCTCTGCGTCATATTTGCCTGCTTCCGTAAGCGGCAAATCCTCTTTCCAAATGTCTCAATAGCCATAGTCTCAGCCTCCTTTTCTTCAACTTGAGTTGTTTCGATTAGGATCCTATGGCTTTATTATAGCATGGGAGTAGGGGGAGGACAATTGAGGGAAAGTTAAGTGTGGGTTAAGAGGGGATAACCATCAGGAAGGTTCCAAAAAATATCCACCTTTCATCCTACACATAGAAAATGGCGGAAAATTCTTTTATTTACAAAATAATAAATTCTCCATCCTTACATATTTGCGTAAGTTGTCTATCCTTAATACGATACGCTTCCCCGTACAGTGTCGTTTGTCCGTTCTCAATCATGAGATAACTGCCATCATTCAAAGCAATAATTTCATGACCCACACTATCCTCAAAGGTAATGTCCTCAATTAAACGCATCCCGTCCAAATACTCATCTCTAAGCTTTTGAAAATGCGGATAAATATTGATATTTGTTATGCCAAGTCCCGGAATCCAACGCTCATAAAGCGGGTCAACTGCCTCACCTTCAAGCTCCGGACCTGCATAAACAACCTCTGCACAGTTCATGGAACCGGCACTCCAAGCGACCACAATCCCATTGTAATCTAACAAACGTTCTTTCAAACGAAGCTGCTTCATAAACTTGTTTTGTGTAGGCACATGGCCTCCCGCCAAAATAATCACATCCATATCCGGTAAGTTTTCAATAATGTCCGGGTTTCTGTCATCACACTGCGCAAGATACGAAACACTCAGCCCACTCATAGAGAGGGCTTCTTTTAAACAAGCATATACCCCATCATTCTTCTCATGGTTATCCGGATTCGCACAAACAATCAGCACCCTTGCATCCTGTGTCCAAATGGATTTCAACCTGTCTAACAACCCATTTTGTTGAATCAGAACATCCGGTATTCTTTTCCCGTTCACCTTAATAGCCCCTCCAAGAGAGCTTGTCAACATTGCTTTCATAATACTTACCTCCGCAAATCCAATTTATTTGCCTATACTAACACAATTCATACGCAGTTTTCATATTCGTAATAAGTTGCTCACACTCTTCAAGGCTTTCTCCATTGGCAAGTTCTTCTCTGAAAAGCCAAATGACCGTTTCAATATACAAACAGCGCAATAAAGTCTCACAGGGAATCCCAACGCTTTCACCAAGCTTTTTCACAAAATCAATGATTATCTCCTTTGGCTCAGAGACTAAATCGTCTCTGAATTCATCCAGTATAAATCTCGATAAATCAAATACCGGGTCACCTGCTACACCTTTTGGGTCAATCACCGTATAGCTACCATTTTCATTCTTAAGTATATTTTCGTGGTGTAAATCACCATGTAACAGAACATTGCGCGAATACTTCCTACCTATCTCTTTCAGCATGCTCTCGGCGCTTTCAAGATATTGACGGAGCTCTTCACAATCCTTACGATTTTTTGTCCCTTCCTTTCCCGCATCAAACCATTCGGAATATGTAGGGAATGTACTGTCCGGCAAGTCAGGTTTGTGTAGTACTTTAAATATGGCCCCTACAATCTTTATCCGTTCCTCACGGCGTGCGCTTTCATATAAAGTATCAGCAGGAATAATTCGTTCCATTATATAAACCTTATCCTCAAGTGAATACTCATAAAGTTTGCAGAAATTCTCTCCTTGAAACTGTATCAATGACCTTATTTCTTTTCTATCTTCACCAAACTCACTGTTAATAAGAATTTTGAATATTACTCTCCCATACCGTTTTGAAACCGCATAGAAAATCAGACTGTTAACGGAAAGCGATTGCTGAAATGCTATTTCGGACAATTCCCATTGATCTTTGTATTTTTCTACAACACGAATTCGCTCGTTATATCGTTCCGCACCTAACTTATTTATAAATCGTTCTGCTTGCGTATATGTCAACAAATCAATCCCACCTTCCTAAGTATAATGCCATAATTATAGCAGAATGCTAAGACAAATGCCAGTTTCTCCCTCATCTGTGAGACTGCTCACTTCACTCCCTCTTCTCCACACCGCGGGCAAATGCCATTTTCATCAATATCTTTAAATCCAATATTACAATTTATACATTTAAGCCATAATTGCGAATTTATTTTAGCATCCACACAAGCATTCATGAAATCTTTTCCATACTGAGTAAGTTTATAACATACTAATGACCCATAAGGATCAAAATCATTTAAATTCTCCAATGTATGTTTTTCTAATGAATAGTTATCTTCGTTCTTATATTTGTTAATCTTAAAAGACGAAATCAAATTATGATGTTCTAACACATTCAATGCACCTATAACCATATCATTTGACTCTCTAAATTCACCATTTAATATCACAATATTGTAGTAAAAAAAGACATTCTCCTCTTCGACTCCTGATGGTTCTGCCTCATCGGATAAAACGTAAATCCATCTTTTGTCTCCTATTCCACGTTTTCTAAATGTGACTCCAATAATTCTGTAGTCATCACTCGCTATATATATTTTACGCAATACCTCTGCTTCAATACTTCCAAGTTGCAATAACGTATACACAAAAGAAGTATGAATAGTGTTTTTCTTATCCGTATTTGAGGCATTAGCCAACAATTCTGAAAACATTTCAATCAGATTCTTCGACTCTTCTTCGTCTCCAAATAAATACTTCACATGCTCCAACAATGGGCTTGCCACTGCTGATTTTGGAAGTTCTCGCCTTGCTTCAGGCACTTTATTAATTGACTCTGCGATAAATTTTTTATATTTATCTTCTAGCTGTCCAGCAGTTAAACCCAAAAAGGTAAATGGCAATGCTACAAATTTTAAAATATCTTCGCCTACTTTTCCTACTCTTTTTAATGAAGGCTGTAACGTATCTTTATATACATCTTTTACCAGATCATTGCTACTCAAAAACTTATCTTTTAATTCTTCTTTCATCAGCTAACACACCCTTTTCATATCAATATCTTTTCTAAAAATCTCTTCAATATCACTTTCCTTCATTCCCAACTCCGCAAAAGTAACCCATACTATTTTGAGGGTGAGGTACCGGAAATACTAATTAACTTTTTCTTTCAATATTGAATCATTTTACCCCACGTTACCATACACCATTTTTAATATCTTCTGTTCTTATCTCAACACTTCTTCCATAAACAATAGTCATATCCATATCTTTGGTAGCCCGATAAATGTTGGGATATAGTTGCTTAGTTTTTTCAAGATTTTTAGCGGTTCTATGATATTTTGTTGGATCCAACTTCGGATTTTTAGCATGTACTTCTTCCCAATTTATAGTTCTTATAGGATAAATTCCTTCACTCTCGCAATCAATTCTATCATATTTCAAAATATTTACACGTTTTTCATCGTCTAAAACATATCTTTCTGGAATAATGCTTTTAAAAAGTGAAACAAACTCATTTAAACTAAATTCACCTTTTGCACCGCCAATCTGAAAATACTCTTTAAACTTCTTATAATTTGCATTCCCATCTATAGTAAATTTGTACCCTCTCTCTACTGGAATCTCTAAAGTATTACCCAAACCTCTTTTGATAAAAATCAATTTCCAATTGCCCCTTGTATCAAATATAACCATAGAATCAATTCCATTATAAAGATGGTCAAACGTTGCTATGTCAACGCTTATTCCTCTCATTGAAAAAAACAAGTTCTTTAATTCTTCTATATATCTACTGTAATGAAATTCCGTCATTCAAAATTCCCCTTCTGTGTATAATACTCAAACATAAGAAACTCTTAATTTTACAATCTAAACGTCCTGTAAAAATATTTTTTCAAATAAACATATTTATCGCGAATTGAACTATCTGTTGTAGTTGACAACACATGAAGGATATGGTCGTGAACCTTCTTACAATATTCAGCTTGGTCATTCTTTTCTAAGTCACTTAAACATGGCAAATAATCTACACAATAAAATTCATCTGAATCGCAGAAAACAAGTTCGTTCATTCTAGGCTGAATCTGTTCTTGAGTTCCTTTTACACCTAAATCAAATGTTTCCTTAGTAAAAATAATTCTTGGATATTTCGCACTCTTTTCCTCTAACTCATATGCTTGCGATAAGCCTTTCCCAAATGTAACGTCTTCTTTTGCGTAAAGATCATCTAATACGATGGCCCCTCGCACAAGAATTGGTGTCGTTAATTTTAAAAGCTTAGCTTGAAATATCGCACAAGCACTTAATAAACACAAGAGTGCATTCTCAATATCTGCCTCAATGTAAAAACAAATGCTATCAGACATAACCTTACAATGAAGATACTCTGGTCCGGACACTTCTACTGCTTTTCCATTTTCTCCTCGATAGAGCTTTATTAAAGGATTTTTAATTTCTTTAAAAATATTTAGAATATCCTCACAAGAAGCCTTATTTATAGTATTTCTAAAACCCAATAGGTCAAGAAAAGCCACATAACATTTGCTATATCGATTGCTATCTGCATTTTTGGTCATCGCAAATTCCTCCTTATTGTAATTCACTTCAATACTACAATCTTCAAGCTAAAATCCATTTTGATTTCTCGCTCTCACTTAACTTTGAAACATTTCTTCATTCCACACCAGTTTTACAAGTTGCACCAACAGATAAACTCTCTCTATGATTTCAGTCTTTCCAAATTGATCATAAGCCTTAAAATTCAAATCATTTTCAGCAATGAATTTCTTAAATTGCGGATTGTTCTGGTATGCAAGCTGTCCTAATGACTCCGTGTAAATATTTCCCTCATTAGAACAGTACTTTGCCAATTTGTAGGAATACTTCGCATCGTTAAGGCTGGCATTAATACTCTTATGTAGCAACAACAGGGCTCCAACACTATTTCTCCACCGTCTGAAGTCTTCCTGGTCCGCATACTCGTCCGTAAACCACTCATAGTGGTCGGTGATAATGTGTTCAACTTCAAACGGATTTTTGGTCTGCGTATTCATATAGTTGCAGTAATTCGAAGCCACTCCCGTACTTTCTTCAATAAAGCCCGTCACACGTGCAAGTATATTTTTGATGTACTTCTTTGTAAAGCTATTCAGACCCAAATCCGGCAATGCCACTTCCGCCTTGAAATCCAAATTAATATACTGCTGCATCAACTTCTGTTTCAATGTCGGAACATCACACATACGAATATCCTTAGTCACGTTAAATATAAAATTCTTGATGGTACTGTAATCCACAGACCGATAATTAGTGACTCTGGATACAATCAGAATATCAATAAAGCGGGCAGTCAGATTAATTTTCTCAATGATAACAGGCCAAGAGTCCTCAAAACAAATTGGTGCCAAAAGAAGTTGTGGTTGCAACGTGAAATTGACCTGTGCATTATAATAAACATACTTCGTTGCTTCAGTGAAGGTTGTCTCGGCCTCTCTAATTTTTTGATACACCTCTGCAAATTTTGCAAACTTGCGGATGAACATTTCAAAGTCAGCTGTAGTGTCCAGTCCCAACTTATCACGTTCATCTCGAACCCATTTATGGAAAGAGCCACCGATGATGTCAAAATCCTTGTTTACAGCACCAGCCTTGGTCTCACGGATAGTTTCCGCATAATGCGCACGTAACCAAGCTTTAATAAAGGTCTCATCCCCTTTATCATCGTCTTTTTTCAAAACAAGAACTCTTTCCTTCCACAGTTCATTCATCTTCTCTCGAACCTTATCATCCTTGATTTCCGACAGAATATATCCTTTCAGCATTTCGGTTGAAGTCAGACTAAGACCACGGTCATTCATGGTAACAAACACCTTGTGGGCATCCTGTTCCGTAGTAGCAACAATTTCAATAAAGAATACCTTCTCAGCAAGCCAATCGCAAAAATGCAACAGCATATCATCCGTGATGTCAGCCGGAAAAACATCCGTAATATCAATATAGCGACCATATAAATTACGCACGGACTCCCCACAATCGGTGATATCAAACTCCTTCTCCGTAAATATAGCTTCCATGCATTCCTGACGGTCATCAACATTAATATTAAAAGATTTTGTTCCAAAAGACTCGGAAAAAATCATAGTCTCAATCATATTATAACTTTGACCTATTTTCTTTAAGCGGTTATTCAAATACATCAGTAATAAGGTCAAAGACGAAAAACGCTGTTGTCCATCTATGATAGCATTTTCCCTTCCTGCGAGCACGATAGACCCCATAAAATATGCACCATAATCCGCCACCGCAGGGCGAGCATCACCAGGCTTATAATTATCAAGAAATTCCGAGGTTAAGTCATCAATCAACTCCTCTATATGTTTCCGTTGCCACATATACTCACGCTGGTAATAATGAATAGAATATTTTGTGTTCTGCAACAGTTGTTTTAAGTTTTTCGGTGAACCCTCTATCTTCTTCATAATATATCCTCCTAAAAGTTTCCAAAAATATAATTCAAATCAATACATACCTAACATTCAAAAGCACTTACATATGCTTCCAAAATGCCCGTAAATCAATAAGAACTTTTACCACTACACCTCGGACATTTTGCAAATCCCTGTACTCGCGTATGAATCTGTGCATTCCATGACATTCCACACACGGAACATATCCACCAAACATTTCTTCCGCTACCAATCCTAATACTCTGAATATCAATGTCCTCATTCCTTTCAATATCAAACTCTTTAAATATAGGATTGTTTTTCAGAAGACGTTCCTCCCCCTTTATTGTCTTATTCGTCGATGCTTTTTTACGTCCACAGACTGGACATCCCGTTCCTAATGAAGTTCGTGAGTTGATTTTTGCTTCCCACTCTTGTCCACAGATACATTTCCACCAAACTTTTTTATTAGAACTCGCTGTAACTTCGCATGGAGAAATCTCATTCCTTGCTTCATTCCACTCTACTGCGATATCAGGACGAATAGTTGCCAAATCATTGTAACCTACCAAAACTTTTTTCCCAGAACATACCGGACACCCACAACCATTACTCCGTGTATGAACAACTGCTTGCCAACTATGTCCTAAACTACATTTCCACCATACTTTAATCTTGGACTTAGAAAATACCGCACTCGGTTTTAAATCCCCATTTTTCTCATAGTCCCATTCAGCAAGCAATTCAGGAAAATTTTCTGCTAAAGAATTATCTATTCTGGATTGATAAACCATTGCATAAATATGTTCTTTCTCCTTCTGTAAATCAACTACCGGAAACAATAACTCTTTTTCACGTTCTCGACAAATCTCATACACATATGCAATAGCTTTTTCTATCTCCTCGACCGAATCATCTGTAACATAATATTTTAGTGCCAAAGACTTATACAACGGTGCACCTTCTTCACGTATACGAATCAATGTGATTCCATGTTCAAAACATAGTTCATCTTTTCGTCTATCTTTTTCCTCTTTTTTATGCCACTCTGCACCATCATATTCTATTGCAATATTCAGTTCCGGAATATATATATCCAGTTCGCTTTTTCCCAACCATTGAGTCCTGTAGTTTTCTTCTACGTTTTCAAAAACTTTCCTCACATAGTATAAGATTGCCTTTTCAGCAAAAGAAATCCGCTGTCCTTTTGAACACATTGGACAACCAACTCCCTTAACTCGATTACTGATAATAGCTTGCCATGAATGTCCTCTCTCACATTTCCACCATACTTTACATTCAGAACCACGGCCTACCTTTGTTGGATCGACATTGTCATTTTTACTATAATCCCATTCTTCCATGAGTTCAGGGTATAAAGTGTCTAAATCATTATAGCCACTTAATATCCTACTTCCACTTATTTCACGCTCAGGAACAGTTCTTCCTTTTATTACTACTGCTTTTACTTGTTTTCTTTTAGAACAATATAGGCAACCATTTCCATGTATACGATCACCAATAATTGACTGCCATGAATGTCCTTTTTCACACTTCCACCATACCTTTTTATCATGCCCAAATGTTATTTCTGTTGGATTCACATTCTGATTCTTTTCATAGTCCCACTCCAGAACTAAATCAGGATATTGAGATGCAACATCATTATAACCACGCAAAACTACTTTATTTGCACAAACCGGACATCCGCTCCCCAATGTTCTTCTTTTTACAGGAGCCTGCCATGAGTGTTGCTTTTCACATTTCCACCATACCCTTTTATCCGACTTAGGAGTCACTTCCGATGGTTGTAATACTTCATTCTTCTCATAATCCCACTCCTCCGCAAGTTCCGGATATTGGCTTTCGAAATCATTAAAACCTTTTAGTATTCTATGTCCGGAACAATACGGACATCCTTGACCTTTATTTCTGTTACTAACTAAGGCCTCCCACGAATGCCCTTTTTCACACTTCCACCAAACATTTTTCCCTGCGCATGCAGAAACATGCTCTGGCAGTAGTGACCCATTCTTTTCATAATCCCACTGCTCAATTAGTTCTAATCTTGCATTTTCTTTACACCATTCAAATAATGACTGTTTCAAGCTATTCATCCTTTTTTATATATGCTTTTTCTATGAGATATGGTTCTTTCCCTTCGGGCAACGGATAAAAAAATTCTCTTAGTCCATCTGGCAATTCCTCTAAATAGCGTCCTTTTGTATATCTGTATACAAACTCTTGCAAATTAGATATAAAATACCCCATAGCTAACTTATCTGGCATTTTATAAATGCTATAATAGGCTTCTCGTCTTTCCAAACAATGATTCCATAACTTTACAAATACTTTGTCTGAGTATACAATATGATTTACACAACTTAACAATCTATTTCCATGCGGTTGATTAAACGATTCTGTTTTCAATATATCAGAGTAATCCAGTTGTTCAACATTATTGACGATTGTTTCTACACTGAGAATACCGTCATAAGAAAAAATACCATTAAACAAATTCCGCGCTTCGTTCCCACATATCACTTCTGCATTATAATTAGCTTTGTTTATGTATTCCTTCAAATCTCCTCCGTTTCTAATATTACTTTTAACCTCAATTATCCCTAATACACTTTCAGGAATAACTATTACAAAATCACCTTCTGAAAAAAACACTGGATAAGTTGAATCATAAATAATTATGTCAATCTGCTTTGTAATTCCTCTATTACTTTTTACAAAACCTGTACCAATTGATATATTATTAGGTAAAACTCTTTTTAAATAATTCATTAGTACTACTTCTTTATGTCGCCCTTCTTCGCCCCAATGACTGTCACCAATAATATTTCTTACTCTGTTTTTATATGCTTCAAACTCTGATGCTACTGATTTTTGATATTCAATATAATTGCTCATCGAATTCTCCATATCCTTTTTATAATTACGTCTCTTCTCTTAAAAAAAAGCTTATTTAGGCGAACAAGCCCCTCCATTAACCATACGTACATAATCCGACACCCCTGCATGGTTCGCTATTCCACCAAAATTTCCTCGTTTACTTTTTGGCTTTCCCAATGATTTCATCAAATAAGACGGCTTGTCATCTCTTGGTATCTTTACTCCCAACAAGGGAGCTTTCGCGAATATCTTTTCGCATTCCGAATAATCATACCCATTCGTTTTTCTATAAAGAATAATACGCGTCCAATCCTCTTTCGGTATTTCAAATCTTGACTTAGGTTCACTCTTAAGTACACTTGTATAACACTTATTACACCCACATTTTTCACATATTCTTTTTGTAGCATAATCATACTCCAAACATCTAGGACAAACATATAAACTCTTTTTTAGCCTTTGTTTAACTCTTCTTTTCATTCACTGCCCTCCTACTTCATTCTAAGACCTGCTATATCTGCCAAATGTTTTGTCATCTCATATTTCTGTTCTCTGTTATCATTCCAACTATAACAACATGTCACCTGCGTATTTTCCGGCCACACATAACGAATCACTCCCGTTCGTAACGCATTACTTAGTACTTGACTCCCTCTATATTTTCTTTTTACATACCAATGTAAATCTTCATAGCCACATCTTAGTATAATAGCTTGCTTTTCTCCTTTATCTGTTATAATCAAAAATTCATACTCGTCCGCACTATAAGAGTATCCACCTTCCCCATTATAACACCTTTGTCTCTCTATCCTTTTACTATAATAGATATAATTTTCTATTATCACGTCGCATTCGCACAAATCTATTTTTTCCAAAATCGACTTTAATTGCTCGTTAGTCATAGAACACCTCAAACATCTTTTTCTATGTTATATTTCATTTCAAAAACAGTAACTCGTTTTTATTAATTATACCATATCAATCTGTTATTAGTCAATTTAAACCCTTGTTTTCAGGTGTCCTCCAAGTGTCGTCACCTCCCCTTCCCCCTCCCCACCCACACTCGCCTCTCCTCACCCACTCCCTTCTCCCCAGTCCATCCTCCCCAAAACAAAATGGACCTGCCAAATGGCAAGTCCATAGTCGCTAAAGCGGAGACGGAGGGATTCGAACCCTCGTGCCCTTGCAGGCAAACTGATTTCGAGTCAGTCTCGTTACGGCCTCTTCGATACGTCTCCGAATATTTATGGTAACAGCTTACGCTGTAGTACCCTGTATTATGCGCCGACGGCAGTGAGTAAGAAAAGTTCTACTGCGATGCGCTCGTCGATGCGTCCGGTTTTGATTTGCCCCTCAAGTTCTGTTCCGTAGGTAATCAGATGCAGGAGCTGCTGTTTTGTAAAATTCTTTGCCTGGGACAGGCATTTGCCTACCGCGAACGGTGGCATTCCGGCTTTGGATGCAATGGCGGAACGATCCAGTCCCTGTCGGTTCATCTCCGCTGCCTGTAAGATCATATTGCACTGGCGCACCATAAGGTACAGCACCGTCATTGGCTTTTCCCTTACGGAAAGCAGGTCGTGGTAAAGCTCTAAGGCAAGCTTTTTATTCTTTGCTCCCAGGGCATCCGTCATGGCAAATATCTTTCCGGAAATCTGTTCCGTGGTCACCGTCAGGATGTCTTCCTTTGTCACCACTTCCCGGTCGCCGATGTAGCAAACCAGCTTCTCGATTTCAGTCTCGATATTCTCCATATCGGTACCGATGCGTTCCAACAGCACCCGCAAATCATCTCTGCTGATTTTCTTGCTGTCTTTGTTTAAAAGCTGGGCAATCCAAACGCTTATATCGTCCTCGCTGAGGCCGTTCATCTCACAGACATAGCCGCAGTCCTTCACAGCCTTATACATCCGGCTTCGTTTGTCCACCTCGGACTCGTTAAAAATCAGTACCGCCGTGTCCGGCAAGTTTCCTATCTCATCCGCAAAATCACACGCATTCTTAAAGGCTCCGGTATTTTCCAGAACAATCACGCGATGCTCCGCAAAGAAAGGCATGGTCTCCGCCAGATTCCGGACTTCGTTCCAGTCGGTATCTTTGCCGGAGAACACGGATAAGTTCATCGTATCTCCCCCGCCAAGGGCTCCTGCCTTTAATTTGGAAGTATAGAGGCGGCGCAGGTACATTTCCGACCCGTATAGCAGGTATACGGTCTTGTACTGCCCGGTTTTGATATGCTCCTTAATTCCCTTCATAGGCACTCCTTTAACATGGTACACCACAAACGAAACGGTACACTTAACGTACCAATCTATTGTACATGAAAGAGGGAAAAATGGCAAGAGGGAATTTTGTATTTTCCGTAGCTGTTACCAACAATTTCAAACACCGACTCTCCTCAATACTCCCCCTCAAGCGCTATCACCGTCCCCAGTGCAATCCTTCTCCCATCCGTAAACACCAGCTCACCGGCATACCCATCCACCTTCTTCACCCTCCCGGTCTCTGTTTCATAGGCTCCGCCGGACTTCTTCTCATCGGGTTTGAAATAAGTCACGGTGACTTCCGGCTGTTCCGACATATGCTCCTGTAAATACTGCAAACGGAGGTCCAGCAGTTCCTTACTGTTTTCGTCAAGTTCTATTTCATCCTCCGTCAGTCTGGCAGTCTCTTTGATCGCCGCTTCATGTCCGGTCAAAGCTGCAAAAGGGGCAAACTGCGCCGCACGATCCAAAAGAGGCATCTGCGGATGCTTCCGCGATACATGGTGCGGTAACTCTATAATATCGTCATATCGATGCTCGTCTTCTCTCATCCCGATGTCCTCCTTTCCGATAAGGCTTCTCTCTCGTTATCTGTGCCCTTAATCCTCCGCCATTTGCACGCCCCCGCGCCAAACACTACGCCTTATGTCCTCCGATTTGGTTATTCCGTTCCACGGTCATGGCGCCTTCCTGCAGGTTCATGCCCTTTATCATGGCGTTTTTACCGAAACGCTTCTTTACGGAAAGCATGGCTTCCTGAAGTTTGCGTTCCTTCTCCCGCTCTTTCTTTTCCGTCGCCTGTTCCTTCTGAAGTGCCGCATAATCTGTAAATAAATCAAGCTGTTCAAACTCCGTCTTTTCCGCTACAGTGCTTTCTTCCACCAAATGATTTGCCACCACCGTAATCCGTCGTACCAAAAGTTCCGGGTTTACAATGGCATCATACAGTTCCATCACCTTATCGATAATCAGCTTTGTGGACGAAGTCTGCCGACCTAGATTCGTCGTACCGTGGGCATGCTTCGGCACCCGGCGTCCGTATCCGTCCACCGTCACTTCTCCGGTATAATGAATGTCCGGGCGGGTCATGTTCTCGATATCGTACCCTACCGTCAGCACAATCTGATCCGTTACCAACTTCTTTTCTACCAAATCTAGCACCAAAAGGTCCATCATTTCCCGTACAATAAGTTTTCCCTTTTCAAATTCGTAAGGCTCCTGTAGCACCTGACCGGAACTGACGCTGTTTACCTCCGGCTTATAAGCCTTAATCATTTCAATGGTGGTCGGCTCGTATCCCCAGGCATGGTCTATAAGCAGTTCCGCATTCACGCCAAACAGCTTGTACAACAGTTCTTCATTGTAAAACTCTCCCGGTCCGCCGAGAGAACACCGGGCAATGTCTCCCATGGTATAAAGTCCCACTTCTTCCAGCTTCTTTTGATAGCCGCGCCCCACCCGCCAAAAGGCAGTCAAAGGCCGATGGCTCCACAAAAGCCTCCGGTAGCTCATTTCATCCAATTCCGCAATCCGCACGCCGTCCGCATCCGGCGTTACCTTCTTCGCCATAATATCCATGGCCACCTTGCATAGGTACAGATTCGTTCCGATGCCCGCCGTCGCAGTGATGCCGGTCTCCGACAGTACGTTTTTTATCATCTTTGCCGCCAGTTCCTTCGGCGTCAGTCCATAAGTATTCAGATACTGGGTCACATCAAGAAACACTTCGTCAATGGAATAGACGTGAATGTCCTCCGGTGCCACATACTGCAAATACACATTGTAAATCCGGGTACTGTACTCCAAATACAGTGCCATCCGTGGCGGCGCCGTGATATAGGAAATCTCAAGTTCCGAATGAGCATCCAACTCCTTAGAAAAGTAGGACGTTCCGGAAAACTGTCGTCCCGGAGCTTTGTTCCTCCGTTCCGCATTTACCTCTTTTACTCTTTGTACCACCTCAAACAGCCGTGCCCGGCCCGGAATTCCATACCGTTTTAACGACGGTGAAACCGCCAGACAAATGGTCTTCTCCGTCCGTTCCGCATCCGCCACCACAAGATTTGTGGTCAACGGGTCCAAGCCCCGCTCCATACACTCCACGGAGGCATAGAAGGATTTTAGGTCGATGGCGATGTAGGTTCGGTTTTCCATACGATGCCTCCTTTCTGTAGTCTATAACGAATTAAATGTGTCGCTCTGTTAATACCTGAAATTCCGGTCTGGTAACAAAAAGAAGCATAGGTAACTTTCTCCTTATCTACATCTCGTATTCCACCACTTCACAATTCCCGAGAGAAAACTCGTGCATTTCTTCAAAGGAAAGTCCCCTTAGTTGCCGATTGATTACTCTGGATACAAACCCGTGACAGACAAGCAATACCCGTTTCTCCGGGTACTTATCCTTTAATATCGCCAACCCTTTTGCCACTCTGGAATCAACTTGTCTTGTTGTCTCTCCTCCGGTTGGTGCATCATCTAATTGTCTGGTGCATTTTCGCGCCCAAAGTTCCGGATACTTTTCCTGTGCTTCTGCTCCGGTCAATCCTTCGTATACTCCTACACAAACTTCCCTGAACTCTTCCATCACCATGAGCGGTACATCCTTATGATATACACAGATTTGCTCTGCTGTCGCCCGCGCCCTCTGTAACGGCGATGTCACAATCACATCAAAGGATTCTTTCGCCAATTTTTCTGCAAGCTCCTTTGCCTGCTCGATCCCTCTTTCATTTAACGGCACATCCGTACTTCCCGCATACCGTTTTTCTACGTTAAACTGTGTCTCCCCGTGACGCACTACATACAAAATCATCTTGTCCACCTCCTCTTTTCAATATACAACTTTTTCTCTATAAAATCAAGAACCTTTGTTCGAACGCAACAAAACGCCTTCCTTTTTATCTCGCTTTTTCCCTGCTATTATATGAAAAATAGGACATCTCGCATCACTTTCCTGTTCATTACATCTGCATACAAGGGAATACCCCTTCTGCACTATATTGAACTCAACATTTAACATATCTATACTCTGCAGAACACTTCTTGAATACTTATATTCATATTCTTCGTTCTCTACCGCCCGGAATGATAGCATAGGTTTCACCACAAAATGAATCTCCCAATTGGGGTTAGGATGCTCCAGAACATAACTGTACTTATCTGCAAAAAAAAACTCTCCGGCTTCCTTTTGTACAGAGTATTCATTCACAATTTCATGATTCGTAAACATATGAAAATGTACCTGTTGAACCTCTTGTCTTTTCCCTCCGTTTGCAACAATGATAAAAGAATCATGATACTCCGGATGCATCACGCATATGTCCTTTGCAACTTCTAAAATTTTCACCAAATATTTGCTAAAACAATCTAACTTCATTTGCTGTAAATTCTTTATTGCCCGTTTCGGTGAAATAATCATATGGTTTTCATAGGAAGGACGCGGATGATAAAATGCAAGTATTTCCTTGTCATTATATACTTTTTTCACGGGGATAGCCCAACTGCAGCATCGAAATGCATTTCCTACTATTTTCCCCATAAAGGAACCTTTTGCTAGATGATATAGTAGCTTCTTAATCATCTTTCCAATCCTCCACAATCGGGATATGTGTCGCTGCAATCTTCACTTCTCGCAATTCTTCCTTGCTGAAAAAACGTAACTCCCGCGACTCCTCGCTGCATATCAGTTCCGGCAATTCTTCTAATCTTGCCCGATACACAGCCGTAATGATTCTCCACACATTTCCGTCCGGATAGCCGGCAATACGGGACGGGTCATCATAGATGTGATAAAACTCCATCTGCTCTTCCTGCAACATCAAGCCCGTTTCTTCAAATGCCTCGCGCATAGCCCCTTCTACCAATCGTTCCTCCGCTTTTAGTCCTCCACCGATAACCGCCCATGTATCGCTGTCTGCCCGGTGCTCCATCAACAATTTCCCGTCGCATTCCAACAAAATACAGGTCCCGATGCGATTCCCCTTCGGTTCCGGTGCATTCTTATCCTTGTAGTAAAATTGTGCCTGTGTCATTGTTTTCCTCCGTTTTGTCTTAGCCTCTAATAAAAACATACAACCTTTCCCCAAGGGCAAGTCAAGTACATAATCAACGGTAAGTGCCCCGAAACAATTTTGCGCTTCCTATGCGGTCAGTGTACCATGAACAACTCTGTTTTCCTTTCCGTCATGGTAACATTTTTCAGCCTTCGTTATCTTTTACCATGAGATTTCATATTTTCCTGTTCTATCATGGTACTCTTTTTTCTTCAAAAATTATTTTTACCATGACAACCTTTATTTTTACTACATATCATGGTACGAAATCGCTCTACACTTCGCTGAAAGAGTCTTGTCCGTACATATTTTTGACAAAATCACGTATTCTGTACCATGACCATTCCTTTATTCCTTCATCCTCATGGTAATAAAAAAAAATTCTCTCTGATTTTGTACCATGAGAATTTCAATTTTTCTCAATATCATGGTATTTTCCAATTCCCATAGAAAACGCATACCATGATATTTCCCTTTTCTCATATCTTCATGGTAATTTCCGTCACCGGCATGTTGGCCGGACACTCTGCACGTGCCCGCACTTCGGGTATAAACGCTCAATCACGGGTGTGTGCGCATTTCCTATAAAGCAAAAAGAGTCCCGCGTTTGCAGAACTCTTTTCCCTCTTATTCAGTAATTTTCTGATGCAACGCTATTTCTTCCCTAGAAATTCCGTCCGTTCCATCCCCAGTCATTTACACCGTGGTAAGTCACATATACTGCATTTGCCGGAATTCCCAGTTCTGTTTCATAGAGCTTACAGATGCGCTCGGTCATGCTTTCATAGGCACTCTTTGCACCTGCGCCGAATAAGCTAACCGAAACATACGCTCCTCTGTCCAGCTTCTTTCCGCCCATATACAGGTCATAATTATCCTCAAAACCAACCATCAAAAAGCTTTCCGGCTTTCCCAGTAAAGCCACGGCCTTTCCAAGTTCTGCCTTTAACACATCCCGTTTCTCCTGGGGTACCGCTACCGTAATCTTAGAATCAATAAATGGCATCTAAAAAACCTCCTTCGAATAAAAATCTCACTTACAAGCTAAAACATTACACTTTCCTATCACATACAAACAAGGCGCGCAAACATTTCGCTTACGCGCCCTTTTGTTTTATTATCTGATACCGTATCTCTCGATGACATAGTCCATATCCTTGTCGCCGCGACCGGAAAGGTTAATGAGCACAGAACCCTTGCCCATCTTCTTTGCTAACTTCATGCCGTATGCCACCGCATGGGCACTCTCGATAGCCGGGATAATTCCCTCTAAACGGGATAAGGTAAAGAACGCATCGATGGTTTCTTCATCATTTACCACGTCGTACTTTACTCTTCCGATATCGTGTAAAAATGCATGTTCCGGACCGGAAGACGGGTAGTCAAGACCGCTTGCTACGGAATATACCGGAGCCGGCTCGCCGTTGGCATCCTTTAACATCAGGCTGTTGAAGCCGTGCATAACACCTTCTGTACCGTACTGAAGGCTTGCTGCGTGGTCACCGAGAGCTGTACCGCGACCAAGCGGTTCAATACCGTAAATATCAACCGGATCGTTTAAGAATCCTGCGAACATACCTGCCGCATTGGAACCGCCGCCTACGCATGCTACCACAGCATCCGGAAGCTCACCGGTCATTTCTATAAACTGTTCTCTTGCTTCGATACCTACGATGCTCTGGAAATCACGTACCATTAACGGGAACGGATGCGGACCCACAACGGAACCGATGCAGTACATGGAATTCTTGTAATCCTTTGCATATGCCGCAAATGCTGCATCTACCGCTTCCTTTAAAGTCTGAAGGCCATGGGTAACCTCTACCACATTTGCGCCGAGAATCTTCATACGAGCCACATTCGGAGCCTGCTTCTTAATGTCCACAGCACCCATATAGATGTCACACTCAAGGCCGAAGTAAGCCGCTGCCGTAGCCATTGCCACACCGTGCTGTCCCGCACCGGTCTCAGCGATTACCTTCTTCTTTCCCATATACTTTGCAAGAAGTACTTCACCCATGCAATGGTTCAATTTGTGTGCACCGGTATGGTTCAGGTCTTCACGCTTTACATACAACTGCACATTGCCCAGAGAACCGGACAAACGCTCAAGATAAGAAACCGGTGTTGGTCTGCCCTGGAATTCCTTACGGATACGGCGAAGCTCTGCGATGAACTTTCTAGACTTACAAATCGTGTGGTACGCTTCAGAAATTTCATCCATTGCTTTCTTCAAATCCGGCTCAATGTAAGAACCGCCGTACTTACCGAAGTAGCCGTTCTCATCCGGGTAATTCTTAAAATAGGTTTCGAAATCAACATTATTCATCTTCATAATCATATCCTCCTAATATCTGTTCTATTTGCTATATTTTTGTTTTATTTATGGCAGCCAAGCCGCCCTTTACATTACCGCTTTCTTTTACTTTTCATTTACTTTCCGGGACACGCTTTGGCGTCGCCATCGTTTGGTTAATAACATACACGCACCTCCTAAAATCATTTCTCGTGTAGGCACACGCTTCGTACTCACCCGTCCACACTTCGTTTCGGTCCGTCCAGAACCAACGTCCCCCGGACGTTGTGGACCTTCGCGACATAGTCGCTCAGTCGTGGGCGTGTTCGCATGACTACGCTCCTGTTTGTGTGCAAGCACACACAGGTTGCTCGCATGCTCACTTTGCCTACATAAAAAACGTCCTTGACAGAATTGTAGTTCTGTCAAGGACGAATAACCTAACTATCCGCGGTGCCACCTTGCTTCACGAAAAAAATCGTGCTCCTTAAAGGATACTGACATATCCCGGACAACTAACGTATGTCCTTACGTCGCAGAATACTCTGTGCACCGCACATTTGACTGCGCCCTCCGCGGTCCATTTGATAACCTGTGTTTCACCCGACTCTCAGCAACGCGGGCTCTCTGTGGAAGCATAATTACCGTTATCTCCGCCTCAACGGTTTGGTCATATAACATGTTATAATTAAAGCACTTTCACGCGATTTTGTCAATAGTTATTTTCTTAGTCGGCACAAAACAATTTTCTTACTCCCCACAAAATAATTTTCGTATAAGACCATCTAAGCTTTTCGTATTCAGCGCTTTCCTTCCTGTTTCATACGTGACAAATAAGTTAACTCCTAGATATATCTCGTTTTTCTCATATGTGTTTAACTTAAACAACGCCGTATCCACATAATTCATATCATCCATCATTCCGAAATGCTCCAGGTAGACCTCTTCTCTCATCGGCATCTTAAGAATCGTAAAATCAGGGTACATCTTAACACCACTCTCTAACACAAGAGGATATTCGTACCGGTACGGTATTCCCATTGCATATAACTTATCCGCAATAATTTTTTCTGATTTTGATCTAACCCGTTCTCCCTTCTCTGTCATTATAATATTCTCATCATCCTCAAAGGTTTTCCCTTTGTATTCCACCGCTTGCCACTGTTTTATAAACTCCTCATCCGATAAAACAGGCGAATTTATCAGTGCTTTCCGATGGGGATTCGTTTTTTGGTACAACTTCTTTAAGCTGGTTCTATCATACGACTCCAAGAATCGTTCAATAGCTTTGATACGTTCTTCCGCCGTTTTAATCACAGACATATCATAGTCACGTTGGGCTAGTCTGCTTGCCAAGTCAATCTCGTTCTTCCTAAGATATCTTCCATTATCTCTATTCTCATTATCACTTCCGTTCTCCGTGTTTCTATAATAGTATTCTACAACACCGTTCCAATTTCTAACACGTAGATTTCCCTTCGGCGCTTTATCCAGCCTTTTTTTGGCCTTCACTACATAACCTTTCAGTTGAAGTAACTCCTTTTTTAACATTGATTCCATTGTTTTCATTACTTTCCTCCATTTCCTACCAATTAATCTCTTAGTATCTCCTTTTTGTTGGGCGCTTCTGAATAACAGTTACCAACTTATTTCCTTTTTTTGTTTTTCGTTGGTTTTTCTACATCCCTCCTTACCAACTTCTTTTATCATTTCTCTTTTTCATTGGTCATCCCACATCCCACCTTACCAATTTCTTTTGTCATTTCTCTTTTTCATTGGTCATCCCACATCCCTCCTTACCAACTTCTTTTATCATTTCTCTTTTTCATTGGTCATCCCACATCCCTCCTTACCAACTTTTCTTTCTATTTTTTCTTCTCATTGGTTTTTTCTTCCTTCTGATTACCAACTTATCTTCTGTTTTCCATTTTTATTGGGTTTAATCCTATTTTCCATACCAATAATACTCTTTTTCTTTCCATTCCATTGGTCATCATCCCAATCCATCTCCCAATCATATTCCTTATTACTTCCTTTTGTTGGTATCACAGCTCCTTTTACCACCAATATCAGAAAAAATCAGTCTTCCACCTCAAAGATTCCTCCCTTCCCCACCTTCACCGTCACACATCCGCTTTCATCCGTCCGGTATACCCGGCTGTTCACGCTGTGCAACACCGCCAGCGTTTCTTCATGAGGATGTCCGTAACGATTATCCTTTCCGCAGGAAATCACGGAAATCTGAGGTTGCAGTGCAGAAATAAATTCTTCCGAAGAGGCTGTCCGGGACCCGTGATGAGAAACTTTTAGTATCTCCACAAAAACACCATCATCCAACCGTTCCCTGTCATCCGACGCTCCCCCTCCGTCAGGCATTGTCCCGCCAACCGACGCCTCTTCTTCCGGTAGCTCATCGCCACCCCACGGACTCCTTCGCTCCAATACGCCCTTCTCCAAAAAACGTAACTCTCCTTCCTTCTCCATATCTCCGGTCAAAAGCATATCAAACTCCCCGTAGGATGCCAACAACACCATAGACGCCGCATTCTTGTTCTCATACACAATTTCTTTCTCCGGTGCCAGACAGGAAAACACCAAATTCCTTCCCACCTTCATCCGATCACCAGCCTTTAGGTAAAGAACTTCAACCCGTTTTTCCTTTGCCAACGTCACAAGGGAGCGATAGGCTTCATCCACCTCAAATTCCGCGCTCATGCCCGATACCCCATTCTCTGTTATCTCCGCAATTTGGTCTCCCTCTGTCTCCCAAAACCCATACCGCTCTGGCAATACAAGCCTTTTTATCACCGGCGTTCCGGCATACCCCGGCACGCTTTCCCGGTATTCCGTATATACCGGCATTGCTTCTAATATCTCCTTCACGCCGCTTATATGGTCACTGTCGGTATGACTGATAAACGCACAATCAATTACCCGGATTCCCTGTGACTTCAGATAAGGCAGGATTCGTTTTTCCCCTACTTTTTGTATACTACTGCTTCCTCCATCCATCATAAGCACGGCACCGCCCCGTTCCCGAAGAACAATCCCGTCTCCCTGCCCCACATCAAGAAAGGCTGCTTCAAACCGGGCGCAGGGCGTCGGGAGCAAGAAAACCGGCAAAAGGAGCAGCACGCAGAATAACACTCTTGCTTTCTCCAATCCGGACCTACATCCTCGCAGGATAACTCCCAGATATGTTTTCCCACTGTACCCCCTTATCACACGCTTTCCCCCTCGTCCCATCCACACAAACACGCACGCGGCAAGTACGGCATAATACAATCCTATCTGCCAAAGCTCCGGTCTGCCGAACAGCAACAAGGAACCGGGAAGTGTTTCTGCCCACCGGCACAACAGCTCATACACGAACAGAATTCCCTTTGCGCCTCCCGCAAAGAAATAACCGAGCCAAGGAAAAAACAGTCCCAATGCACCGGACAAAAAACCGCATAACAGCAAAATCGTCATCAAAGGCACCACCAGCGGATTCAAGAAAAATCCGTAGGTTGGATATTCAAAAAAGTGATACACGGTAATGGGAAAGGTCACTGCCTGAAGGGCAAGACCGAAGACAACCATACTTTTGACTTTCTCTCTTATGTACTCCCGTCCCCGAACCCAGCCGCTGTTCTCCCTTTCTGCTACAATACGAGCTTCTGTCTCCCCCGTCTCCTTTCCCCGCAGCAGTACCGCCAGTACCGACGCTCCGTAGGCAGCCGCAAAAGACAACTGAAAAGAAGCGGTATAAAGTGCTCCGGGGCTCCCCCATAAAATCACAATGACACTGACCGACATAGCAGATAACGTATCATAGGTCCGTCCCAGAACCGTAGCTAAAAGAAGCAACAGAAACATGATAACAGCACGTTTTGTGGAGGTTCCCGCTTCCACAAAGCTTCCGTACAACAAAACACCGCCACAGGCAACGGGAATGGCACCGTTCCGTCCCAAAATTGTCTTTCGTAACAATTCGTATAACGCAGTCCCGATGAAGGACACATGCAGTCCCGAAATGGCCAGAATATGCGAGATTCCACCACGCTGGTACAACTCCTGTGTTTCATCAGATAAAAGCGCCCGTTCTCCCAAAAGCATGGAAGAAATAACACCGGCCCCCTCTGCTCCCAGATAGGTCACATAATGATTCAACAACTTGTTTTTTGCTTGAAATAGTGCCTGACTCAGGCGATGATAAGAAAATGATTGAATTCGAACGGATTTCCCGTAAACCGCTCCCGTAATCCCCATGGAAAAATAATAAGTCTTTGCATCAAACCCTCCGGGGTTCGGTGCATCTTCAAAAACGCTGCCGCTACCGTACACCAGAATTTTCTGTCCGTACTTCAACTCCCCGTTTTCCCCAAACATATCCTCCGTATAAACAAGCAACCGTCCCACCGGCCTGTACACCGTTTTCTCTCCCCAATAAGGAGCGACCTCTGCATCCTTAAGTTCCAGCCGGATACCGTCCTTTGTCCGCCGGATATGAGAAATCGTCCCTTCTGTCAGCACTTCCCTTCCGTCTTTCATACAGGAGGTAAACGCATTGGCATTTTGTTTGTACTTGGCCTGCTCCAGATGCATCACACCGCACCCGATTAACAGAAACACCGGAGCAAACAACAACAGCTTATCCGCTACCGATACCCGTCTTTGTCCCGTTCCCAGATGTTTCAAAAACCACACGCAGGCCACCGTCACCCCAACGGCCGCAGTTATCGCAACTCCCGCCGAATACTTTGCTAAAACAATCCCCGACATAAACGCGGCGGCACAAAGTACCGCCGGACGCTTCAAAAAAATAAACCGATTCCCTATGATACCTCTCCTTCCTATTGACTTCCCACGTTCTGTCCGCCACGCAAACCCCTTCGCTTGCAGGCAGACATTATTCCTTTTCTATAATATCCAGATTCCGTTCATACAACCGGGTTAAATCCATTTTCTGATACAACTTCTCCGGCTTCCCTTCGATTAAAAACTGCACCTGATAAATCCCCGGAAGCTCCGCCAACGTATTTACAACGGAATAAATCACCGTCTCCTCCGACACCTCCGGAAGCTTGTCCAGGAAATCTTTGCTCAGATTCACCGTGCAAACATTGTCCTTTGTGGAAACCTCCAATACATTCACATCCTCAGACAAAACCGGATACATATTTTCTGCCACCGGACCGTCAATCAATTGGCGCAATACAATTTCTTCTTCCGTTACCGAACCCACATACGGAATCTTTAAATTGGATGCAAGCAATGCCGTTCCTTCCTTATTGGCATAATACACCGTTGCATATAAAAACTGATAATAACTTGCTTCCGGTCCCGTGCTGTCAATAAAATCCGATTCCTTCATAATTCCTACCGGTATATTCTGGGCGTTCATAAGGGGTTGTCCCCCCACATAAATCTCCACCGAATCCACCTTTTCCGTCTGACATAAGGTTTTCACGATTGCGGCACGCATCAAAACTTCCCGAATCCCGGATACCGTCTGATAGCTTTCGTCAAACATAAGCGTCACAAGACCGTTTGCACCGATAAAAACATCCGGAAGAACCACCGTGTCCGGAATGGCAGCTAACGCATTTGTCCCCTTCGGAGTACGAAGTGCCTTCATCAGCTCCGTAACCAGTTCGATTCCTTCTTCACTCTTCGTTACATACCATTCTTCCACCAGTCCGGTTTCTTCTTTTTCCGGGTAATAAATCAGAAGATCCCCTTCCCACAAGGTCGGTTCCGGCTTCCCTTTACACCCGCAAAGCAGAAGAAGCAATATTCCGAAGAAAAACATCCATCCTTTTCGTTCCATCTTCTGCCTCCTTACTGTACCGTCATTACAAAGCTGAGCGGAATACGCACCGTGAAAATGGAGCCTACCCCCGGTATGCTTTGTACTTTAATCAAACCTTTATGCATCTGTACCGCACTTTTGGTAATGGAAAGCCCCAGACCTGTTCCGCCGGTTTCTCTGGAACGAGCCTTATCCACCCGGTAAAAACGGTCAAAAACAAGACCCTGCTCCTCCTCCGGAATTCCCACACCCGTGTCTTCAATCTTTACATAGAAAAACTTGTGGTCCGAATTTAGGGAAACCATTACCTTACCGCCGTCCCGGTTATACTTAATGGCATTTTCGATCAGATTACTGAATACTAAGGAAATCTTTACTTCATCCACTTCCGCCAGCACCGTACGGTAACTCTCAAATACCATCTCAATGCCCCGCTTTAACGCAAGCGGCTTCAGACGTTTTAAAATAATCTCCAACAGTTCGTTGATATTGACTTCCGCAATATTTAATTCTCCGGAGGTCTTATCCAATTTTACCAAAGACAACAAATCATTTACGATTTTTGCTTCTCTGTCAATTTCGGCATTGATATCCGTAATAAATTCCCGGTACATTTCAATCGGTACGTCCGGTTCCAGCACAAGGGAATCCGACAGCACCTTAATGGCCGTCAGCGGTGTTTTTAACTCGTGGGACACGTTGGAAACAAACTCCTGTCTGGATTTTTCCGTAGCCGCAACCCGGTCCATCATACGACCGACTGCACCTGCAATCCGCTCTACTTCTAAATAATTCCCGGTTTCGATTATCTGGGTACCGTCATAAGACTCTGTTACTTGTTCGATACGCCCCGAAAGGGTACGCAAAGACTTGGTCATCACTCCGGAAACCACCAAAGCGACCACCAACAGAAGCACGGCAACACCGATCATCAGCACCACCGTATTCTCTTGAAATAAATTATGTTCCGCAATCACATCTGCCAAAGAACCTTCCAACACCATTGCGCCGATGACCTGCCCGGAACTCTCCGCCGTTACTCCTACCGAAATCGGCATTACCACTTGGGCAATCCCTTCCTCTTCATTGTAGTAAACTTTCGTTTCGCCCCGCATGGCACAAATAGGTTCCTCGGAAATCAAAGTTTTTCCTTCCTCACGCCCCGCAGTATCCTTTACCACCACAAGACTGTTATTCACCAGTACAATACGCCCGGCAAACGTTGACGACAACACTTGAAGTTGCGCCGTAATATCCGGTTGCATCTGTTGTTGTAAATAACCGCTTTGGGCAATCCGGCCCGCAAGCGCAATCCCCTGCTCCTTGATTTGCTCCAGCCGGGTCTCATATCCTTGTTTCCAATGTAGCGTTTTCATAATCTGCATTCCTGCGTACAGCGGCACCAAGCCCACAACAAGCAAAATACATACCAAATGAACCCGCATACTCTTCCATGCTTTTAGAAATTTACTGAACCTTGAAAAAATAGCCAACCCCCCATTTTGTATGTATATAATCCGGCTCGCTCGGATTCTGTTCAATCTTCTCACGCAATCTTCTTACATGTACATCCACCGTTCTTACATCCCCCGGATACTCGTATCCCCAGACAATGTTTAACAGATTTTCTCTGCTGTATACCTTGTTCGGATTGGACATTAAAAGTTCCAAAAGGTCAAACTCCTTCGCCGTCAGGTTAACCTCCAGCCCCTTTAAGAACACTCTTCTTCCGTCCCGTTCCAAACGGATATCCCCGATGGCAAGTCTGTTCTCGCTATCATTCTGCTCCGTCTGCTTTCTGCTCCGACGCAAAATGGCCTTAATACGCGCCTTTACTTCCAGAATATTAAACGGCTTTGTAATATAGTCGTCCGCTCCGTACTCCAGACCCATAATCTTATCGATATCCTCACTTTTTGCGGTCAGCATCATAATCGGCACATCGGAAAACTCTCTGATTTGCTGGCACACCTCAAACCCGGAAAGCTTCGGAAGCATCAAATCCAACAAAATCACATCGTAAGAATTGGCCTTTGCCGCAGCAACCGCTTCTTCTCCGTCATAAGCGCAGTCCACCAAAAGTCCTTCCTGCTCCAGACTGAACTTAATGCCCTTTACAATCAATTTTTCATCGTCTACTACCAAAACTCTCTTGTCCATGATGTCACCTCGTCATTCTGCTACAATAGAATCTTTTATCTGTTCAAACATGGCATCGCCGATGCCGGAAACATTTTTGATTTCCTCTATCTTTTGAAACGGTCCTACTTTTTCCCGATACCGTAAAATCGCCTCAGCCTTTGATTTTCCTACACCGCTTAACGTCATCAGTTCTTCCGTATCCGCAGTATTGATATTCACCGGTCGTTTCTGCGCTCCGGCACCCGCCTCCCCGTGGGATGCCGTATCGTTTCCCTTCACACGTTCCTCTACAGAAAGGGCCTTGGTTTCTTCCGTTGTGGGAACATACACTTTTTGACCGTCGGTAAGAACCGCAGCAAGATTGTGATAAGCGGTATCCGCTCCTTCGCAAAACCCGCCTGCCGCTTTTATACCGTCAATGACCCGGCTTCCCGCAGGCAACCCATACACCCCCTCATTCTCCACCGCTCCGCATACATGTACGTAACGCATAGGTTCCGTAGGAACCGTCTCTGCCGTTTCGTTCTCCGGTTCCGGTGTGAAAAGGGGTTGTGTCTGCATCTCTTCGTTGTTGCTTTGTTCTTCCTGCTTTACCTGCACAATTTCCCTCATCTGCCGGTTCTTTCCGTGCATCCCGAGCCAGACGGTTCCGCAGACCAGCAAAAAGCATCCCGCAACAACAACTTTTATCCGTTTTCTTTTGTCCATACATCCTCCCGTCAGGGAATGCAACGGACCTATTCTCTCAGCTTCTATTGTAACGGAACTTTCCTAAAAAAACAAGTGGTTCCGGCATCAAATTACAGCGATTTCATCAATCTAAACTCATTTTTAACTCACTTTGTTCCGGCAGACTTAAACCAGATTACTCCACCCACGGTTACGGCTGCGGCGCAAAGCTTCTGCCAAGAAAAAGGAACCTTTTCCGTTCCGAACAATCCGAAAACTTCAATCAGGTAAGAAGCTACCAACTGTGCGGTTACAATAAACATGGCCGACTTTGCCGGTCCCAGAATCGCCACACTTTTGATTACCGTAAATGTAATAAATGCCCCTAAAATTCCGCCCAGCAAAAAGTACTTCGGGCTTACCTGCAAAAGGGAGCCGATTGCCTTCTCTTTTCCGGAAACGAACCATGCCACCACACAAACCAACAACGCGGAAAACTGTACGAAACCGGCGGCGGTCCAGATACTGGTCTGCTTTGTCACCCCCGCATTCCAGACTCCCTGAATGCTCATAAGTGCACCGGATATAATTGCAATGAGAAATCCTAACATAAATCTACCTCCTTATTATCGGAAGTATGTGCACATTTTTTACAAATATTCGGTGAAAAAGGGTTGTATTTCCGCACAAGATATGCCAAGATAGTAATGAAAATATGCAGAGCAAAAAAGCACCCGGTATTTCGGGAACCATCCGAAACCGTCTGCAAAACAATTCCGCAACAGAATTCTGCGTTGGAGAGACTCATGAAAAAAACACAGCAAAAAAATCATCTACAATTCAAGACAAAACGTTTTCTGGCAGGGCGGATTCTTGCGCTGCTTCTTTTGTTCTGCCTTTCTCCCCTTTCCAACGTGTTTTACAGTATGGCGGTAATGGGCGTTTACAGCAAAATGAACGAGAAAACAAGTCTTTTGGCATCGGAAGGAATCAAGCTTTCCATTCCGGGCGGTCTTTCCACTTTGCACTCCGACTGGTATCCCTTTGTCATGACCTTTGAAGCCAACAGCGGATTTCGAAGCTTTGTGGGGGATTCTTCTCTTGATTTGACCATTTTGTATAATTTTCCGGCGTTCTCCCCGGTAAAAGGATGCAGCCGGCTTTACGATACAAAATCCCCCTATTACAACAGCTTTTACGGCGCTTATCTGGTAAAAGACAAGGACGGCACCCCTTACGGTTTTATCCTCCGGGAGGACGGTTCCTTATACCCGGATGCCGCGGAAGTTGCGGAAGTTCCGAAATACGACTTTTGGCAGCTGGTCCTCTCCGAATTCGGTCTTACAAGAAAGAATGCCGTTTTTGACTGGAACATTACAGAGATTTCCGAGCCCCTTTCTTATGCCGGCGAAGATGGTTTTTACCGTATGGATGCCGCCTTGACCGTAAACGGTTCCTCCCACGAATACAACGGGTTTACCCCGTCTTATCTCCAGTACGGAAAACCGAATTTTCCGGTTACGGCCCCGTTGGCACCAATACCCATGTACGGCAGACTGTACGGCAAATATTTAGAGGACAAGCAAGTATCTCTCTTTTACTATATTGTAGCGGCAGATATGGAAGTTTTGGAAGCATGTGATAAAGAAATTCTTTCCAAAAGTTCATTCACTTACCGATAGCCCCATAAGACCTGCCATCCCTGGAATTTCCTCCTCCGTCCGATCGCTTCCATCGGTTTTACACAAGCTTCTCCCCACCGTAACGCTTCATGATATATGCTTTCACGCTTGCATCCCGTTCTGCCAGTTTGTTGCAGGCCTCCGCAGCAGTCTTTTTCTTTTCGAGAATCAACGCTTCGTCTGCACCCTCCACTCCAAAGCGCTGCAAATAGCCCTGAAGACATACATAAACCACATACTCCGGAAGCAACAGTTCTTCATTTCCCGTACTGCTTCTCATATCTGCCAATGCGTCTGCAAGGTCAAGAGATTTCTTTACCTTATATCTTCAGTTATTTCACGCAAAAAGTAAACTTCATATTACTTCGTCATCTGACGCTTCCGAAGCACCAGATAACTTCCCAGACACACCGCCGCACCGAACAACACTCCGCCGAATATCAACAACGCACAATGCATGAAAAACTCATCCGGAAGAAGCAAAATAATCGGGTCGGTGCGGTAATCGAAGATCCAATAGTCGTTGTTAAAGAACAATTCATGGAAAATTACAAACACCTGATCCCAAAACAACGCAACCAGAATCCCCAGTACCACCGGCAGACCACAGGACACAATAGCGGTCATTTTCAAATACCGGTACTCCTTCTTCTTTGCCATAAACACAATCCCTGCCACTCCGAAAAGCCCGCAAAACACCGCCAGATACTTAAAGAGATCAAAGATTTCCTTTACCTCTTCAAAATGAATCTTTCCGGTTTCGGACATGGGCAAAGTAGGAAACTCTAAGTTTCCGTCCTTCCAAGCCATGTTATAGTCGATAAGTGCATCGTAATTTTCACGAATCTCCGCTTCGGAATACCCGGAATACGCCGAAATCCCAAGGGTCTCCATATCATGATAATAAAGCGGCCGGAACGCTAACGTTCCCACTACGGAACTCCCGATGATCGCTAATGTCAACACCAGGGCCAGGCCCGCCTGTGCCCACCAAAGTCCTTTTTTCATACCGTTTCCTTTCCCTGTCTCTCTCCTTAATAAAGAGCTGTCGCACGAACAAACAAGCTCTCACTCATTCAGCTCTTGCGTTTAGTATACTCTAGAATAAAGATAGTTGCGGCTACATGATATATTTTTCGAATTTGTCCGAAGGACCGCGTTTTTAGCTGAGTCGAAATCACCTCTTAACGGTTCTAAGTCTCGAGGCCACACCCGAGAGACGTTTAGAACCGGTTAGAGGAAGTTTGACGAAGCGTTGCGCTTTGAGAAAAATAAATCATGTAGCCGCAACTATCTTATCTAGAATCCTCCAAACGCAAGAGCGGGGCTTCGCATTTGCTCGTGTGACACGAGCCCTTCCCTATTATAAAACAAAGCGTCCTTCCATTGCAAGGATGGAAAGACGCTTTCTCTTAATTTTATTCGCGCGTGTAGTCCCGGGGTCCTTCGGACCTTACCCCCACCTCGCGGCCAATGCCGCTCGGTCGTGGGCGCGTTCGCATGACTTTGCAACTGTCCGGAAGCAAGCTTCCACAGTTGCTTGCATGCTCACTTTGCCTACACGCATATTAGGTCGCGATACCCGCAAACTGGTTCTGATACAGTTTTGCGTACTCGCCGTTTTTCGCTAACAGTTCATCGTGGTTGCCTTCCTCTACGATGACACCGCCCTTTAATACCACAATCTTATCCGCATCCCGAATGGTAGACAAACGATGCGCAATAATCAGGCTGGTACGGTTCTTCATGAGAGCAAGCATTGCCTGCTGGATGTGCATCTCGGTACGGGTATCAACGTTGGAGGTTGCTTCATCCAGAATCAAAATCTGCGGATTTGCAATAACCGCACGGGCAATGGCAAGAAGCTGACGCTGTCCTTGGGATAAGTTGCTTCCGCCTTCCGTCAGCACCGTATCGTAGCCGTCCGGCAAACGATTGATAAACTTATCCGCCTTGGCGGTCTTTGCCGCAAACTTAATCTCCTCTTCCGTAGCATCCGGATTTCCGTAGCGGATATTGGCACGGATAGTATCCGCAAACAATACCGTATCCTGCAATACAATCGCGATGGAATCACGAAGGGTTTTCTTCGGAATCTCCGTAATATTCATGTTGTCCACATAAATCTTTCCGCCGTCCAGCTCGTAGAACCGGGTCAACAGATTTACAATCGTAGTCTTACCGGAACCGGTAGCACCGACAATTGCGATTCTCTGTCCCTTCTTTACGGAAAGATCAAGACCCTTAAGCACCGGTTCATCCGGCACATACCCGAAGCGGATATCTTCAAATTCGATATTACCCTGAATCTGGCTTGCCTCTACGTCAAGCGTTCCTTCATCAATTTCATTCGGCGTATCCATAATCTCGAAAATACGCTCCGCACCGGCTAACGCGGTCATAATGGACGCGTACTGGTTTGCAATCTGGTTAATCGGATGATTAAACTTCTTGGAATACTGGAGCATTGCCTGAATATCACCTGGGGTCATACGACCGCCTTTTACCATAAAGAAGATACCGAAGGCTGCTACCAATACATACTGTAAGTTTCCGAGGAAGTTCATGCACGGTCCCATAATGGAACCGAACACTCTGGACTTAATGCTGGTCTTACGAAGTCCCTCGCTGATTTCGTTAAATCGTTCAATGGACTCCCCTTCCTTTCCGTAAGCCACAACCGTCTTATAGCCGATCACCATTTCTTCCACTTCTCCGTTTAACTTACCCAGTAACATCTGCTGCTCCACAAAGTAACGGCGCATGAACTTTGCCAGCTTCGCGGAAACAAGCAGGGTAAGCGGTACGGTAACAAAGGCTACCAGCGTTACAATCACATTACAGCGAAGCATGAAGAACAACGCTCCGAAGAAGGTTAAAATACTGGAAAACAGTGACGCAATGGACTGGGAAACCGCATTGGACACATTTTCCACGTCATTGGTCATACGGGACATCAAATCACCGTGACGGCGGTTATCTGTCTCCGCAATGGATAAGCGGCTGATTTTTGCGAACAGGTCGTTCCGCATTGCATAAACCGTATCCTGCGAAATCTTTGCGGACAAAATACTTTGCAAATAAGTAAAACCCGCACTGAATGCAAACAAAAGAATCATCTTAAGCAAAATCTGCTTTAAACTTTCAAAGTCTACTACAAACTTTTTATCTACCAGACGAATGGTATCGATTGCCTGGCCCTGTAAGGTCGGTCCGAACAAATCAAGAATCGTCACCGCACTCATGGTAAGTAACAGTGCAAGCAAAAAGTATTTACTTCTGCCGATGACCTTTACAAGACGAAGCAACGTCTTTCCGGTATTCTTCGGCTTTTCCTTATTGAGGCGGGCACCCATCATTCCTCCCGGGCCTCCTCTGCGTCCTCCCGGTCCGAAGCCCGGTCCCGGACGTCCCTGTGTCATTCCCTGTGCCGGCATGCCTTTCGGCGGCTGCCCCTGTGGCGGTCTGTTCTGATTACTCATTTGCAGCACCTCCTTCCATATATGCACCGGACTTCATCTGAGAATCATAAATGTCACGGTACGTCTCACTGCACTGCAACAACTCTTCATGGGTTCCGCAATGCAGGATGGTTCCTTCTTCCAAAACAGCGATACGGTCTGCCTGTTTCACACTGGCAATACGCTGTGCAATCATAATAATCGTGGTATCATCAAGCTTCTCCTTTAAAGCACGTTGAAGCTTTCCTTCCGTCACAAGGTCGAGGGCGGAAGTGGAGTCATCTAAAATCAACACCTCCGGCTTACGAAGCATGGCTCGTGCAATGGACACTCTCTGCTTCTGACCGCCGGAAAGGGATGCACCCTTTTCCGCAATATAGGTATCATATTGTTCATTGAACCCCTCGATGAAATCCGCCGCCTGGGCAATGGCAGCCGCTTCCTTGATTTCCTCTATGGTTGCTTCCGGATTACCCCAACGGATATTGTTGGCTACCGTATCAGAGAAGAGTTCACTCTTTTGCATCACATAACCGATTTTCTCACGAAGGGCGGTCAAATCATATTCCTTTACATCTACTCCGTCCAAAAGAACGGTTCCTTCCGTCGCATCGTAAAAACGCGGCAGAAGATTTACAAGGGAAGTTTTACCGCAACCGGTGGCACCGATAATGGCAAGAGTCTCTCCCTGCTTGATTTTTAAATTGATATCCCGAAGCACCGGATCACCCTGGGTTCCCGGATAACGGAAGGATACATTTTTAAACTCAACGGTTGCCTTTCCGGTTCCTTCTTTCACAGATCCTCCCTCGATTACCGGGTCCGCATCAATCACTTCGTTAATACGTCCTGCGGAAGCCATGGCACGGGATACGGACTGGAACATCATGGAAACCATCATGACAGACATCAAAATCTGGGTTACATAGTTAATCGCTGCCATAATGGAGCCGGTGGTCATCCCTGCATTTTCGATATGTATCTGGAAACCGCCGATGTAAATAATCGCAATTACCGCAAAGTTCATCACCAATGTAATAACCGGTCCGAACAAAGCCATAATCTTTAATACCTTAAAGTTTGTTCCGCGAAGTTCGTCATTGACTCCTTCAAAACGCTTGATTTCGTAATCTTCCTGTCCGTAAGCCTTTACCACTCTGGCACCGCCTACATTTTCCTGTACTACGGAATTTACCTTGTCGAGTTTTTTCTGTACCACGGAAAACAACGGGGTTGCCTTCATAAGAATAAAGGTCACCATGATAATCATCACCGGAAGGGCACATGCAAGCACTGCACCGAAGCTTAAATCCAGCGTCAGCATCATCAAGGCTCCGCCGATAAAAAACATAGGGGCACGGACACACATGCGAAGCAACATCTCCACAAACTCCACCACCATGGCAATGTCGTTGGTCATACGGGTTACCAAAGAACCGGTAGTAAAATCGTCTGTCTGTTCAATGGAAAGCGACATTACCTTTTTGTACGCATGCACACGTAAATCTTTACCAAAGCTCTGGGCTGCTCTTGCCGCCGTATAGGCACAAAACACACCGAAAAATCCGCCTACAAGAACAATGATCAGCATCAAAATGCCGGTACGGATCACATAACCCATGTCTCCGTTTTCAAGCCCTCTGTCCACAATACCGGACATCAGCTTCGGTTGCAACAAATCCGCAAACACTTCTCCCATCATCATGAGCGGAGAAATCACTGCGAAAAACCAGTAGGGTTTCAAAAACCGAAATAATTTTTTCATCTTCCTCTCCTCCTTTACCTTTTTTGCTTCTTTACATCTTGTGAATCAAAAAAGTTTACGCCAACAAACAAAAAACGTTGCACGAAACCAATTAATTAGAATTATAACTCACACAAAAAAATAAGTCAAGGAACAGACTCTGTCTATTCTGTGACTTATTTGTGAATTCTTTTCAGTTTTCTCCCTATAAGAAAAACCTACTTCTTCGCTTTTTCCGCTTTCTTTCTGTTTTTCTCCACATACATCCGCTTATCCGCTTCCCCGATACAATCATCCAATATACTGTACGGATCTAACCGGATCAAGTCGTAACCGGAACTGATCGACATCTCCGCTCCGCCTTCATGCTTTGCATTATACTTCTTAATTGCCTTCTGCACTCTGGTCCAATAGTTTACCGCTTCCTGCTCGGAAAAGACCGTTCCCATCACAACGAATTCATCTCCGCCGTAACGCACCACGTAAGCATCTCCGGCTTCCTCCTGTAAAATCCGTCCCGTATCCCGGATAATGCGGTCGCCTTCTTCATGACCGTAAACGTCATTAATTTTCTTCAAACCGTCGATATCCGCAAAGGAAAGATGCAAAAACATCTGACGGTCGATACATTTTTCTTTTACGATTGCAAAATAACGCTCCATCCCGAACCGGTTGTATACCCCGGTCAATGGGTCACGGATTGTTGCATCGTCTAACTTTACCATGGCATTGATTAACATGGTGTGCTTTCGCATATTCTCCACGGAACTTCCGATGGAGTTTAACCATATAATATACAACGGATTCCCGATTGGGAAGGTACTGTCCGCGAAAACAAGATATCCGTAATTCCGATCCAAATAATGTAACGGTGAAAAAATATAAAGTCTCGGTTCCCCATCCTCCTGAAACAGGGTATCCAATGCATATTTCGAAGGAAACGGCTCCTTTTCAAAGAACATTCCGTCTTTGTACGCAATCACAGGGCCCGCATCTTCCGTATAGGCTAACCACTCCGCCGCACTTCTTGTCTCCTGCTCCACCGTAGCATTCCGGAACACATTATTAATAAATCCCTTGTTTACACAGCAATAAAATTCTCCCGGGTTCACTTGTCTTACAAAATCCTGTACAATGTTTTTCCAACTGTCAAACCCTACGGTCTCCGCAATATTTTTCTCAAAATTAATCAGATGGTGAATCATAATCCGTCGTGTAAAATCGGACCCCCCGCCTTTTTTTGCAAAACTTCTGATGATCTCTTTTCTTACCGAACCGTCACGTGCTTCGTCTAACATTACCTCATCCGAAACTCTGTAATCCTGTTCCGCAGCTTCTCCCTTCATCAGTTGTAACAAAGCTTCACATGCCTGTAACCCTACTTCGAACGAATTTACCCGTACCGAAACAATCTGCGGATAATGAACGCGACACTCATAGGAATAATCATAACCGGTGATGACCACATCCTCCGGTACACGATACCCGTTCTTTGACAAAACATCATATACCGTAATAGCCATGGTATCATTGGAACAAACAATTGCCTCCGGGAACGGAAGAGAAGATTCCAACACAGCTTTTGCAGCCATTTCACCACCGATTACATAAAAGTCTCCGTGGGTGATCCGTTCCTCCTCCACCGGAATACGATTTTCTTTTAACACATCCAAATAAGCTTTATAACGTGCTTCCGCATCTACATTTCCGTCGATTCCCTTTACAAAATGAAGATTCTTCATTCCGCGGTCTTTGACCAGATACTCCATGAGATCGCGCATTCCGGCATAGTTGTCCGACCACACCGCCGGTGCATTTTTATATTTGCAACCGATGGTCACAATCGGTGTGGAAACAGTTTCCAACATCTGCTCGATGCATTCCTTATTCTCTTTCATATGAAAAGCGTCCGCAGACAAAATAATACCGTCAAACAGATTCAAATCCGGCAACATGGCAATATTTACTTCACCCTGATTGTGACGCTCTTTTTCATAAACTCCCGTAAACCAAACAAATACAGCTACGTTGCAACCGTTAAACATGCCGCACTGTTCGATTCCCTTTAAAACCTCTGCCTGGTTATCCGTATCAAGAGCTGTCATTATCACCGCGATGTTTTTCCGTTTCATTGCGCTCCTCCTATTTTCCGGTAGTGCTTATCCTTTGACGAAACCTTCCGTTATCCAAGCAGCTTTAATACGCCTGCATGATTGTTCATCTGTGCCTTCATGGCAAAAATACGGTACCGGGATAAAATATCCTCCCGATTCTTATTCGTGACTGCCAAACCGTAATCCGTATCACGAATCCTGCTGTTGGCTGCCATCAGATTAAGTCCCGCATTCTCGTTATAATTTATGGTATGGCCGAGGGCATTGGTCTTTGCACCCAAACGGCTTCTTGCCTTGCTCACTGCCTTTATGGCATTGTCAATACTGTCCAAAGAGAATTTGCCGGTCACATTAAAGTCTGCAATTCCCAAGGAATCCAAAGTAGAATTCTCCATCTGAATCTTAAGACCGCCGCCGGACGGGTTGGTTGCCAAAGAAAGATCCGCCATACTACCGTCCAAAAGCTTCATGGTGTTGAACTCCGTTCCTCTTGCCGCATCCTGAACGGACTGTTTCAAACCGTCAATCTCCATCTGAATCAGTTCCTTATCCGAGGAAGAATAAATCCCGTTGCCTGCCTGTACCGCAAGCTCCCGGATTCTCTGTAACGAATCCTGTATCGTAGAAAGAGCCCCGTCGGCCACATTCATCAGATTCATGCCGTCTGCCGCATTGTTTGTGCCGACCGCATATCCGTTTGTCTGCGCCAAAAGCTTCTCACTGATTGCAAGACCCGCCGCATCATCCGCCGCGCTGTTAATACGTTTTCCGCCGGCAAGAGAGGTAAATAAACGCTGTGACTGAATTGCCGATACACTCATAGGAACTCCTCCTTTCCGTTTCCGAAGAAAAAATAGTACTTTCTTACTATATTGTATCACAAGAATAAGTATTTTGTCAATTTTTACTGACGAATTAAAGCCTCAATTTCTTCTTTTTCCGGCATTACCGCAAGGGCTCCTTTTCTTGTGGTAATGATTGCCGCTGCCCCATTGGCAAACCGGAGCATTTCCTCTAATTCTGCCTTTTTATAATCCCGGAAACCGTTCTTTAAAATGTAATGTAACACACATGCGTGGAACGTATCTCCCGCACCGGTTGTCTCTACGGTATCCACCCGGTATGCCGGCCATTCCGCAAAGGAGGAATTTGATAACGCCATACTGCCGTTTTTTCCGAGGGATACTAAAATCAACGAAATATCATACTTTGCCTTTAACCGTTCCGCTGCCTTTTTGTAATCCCTCTCTCCGGTCAGCCACTCGATTTCATTATCCGATATTTTCAAAATATCACAGTGTTCCAAACCGTAAATTGTTCGTTCCTTTGCAATCGCAAGACTTTCCCACAGAGGTGCCCGTAAATTCGGGTCAAAAGAAATCAAAGCCCCCGCATGCTTTGCCACATCAATAGAATCTTCCGTTGCTTTCTTCCCGTCTTCCGTGGTCATGGACAAGGTTCCGAAATGAAACACTCTGCAACCCAACAATAATTCTTCCTTTACATCGGCGGAAGTCAGCATCATATCCGCCCCCGGATTACGGTAAAAGGAAAACTCCCGGTCCCCGTCCGCTTTGGTATGAACGAACGCCAGTGTCGTATTCACAACCGGGTCATCCACCAGGCCGGTTGTATCGATTCCCACATCGGCAATTACCTTACGCAGACGTTTTCCGAATATGTCCGCTCCCACCTTACCTACAAAGGCGGTACGATGTCCAAGCTTACTTAACATGGCAAGCACATTACACGGTGCCCCGCCCGGATTTGCTTCCAGCAAAGGATTTCCCTGGGGGCTGAGTCCGTTTTCCGTAAAATCGATCAACAATTCACCTAATGCGGTTACATCTATGTTTTTCATGCCACGACCTCCCTTGTTCTTTTGCTGTAAGTATATCAATTTTTCACAAAAAAGTAAACTTCAAATCCGTATTTATACGAAACGTTCCGTTTCCGCGTGAAGCACTTCCGCCACTGCCTTATTCTCTCCCATCTCATCAGCTACCGTATTGATATCTTCCACCAGCATATTTGCATGTTCCGTTACATCCGCCACACTTTCCGCACTTTCCTCAATGGCAACTGCGATCCCGTTGACCGTCTGATTGATTTCATCCACAACCTGTAGCAGAACCTCTGCCATCCGGTGAAACTCGGTTACGATTTCATTCACATGCACCGCATCCCCGTTATACTGCTTTCCGGAATCTACAAAGCCGTCATAATCCGGTAAGATCGCCTCATTTATATACGTTACGATTGCATTGGAACAGTCTGTTAACTCCTGCACAGCCGCCACCACTATTTTATTGATTTCCTGGATATTATCCGCCGTCTGCTTACTGGAATCCGCCAATACTCTGATTTCATCCGCAACCACCGCAAAGCCTTTTCCCGCTTCTCCTGCTCTGGCAGCTTCAATGGAGGCATTTAACGCCAACAGATTCGTCTGACCGGAAATCTGTAAAATCTCATCGGTCAGTGCATTAATCCGCTCAACTTTCTTACTGTCTTCAATGGCTCTGCGCAGTTTCGCAATATTCTCTCCCACAACCGCTCCGGTATTCTGCTTATTCTCAATGGCTTTTTGCTCCAGCTCCTCCGCTCTTTGCTGCATGGCATCCGCATAGGTTACCAGATCCTTTGTTGCCCCGGTCAGGGTATCCACCTGTTGGTTGGCATTCCGGGTATTTTCCCGTATGGTAGCAACAGAAGCCGTAATCTCTTCCATCGTAGCGGATAACTCCTCCATGTTTGCGGAAATGTCCATGGAACTTGCATTCACACCGGTCACTTTTCCTACCACATTGTCTACCACCGTATGTAATTTATCGGAGCACACCGTTACCTGTCCCATGGTCTGCTGTAACGTGGCAATAAACGAGTTGATTCCCACCGCAAGCTGGCCAATCTCGTCCTTTCCCCTTACAACAACCCGTTGTGTCAAATCTCCTTTTCCTTCTTCAATCTCCACGATCATTCCCTTTAACTTCCGGTTCATGGCAAGCATCGGCCGAAGCACACCGGAAATTGCAATGGACACCACCAAAACCGTAGCGAGCACAGCGATGATCATCTTTGTTGTATTGGAAGATTTCATGCCCTCAAACAACTTGTTCTGCTCCGCCAAAAGCTTCTGCACCTCCGGTGTAACTTCCGTCAGATGTTCCGAAATTTTTACAGATTTCTCAACCATCATATTGGTAGCAATATTAGATTGTATGCAGGTAACCAACAACAAAAATGCCAACAATCCGATGGGAATCATCACCTTCCACTTAATACTCATATTTCTTACAAACTTCATATCGCTTCTCCTTTCGTGGGTCCCATTCCTTTGTTCCTCATAGTTCTATCCTCTTAAAAATTTCTACTCTCCCTACAGGTCCTTCCGATTTTTCAGAAGTCCTTCGTTTACTTTCTGAACCCGTTTCATGATTTCCTTCTTTGAGGCGTCCACATACCCTATGGCCACATAGGATGCGACCCCGTGCACATAGTAATTCAGGTTGTTTAAATACTCTTTTGCCTCTTTCTCCTCCATTCCGTATTCCGATTTTAGCATGAATAAAATACGTTCATAGTTTTCAGAGCGTAATAAATTCAACAATGCACTCATCTTCTCTTCTTCGTGCTTCATCATGTACAGATACTTGTACAAATTCGGAAAATCAAAGGCCAGATTGATATATCCCTTTGCAATCCCCGTTACAATCTCGGATACCTTTTCTCCTTTTACGGAAAAGAAGGATTTTAACTGTGTCAGACAATACACCAACAATTCCTTACGAAACCCCTCCATACTGCCGAACTGTCTGGAAATCGGCTGTGTGGAACACCCCAGTTCCGCCGCTACCGTCTTGATATTAATGGAAGCATACCCTTCCCGCAACAATAAATCAAATGCGGTTTTTAATATCGCTTCTTTTTGTATCTTCGGTGAACTCGGCATTTCATCATCTCCTTTCCTGTTTTTTCCTTCTCACATTTATAATAAACCCGTTTACAATAAACGTGTTTATTATAAATGCGTTTATTATATCATGCTCCGTTCTTTTTTTCAACCCCTTTCGAATCTAATTTCCAATAAAGCAAAAAAGCAGATGAATTTGTTTCACAAATCCATCTGCTTCTTATCCTAAACATGTACGGTTTCCCTACTCATAAACAAGGCCTTCCGCCGCTCCTTCTATCCCCGCAATATGTCGTGCATCGTTTACTATTTCAAACTTGGGAGCAACAAGTGCGCCTTCTTTTTCGGAAAAGGACACCACCGTCACCGCCGTATAATCCGGGCAAATCGCAGAGCACACAAACGGGAACGGCAAATGAAACAAATGCGCCAACGCCGCAGAAGATGCACCTCCGTGACTGACCAACACAACGGTTCCGTACAATACCTTCCCTACACGGTAATAGTCCCCTTCTCTTGTATAGCCCAGACCGGATAGCCAGGCATCCAGCCCTCTTGCCAGGGCATCCCCCGACGCCGCCACTTTATTATTCCGGTACTGTTCCGTTTCCCGCCATGCCGGGTTCAGAAGGTCTTTTCCCTGTTCCACCAGATAATCCGAATTCAACCACGGGTGACCGTTTTCGTAAACAGGTGAACCGTCTGCGGAACCCCACTTGATTTCCCGCATAAACTCCAGCCCCTCTACACCGAGACCGAATTTTTCATCGATATGTACTGCCGTTTCCATGGCACGTCCGTGGGTGGAAGAAAAAATCTTCTCTACCGGTTCTTCCTTTAATCGTTCCGCCACTGCCGCGCCGTGCTTATGTCCCAAAGGGGTCAGGCAATCCAAATCATAATTGGGATGTCCGTGCCTTACAAATATAATACGCATACCTACCTACTCCTTAATCTCTTTGCCTCTGCCGGACATTTATGTGCCGTAAACGGTCCGAACTGACAAGCCTGACATTCAAAGCACTTCGTATACGATGTTCCGTCAATTACCGCATTGGCAAACTCCGGGTCTGCCAAAATCGCCTTTGCCACATCCACGGTATCCACATACTCATTCTCAATCAGATAATGAATCTGTTCCGGTGTCCTCAAACCGCCCACGCAGGATACCGGTACTCTCCCGTTAAAATGATCTTTAAAATAGGCACCGATACTTTGAATATCCGTAACCTTGCTATCCCGGAACGGTGCCACGGTTTCCAAAGAGCTCATACCGGAAGACACTTGCAAATACTCACAGCCTGCCTTCACATACTCCTCCGCCACCGCAAGAGCATCCTCCAAGGTACTGTCGCACCCCGAAGTCCGCACGGAAATCAAAAACTCCGGTCCGCACAGTTCTCTTACTTTTGCAATCATTTCACTGCAAAATCTGGCTCTGTTTTCCGCCGAACCGCCGTAAGCATCCCTTCTGAAATTTGCCGCCGGTGACATAAACTGATTGATGAGATATCCGTGACAACCGTGGAATTGCACACCGTCATAGCCTGCTTTCTTTGCACGCACCGCCGCATCTACAAAGGACTGTTGCATCGCATGAATCTCATCGATACTCATTTCCACAGTGGTATATTCTCCGCGAAAGCCCTGTCTTGTTACGGCAGACGGACCGATAGCCGGACCGCATTCCGGATTTGAAGTATACCCGGTGTGATTTAACTGGATAATCACTACCGCACCGTACTTGTGACAACCGGCAGTAATCTCTTTGTGCCCTGCAATCTGCTCGTCGTTCCAAAGTCCCATATGATTTTTCCCGAATCTGCCTCCCGGCGTCACTGCCGTAGCCTCCACACAAATCAGTCCGCAGCCGCCCTTGGCACGCTCTGTATAATGGGCAATGAGCTTCTCATTTGCCATACCGGAATCGTCGGTAAAATCGAATTTTACCGTAGGAGCAAAGGTAATTCTGTTTTTTAACGTATGCGTTCCGATTTGAATCGGGGTATTTGTTTTTGTCATAAAAAATGCACCTCCAAGCTCTATTTTATTGCACTTGGAGGTGCATTGTCAATCCATATTATGTAACTCCCGTTTCGTACTACGACGCAACCGTGGCATCCTCCTCCAAGGCTCCCGTCAGACTTTCATATACCTCGTTCATAATCTCTCTTGCCTTACTTTCCGACACAGCATCTAACTTATGTCCCAAAGAAATCGTTAATACATCTCTTAAGGAAGTCACGCCGAAAGTACAGTTGCAGGCCGGCATCAGGTTCGGAATAAAATACGCATCCCGGATTACAAAATCCTCTGACGCAGCCCGGAAGGAAACGTCTCTGATATTCGACATCTCAAAGTTTTCGCTACCGTAGCTTAAGGATAATGCGGTCCGCATCATTCCCAACACTTCCATGTCCCGGAACAGTCCGTATCTGGCATAATAAGCCGCCCCGAAGGCATCCGCACTTAACAGCATAAACGTGTACAAGGTATCCAATACCTCTTCGGTCTGCATTCGTTTTTCCTTAATACAGGCATCGGTAATCGCAACATTTTCCCAAAAATCAATGCTCCGGTCGTATCGGAGCAACGGCTTAATACAGGAGGCGAAATTTCCCATACCGTCCTTTCCCTTTAAATCAAAGAAGCCTCTGGTGTCCGCGGAAATGATTGCCTCGATTTCTTCACCCTGTAACATAGCCCCCGCAATGGCGGTGCTGATTGCCGCACTGATGGTTACGCCATGTTCCTTACACTTTTCCCGTAATTTCAAAAACATGGGACGTTTGATATTTCTGCAAACCAATCCGTATCCTACCGAAGCATTATGGGTCTCTATCATCTTCTCATAAGACTCCCAGGAAAACTCCACCTGCTTTTCCTCACATTTATCACTTACCGCCAACAAACCTTCTCTTACTGCCTCCGGAACCTTATATTCCGGTAAAAGGTCTGCTTCGCAAAGTTCCGGGTATGCCTCTCTGTATTGCGGCGTCTCTCCGGTACGATAAGCAAACAGTAAATCATCCAATAACATCTTTACCGACATACCGTCGCCGTACATGTGCTGACATACCATCAATACATAGAACCGGTCTGCTCTTATGACCACTCCCACTAAAACTCCCGGAGTCTCCAACAGATTAATCGGCTTTAAAATCATTTTGCGAATTGCGTTTTCCCAGGTAATATTCTGCAACTCATCAAATTCTTTTAATGCAATGTGTTTTCCTTCCTCCGAAAACCACATCTTTCTTCCCGTCTTTTTTACAATACACTTTGTCAACGGATGTGCTTCCTCCAGACGTAAAATCGCCTGTTTCATCTTTTCGCTGTCATACCGGCCTTCCACCGTTACCTTAAGCGTTACATATGCCGTCGGCATATAGTAAAACCCTTGTCCCGCTACAATCTCCTTCTCGTTTGTCCCCATGTTTTTGCTATTCCTTTCTCCTTTTTATATTTTTACCCAAGTGCAACGGATTTCACACCGTCGCACTTAGCAATGGTATCAATGGAACCGTCCTCGTTGTAAGTAAACTCTGCCACACATACGGAACGATGGAACAAGCTTCCTCCCGGAAGTTCACCGGTGTGGTAGAACAGATAAGAATGCCCCTTAAAATCACATACCCCCGGATGATTGGTGAATACACCGCCTTCTTCCGTCATCAGTACACCGCCGTACTTCCACGGACCGGTCGGAGATTCGGAAATCGAATACGCAAGATGCTCATCCTTTTTATCCAAACCGAACGCTGCATAAACCATGTAATACAAGCCGTTTCTCTTATAAAACCACGGACCTTCCGCATAAGTGGTTCCGGTCATATGGCTTCCCTTTGCAAAGGACTCCTCCACCATCGGAATCTTTACAACACCCACTTCCTTGTTATAGGAAATCATATCTTCATTTAAAAGCACATAGCGAAGTTCCGGATTACCGAAGTACAGATAAGCCTGGCCGTCATCATCAATAAACACCGTCGGATCGATATCGTTCCAGTCGCCTTCATCCACCAGCGGATACCCCAAATCCTTAAACGGACCGGTCGGGCTGTCGGATACGCCTACCGCGATTGCCATACCGCCGTCCTTTTTATGTACCGGACAATAGAGATAAAACTTACCGTTACGCTCCACTGCCTGCGGTGCCCACGCTCTGTCGTCCGCCCAACTGATATCATCTAAGGAAAAAATCGGACCATGCTTTTCCCAGTTCACCATATCCTTGGTGGTAAAGCAATACCAGTCCACCATGGTATAGAAATCATTTACCAGCACATCTTCATCGTGTGTGGTATACAAATACAACGTATCTCCCAACACCATCGGTGCCGGGTCTGCGGTATAAATCGATGTGATAATCGGGTTTTTGCAAAAAAGTTTTTTCTCTTCCATAAGTAAATCCCTCCTGAAATAAATTAGTAATTGTAGCTGTCATACTGCTTTTCCAACGCACGGTAATCAATTTTTCCCATGCCGGTCAACGGAATCTTTTCCACCGGCACCACTGCCACCGGTTTTCCCCGCTCTTCTACATTCTGTTCACAGAACTCCCGAATTTCCGCACACTCTTTTTCGGCATCCGTTCCCGGCAACAATTCCACCAATGCAAGCGGATAATGGCCCTGACTATGTTCCCGGTCTTTTACCCCGATTACAGCACAGTTCCGAATGTTTGCCCGGTCCACAATTAAACTTTCTAAGTTAATCGGGAACACCTTATGCCCGTCAAACCGGGTAATCATACGTTTCATCCGCCCCTTAATATACAAGAATCCATCCTCATCCATATAGCCCAGATCCCCCGAATGAATCCAAAGTTTTCCGTCTCCGTGGGTTCGCATTACATACGCGGTTTCTTCCGGATTATTAAAATAGCCTTTCATCATAGACGGTCCGGTTACGCAAACCTCCCCGCTTTCACGATAGCCCAGCTCTTCTCCTGTTTCCGGATCAAAAATTCCTACCGTAACATTTAAGGACGGAATTCCCACGCTTCCCTGTTTATAAATATGGTTTGAGCAAAAGGTAGCGGCAGCGGATAACTCCGACATCCCGTACCCTTGCGCTAACGGATACTTCATGTTGTGTTTCTTTCGGAACCGGTTCAATTTACGTTCCAAACCTTCATTCATACTGTCACCGCCGGATGCCAACGTATAAAGAAACGACATGTCCAGCTTTTGTACCTCTCTGCTTCCGATCAGCAGTTCAATGAACACCGGTGTACTTATCATATGCTGAGGCCGGAACATCCTTACCAGTTTTCCGATTTCTCCGGGAACAAATCTCGGAATAGGCACAAGCGTGATTCGCATACATAACGGCATATGCATTCCGCAAACCATTCCGTAAGCGGAAAATATGGGAATAATTCCGAGAAATCTGTCTCCGTCTTCCCGGAACAAAGAAGAGTAAATAAAATTCATACTTACCGCATTCATGGAATCATTGGTCATCATAACACCTTTCGGTCGCCCCGTGGTTCCTCCGGTATACGTAATTGCAACCAGCGCATCGCCTACATACGGAGCTTCCTTTGCCGTGAAGGATTTCCCTTTTTTAAGAAAATCCGACCACCGAATAATCTTATCCCCGTATGGAACTTTTGTCTTTACGGAACTTGCTTTTACCAGCCGTTTTAGCACCGGCAACGCTCCTGCCGCAGACTGTACGATAACAATTTCCGGATTTAATTCTTCCAAGCTTGGAAGTAATTTCGAAAATGCAACATCCAGTACCAGAAGAACCTTGGAACCGGCTCCCTGCATCATCCTTTTGATGCTTCCTACATCCATTCTTGGATCGACCGTATTTGCCGCCGCACCGATTTTATTCAGCGCATAAACTGCCACAATCGTTTCCGGTACCGCCACCGACAAAAAGGAAACGATATCCCCTTCCTTTACCCCCAAGGCCGCAAAGGAATCCGCACAGGCATCCACTTGCCGCATCAGTTCCCGAAAACTGATATCCCGTCCGTAATAATGCAATGCCGGTTTATCCAGGCGGTCTTTGTTCTGCTCTATCACATAATCATACGCCTTACAACGGGGTACCTCCGCATTTTTTGCTTCCTCGGAATAATACTTTAGCCAAACCTTCTCTTCTGTAATCATGCGCCTTCTCCATTCGCTAATAAGATTTCGACCTTTCTTTTGTTCCTTTCCGCTTTACCTGTTCCGCCACCCGCATATTATCGTTACTCCGGTAGTTTCAGCCACTGCGCCAACTTCGGCAAACAAGCCAGTCCGTCGGCACGTCCTCTTTCATACGCACCTTCAATCTTTTCCACATTATGACTGATTCTTCCTATCTCCAAAGGCGTCTCCGGCCGGATTACAAAGATTTTTCCATCCTGTTCCAACTGCCGGATTTCCTCTACCGTTTGATTATACCCTTCGGCTCTGTGCTCCAGAGCAGCCGCAAACTTCGGATACTTTTTATAAAACAGGTTTACCAGTCTTTTGCTCTCCGGTTTTTTCCGGTACTCCGGGGGACGGGTTAAAATTACCACGTTTTTTTCATACCCCATCTCCATAAACGCACGAATCGGAATACTGTCACTGCATCCGCCGTCCAGCCATTTTTTCCCGCCGCATTCCACGATACGGGATACAAAGGGCATGGAGGCCGAAGCCCGCAGGTAGTCCATCTCCTCCACCATATCCTTGATTCTGATGTATTCGGCTTCTCCGGTTTCCACATTGGTGCAAGTAACATAAAATTCCGTTTGAGATTTTTTAAATGCCTCGTTATCATACGGGTCCAGATTCTCCGGCAATTCATGATAACAAAACTGATTTCCCACCAAATCTCCGGTGGTCAAAAGACTGTAAAAACTCATATACCGTTTATCCCTACAGTACTTTTTATTATAGCGGACCGTTCTTCCCATCTGCCCCGAAATATAAGAGCACCCTGTAATCGCTCCCATGGAAACCCCGATTACTCCGTCAAAGTAAATCCCCTGTTCCATAAACACATCCAAAACACCGGCAGTGTACATTCCCCGCATGGCACCGCCTTCCAGCACCAAGCCTGTTTTCTTCTTTGACAACACTTTGCTTCCTCCTATCAAATTCTCCCAAAATCTATCTTCGTCGTTACCTTGCCTCTACAATGTGAATTAACTTCCCCTTATAGTCGCCCCACAAGTTTTCCACCAGAATCCCGGCCTGCATCAAGGTATTTCCGAAATAAGTACGGTCTTCTCCCTCGATGCGGTATTTCTTATCCGGACACAATCCTTTCAGCAAAATCCGTCTGGAATGGGCATTCGGTCTTCCCATTACCTGAATAAACGTTACCAGTGCTTCGGATTTATCCTTTGCCACGACCATGTAACAATCATACATACGGTTCTGCCGGTAAGATGCCACACGGTAATAATCGCCGGTGCGTACGAGATCGTTGTACTTGTGGTACATTGCCACCTGACCCGGAATCATTTCCTGGTCTTTCTCCGGAATCTTTGTTACATCCAATTCGTACCCGAAGGTGCCGGCCAGTGCCACATACCCTCTTGTTTCAAACGGCGTCACACGACCTACCGTATGGTTCGGGCAGTCACTGACATGGGCTCCCATGGCGGATAACGGATAAATTAACGCGGTCCCTTCCTGAATGATCAAACGCTCGATGGCGTCCGTATCATCGGAACACCAAATCTGCGGGCTGTAGTAAAGCATCCCGGCATCAAATCTTGCACCGCCACCGGAGCAGTTTTCCAGCAAAAGATGCGGAAACTCCGTTACCAGTCTTTCCTGCAAACGATACACACCCAGTACATACCGGTGATAAAGTTCTCCCTGGCATTCTGCGGTCAGCCCATAGCTTCCCAAGTCGGAAAGCGGCCGGTTCATATCCCACTTTACATATTCGATATTGGCACTTCGTAATACCGTTGCAATCAAATCAAAAATGTAATCCTGAATCTCCGGTCGGGACATATCCAGTACATACTGGTTTCTTGCAAGGCCGCCGGTTCTTCCCGGCACCTGAATGGCCCAATCGGGATGGGTACGGTACAAATCGGAATCCGGGCTGATCATTTCCGGCTCCAGCCAGATTCCGAACTTCATGCCCAGTTTATTCACTTCATCAACCAGATACTTTAAGCCTCCCGGAAGCTTCTCTTCATTTACAACCCAATCCCCCAAAGCCCGATTGTCATCGTAACGGTTTCCGAACCAGCCGTCATCCATCACTAACATTTCAATGCCCAGTTTGGAGGCTTCTTTTGCAATGGAAAGCAACTTCTCCGTATTAAAATCAAAATAGGTCGCTTCCCAATTGTTAATTAAAATCGGACGTTTTTTGTCTCTGTATTCACCGCGAATCAAATGATTTCTATACAAATCGTGAAAGGCATGACTCATGCCGTTTAAGCCTTCCGCGGAATACACCAGTACCGCTTCCGGCGTCTGAAAGCTTTCTCCCGGATTTAACTTCCAGCAAAAGCCTTCCGGATTAATTCCGGTCATCAAACGGACCGTATCAAACTGTCCCCTGTCCGCCAAAGTTAAGAAGTTGCCGGAATAAATCAGATTGATGCCGTATACATCCCCCGCATCCTCCGTGGCCGTTTTATCAAGCAATGCCATAAACGGGTGGGTCTGATGGCCTTCCTCCCCTCTTACGGAAGACATACTCTGTACTCCGTAGTTGACCGGAGTCCTGTTCATATGACGTTCCCTTGCCCAGGAACCGGTCAATAAAATCTTGTCGTATTCCCGATTGTCCATATCCATGGAGGCAGACATAATGCGCTCCACAAATACCGGTGCATCACTTTCGTTATACAACCGAACGCTTCTTACCACTGCGTCAATGCCTTCAAAAATGCTATAGGAAAGCACTGCTTTTACCTGTAACACCCGATCGGCGAGCACAAGCTCCAAGGTCTCGGTGTCATCCTCGTTTCCCCAGGTTGCAGGTAAACCCTCCAGTGGTTTCTTTCCCTTATAAATGCGGTAGTCCTCCAAGGTAAGCTGCAATGCCCTGTGCCCACCGTTACTTCGCACCACAATAGCACTTTCACGGAAATCCCCCACACCGCCGGTAGGATATTCCATCGGAAAACAATCCAGGAAAGAAAGCCGGTCCCGCGCATTGCGTTCCGGGGTAAACGGGTGCTCCCCGGCTCTCATCAAATAAGTAACATCATCGTCTTCCAACCTTCTTCCGAAATACGCATGTCCCACAAAGCCTTCCGCATCTGCAATCCCGATCACGTAAGAAGCTGCTTTTGTGTCCAACCGGAAGCTTTTCGTTTTTTCGTTGTACTTAATTGCCATAGGTCCGCTCCTCTCCTGTCCGTCGTATCCTAAAAGATCCCTTCTGTCGCACCGATGGGATTAAAGCTTCTCCGCAAGATCAAGAATCAACCGTTCGGTTTTCTCCCAACCGAGGCAAGGATCGGTAATCGACTTACCGAATACATGCTCTCCTACCGCCTGTGCACCGTCCTCCAAATAGCTTTCAATCATCAGTCCCTTTACAAGACGCTTAATTCCCTCGTTCTGATTCCGGCTGTGTACCACGTCTTTTGCAATACGGATTTGCTCCAAATACTTCTTCCCGGAATTGTTATGATTGGTATCTACAATAACCGAAGGGTTACTTAACCCCATTTTTTCGTAAAGTTCTTCCACCCGAAGTAAATCTTCATAATGATAATTGGATACACTTCTTCCGGCGTAATCAGTGTACCCCCGCAGGATTGCGTGGGCATACGGATTTCCTTCGCTGGTAACCTCCCAACCACGATAAAGGAAGGTATGGCTGGCCTGTGCCGCCGCAATGGAATTCATCATAACAATAAAATCTCCGCCGGTCGGATTTTTCATACCCACCGGTGTTTCCAACCCACTGGCCGTAAGTCTGTGCTGCTGGTTCTCCACCGAACGGGCACCTACCGCATTATAAGAAAGAATATCGGAAAGGTACCGGTAATTTTCCGGATAAAGCATTTCATCGGCACAAGTGTAATCATAATCCCGCAAAGCAGCCAAATGCAGCTCTCGGATGGCAATGATACCCTTATACATATCCGGCTTTTCCTCCGGGTCCGGCTGATGTAACATGCCTTTATATCCCTGTCCGTTGGTTCTCGGCTTGTTGGTATAAATTCTCGGAATGATAATCATCTTGTCCGACACTTGCTCTTCCAGTCTGCGCAGTCTGGAAATATACTCCAGTACCGGTTCACTATGATCCGCGGAACACGGTCCGATTACAAGAATAAACTTATCCGACCGGCCGTCAAACACAGCACGGATACTCTCATCCCGCTCCGCCTTCACCTTTCCCATACGCTCGGTAAGCGGAAACTCTTTCTTTACTTCCTGCGGAATTGGAAGTTTTCTGTGGAAATTCATTTGCATGTTTATTACCTCTGCTTTCTTTGCAATCTATTTGAAAACTGCATCTTTTATTTCGTGTAAAAAACACTCTTTTTTATTATAATATTGTACCGTCTTTTTTTCAAGGAGAGAATGGAAGGGAACGCGATAAAAGAACACATTCCTTTGTTTACGATTGCTTCACCCGGTCACGTAAAAACGCCTCAGAACCATTACAGATTCTGAAGCGCTTTCGCTACTTTATTCTCTTAACCCTTCGTTATGTATATACCTTTAAAACTGTTATAAAACAATCTCCACATGCGCTCCGTCTGCACTGTCAATTTCTACAAGCTTCCAGTTCTTGTGGTGTTTTTTATATTTTTTTACCTCTTTTATTAACACACGCAATTGCCCTTTTGAAATATGAATTCCTTCCTTTCGGCACCGTCTGGCTATAAAACCTGCTGTCATCCTGTTGATTGCCAATCCGAGCGGGATTCTGAGATTCAATATCTTTCTTGACGCTTCTGTTATGTATATTCTCATAAGCTACTCCACAAAGATGCGTACGGTATCACCTTCACCGGATTCCACTTCCATGAGATTTCCCATAACGCCATACTGTACCAAATTCACAATCTGCTCCAAATCAATGTTTTTTAATGCACTGTTTCCGGAAACCTGCGAAAGATCCATGCCCATTTCCAGTGCAACCAACACCAACGCCATCGGAATATTCATCCTAACATGGTCACCGTCACAACTGTCTACATTAAAACGAAGCATCATCTCCTTAATATCCTTTCGCTCTTCCGGAGCAAGAACTCTTGCAACAGGCGCTGTTTCCTCTTTCCCGGATAACAATTCATCCACAGTTACCCCTAAAATCTTTGCTAATTTCGGAAGAGATGTAATATCCGGACAGGACTGGTCGTTCTCCCATTTACTTACGGCCTGTGCACTTACCTCCATCTTCTGAGATAATTCTTCCTGTGTCATTCCCTTCTCTTTTCTAAGAGTAGCAATTCTTTTTCCGATTGTCATTTCCATAAATATAATTCTCCTTTCACAATATTCCTGTTTTTAGTTACGTGGCCACAAGAGCTTTTGCAATCAGTTCCCCTGCTCTTGCCCATATGTTACCATGCGGCACTCAAAAAAAAACATGGAATAAAGGTTGAAAATCGACCATTTTTCTCCCCTGTTGGTTGTTTTTTCACCCAACCATCGGTTGAATGAACGGTTTTTGAGGGTTTCTCCTTTAAATACCTACATCTTTATCGCTTTTCCTACAATCTCCCAATCGAGAAAAACCATCCTCCCACGGTAATTTTCCATGCTTACCCTTCAATACTTCCCGGATTAAGTAAGAACTCGTAAATGTTCACTGTCAAAATTCCATTTTCATCATAGTGTTTTGGAACGATGTCTTTCGTTACCACTATTTTTTTTGAAAGAATCCTCTATTTTTCTAAATGGTCTTACGGGCATATTTCGGATTACGTGGACGATTACGTGGTCAAAACGTGGACATGTTGTAGCAGTCAAGAAAAGTTTGTAGCAGTCAAGAACACCAAACTGAAAGTTATCTCTCAACCTCAACAATCAGTTCGGAGAATATTCCTGATGTGCTGATTATGCTTCCAGCGTTTTCGTTTTCTTCACTTTCAACTATTTCACCATTTTTACGAATGATGAGCTTGCATTTTTTGCCGTTATTTGAAAATTTGTAATTATCTGCATTTTCAATGTGAACAATCGCTTTCGCTTTGAACTGGTTTATATCAAGTTTTGTGCAGTTACCTGAAATGAAAATTTCATAATCAGTCTTTGCGGTAAGCTCCAGACTTCCCTCTATGTCCCGGATAAAAACCTTTTCTGCGTCGCCGTCGTACTCAAGTCGGCTGAGACGTAAATCCTCAATAAGAAGTTCCTTAACGCTTGCTGAAACCTCTGTATGCTCAGTAAACTTTTCAGGGAGTAAAAGAGTAATATCCACGCTTTCCTGTGCTTCAAAACGGCTGACGCCCTTTTTATTTACAAGTTCAACATCCAACTTATTACTCTTTTCGTCAAGTTTCACCTTGAAAAGAGAGCCAATTTCAGCAAGTATTTCGGAAGAAAGCACAATGTGGATTTTTTCATCCACGCCTGTCTTGATGATAATTTTCCTTGCACCGCCCAAGTTTATATCAAAATGCTTGCCGGTGTCGATGTCATAAACCGTTTCGCTCTCGAAAACCAACCGCTTTTCTTCCTGCTTTTTGACCTCTTCAAGCACAAGCTCATCGAGAGTAAGCTTGAAAAGCTCTGCGAGGATAATCATATTTTCAACATCAGGGAGACCTCGCTTGGTCTCCCATTTTGTTATCGCTTGACGGCTTACTCCTATTTTCTCAGCAAGTTGTTCCTGAGAAAGTCCCTCTTTTAATCTGTACTGCTTTAACTTATCACAAAAATCCATTTTTGTCTCTCCTTATTCCTTAATGAGTGCATATGCTGAAATCTTTCTTATCGGCATACACAAAATAATACTTATCATAATGTTTACTAAAATCTGAGCTACTGCAAATAGCATTAAAAAGCCAAATGAAATCTCAATGTTATTTTTCATAACACCTAAAGCTTCAAAAACAAATTGATAGATAGCCGGCATATAAAAAATTGCCAAAAAGCTTGAAAGCACAATTGCCACCATCGACACAGGCATAAATGAACCTGTTGTCTGTACAATAAGCTGTGAACTTGTGTAGCCCATTGCTTTGTAAATACCTAACTCCTGTCTTCTTTTTACAAGTAGAGACTTGATAACAATGTATAGAATAAATAATACAATAAGAATTGTTACCGCAAAAATTGCCGCTACAAGCACCACAGTGATACCCATATACATATCCTGTGCTTCCGTTTGAAGTTTGTAAGAATTCACTGTGTCTGCTACCAATGCAGAGTAATCGGATTTATATTCATTTGTAATCTTTTCGGCATTTTCAGCATGTTCAAGATACACATAAAAATATGGAGTCTGATTTTGGTTAAAGAGACTATTGTATCCTTCTATGCTCAGTTCACAAAGCTCGCCCTGTAAGTTTACGCTTTGCACAAAGCCTGTGACCTGAAAGCTTTTTGTAATACCATCCACCGTCACTCTGACTGTGTCGCCGATTTTAATATTTTCTTCAAAAGCACTGCCCAGAGCGATTTCATCTGCTTCTTTCGGATTTTCACCCACATAACATACATCATTTCTCACCTTTGAGAAGTCCTCGCAGGCAAAAGCAGTCACCGTTTTCTCTTCAATTTTAACAATTGCAGACATATATTTCAATGAATTTTGCACACGATTATCGTTATCAAGTTTTAACTCAAGCTCACTCATGCTGTCGCTTTTAGGATAAATAATCACATCTGCTACTTCGTCTGACAAAGCAGACATAAAGTTATCCGGCTCAACCACTACATTGTAGAACAGTGTGCCTGAAAATGCTATGAGAACCGTCAGCACGAAAGACACCAAAAAGAGCATCACATTCTGTTTTGTAGAAGCTATCATCTGCTTTAAGACAAGCAGGAATTTTGTGTTGCCCCTTGTTTCTTCAAGCGGAAAATAATTTTTCTTTGTATGCTTTGAACTTGTGTTACCTCTTAAGCCGTCAATAGGCTGAGTTTTCTTGATCTTTCGTGCGGATATATATGTAAAGAACGCAACAACACCGCAAAGAATACAACCCACACATACAAAGCTCAATAAATCAAATCTGACAGCAAAGGAAAAACCCGACTGAACAGTAAGCACCGAGCAAAGCACAGGAAGCAAAGCGTAAGACAAACCAACGCCGAGGATTGCAAACAATAGCGAAACAAGCGCGTAAGGCAGCGTGATACTCGCTACAATCTGAGCACTTGTGTAACCCAGAGCTTTGAGCACGCACATATTTGTAATTTCGGACTCAATGGCATTTTTAACTTTGAAGTTACTGAGGAATACGCTGACTGCAAGGATGATTAGTGCAAAAGCGGCTAAAATAAGTACAAGCAGATCCGTAACCATTGTTCGTGTACCTTTTACGCTTTCGCTGTCAAGAATTGATAAAGCCATAACACCTTTGTTCTCAATTGCTTTGCTGACATCATCTTTCACTTCATCAAGGCTTGCATCGCTCTTTACGCTCATTGAATATTCAACCACAGCCTTGTCACTATAAGAATCCACAAGCTCTGCAAACTCTTCTTTTGGCAAATATGCACACAGCAAACCCGAACCGTAGTTGCCGTACTGCATTTCTTCAATTACACCTGCTACTGTGAAACTATGGTATTTACCGTCAATTACATAAATGATTTCGTAATTCAAAGCAAATCCACCAAAGTTAGAAACATAAAGCGGAATGTAGATTGGATTGTCAACATCATTTTCGCTTTCATTCACAATCTCAAAATTGTTAAGAGTACGCTTGTCATCAATGTTATAAAACACTGTGTTCATTGTAAAATCCGCACCGTTGAAATCTTTGACTGTAGCTTCTGTCATAATAGCGGTATGACTTTCGGTTTTCTCTACCTTTTCGGTTTCATCAATTGCTTTTTCAAGTTCACTGCTATTCTGAACCTCGGGAACAATTGCGTTGAGTGTTGCGGCGCTTAACTTATCAAACTTTGTATCATAAGCACTATCTACCTGACACAGCAAAACCGCCGCACAATTTAATATCAGAGCAGTTATCAGAATGATAACGCCGAATGATACAAAGGAGGATTTCTCTTTTTTTAAGTTGTATAAAATCTGATTTGCTATTTTTTTCATATTACCATCCCATTTCTGTTAAAAAGTTGTTTAGCTTTGCTTCACGGTCTTTACTGTCATTTGTATAACCCCCAAGGTCACACTCACCGTAGATCTTGCCGTCCTTAACATACAACACACGGTTTCCCCTTAATGCTGTTTTCTTGTCATGAGTTACCAATATAATGCTCTGACCATCATTATGAAGCTTTGTAAAAACATCAAGAACCGCAGTTGAGTTATTTGAGTTCAGTGCACCTGTGGGCTCATCGGCAAAGAGAATCTCTGGTTTATTTATAACTGCCCTTACAATGCCTGCTCGCTGAGCCTCACCTCCCGACACCTGAGATGGAAACTTTTTGCGTGTTATCTCAGGAATATTAACAAGCTCGAAAAGCTCTTTGGCGTATTTCACTGAGTCCTTTTTGCTTGCTCCTGACAATGCACTCGCCGTAAGTACATTATCCATAAGGCTCATCTTATCAAGAAGATAGATTTGCTGAAAAACAAAACCACAGTTCTTTCGTCTAAAAATTGCCAGCCTATCATCACTTAAAGATGTAATTGTTTTGTCGTTCCAAACAACCTCGCCCGAGCTGGGCCTGTCCATTCCCGAAAGGGAGTACATCAGTGTGGACTTGCCTGCACCTGAACTACCCATAATCACAGTGAAGTCACCCCTATATATATTAAGGTCTAGATTTTCAAAAATTGTCTGTTCTGTGTCACCTGTGATAAAACTCTTTTTAAGTTTAGTTGCCTTGATAATGATTTCTTTTTTGTTGCTCATAGCAATACCTCCATCAGCATATTGATTTACACTCGCATCTTACACAAAATGAAAAAGTAGCACCACCAACACCTGTTTACAAATCAAAAAGCGGACGCTACTTTCCGTAGCATCCGCTTAAAATCAAGTTTTTCGACATATGAATCCCAAATAAATCTTTTCTCCAAGAATAGCATACGCCATGCGTATATTATGCAAGACGTTTAAATTGCCCAATATCTCCTAACAGATAATTCTTTAGTAAGTTAATTTCTTCTGCCTTCACTCAATCAAAGAGAGAAGAAAATTCAAAGTTGCCGTTCTGTTTCAGCAAATCAATTTTACCATAAAAAAAATCCCCTCGCAACCGAAATTGCGAGGGGAGATCATTCTTAAATCACATAAACATTCACGGAAATATCTTCCCATTGTTTATGTCTGAGGTATTGTCCTCGGGACTCACGATAGGCTCTGGCACTGGTTTCATCCAGTGTCATCCTATAGTAAATCTTAAAAGTCCTACCTATTGTTGATAGCAGCCTGGTTAATAGTCAATAAAAGGAGTAGTAATCCCCAGAGTAAAAAATCATCTTTTCTTGCAAAACCCATACAGGACATAGCAAGGATAGACTAGACGCCTTGGCACTACTAATCTTTCGTCCAGCCTCTACACACTCAGCGCATACAACTCATCCGGACACAAATCCTGCCCATCCGGCCACACGACAGTATAGCCGTCGGTTGAAACTGCACTGAAATAACTCACATCCTTTAATTGTCCATACCAAGAGCCTTTGATGTATGGCTTCACGTCAAAAGTCTTGACCTCACCATTATCAAAGGTAACCTCTATCAAATAGTTTTCTTTTGCCTTAACAGCATTTGCAGTCGGTCTCAACATTGCGGACACCTCCTATTTCAACTGATATGTTCTATTTCGATTTTCTCCAATAGTCACAACATCTTCCATCTCATTCAGTAATACTCTTGTTCTTGACTGGCTCAAACCAATATATTCAGCTATGTCGCTTGCTTTTGATTCTCCATTCTGCTCAAGATAATTTCTGATTTTTCCAATGTTATCTGCTGTTTTCTTCGCTTGTTTTTTATCGTTTGTTTTTATCGCTTGTTTTTTATCGCTTGTTTTTATCGCTTGTTTTTTCTTGAACGAAAGTACCAGTACCGTTCTATCCGGATCAAACCTTTCCTCAATCACCGGCTCTTCCCAACCCTCGTCTGCCCAAACATTAAAGATGTTTGGTACACCGCTTCCGGCACGTTCCCCGATATTGATAAGATTAAACATTTTCATAAGGGCTTTGTTTCGCGGATCGGATTCACCGCCAAGACGCATCTGCTTTTTACCGGTTCTGACATAACCCGGATTTGCTAAAACAAGCTTATCCGGTTCCTTACGGATAACAACACCGCGTAAGCCGTGATAGTCCGCGTTAATCAAACAATTCGCCAAAGCCTCACGAAGTGCCTTATGTACCGGAGTATCGTCAATACGCTCACCACCAACCATTTTAAACGGCACCTTAATATCCTTGATAATCTTATTATAAACCCTAAAATAGAAGTCACATACATTTCCGGACCATTCACCGGAGCTGGACTGTAATCTGTCACTCCAACGAGTTGTCGGATCCAATTCTTCTCTATAGTCTAAGAAATACTCCGGAAAATGACGAACAATATTGTACTCGTCGCCAAACATCAACATGCCTGCCGCCGTAGGATGCAGCTTCCCATCCTCCCCAGAAATACCGGCCGCTCCGATACTTCTCAGATATTCATGATCACTCAAACGTTCAAAAGGATGACCCTCTTTCAAGGAACGATGGCTGTTACGATATCCGTGAACGGTATCATAATTTAAATCCTCCATCGGCACTTTATCCAGCACTTCCATGTCCATGGTGCGCTCCGTCTGGTCGCGAAGCATAGTCTTAACCTGCAATCTGGTACAATGATAATCTCCCTCAAAATTGCGCCGAAAGGTCCCGTTGAAAATATCATTGTTGATGTACACCGGCTTCTGCTCCCGCTTTGCCATAGGCACATAAATAACCATGATAACATCTTTATTATCCCCAACCTCATACGTCTGCACATCCTCTTCCGAAAGAAGGTTGAAACTCACCTTCTTGGAACTATTAATCCCATCCCAAAATTCCTTCCGAAGTCTTGATGCATTCCGAAGTCCGGTAGTTTGCCAACTGCCGTCTTTTTCTTCCTTAACCCCAAGGATAATGACACCTCCGTAACAGTTCGCAAACGCAGAATACGTGTCCCATAAAGAAACCGGCAAACCACCGGTGGCCTTTTTCACTTCCCTCCTATTGTCTTCTCTGTATTCATCAAACTGTGAAAGGTCAAATATATTCGGCACTCTTATCACTCCTCCCTTTTCAACGCCTCATAATACGCCTTATACCGGTACGCCGTCCGTCTGCTGATATCCCCCTGATTCACAATCTCCATAATCGTCATACCGTCTTCGTACTTCACAACAAAATCATTATAAGAAGCGGTCCATGACGCATCATGCTTCTTGCGACCGACTGGTTTTTGAGAACGATACCGCTCCAATTCCTCACGCAGAGCTTGGTTCTCTTTTTCCAGCTCTGATATATACTTCAATGCTTCTTCCAGCGTCTTTATCATATAGCCTCCGAGGTGTCATTATTATTTGTGACACCGTTATAACAGCAAACAAGAAGAGTGTCAATTTAATTATTGGCACTCCCATAAAAATTAAGACCTCCGTCCGAAACTCTTGTATCCCGAACGGAGGCCTTACCTCACCTTATCTCGTTATTCCCCTTTTAATCTCTCCACCTCAAACGGCCCAATCTCGCCTTTGCTTATCCAACGGATGTTTCCCACATACGAGATATCGTCGCCTTTCACAAAGATGGCGCTTTCATCTTCCATGGCACAAATCGGCAAATCCTGCTCTTTCGAAATCTGCAACAAAGTTTGCACCAGCTCCTGATTGTCCGGTGTAACATGCGCTTTCATCGTAATATCAGCCAGGCCAAGACCGTCATACGGCACGTGAGATTCCCATACATCAATTGCGTGTTTTGCCATGTTTATTGAACCGGCGCTCACGCCTAAGATAACCGCAGAACTGTTATGTATTTCCTCTGCTATGCCTTTCTCGCAAATCAACTGAAATTGCTGCGTTGCGTGTCCACCCATAAGAAAAATGCAGGAGGCCTCCCGAATCAACCTTTTGGCATCCGCCGCATCGGTTCTGTTATCAATCACACAATATCGTTTGAACGGCATATCGCATTCCGCAAACATGCCATGCATCCCTGTGGAGTCACTGTCATTCTGCTCATACTCCGAAGGCCATGCACTTACAAAAACAAGACTCTCCCGCGCACTCAACTCTTCCCTAAGCCGACTGACAATGTCCGCCGGAAAATGCCGTGTCGGGAAACCACTGAAAAAGCCTAGTAGTTTTTGATTCATACCTCTTACCTCCCGTAGCTTACCCTTTCCTATAAATCCAAGTATACACCTCTATATCATACCCAATTTTTCTATAAAACTCATTTCCGCCACCGGTCAGAAATCTGCCTCCCTTTTCCTTAAATCTCCGATAATGCGCGGTAAGTGCAGCAGCGGCCAGCCCTCGATGCTGATATTCCGGTATGGTACACAAAGGTTCCATATAGGCCAGCTTGTTTTCCGGTACCCACCACATGCCGGAGAAGCACACATACTCCCCTTCCTCATTGGCAATGATAATATTATGTTCATAGGTGGAATGCGGTGGCGGTGCCATTACATTACCCAGCACACCGATATAGGACTTATGGGGACTCCATTCCGTTTTATCATTCGGCACATCCCAATTTTCAAAGGGACCCAATTCCCACTCATTGAATCCTTTCCACGTACATCTGGTAAGCTTTACCGCATCAACCTCGGCCGGATCCACATAATGAAACCCTTTCGGAAGCTCATAGTTTAATGCGGATGTCGTCATATCCAGACGATACTCTCTTTCTTTCTTCCATAGTTTATATCCTCTTTTTTCAGCAGCTTCCATCAGAGCCTTTTGCCCTGCCGAGAAGGCAAACTCCTTTTCACCGTTCACATCCGGAAACGCCTCGACTGCATATGCAATCATCTCATCTGCCAGCTCCTCATATCCCGGACGCAAAACAAAATGCAGATTGGTCACCGGATCTTCATAAAAAACAAATCCCACAACCATATCTTCATCCATCCAAAACCGGCACAAATGCAGATAACTCTTATTCATCCACGTGGATGTCAGCGCATATTCAAAAAACGGTGCCTCCGCATTTTCGATTCCGTTCTCCCCGGTATCCTCATACACTTCCACCATAAAATCCCATGCCATGTTAACATCGGTTAATACCTGAAACTGCTTTGTCGTTATTTTTCCCATAAAACTTCCCTCTTTCCGTCATTCTATAGATCCATTATACAAAACAGAGTTTCATCAGGCCAGTACCGAAAATCGTTATAATTATTGTCGCTCCTGTCTTGAACAAAGAGTTTCGCTTGCGACACCTTCCAATCGTACGAAAAAGACGCCTGCCAATCGGCAAGCGTCTCTCATTCATCCATATACAATTTTTTTGATTGTGCTATATGCCAAATGATACTTTTCTGCCAGTGCCTCCATCGAAACCCCTTCTTTATAGAGCCGATGGATTTCCGCATTACGTTCTCTGTAAAACATCCGGGAACCGTTTACTGCTCCCCACTCCGATTTACCTGATACCTTTGGAATATAAAGCACATCTCCGTCAATATAAGTTTGAATCTGCCGCAACAAATATTCCGGCAAAATTTCTGCTGCATTTGTGTATTTCATAGTTACCGCTCCTTATCTATTCCTGAATAAATAAAGTGCAGAAACAGCAGAACATATAGTGTTATTCGCCCATACAGAAATCTATATGTCTGCTATTCTGCATGGGCAAAAGTCGCTTGGACTCCGTTTTGGTATAATGCACGTAATTTTCGATCCATAATTCTCCTCCTCCCTGTAAATAAAGGGTCTGTTGGGTCTTGGGTACATGTGGTTCGAAAACTTACATGTACCTCATGAGGTCTATTATAACATACTTTTCACTATTTTAAAATATAATGAAATCCAAACTTTTCCTCATCCTACCATCGTGTACATTCGCAATAAATCACAGCTTATTCCTTACGACACTATTCAAATATAAATTTTTGAAAAAAATTTAACAGCGGGTTAGAAATTTGAAATCCATATTGATATTCTAGATTCAGAAAACAAAAAGGAGGACTTCAACATGAAGCAATATACTTTCTTAATTACACCTTGGCCGGTAGCCAATCGTTGGAATCTGTGTGACCCACTCAAGCAAACGCTTGAACTTACTCTTCCAGGAATTTCTTTCAAAGGTGCCCTGCAATACCTTCTTAAATCCCTCGAGTTTGATAAGTATTTTCGTTTCCATACTAGTGTCTGCGTATATTGGAAATCGGACAATGGGAAACTATATTCCATACCCCAATATGAAGATATAGAATTGCAATAATATCCCCTCAAACAAATCAAGATAAGGCGAAGCGCTAATATAATTCGTCTTATCTTGATTTCTGCTATGCCATTTGTTACAAACCAACGAACATTCACATTTCCTATTCTTTGTACACATACACTATATCATCATCTGCCTTACTAATTCCTCCGGCCTTCTCGTAGCACCTACAAGCAGACAAATTACTCTTATTCGTTATCAAAAACAGTTTCCCGCAACCTATGCACTTTGTATGTGTAACAATATATTTCATCAACCCTGTTCCGTAACCATGTCTCTGATAACCTTCCATGATATCATTCGCATGAAGATAAAAATCGCTTCTTCCGTCCGGCTTGAATAACACATAGCCATACGCAAAACCGACGATTGCATCCTTTTCTTTCGCCACATAACCAAAGGCGTTTTTCTCTCCCAAAAACTCCTCAAGATAAGCCTCGTCATATTTTGTATTTTCATCATCCACAAAATATTTCATCAATTGAATATCCTGCTTTTCGAACAATTTGTATTCCATAAAATCCCCCTTAATTCAAATCGGCTAATCACTACAATTGGAATCTGTATAAAGAACTAAATATGTCGTTCTGTTAATACTTGAAATTCTGGCCTAGTAACAAAGGAGGCGTAAGTAACTTTTCCATCAAAGTTTAACATTTTTTCAAAACGATAACGTAGAACAGGAGAACTTATGTAATCCAACACCTTTTCCTTAGGCACCCAGATGACTTCGCTCGATTCTTCAGATGTACAACATTCCCCCCTTTCATACTCACAGATAAAATCAAATATAACCTTCGTAGGAACAGGTGTAACACCATCATAAAATGTATATTTCCCTACATTAGAGTACACCCCACAAAGGCATTTTATCTTGGCCTTAATACCGCTTTCCTCCATAATTTCTCGTAAAACACCTGCTTCCAAATCTTCTCCCTCTTCAATCTGACCGCCTGTAGCATCATAACCACGATTAAGAGTTTTAATGATTAAGATGTTCCCTTTTGCGTCAAAAACATAACCCGCAGCGGCAACGATGTGTGTAGGAAACCCCATAATAAATACCTCCTTCATCTGTATAAATTCTAATCTACCTCTCTGTTTGCTCAGTCATAATTCCCCAGCGTATTCCAAACTTATCAACAAAAACAACACGACAAGAACTATACGGAGTAGCTTCCATCTGGTATATCGTTTTACTTCCTTCTTTCATAACTTCATATGCCCTCTGTACTTCTTCTTTTGTGTCATACATGATGGTAAGGAAGTTGGAATAACAAACCGAAAACTCAATATCTGCATGGTCACTCATGATTATTCTTTGGTCGCCTAATACCAACTCTGCATGATAAATATAATCTTTTTGTTCTTCGTTAAGAAGTGGCATATATGCCGGGTCGTTGGCATCCCGATAGGTTACCAAACAAGTTATTTTACCGTTGAATGCCTTTTCATACATTTGAATTGCTTCTCGACAAGTTCCTCCAAAATTAAGAGTAGGCGTAATCTGCATATCTATAATCCTCCGCTATATTCCAATTTATCATCCTATCAAAATATCCGTAAATGCCCTTGCAACTGCTATGTGGGTCTTAACTTCCTTCATCAACGGGACCTTTAAACTCAGATTTTCTTCCTTTATTACGCACTCTGTCTTTTCAATGATTTCTTGCGGTGTGGACCGTGCAATATCCGCCAAGGAGCGAAACCCAGCCTTAAAATAAAGCATCGCTCTCGTGCTCTTTACCCCAGGCAAATGATACAGTTCTCGAAAAGATTGTATTTCTTCCTCTTCTTCACATACAGTCGTAATCTCTTTTAATTTCACCGGTTTTATATCGTACAAAACCAGAAACGCTCTAAAAAGACACACCATTTCAATATCCGGTAACCCCGCTTCCAATAACGACTCATCGGATAATTTCATGCAATCGGATTTTGTATGGCATCCCATTTTATTCAGATTTTCTACGAGAATGTCTTTGTATGGAATTAAAGAATAATATCTTGTCAAAATACAATCCTCATTCAATAGGACTTTTATTGCCTCTGTCTTATAATCCGTATTCAACATAACACCTCCGGCAGAAAAATACCAATTTAC
>JAFVSN010000040.1 GCA_017503735.1 Lachnospiraceae bacterium
CTTGCTCAGATCAAAGTCTACGTCCTCATAGCCGTCGGTGAAGTCCTGGATGGTATATCCCACGCTGTAATCACCGGTGACCATACCCACCTGAGAAAGCGGTATCCCGTCAATAGATTTGGGAAGCTCAAACAGAGAATCGGTTGCACTTACGCTCACTAAGTATTCGTAATTCTCTTCACTTATAGAATTGCGGACAAAGATCTGCATATACCATCCGTTTCCGAAATAGTCGTAGTATGTCCACTCACCTTCCTCGGTCAAGCCGCCTGCAAGACCCTTGGATTCCACGCCGGAAATAAAGGTGTCCAGCTGGTCCTTGGTGGCATAGAAGCTTACGCCGTACTCGCGGTAATCTTCCTTGCTTTCATAACTTATATGACCCACGTCGTAAGCACCGTTTAGGGTATCGTGGTCATAGTCCTTAAAGGTGGTCTGGTCTACCTTGACGCCTTCCGGAGCATCCGGGAAGCAATCCGGCAAAAACTCGGAATCCCATACGTTGTAGATATAGGCACCGTAATTGTTCTCGTCCCAACCTTCAGGAAGCAGCTGTTCCAGCTTATCCAAAGCATCGTCCAGATCATCCAGGTCTCCCTGGGATATGGGATCTGTCTCATTGTTTCCGCAGGCGGCGAATGAGAACAGCATTAAGCCTGCCAATAAAATTGCTAAAAGTCGTTTCATGGTGTTGTCCTCCTTTTTTTACTCCGGTACATTTGTCGAAAATGCCGTTATCGTGTCGTCCCATTCGTGAATTTCAAACAAAACTTCATATTCGTCCATACCCTGGTCCTTATACATTTTTTTCAAGGGCATATTGTTCCAAAACCACACCTTGTATTTCGTTTCGAAAAGACCGTCGTATTCTTTTACAACACAGTCTTTACCGGCAATCGTTTCGGTGCCCGAAGAAGACACGTCCTTGCACTCCTCAACCATACTGCTGATGGTTGTACCGCTAAGGCTTTGCAGCACGTTAACAGCAAAAAGCTCGTATACGTCTGCATATTCTGTTTGATATACATTCTCCGTCCAGTCGGGATTATTGGCATTATCTTTATATCTGCCGAAGCGTTTGTTTATTCTTACAAAATCCTCGCTCGGAGTTTCACCTTTATCCATTGACTCCTTGTTCGACCACATCTGAACGTAAAACTCCTCGCCGATCTTTTCTACGACGTAATAGAATAATTTACTGTCACTAACGACTACTCTCAGATTTGTCGGAACGTCCTGTGTCCACACCTCTCCGTCGGGATACACCCATTTTCCGCAGTCGTCACACTTTCGGTCGCTGCCCTCAATATCAAAGCAAAACGCACAATCTTCTTGTGAACTGCCACCGTTGTTTTCCTCGCCGCCCTGGCTGTCATTGTTTTCTCCGCTTTGGGAAACGCCGGGGTTCTCCTTGTCGGGCTCGGTGGTGTTGTTCTCTCCGCAAGCTGCGAGAGAGAAGCGCATCATCATAGCCAGTAAAAGTGCAAATGATTTTTTCACCGTAATGCCTCCTTTTTCTTATTTGAATAGATCCATAAAGCTCGTTTTCTTCTTGGGTTCGGGTTTTACGTAATCGAAACCGCCGTAGGGTTCACGGATGCAGAAGCCGATGGTTGCAAAGTCGGGATCATCCTCGA
>JAFVSN010000041.1 GCA_017503735.1 Lachnospiraceae bacterium
ATTGTATAGGATTGGTGGTGTGTTTCATAATTTGTTGAAAATGTCTGGAAAACACTTGTAATTTCCAAGTCAATCTCAGATGTTTTAGGACAATATGTGAATCCTACAAAAATAGTCTATAATATTCAGGTTACTGTTTTTCTTACCGGTGTTGTATTTGTGTGTATATTATGTATCATATTTTGGGTTCAACATCGGGTTTGTGATTTCTGGATTTCTGCAACACAGGTATGTATGTGTGTTCCTGATTTAGAGTGAAATATCTTTATACTGAGGGCATTAGCTATTTTTGGGCGCGATTTAATTTAATTTTGATTTACAACGGCTGAATGTATTATGTATGCAGACCTCCCTCTCCAATCCATTGGATTTGCCATTATGTCCACAAATGAGGCTTTGCTCCTAAATACCATAAAACCTCATTAAGCAACACGATAGTGTTGCGTGAGCAGCGGAGGAGCGATTAGCGACGAAGCGACCGCACGTTCGAGAAATCTATAGAGTAAATTCGCGTTGATTCGCGCGTTAGTTCCAAAAACACGCGAATTTACGCGAATATTATACATACGTTTTGGAGAAGCACTGTCGCTTCGTCGCTAATCGCTCCTTCGCTGACTACGCAATGCTGTCGCATTGCTTAACGATATTTAATTCAATTTAGGAGCAAAGCCTTTCTGTTACACAACGCTATCGCGTTGCTTTATGGGGGTGTGGGGGTGCTTGGAACTTTCCGCACGTTTTTCTCTGCAGTTTCCCCGCACACTTTCCTCACTCCCCCGCCAAAACCCGGTTTTTACATAAATCATTATAACGTTTATTTCAAATTCCAAAAACACTCATGAGTGCTATTTCCTCTGCGCGCCCGGTGTTTTGGCGTGTTGTGTGACTATAAATAACCTTCGCAAGGGGTTCAAAACTTTGCCGTATAGAATTTCTTTAAATACTTCAATATCTTACCTAAAGTAAACACAAAACCAACGTGATGAAATATGACTGATACCAAAAAAATCTCATTAACCGTTCAGCATGCATACAGCAACGAGAGCGGTTATGCCTTCCTCTCCAACGATGACCGGGGAAAACTCGGCATCTCTGCCGGAGACTATGTAAAAATCACCGGAGAAAAAACCGCACTCGCCAAAGCCCGCTTCCACCCGAATGTTTACCCGGGAAAGGTTGTCTTAACCAAAGACGTCCGCTTAAAATCCGCGGCAAACTTTGACAGCGCAGTCTCTCTGGAAAAAATCACCCCGCTCTATGCAGACAAAATCACCATCCAGCCGCGTGACGAAGGCGTCAAAGTAAACGACAGCGAAATCTTCCGCGACACACTCCGCGGTGAGCTGGTCTACAAAGGGTATGAGTTCACCTACTCCTACTACTACAACTTCGTCGTCTCCGATGTCTCCCCGTCGGAATATGCCATCGTCACTCCGGCAACCCAGTTCATCTATAAAGACCGTGTCCAGAAGGAAGACGAAGCAGAAGACCGCCCCGAAGTCCACTATGAAGACATCGGCGGCTTAGGCCGCGAACTCTCCCAGGTCCGCGAGATGATCGAGTACCCGCTCCGGCATCCGGAGGTCTTCGAAAAACTCGGCATTGAACCGCCGAAGGGCGTTCTCCTCTACGGCCCGCCGGGAACCGGCAAGACCTTAATCGCCAAAGCGGTCGCAACCGAATCCCAGGCACAGTTCTATGAAATCTCCGGCCCGGAGATTGTCTCCAAATACTACGGAGACTCCGAAGAAAAACTCCGCGACATCTTCAAGGAAGCGGAAAAGAATGCGCCGGCCATCATCTTCA
>JAFVSN010000042.1 GCA_017503735.1 Lachnospiraceae bacterium
ATGTAAATGCGAAAAAGGAAGGGGCTGCAAATCTGACCAGTGTTACGTTCTGGGGCATGAAGGATGATGTGAGCTGGCTGACCGGCTTCCGTAAGGAGAGAAGCTATCCGCTTTTGTTCGGTGATAACTGGGAAGAGAAAGAAGCGTACCATGCTGTGGTAAAGGTACCGGAAGAATTGGCATAAAGAGATTTGAAAGCTCCGCAGTTGCGGAGCTTTTGTTCAAAATCCCTTGACAAAATCCGTATTCCCTGCATATAATGTAAAACAAAGAGAAACGCAGTGAAGAAAAGAGTAGCTGAGAAGGAAAGCAACAGAGAGGAACTGTCACCGGCTGAAAGCAGTTCCGGCAAGATGTTTCAGTGAAGTGCATTTCGGAGCGGACGGGTGAGCGCGTTTGCGGGTAGCCTTGTACGGCGGCAGTCGTTATCGTGCAGAGAGAGCGAGAGACGCATAAGCGACTCTTGTAAAAGTTGAGTGGAACCGTGTATACCGCACCTCATCCTAGGATGGGGTGCTTTCTTTTTCTGCAAAAGACATGCAGAAAAAGAAACGCTCCGTGGGATGCGCACTCGCGCGATTGGAAGGAGTCGCAAGCGACCGCGCTCGGCGCGAGAGTTTCGCAAGCGAAACTCTATTTTAGAAAGGAGGTCCCTATGGGTTTTATACAGTATGTAAAAGAAGAAATGCAAGTGATAAAAGAGCGGGATGCCGCAATAAAATCCTCCTGGGAGGTTTTTCTTTATCCCAGTTTCCGGGCAATTTTAAGACATCGTCTGGCTCATAAATTATATTTAAAAAAGCACTATTTTCTGGCTCGTTGGTATTCCCAGCGGACAGCGCGGAAAACCGGAATTGAAATTCATCCGGGTGCTACCATCGGCAAAGGATTGTTTATTGATCACGGACACGGAGTGGTTATCGGAGAGACGGCAATTATCGGGGATAATGTAACGCTTTATCAGGGAGTAACCTTGGGCGGTACCGGTAAAGAACAGGGGAAACGTCATCCAACCATCGGGGATAACGTTATGATCAGTGCCGGTGCAAAAGTGTTGGGGTCCTTTACCGTGGGGGAAAACTCCAAAATCGGAGCGGGTTCCGTAGTATTAAAGGAAGTTCCGCCGAATTCTACGGTAGTGGGTGTTCCGGGGATTGTGGTAAAGAGAGACAATGTACGGATTCCGAGAGAGGATTTGGATCAGGTACATTTGCCGAACCCGGTAATGATGGAAATCGACAGACTACAGCAAGAGAATACCAAGCTCAAAGAGCGCGTAGATACCATTGCTGTTACGCTTGAAAAAATGCCGGAAAGTCCGCAATAAATCAGGAAATTCCTATTAAGGCATTAAAATGCAACAAAGAAGAATTAACAGCGGGTAGAATAAAAACCTTCCTAAAAGTAACACAGAAAATGACAAATGGAAAAAATCAACAAATCTAACAGTAAGAAAAGGAGTCAGTTATGGAAAACAAGTTTCAGTTATTTAACACCTTAACAAGAAAAGTAGAGCCGTTTATCCCGAATGAGGAGGGAAAAGTAAAGATGTATACCTGCGGACCGACGGTGTACCACTTTGCCCACATCGGAAACCTGCGCAGTTACATTATGGAGGATGTGCTGGAGAAATCCCTTCGCTTCGGCGGATATGATGTAAAGCGCGTTATGAATATTACCGACGTAGGTCATCTTTCCAGTGATGCGGATACCGGGGAAGATAAGATGTTAAAGGGCGCAAAGAGAGAGAATAAAACAGTTATGGAAATTGCAAAGTTCTATACCGACGCATTTTTCTCCGATTGCAGTAAGTTAAATATTAAGACTCCGGATGTGGTAGAACCGGCCACCAATTGCATCGGTGAGTTTATTCATATGGTAGAGGTATTGCTTCAGAAAGGGTATGCTTACGAGGCAGGCGGTAACATTTATTTCGATACTTCTAAGCTGGATGATTACTATGTATTTTCCAGTCAGAGCGAAAAGGAACTTCTGGTAGGTGTCCGGGATGACGTAGAGCAGGATGAAAACAAGAAAAATAAGAGCGATTTCGTCCTTTGGTTTACCAAGTCCAAGTTTGACGATCAGGAATTAAAGTGGGATAGCCCGTGGGGCGTTGGATATCCGGGCTGGCATATTGAGTGTTCCGGTATTTCCATTAAGCATTTGGGTGAGGATATGGACATTCATTGCGGTGGCGTAGATAACATTTTCCCGCATCATACCAATGAAATTGCACAGAGTGAAGCTTATCTCGGTCATAAGTGGTGTAACTACTGGTTCCATGTACATCATTTGAACGACCGTTCCGGTAAGATGAGTAAGTCCAAAGGGGACTTTTTGACGGTTTCCCTTTTGGAGCAGAAGGGGTATAATCCGCTTGTTTATCGTATGTTCTGCTTACAGTCCCATTACCGCAAGCCGCTGGAGTTTTCTTACGAAGTACTGGATCAGGTGGCAGCGGCTTATCAGAAACTGACTAAGCGTATTGCGGGACTGGATAAGAGCGGTGCCGTGGATGAAACGAAGAAGGTTGCTTATCGTGAGAAGTTTTTAGAGGCGTTGGCAAATGATATCAATACTTCCAGTGCATTGACCGTAGTGTATGATGTGTTAAAGGATGAGATGAACGGTGCCACGAAGTTTGCCCTTGTGGAAGAAATGGATTATGTACTCGGTCTTAATCTGACTGCAGGCGTAACCGCAAACGATACCGCGGAGAGTGGTGCAACCGGTGCCGACGATGAGCTGACTGCATTTGTACTTGCTAAGATTGAGGAGCGTAAGGAAGCAAAGAAGGCAAAGGATTTTGCGAAAGCAGACGCCATCCGTGATGAGCTTTTGGCAAAGGGCGTTGCCATTAAAGATACAAGAGAAGGTGTCGTTTGGGAACTGGTATAGTGCGCCCGGGAAATGGGACGGCTACGTTATAGCATAGGAGGCGACCGTTTTGGAACATGAAAATATAACAGGCATTGAGTTGCCGTTGTTCGGACAAATCTGCGCAACTTTTTCCTTAAAAGAACAAGATGCGAGGCAGTATTCGCCCTTAACATTAGCCTACATCGGAGATGCGGTGTATGAGATGATTGTACGGACGATTTTGGTGGAACGGGGCAATGCACCGGTGAATGTGTTGCATAAGCACGCCAGTAAGCTTGTAAAGGCAGAGGCCCAGGCAGACGCCTATCACCGTATCAAAGAGCAATTGACAGAGGAAGAGATGTCGGTGTTCCGCAGAGGTCGGAATGCCAAGTCCTATACCAGTGCAAAGAATGCAACCATCGGAGACTACCGGATGGCTACAGGGTTTGAGGCACTGTTCGGTTACTGGTATCTGACGGGGCAGACGGAACGGATGCTTACCATGGCAAAGGCAGGAATGACGGAGGATAACACATGCGATACGAAGAATTGACAATTGAAGGAAGAAACGCGGTCATGGAAGCGTTTCGTTCCGGGAAAACCATAGACCGTTTGTTGGTATTGGACGGCAACAAAGAAGGAGCTATGCTTACGGTGTTAAAAGAGGCAAAGAAGCATAATACCGTGGTTTCCTTTGTGAAGAAGGAGCGTCTGGATCA
>JAFVSN010000043.1 GCA_017503735.1 Lachnospiraceae bacterium
CTTCCCTTTTTCTATCTGCTCCTTCATATCGTCCACCATATACCGAATGGTATTGCGGTCCATTTCCCGTAAAAATTCCGAAAACATTGATATCAACTCCTCCGGCTTTCGCCCAAACTCTGCCATCTCTGCATAGAGTTCCCAAAGCCATGGATAGGTTTTACAAAGTTCTTCCGCTTCATCTGCATCTTCCGTGCAGAAGAAGGAGAGCCAGCCCACCAGCCGTTCCTTCGGGTCTCTACATTTAGCATACTCGCTTTTTCGGAATACGTCAAGGGCGACCAGATAGAATTCCTGTAAAAAGTTTAACTTAAGTCCACTATCACAGGTCATCTTTGCATGATGGGTACAAATTTCCGAATATTCCTTAAACACTTCGATACTTTGCTCGTAAAAGATAATGGTATAGACCTTCTGCAAATCCTTGTAGCTGAAGGCTTTTCCTTTTTCGGCTTTTACACGGCTGTACTGGCGAAGCAGTAGGTCTGCCGAGTAACAGGAGGCACGCTCCGCAGGGAAATAGTACGGTATCTTTTGGATTTCCACCAAGACAAGCGCATCATCGTCCAGTCTGACTAAAATATCCATAACCATAGTAGAGACGCCGTCCATCAGGATGTCTTCCATCGGCAGTACCGTCTGGATGGTTACCCTTTGTTTCAACAGACAGGAAATGCAATCCTCCAGCCGCTCCGGATGGGTGTCCGGATTCATCAGTGTCTTAAATACGGTGTCATAGAGCACCGGCAGGGTCTTCTTTCCGGTACAGAATGCCATAAACCGTTCTCTTAATTCTGCCGTCCAGCCCTGATACACCCTGTAAGCCCCCGGTAGCTCCTTCAGTTGCCGAAGAACCTCCTCTTCACTTCTTTGTACAAAAATCTTTTCTTCCAATAAAATAATTCTCCTTTGCATAAACAACTATACGTTACGTTTTCTTTCCTACATTTTTCATCCCATGGAATAACCGGCAGGACTCCACCGAAGAGACAAAGCGAAGAAGATGCCACGGCATGCGCGCCATGTCGGAAAGGCACCGCTTTGTGATGTTATCTTTTATAAACCATACGCTCTGTTTTAAGCATACCATGCCCGCACAAAAAAATCAACTTGGCATATGTACCGAATTTTTTTCGGAATTTTGTGGAATCTGCACAATAAAAAATGCACGGCAAAAAGCCGGAAAGTCCGGTTAAATCAATGTCTCGGAAGACATTTGGCGAAAAAAATAAATAAACAGTGTCTATACACTTTGATAAAGAAACGCAAAAGAACCGCCGCATCCGCGACGGTTCTTATATATCTCATATTCGTTTTCTTACAGTCCCAAGAACTTCTCTACTTCGGCCTGCATCTTTTCGGTTTCGCATACGGTATCGTGAAGTACCGGAGCGGTACGAATCTCTTCGATGGCATTCGGAACCTTTACCTTTGCGATACGAGACAATTCGTCAACCAAATCGAAATCGGACCAATCCTCGTACTTTGCATCGATTGCACCCATTACGCTTCTGGTAAACTTATACGGACTTGCGGTGGATGCGATTACGGTTACCTTATTATCACCGGTTGCCTTCTTGTACTCGTTGTATACATGTGCCGCAACCGCGGTGTGGGTATCCATCACATAACCGGTCTTCTCGTAGAGATCCTTAATTACTTCTGCGGTCTGAGCCTCGGTCGCATAACCGCCGGTAAAATCAAGAAGGCGTGCCTTCATCTCATCGGTAATGGTATACTTTCCGGTCTTCTTTAAGGAATCCATAAGTTCCGTGGTCTTCTTTGCGTCACAGCCTGCAATCATATAGATAAGACGCTCTAAGTTACTGGAAATCAAAATATCCATGGACGGAGACGTGGTCAAAATAAACTCACGGTTCTTGTCATAGGTACCGGTCATAAAGAAATCATATAATACCTTGTTGTCGTTGGACGCACAAACAAGTTTCCCGATCGGGGTTCCCATTAACTTTGCATAGTAAGCCGCAAGGATGTTACCGAAGTTGCCGGTCGGAACCGTAACGTTCATTTCCTCGCCTGCCTTTAAGGTACCGTCTGCCAAAAGACGGGTGTATGCGTATACATAGTAAGCCACCTGCGGAACCAGACGACCGATGTTGATGGAATTTGCGGAGGAGAAGCAGAAGCCGGCCTTTGCCATACGTTCCTTTAACTCTTCGTTACCGAACATCATCTTTACGCCGGTCTGGGCATCGTCGAAATTACCGGTAATACCGATAACGTGGGTGTTGGCACCCTTCTGGGTTACCATCTGCTTTTCCTGAATACGACTGACACCGTTCTTCGGGTAAAATACGATAATGCGGGTACCCGGCACATCCGCAAAGCCTGCCAAAGCAGCCTTACCGGTATCGCCGGAGGTGGCGGTGAGGATAACAATCTCACCCTCGTTGTTGTTCTTCTTTGCCGCAGTGGTTAAAAGGTGCGGCAAAATGGAAAGTGCCATATCCTTAAACGCAATGGTTGCGCCGTGGAACAGCTCTAAGTAATAAGCACCGTCCGCTTTCTTAATCGGTGCAATTTCTTTCACGTCAAACTTCTCGTCGTAAGCACTGTTGATACAATGCTTTAACTCTGCCTCGGTATAGTCTGTCAAAAACAGCTTCAATACCTCATACGCCACTTCCTGATAAGACATGGTTGCAAGCTTCTCTAAGCTTACGTCCAGCTTCGGAATCGCAGTCGGCACAAACAGGCCGCCGTCTTTTGCAAGTCCCTGCAATACTGCCTGGGATGCGGTTACGGTTTCATTTTCGTTTCTTGTACTTTTATAAAGAATTTCCATAGCTCCTCCTGATTCCGCTCCCGGATTCTCTTCCGAAAGCACCGGTATCAAACCGCTTTTCTCCGCCCATTGTAGCATATTCGTGCCCCGGTTGCAAGAAAAAAATCGGACGATTTTCTATTTATACCGGAAAAACTCATGTCCGCCGTGTTTAAATAAGAAGTGAAGGGTAGAATCAAACCAACGCAGGGATTTTTTGTTTGCATATTTTCGTGCAACAAAAAACATTGCGCCCTCAGATTCATCCTCTCCCGAAAGGACACGTTCTACCGCCTCCCGCGTTTTATCGGAAATATCCACAGACCAATAGCGTCCGTCTCTGATTGGGGAAAACTGATAGGTTTCTCCGTTATTCTGGAACACCACTTCCGTCACACTGTTCGGAAACTTTTTACTGACAACACGGTTTAATACCACATTGGCAACCAACATGCGCCCTTTTACATCCTCGTAAGTAGCTTCCGCTTCCACAATTCGTAAAAGAACTTCTTTATCTTCTTCCGTAATCAAAAGCGGAGTCTCTCCTGCATACACCTTAATCAGACCACCCCAGGAAGCACCTGCAGGCGAAGCCATTAACTGTAAGGTTTCCTTCTCCAATGTTTCCATTGCCTCCTGCGCCAGTGCCCAGGTGGAGATGTCCTCAAACACTTCCTCCTCCGGCTCTGCAAAACAAAGTGCAGGGCTTGTCCCACATCCGGTTTTCCCGATTTTATGTGCGGCTGCCTGCAAAAGATTCCCTGCCGGTGCGGACTGCATCACATGATTTACCGTCATGGAGCGATACTGCACCGTACTCTTTTTTACCTCACTCTGTCCTGTTTTTGTATCCGTTCCGGCAGCATATGCCCGCGTTGCCTCTGCTTGTCCCTTCCATACCTGTCTGCCGTATCCGATTCCGATTCCGGCAATCACCACAAGTACGGTTACAGCCAATGCTACCGTTCTTACTTTACGTAAAAAACTTGTTTGTCCGTTCATACAAAGCTCCTGTTCTTTTCTCTGTCCCGGTTTTGCTTTTTCCCGTTACATCGCTAAAATCTCATAAAAACGACTCGGGTTTGATTTTATCATCGATTTTCCTCTTGTCAATAAGTTTTCTTTTTTTTCGTGAATTCCGTACAATCCTGACATCGTTTTTTTCTCCGGCCTTTTTTTCTCTTGTGCATTTTGCATAATTTCCCACCGTTGTTTTTGTCACTTTATTCTAAAAAACCGTTCCGACTCCGATTTATTCTTATGCTGTCGTACCTTTTTCACTTGTCATCATGGTCAAATTGCAGTATACTGATAACAATAGAATCCATTACATTGCACAAATGAGGAGGTTTTTATGGCGGCCGGCGTATATGAAACGACAAAAAAAGACGGAACCCCTTCCTTTCGCGCTTCCTTTACTCACAAAGGCAAACATATCAGCCTGGGAAGCTTTCCTACAAAAGAACAGGCACACCGTGCTTATCTTACCGCGGAACTTTTACTTCGTTCCCCGGAAGGTTCCCTTTTGTCTTTGGAAGATTATGCCGCCACCGGTAAATCCATCTCCTATGAAAAGTGGGTCATTCTTTTGAACCTCCGGGACAACGGCATTTATTTTAAAACTCCCATTTATTTATACCGTCGTCATTTTGTATACCATTATAATGAAGAAACCCATTTAAAGTTTGATGTGGATGACCTGTTTTATTTCTCCAATCACAAGATCATGAAACGCGGGGGACATCTTTTTGTTGCGGACTACGGCATGCAGGTGACCCTCCCCTCCCGGTACGGCATCAAGAACTATGCCGTGGAAGGACGGGACTACCGGTTTGCCAACGGAGACCCGACGGATTTCCGCTACGGCAACTTGGAAATCATCAACCGCTATGCCGGTGTCACCGCCGAAACAAAAAAAGGCAACACCTGTTACCTGTCTAAAATCCATATCAACGGTGATTATATTATAGGAAGATACTCCACCGAAGCTGAAGCCGCTCTTGCCTATAACAAAGCCGCAGACTACTTAAACAAACACGGATTTGATAAAAATTACCCGCGAAATTATGTGGATGGCTTATCCGAAGAAGAAACCGATGCCATCTACCGTACCATTGTTCTTCCGCCGAAGTTACGTCACGCGGTACGTTCTTAGCAATTACGACAGCATTTTCCACCCTTTACAGATTGCTTTTTTTATGCTAGGATAGAGCAGAGTAGCACAGATGATCGCGCCCTTTTGGGTGAGGAAAGTCCGGGCTCCATAGGGCAGGGTGCCGGATAACGTCCGGTCGGGGTGACCCGAAGGCCAGTGCAACAGAAAAGAAACCGCCGGTTTTTACCGGTAAGGGTGGAATGGCGGTGTAAGAGACCACCGCTCTTGCGGTAACGTAAGAGGCTGTGTAAACCCCACTCGGAGCAAGACAAAACAGAAAGCGATACGGCGGCCCGTCGTGCTTTCGGGTATGTCGCGTTTTGTGCCGTAAGGCATGAAGGAGCTGTGCGGTAACGTACAGTCAAGATAGATGATCATCCGATACAGAACCCGGCTTACAGTGCTACTCATTCTCAGAACGCAAAAAGGCACCATTTCAAACCTTCCGCGGGACGCGCTCTCGCTCTTGCACAAACGTAGCGGTACTAAGTTCGAAAATACCTCACCAAGTACCGATGTTTGCTTAAGGTCCCTTCGGATTGTTTGAAATGGTGCCTTTTATGCTCTCTTTACGCAATTTGCTTCATAAAGCAACCACTCGATATTCTTATTGTATCATAGTTCCATTTCTCACACCTTAAAACAGCTTCCGCCCACAAACTCACGCAAAATCGAGTTATGCGGAATATCGTCGCTTCCCGCTCCCAAAAAATAATCCAGGAACTTTAACAGACGTTTTGCTTCGGTATACGCCGGAGAATCCACCGGAACGCTGAACAACAGCGGTTCCGCATACTGCTTCAATACCGCCAACTCATACAACAACGCCGAATTAAACATCACATCACATTCCTCCTGATACGGGAAGATATTGTCCTGCTCTCCTCTACGTACCGACGGCCACATCATAATCGTCTTTTCCGCAGAAGCGCCTCTTGTTCTGGCATCCCGTACAATCCGGCGGATCAGTCTTCCGTCCGTAGTCGGAATCCGGTTATGTTCATCAATATTTAACTGTGTCAATGCACTGATGTAAATTTTAAATTTATTTTTCCGCGGCAGGGAGTGAGACAGCAAATCATTTAGTCCGTGAATTCCCTCAATGACCAAAATGTCATCCTTGCCCAGTCGCTTTTTGTTTCCTTTGTATTCTCTCTTTCCGGTCTTGAAATTGAAACTCGGAAGCTCCACTTCCTCTCCCCGGAGCAGTGCCGTCATATCTGCATTAAATTGTTCCACATCAATGGCACCCAGGCACTCGAAATCATAATTTCCGTCCGCATCAAGCGGTGTCTTTTCCCGATCCACAAAGTAATCATCCACCGCAATCGGATGCGGATGTAATCCTACCGCACGCAGCTGAATGGAAAGGCGATGGGAAAATGTGGTTTTTCCGGAAGAAGACGGACCGGCAATCATAACAAACTTCACATGATCCTTCTTATAAATCTCCTCTGCTACTTCCGCAATCTTTTTTTCCTGCAGTGCTTCCTGAATCAGAACAATATCGTTAAAGTCTCCCTTTGTAATCGCCTCGTTTAAATCCCCGACGGTTTCGATTCCCATTCGTTTCCCCCATAAATTCGATTCCCTAAACGTTGCAAACAACTTTTCCCTCTGCACAAAACCACTCATACAGTTCGGCTGTTTGATATCCGGAAGCAGCAGCAAGAATCCTTCCTTATAAGGGAAGAAGTCAAAATAACGCAGTACTTCCGTAGACTCCGGCATATATCCGTAAAAATAATCCTCGAACCCGCCCAAATTGTAAATGTTGGTTTTTGACACGCGACGGAACCGGAACAATTTTTCTTTGTCATACATCTTATGACGCCGGAACATTTCACATGCCTCTGCCGTAGCAACAGAACGTTTATGAAACACTACTTTTTCGGACACCAGTCGACGCATTTCCTTTTTTACTTCCTGTGCGGTTTCCTCTGTCAATTTTACATTTCCGTCGATTTCTCCGTAATAGCCGTTGCCGATGGCATGCTCGATTCTTACTTTATTGACCTTCTCTTTCCCGAGCACCTTATAAATAGCACAAATCATCATAAAAAACATGCCGCGGATGTAGGTACGGTTTCCGTCCTTATCAGCCGTAGTCAGAAATTCCAGCTCACAGTCTTTGTCCAAGGTTTTACTAAGCTCACACAAATTCCCGTCCCTGCGGGCCAAAATAATGTCATGGACATATTCATTTTCAAACCGCTTTGCAAACTCCGACAACTTTGTTCCTCTTGTAACCTTGTATTCCCCGTTTTTCATCGTTACCGTTACTGTATTTTCCATAAGAAACCACCTTTCCCTCATCCTTTGTTTCCGTAAATACTACCTCTCTGCCAGCTTTGTTCGCATTGCCTCATTGTACTTCATCCGAAGTAATACCTCGGCTCTTCGTCCGACCGCTTTCTCTGTCCCTGAATGCAACAGTGCTTCCGACATCTCACAAAGCTTCCGGTATTCTTCTTCCAAAAACTCCCGCAATACCGGATATGCCTCCTGCCGTAACCGTTTCCCGTACAAATACTCTTCCTCGGACCAGGCCTCCTCCTGCCCCGGTTCCGCCCGGAAAATCACATAATATTTTCCGTCCTCCCGCAACATATCTTCTTGTGTAATCCGAAAACCGATGCTATGCAAAAAGCGGCGGAATTCCGTAAGCTCCGATTGCGGTTGCAACACCAATTCCTTCACGGATGCCAACACTTCCGGAGCTGCCGAAAGGATTCGTTCCATTAAGGGGCCACCCATTCCGGCAATTAAAACTGTATCCGCCTCTCCCGGCAAAAGGGCCTCCAGTCCGTCCGAAAGACGCAACTGAATCTGTTCCTCCCTGCCAAACCGTTCCACATTTTCCTTTGCTCTCGCCAAAGGACCGGCATTCACATCCATTGCCACTACCTGCGGTGCAATCTGCTGCTCCACAAGATAAACAGAGGTATAAGCATGGTCACAGCCCACGTCTGCCGTGCGATTGCCGCGACTCACCATGGCAGCTGTGCGAAGCATGCGCTCCGATAAAAATCCCGTCACACTGCCACGCTTTCCCGCTTTTCTATCCATTGTATGCTCCTTACTCCAAATAATCCCGTAATTTTTTCGAACGGCTCGGGTGACGCAACTTCCGAAGTGCCTTCGCCTCAATCTGACGAATTCGTTCTCTTGTTACGTTAAATTCCTTGCCCACTTCCTCTAAGGTTCTGCCTCTGCCGTCATCCAACCCGAAGCGCAGGCGAAGCACGTTGCGCTCTCGCTCGGTTAACGTATCCAGCACTTCGCTGATTTGCTCGCGAAGCAATGTAAAGGCTGCCTGTTCTGCCGGAACCGGAATGTGATCATCCTGAATAAAATCTCCCAAATGGCTGTCTTCCTCTTCACCGATCGGTGTTTCCAAAGATACCGGCTCCTGGGCAATTTTCTGAATCTCTCTTACACGATCCAGAGACATGTGCATTTCCTTTGCAATCTCTTCCGGATGCGGCTCTCTGCCGTACTCCTGCAGAAGCTGACGCTGTACGCGGATTAATTTATTAATGGTTTCTACCATATGCACCGGAATACGAATGGTTCTCGCCTGGTCGGCAATCGCTCTGGTAATTGCCTGGCGAATCCACCAGGTTGCGTAGGTAGAGAACTTGTATCCTTTCCGGTAATCAAACTTTTCTACCGCTTTAATTAAACCAAGGTTTCCTTCCTGTATCAAATCCAGAAACTGCATACCTCTTCCCACATAACGTTTTGCAATGCTGACAACAAGACGCAGATTTGCCTCCGACAAACGTTTCTTTGCCGCCTCATCCCCGGCCTCCATCTGAATTGCCAGTTCCATCTCTTCTTCCGCCGACAAAAGCGGCACTTTTCCGATCTCTTTTAAATACATGCGCACCGGGTCCTCTAAGCTGACACCTTCCGGCACCGTCAGATCCAGATTCTCCAATTCTTCGCTTTCCGCATCATCCTCCAGCAAAAGCGCATCATCCGGCTCCTCATCACCATCTAAGTTAATGTCGCTGATTCGAAGCACGTCCACATTATGAGCCTCCAAAAACTCATATACCCGTTCCGTTCCCGCTTCATCCAACTCCATATCCGCCATAAAGTCTGCGATTTCCTGGTACTCCAATACATTCTTCTTTTTTGCCGCATACGCCAGCAATTCCTTCAGTTTTGTTTGAAACCGTTCCATGTTCTCTTCCATATGCTTCCTCCATATTGCACATTCTTTCCGACATCGCGGGAAAATATACCTTCGCCTATAGCCCCGCCTTCATTAACGTAGCATTCAGTGTTGCCTGTTCCACAATTGCCTTCTGCATCGCTTCCGGATCCCCTTCTTCCGCTGCCCGGCCCATCCGCATCTCTATGCTGCTCTGTTTTACCTTCCGTACCGTTTCCGCAAAAGCCTTCATCTTTTGCCCTTCATCCAAATCCCCCAACAAGGTAGTTTGAAACAGTTCTGCAGCTTTTGCTTGTTCTTCCTTCGTTTCGTAACGGTTTAAGATACGCGCCGGTGTTACCGTCCCCTCCTTTTCGTATTGTTCAAACACTTCCTTTGCCGCCCCATAGTAGAACTCGTCCGTAAAATCCTCCGCCGTCACAATTCCTTTTACCTTACCGAGTAATGTCGGGTCCGTGGTAAACCATGTAAGCAACAGCTTCTGGGACGTATAAAGTCCTCCCTCCTGTTTTTGCTTTTTTCGTTCCTTATAAACCGGTTCTTTTTTCTCTTCTCCCGGCATTTCCGCACTTCCGTACTGGTTCACCAGACGATTTAACATATCAAAGCTGATTTGATATTCCTTGGCAATGGCTTCCGTATAAGTTCTCCGTTCCAATTCCTCCGTAAACTGTAACAGCTTCTTCGCCGTTTCCCGGAAAAACTTTGTCTTCTGTTCCGGATCCGAAAAATCAAACTCACTCTTTAATACATCGATTTCAAAATAAAAACTGTTCCGGGCATTCTGAATACGCTTTTCATACTCCTCCGCTCCCAGCGCCTTAATAAACTCATCCGGGTCTTTATACGGTTTCATATTGATTACCTTTGCGGAAATCCCCGCTGCCCGTAAAATCGGAATTGCACGTAACGCCGCCTTTTGTCCTGCCCCGTCACTGTCATAGGTAATATAAACTTCCTTTACATACCGGGAAATGAGATTTGCCTGTAACCCCGTAAATGCTGTTCCCAAAGACGCTACCGCATTGGTAAAGCCCGCCTGATGCAGGGAGATTACATCCATGTAACCCTCACACAACAAAAAGAAACTCTTTCTGGACTGTCTCGCATAGTTAAGGGCATACAAATTTCTACTCTTATCAAAAATCGTCGTTTCCGGAGAGTTTAAATACTTCGGTTCTCCTTCTCCCATGACACGACCGCCGAACCCGATGACCTTGCTGTTGCCGTCCATAATCGGAAACATGGCACGATTCCAGAACTTGTCGTACACACCCCGTTTTTCATCAAAGGTGAACAATCCGCTCTCTTTTAAAATATCATCTTCAAAACCCTGACTCTTTAAATATCGGTACAGCTCTCTGCCGCCCTTGTCGGAATATCCCAGACCGAATTTTGTAATAGTCTCATCGGATAAGCCACGCTTTTTAAAATAACCGTAGGCGGTCTGTCCCGCATCCTTTTTCATCTGTACATAATAAAACTTTGCCGCTTCTTTATTAATATCAAACAAACGCATGCGTCTGTCGGCTTTTCTCTTCGCTTCCGGCGTAAACTCCTCTTCCGGCAGCTTCATTCCGGCCCGTTCCGCCAAATGTCTTATAGCTTCCGGGAAGGAAAAATTCTCATACTCCATCAAAAAGGTAAAAACATTTCCTCCCACTCCGCAGCCGAAACAATGATACATCTGCCGCGAACCGCTGACGGAAAAACTCGGGGTCTTCTCACCGTGAAACGGACAAAGCCCCATATGATTTGAACCTTTTTTCTGTAGTTTTATATAAGAACCGATGACATCCACAATATCACTGGCGGCTCTTACCTCTTCTACCACTTCATCCGAGTAATACATAACGCACTCCTTTATAAATCAAGACTCGCTCGCCAAGTCTTGGCGCGGGATTCGGGTTTGCCCGGCAGACACCGTTCCACTCCGAATTCCTGCGCATTCTACACTCCGTTTCGGTCCGTCCAGTACCAACGTCCCCCGGACGTTGTGGACCCTGCGGGGCGTGTACCAGTTGCATCATTCCTACACCTAGTACACACTCCAGCCGTCCGGAATCATAATTTCCGTATAAGTTACCGTTGCAAAGCGGTCGGACATTCCTGCAATATAGTCGCACACAACTCTCGAAATCTTCTCGCCGCCTTCTATCATCCGGAGAAATTTCCCCGGTAAAAGATCTGTATGGTCCATATAGTACTCATACAGTTGCTCTATCATCTTCTCTGCCTTTTTCTCCTCACCCTTTGCCTTCGGGTTGGTATAGACACTTTCAAACATATATAACCGGAGATTTATCATGGCTTCTTCCACCGCCGGCGACATACAAATATCCCCCGCCGCTTCGCTGCTGATAATAATATCATGAATCAGCGTATTCAACCGTTCCCGCGGGGAATGTCCCAAAATATTGGTATACAGGGTCGGAATATCCTCTTCCCTGATAATCTGTCCCCGGATTGCATCGTCGATGTCATGGTTAATATACGCTATTTTATCCGAAAGCCGGACAATCTTTCCTTCCATGGTGGCAGGCTTTCCTTCGGTCTGGTGATTCAGAATTCCGTCCCGTACTTCCTTCGTAAGATTTAAGCCCTGTCCCTGCTTTTCCAAGCGTTCCACCACACGGATGCTTTGGATATGATGTTCAAAACCGCCTTCACACACCCGGTCTAAGGCGCGCTCCCCGGCATGTCCGAAGGGAGTATGTCCCAAATCATGGCCCAAAGCAATGGCTTCCGTCAAATCCTCATTGAGACGCAACGCCTTTGCTATGGTTCTGGCATTTTGGGAAACTTCTAATGTATGGGTGAGACGATTCCGGTAATGGTCGCCTTCCGGTGCCAAAAACACCTGCGTTTTCCCTTTTAACCGGCGAAATGCCTTACAATGCAGGATACGATCCCGGTCTCTTTGATACTCCGGACGCAGGTCACACATCTCCTCCGGCACATCCCTCCCCTGTGTCTCGTCACTGAAGGCTGCCTTCGGGCTGAGATATTCGTGTTCTCTTTGCTCCATTCTTTCGCGAATCGTCATCATATCCTCCTTTTCTCTTGCAAAGGTCGCTTAAAAAATCCCCGTATAAATATAATACGACAAAAAAAAGGAAATTCCTTTTCTCTTCCGAAAAGAAATTCCCTTTTTTATAATTTACATCTCTACCGTCACTTTTTCCAAGTGCCAGATATCCTTTACATACTCCTCTATGGTACGGTCGGAAGAGAACTTTCCGCAACAAGCCACATTTAAAATCGCGGATCTTGCCCAACCCTCGCGGTCGCGATACTTTGCTTCCACCTGCTTTTGTGCTTCTTCGTAAGCGCGGAAGTCCTTTAAAATGAAGTACTGGTCCACATCTACCAGAGAATCATACAGTTCACGGAAGGTCTGCGGATTGCCGGAAGAATACATGCCGTCTACCAAATGGTCTACTACGCGATGAATATCCGCGTCTCTGCCGTAAATCGCTCTCGGATGATAGCCGCCGTTATTCTCATAGGAAATGACTTCGTCCGCACTGAGACCGAAAATAACCGCATTCTCTCTTCCTACTTCTTCCACAATCTCTACATTCGCACCGTCCATGGTTCCCAAAGTAAGGGCACCGTTTAACATAAACTTCATGTTACCGGTTCCGGAAGCCTCTTTACTTGCGGTGGAAATCTGCTCGGAAACATCCGCTGCCGCAAAAATCCACTCCGCATTGGACACGCGGTAGTTTTCGATAAACACAACCTTAATTCTGCCTGCAACAAGCGGGTCGTTGTTTACAATTTCTCCTACATTGTTAATCAACTTAATAATCGCCTTTGCCCTGCGGTATCCGGCAGAAGCCTTTGCGCCGAAAATAAAGGTACGCGGATAGAACTCCATGGTCGGATTTTCTTTCAACTTCTGGTGCAAATACATGACATGCAAAATATTAAGAAGCTGACGTTTGTACTCGTGGAGACGCTTTACCTGCACATCAAAGATGGAATTCGGGTCAACATCGATTCCGTTGTGTTCCTTAATATATTTGGTCAGACGAAGCTTATTCTGATACTTAATCTGCATGAACTCTTCTCTTGCCTTTGCATCGTCCGCATACGGTACCAGTCCCTTTAATACCGGCAAATCCGTAATCCAGCCGTCGCCCACCTTATCCGTTACCCAATCCGCAAGAAGCGGATTTCCGTGAAGCAGGAAACGACGCTGGGTAATACCGTTGGTCTTATTATTAAACTTCTCCGGCCACAATTCGTAGAAATCACGAAGCTGCTGCTTCTTTAAAATCTCGGTATGAAGGGCCGCAACACCGTTTACGGAAAAACCGCCTACAATGGCAAGGTTTGCCATACGAACCTGTCCGTCGTACAAAATCGCCATCTGCTTAATCTTTTCTCCGTTGCCCGGATATTTTTCTTTTAACATATTCTCAAACTGACGGTTGATTTCTTCAATAATCTGATAAACACGCGGAAGTAATGCCTTAAACAAGGAAATCGGCCACTTCTCAAGTGCCTCCGCCATGATAGTATGGTTGGTGTAAGCACAGCACTTTCTTACCACTTCCCATGCTTCATCCCACTCAAGGAAGTAATCATCCAAAAGGACACGCATAAGCTCCGCCACCGTTACCGTCGGATGGGTGTCATTTAATTGGAAGCAAACCTTCTCGTGAAGATTTCTGATGTCGTCATGATTCTTCATATACTTTGCCACCGCACTCTGAATACTTGCGGATACAAAGAAATACTGCTGCTTTAAGCGAAGCTCTTTCCCTGCCATATGATTATCATTCGGATACAGTACCTCGCAGATGGTTCTTGCAAGATTTTCCTGCTCCACTGCCTTCTGATAATCGCCCTTGTCAAAGGAATCCAGATTGAAATTATTAATCGCCTCCGCATCCCAGATACGAAGGGTATTTACCACGTTATTGCCATAACCTACCACCGGAAGGTCATACGGAATTGCCAATACGGACTGACAATCCTCCTGAATAAAACGGTCGCGACCGGTTGCCGTATCACGCACCAGCTTTACGTAACCGCCGAACTTTACTTCCACTGCATACTCCGCACGCTTAATTTCAAACGGGTTGCCGTTCTTTAACCAGTTATCCGGCACTTCCACCTGATAGCCGTTTTCAATCTTCTGCTCGAACATACCGTACTTATAACGAATACCGCAGCCGTAGGCCGGATAGCCGAGGCTGGACAAAGAGTCCAGGAAACATGCAGCCAAACGTCCGAGACCACCGTTGCCGAGTGCTGCATCCGGCTCCGTATCTTCAATGGCATCCGGATCCATTCCCAGCTCAACCAAAGCTTCTCTGATTTCCTTATATGCCTTTAAATTAATCATACTGTTGCCCAAGGCACGTCCCATCAAAAACTCCATGGAAAGATAATACACGGTCTTGGCATCCTGCTTTTCGTACTGCTTGTGGGTCTCCATCCACATATCCACGATGTAGTCCTTCACCGCATAGGCAACCGCCTGAAACAGCTGTACCTGGGATGCATCGTCAATGCTTCTGCGGAATAACACCTTCAAATTGTTTGTGACTTCTTTTTTAAACTCTTCTTTACAAAACTCCACGAATCTGTCCTCCGTTTGATTCCTAATCCAATCTATTACTCTCCCTGTTATCCGGTCCAAACAACCCAATACATTTCATATAGTATACCACAAATTCAAAAAAATACAACCTTTGAACGTGAAAAGAATCAGAGACAAGCAAAAACTGCCTCTGATTCCGTTCTCTTTTTTGTTTTTACACCGATATAATTCCTTAGCTACGCAAAATACGGTCCGGTTGTACCCGAAGCGTCAATGCAATGCAAGCCAATGTAGGAAGTAACACAAACAGAATCGACGCTACCGCAACATAAACAAACGTCTTTCCCGTAAAAAATGTAACCATCGAAAGCAGAAGAAAACTTCCCACCGTGGATAACACAAAGGATAAAAGCAAAGAGACGAATAATATAACCGCTCCTTGCCACAGGGACTCTAATGTCATCATTTTTATCAGCATACCTTCCGATATGCCGTTTGCCTTTAACAGGGCAAACTCCCGTCTTCTTGCCATAGTCTGACTGATAAACACAGCCGCCATAAGCACAAAGATAATAAACATAATGATGCCTAATACGACATTAGAGGTACTCTGTATTCCGGCAACGATTTGATCCATGCCGGTTGTATCCTGATAATCGGAACGTGTAATAAACCGATTGTTAATACTGTTGATTTTATCCCGTATAACGCCTATGCCATTGTAGTTTTCCGCATAGACCAGATACGCACTGGGACTCCATTCCGTCACATCGCTTCCAAAATTCCCGGTGGCCGCCACCGTCACGTTCTTACGAATCTCCTCCATCTTCTCAATCGGCATATAAATCACATAATTTCCGTTGATGGAGTACCGGTTTATTACATCATGACTTAAAACGCCGGCCACCTGCAATTCCAGTTCTGTATATTCACCCATATCATATTCCGCAGGGTACTTTACTCCGTTGGTAACAATTTCACTGCACACTTTCCTTACCGGTACAGAAACCTTAACCCGAATCGTAACCGGTCCGTCCGCTTCCGTCACTCCCAGCATTTCTGCCATCTCATGGGAAAGATAGATCTTCTCCTTTGTTTCCGCCACATCAAAGGACTTCTCAACCTGTTGACCGATTTTTTGATTTTTATGATACGGCTGTACCACAAAATAGGTTTGCTTCTCTGCCTGCAGCGAGAATCGCTGTATATGAGTTCCCTGCTCCGTCTCTATCTTCACCTCCGATGACAGCATACGGTTCTCATTTACAAGATTAAAGCTTCGAAACTCGTAAAAAGGAGAAATCTCTTCCACACCGTTCATGGCCGAAAGTGCAGCAATATCCAAATCCGACATGGCCGGATTCCCGTCCGCATCTCGTACAAGGTCATCGGGTCCCGCCTGATTCACAACAAAAATTTCCCGCTCCGAGATTTGGTTTAGCATTCCCTTCTGATAATCTTTCAAATAATCCATTACACTGTTAACCAACGAAAAACCGGCAATAGCAACCGCGCAAAAGAATATGATGATCCCTTTTAATACCTTTCCTTTCTTATAAGAATTCCGAATATAGCGAACCCTTTCTTTCAAACCGTATCGTACCGTTCGGGAACCGCGGGCCGGTTTTTCTTTCCCATCTTCGATTCTTCCCTTCTCCAACGAGATGGTCCGATTCTTAATCTGATAGACGCAATCTGCCGCATCACACAACTTATCACTGTGGGTTGCGATTACAACCGTAATCCCCCTCTTTGTCAGACGTTCAAAAATATCAATTATCTTCTGTGTGTTTGTCCGATCCAACGCACTGGTCGGCTCATCCGCAAAAATGCAACAAGGTTCCTTTGCTAAAATCGCAGCCAGTGCGGCACGTTGTTGTTCTCCCCCGGAGAGCTGTCCCGGATAGGTTTTGTCCGGGTCTATGTCAAGATCTACTTCTTCCAACAGCTCCTTTATATGTTCCTTGCCCAGACTTTTCCCTGCCAAAGCCGCAAACTGTATCATGTTTTCCGATATGGTTAAGGTATCAATCAGGGAACGTTCCTGAAACAAAAACCCGAATTCTTCTCTTGCGAGGCGTCTGCATTCCTCCCGGTTCATTAAATCCAATTTTCTTCCGTGATATAGATATTCGTAATCCCGATTCGAAGAGAGCAATCCCAGAAAATATAACATGGTCGTTTTTCCGCATCCGCTTTCTCCGGTGATTGCGGTGATTTTTCCGTCAGGAATCTTAATCTCCGCATTGCAAAAAATCTTTTTGCTGAACTGAACCGAAACATTCCTTAACTGTATCATTTTTTACTCCTTCTAACCCCGATTAATTAATTGTACAGATAAATTGTACATGTTTCACTGTCAAACGCTATCGATACCCACTGGGTAATCAAGCTGGTGTATGCCGTATATGTTCCTCTTGCATATCCGTACCCACTGGCCGTGCTGCCACAAGAAAATGCATTCGGCCAATGAGAATATGAGCTGTCCCACCAAACATCCGTACACGTCTTACCGCTGAACTTGGCGGAAAGATAAATATACATATCAGTCGCATTGTTACTATGTGCACGACACCAATATTTATAACCGCTCGTCTTGGTAACAGCCGCGGACGCCACCGCAGGTGTCGCAACCGCAACACAAATTGCCGCCACCGCAGCAATAATCATCGTCTTTATAGATTTTCTCTTTTTCATCGTAATCCCTCCTAAACTAAAATTATACGTTCATAATCTCCTTACGAACACTTTTGGAAAATACAAAAATAAAGAATATTTCGTTCCAATTCAGCAAAAAAAATTCTTTTGTTCCTTCATTTCATCTACTATGTTCTGTACCCTTTTTGAAAAGCATCAACCTTTTCCTTTTTTAATCAGCTCTAATAACCATTCCCAATCAATCACCGCTAACATCCTTATATCCCCCTTTCTATAGTTTTGCATAATCCCCTTGCATTCCAAGCGTATCATGCCTTATACAGCAATACAAGCCATTTCCCACAAACGACACTTTTTTCCCACAAACAACAGAAATGATATAAAAATACGGCAGAAATCACATACAGATTTCTGCCGTAAAACATTTCCCATCACAATGATAGTTCACTATACCGCCATATTTTTCCACCGCACGTGCCACGTTTTCACTTCCGATTCCATGATTTTTCTTGTCATCTTTCGTGGTATACAAACGGTTATTTTCTATTTTCACTTCATTTGCCACAGAATTCTTTACCGCCAGATATAAAGTTTCCTCATAACTACCCACAAGTAGCTGTATATAACGTTCCGTCGATTCTCCGATTTGTCCTCCTGCCTCTATGGCATTCCTCAGCAAATTGGAAAGAATAATACAAAGATCGTACGCCTCAACCCTTATGTAACCGGGCAATACCCCTTCTACTGTAAACCGGATCCCTTTCTCCTTTGCCTCCTGTTCTATCCGACTAATAATCGCATCCGCACCGCGATTCCCGGTATAAACTTTTCGTTCATACCGTACCGCTTCTTTTATCATGTTGTCCACGTAGCTTTTCAAATCAACATTCTCTGCGCCTTCGCAATATGCTTGTAACATCTGCGTATGCGCTGCCATATCATGCCGAAAACGGCGTAGCTCCTCATCTTTTGCCATAACATCGGCATAATACTCTTTCTGTAGCTGCATATACTTTTCCAATGCCTGATTACGTTCCTGCAACCTGATCTCACGATGCACTACAATTCCCTGCCAAATTGCCAACAATGTAAATACAATACATGCTACCGAAACCGATAAACCGGCAGTAGTGGCATCTTCTCCCCATTCCGGATGACGGGACATACTTTGTAGCGGTGCCAACATAAAAAACTCACATACCGCAACCGTATACAGCAAAATATATTGCTTTTTATCCAAATATACCCGCGGAACTTCAATCCCTTTGACTCTCCGCCGGATGCACCATATTCCCATAGGCAACATCGGTGCGCATTGACAAAGCACGCCTAAATAAGGACTGTCGATAATAACGCTTTCCGTCACTCCCAATATATTCGCCAGTAGGAATGATACACTGACAGAAACAACCGATGCTATAATCACAATAAACGGATACAAACAAAGAAGTGTTCTTTTTTTCCCGCTCAGCATAAAAAGCGGAATCGCCAACATAGTAAAGAAGCTCATTCCTACAGCGTCTCGCAATCCGAGCCTTTCCAATAACAACAAATGAATGCATACCACAACTACTATGGTGAATATAATCTTACACTTCCTTTTTACAAGAGCAGCGCCAAAAATTGTAATATATACCATTGCTATGTTGATAAACTCTGTTGCCAGATTCAACAATAAAAGAATTCTGTTTTCCATCATATCCGTTTTCTCACCTTATCACTGATATAAGCCGCATACGCCGTTCTGGCCCGCTCCTTATATTTTCGTCCTACGGGTACCTTTTCATCAACATTTCTTAGCAGAATCACATCTCCCAAACTCACGACATTTGCCAAATTAACCAGAAATGATTTATGTACACGCAACACAGAGTAGGCGCTCATACTCCGCTCCACTTCTCCGATTTTCTTACTGATGACAAAGCATTCCGTCCCTGTTCCATCCAGCACATAGCTATAAATTTCCGTATAACTCCCTGCCGCTTTAAAATACGCAATTTCCTCCAGCCGGATGCTGTGCTGCTTTCCGCTGTAGCCTTCAAATACCAGTTCCACATTCTCCCGTTTCTCTTCACTTACAATTGTAAGCATTTTCTCTATTTGTTCGTAAGCAGGCGGCTTCGGAATGAACCCGATGGTTTTTTGTCCGAACGCATCAAATACTTTGTCCCTGTAGCCTGTGACAAATACAATCCGTTCTATCATCCTTTGTTTTAAAAGCTGTTCCTTTAGATGGATCCCATCCATCCCATTCATCTCTACATCCAAAAATAAAACATCCACCGGCTCATTCTCCCGTTGCATGCTGTAGGATAATACCTCTTCCCCCGATTCAAATTCGATATAGCTATGTTCTGATTCCTTTTGATTAAAATACAATTCACATAACTTCTTCACTTCCGTACGTGCCTGTTTTTCATCATCGCATATTCCGACTCGCATGTTTTTCCCCATCCTGTATCAATAATTTCGCTTCCCAAATACAAGCTTTTCTTAAAAAAACATTACATACAATATACCATAAAACCTCACTTTATACAAGCTAAACAATTGCAAAATCGTATATCACAACCCATCTTACCAAAACAACGAGCACAATAAAATCGGCAAAAATATCGCCGGAACAAAGTTCATCACTTTGAACTTCGAAATTCCCAACATATTCATTGCCAGACCGATAATAATCACGTTCCCCACGCAATTCATTTCCGCAATGACCGGGTCTGTTAAAAACGGTTCGATAAACTGTGCCAAAAGTGTTATACTTCCCTGATACACAAATAACAGGCTTGCAGAAAGCATAACGCCCGCACCTAACGTCGATGCAAAAATGATTGCCGCCACAAAGTCAAGCATCGACTTTGCAAACAAGGTTTCATGATTCCCGGTCAAACCGCTTTGAAGAGAACCTACAATCGCCATGGCTCCCACACAAAACAAAAGACTGGAGGTGACAAAACCTTCTGCAAGTGAGACTTTCTGTACCGGAATCACTACTCCCGTCTCCTCACTCTCCGTCTTCCGGGAAAACTTCCGTTCCAAAAACTGTCCCAACCGGTTAATCTTATCATCCAAATCAACTGCTTCGCCGATTATGGTTCCAATCACCATGGAAACAATCAACACCAGTGTATTTTCTCCCGCAAGGCATCCGCTGATACCGATATAAAGGGTACAAAGCCCAAGACCGATCATCAGCGTATCCGCCATCTTCTTCGGAAGGCCTTTTTTGAGCAATAAACCGACTGCGCCACCAAGAACAATCGCACCTGCATTTACTAATGTACCTAACATAATTCCTCCTACTTTAGGGGTTGCCGTTCAGAGTCTTCACGAGACCGACAAAAGAGCCGCCGTGTGTATTCTACCACACGGCAGCCCTCTAAATATTAGTTCTTCTTTACTGCAAGAGTTACTGCTTCGCCGTTCAAATCCCATTCCTTCACAAAGCCGTCGGTGCTACCGAATACCAGGCTGTCAGCCAGTACTACGGTCTTTACTTCCGCTTCGTTCTTTGCAAAGAGATCCGCCAGCTTATCGTTGCCGGTTACATACAAGGTGATGTGATCCATAACCTCAAAGCCTGCTTCCTTACGCATGGTCTGTACCTTCGAAATAAGCTCTCTCACATAACCCTCTTCGATGAGCTCCGGAGTCAGGTTCGTATCCAGCACTACGGTTACACCGCCGTCTGCCTCGGATACATAGCCTTCCTTCTGGGCAGACTCGATTAAAAGGTCTTCTGCAGTCAAATCCTCTGCCGCACCTTCCACGGTCACAGTCAGCTTTCCGGTGTTGTTTAACTCATCCATTGCCGCGTTTCCGTCAAGTTCAGTGAGCACGGTACGAAGTGCATTTAAGCGGCTGCCGAAACGCTTACCGAGAGTCTTTAACTGCGGCTTAAAGGTATAGGAGGTGAAGTCACGCACGTCGGTGGTAAATGCCACGTTCTTTACGTTTAACTCGTCGGCAATAATCTCATTAAAGAACGCCGGGAGCTCGCCCTCTTCGGACTTCACATACATGGTACCGATCGGCTGACGCTGTTTGATGTTTGCGGTATTTCTTGCCGCACGTCCCAGAACAACGATGTTCAGCACACGCTCCATATGATCCTCTAAGTTCTTATCAATCCAGGAAAGCTTCACCTCCGGGAAATCGCAAAGGTGTACGCTCTCCGGTGCGGTCTTATCCAGACTGCAAACCAGGTTACGGTAGATTTCTTCCGCCATAAACGGAATCATCGGTGCTGCGGTCTTAGCGATGGTAACAAGTGCTGTGTACAAGGTCATATATGCATTAATCTTATCCTGCTCCATGCCCTTTGCCCAGAAACGCTCTCTGCCGCGACGCACATACCAGTTACTCATTTCATCCACGAACTCCTGCAATGCTCTTGCAGCTTCCGGGATACGATAGTGGTCTAAGTTATCATCCACCGCACCAACCACACTGTTTAACTTGGAAAGCAACCACTTATCCATAACGGAAAGCTTGTCGTAATCCAAAGTGTACTTGGTAGCGTCGAATTCGTCAATGTTTGCATACAGTACAAAGAATGCGTAGGTATTCCAAAGAGTACCCATGAACTTTCTCTGACCTTCCACAACCGCCTTATCGTGGAAACGGTTCGGCAACCACGGAGCGGAGTTGATGTAGAAGTACCAGCGGATTGCATCCGCACCGAACTTCTCCAGTGCATCAAACGGGTCCACCGCATTTCCCTTACTCTTACTCATCTTCTGACCGTTCTCATCCTGAACATGACCTAAAACGATAACGTTCTCGTACGGAGCCTTATTAAAGAGAAGCGTAGACTCTGCAAGGAGAGAATGGAACCAACCTCTGGTCTGGTCAACCGCCTCGGAAATGAACTGTGCCGGGAACTGCTTTTCGAACAATTCCTTATTTTCAAACGGATAATGATGCTGTGCAAACGGCATGGCACCGGAGTCAAACCAACAGTCAAGTACTTCCGGCACACGGGTCATCTTCTTTCCGCACTCCGGACAATTTAAGGTAATGGCATCGATGTACGGACGATGGAACTCTACGGTCTTTGCCTCTTCCATACCACTCATACGGTACAACTCGTCACGACCCTCGATACAATGTCTGTGACCGCACTCACACTCCCAGATGTTAAGCGGAGTACCCCAGTAACGGTTACGGGAAATTGCCCAGTCCTGAATATTTTCCAGCCAGTTACCGAAGCGGCCCTTACCGATGGATTCCGGAATCCAGTTGATGGTGTTGTTATTGCGGATTAAGTCGTCCTTCACCGCGGTTTCCTTGATGTACCAGGACTCACGCGCATAGTAGATGAGCGGAGTATCACATCTCCAACAATGCGGATAACTGTGCTCGAACTTCGGCGCATCAAAAAGGAGTCCCTTCTTGTCTAAGTCGGTCAGAACCATCGGGTCTGCCTTCTTTACAAATACACCTGCATACGGCGTCTCGGCGGTCATTTCACCCTTACCGTCAACCAACTGAACAAACGGCAAATCATACTTTCTGCCCACATTCGCATCGTCTTCACCGAAGGCCGGAGCGATATGTACCACGCCGGTACCGTCAGTCAAGGTAACGTAATTATCACATACCACATAATGAGCCTTCTTGCCCTGCTTTGCGCAGATTTCAACCGCACAGTCAAATAACGGCTCGTATTCCTTATATTCCAACTCCTTACCTACATAGGTTTCAAGCACGGTGTAAGCCGGTTTCTCCTCGGTAGCAAGCTTTCCCAGCACCGTGTCAAGCAAAGCCTCTGCCATATAGTAGGTGTAACCGTCTGCTGCCTCTACCTTTGCGTAACGCTCATCCGGATTTACGCAGAGAGCCACGTTACTCGGCAAGGTCCACGGGGTGGTGGTCCAAGCTAAGATGTATGCGTCCTCGCCCACTACCTTAAAGCGTGCCACTGCGGAACGTTCCTTTACGTCCTTATAGCCCTGTGCCACTTCCGCGGAAGAAAGCGGGGTTCCGCAACGCGGACAATACGGCACAATCTTAAAGCCCTTATACAGCAAACCCTTATCCCAAATCTGGCGAAGTGCCCACCACTCGGACTCGATATAGTTGTCATGATAGGTTACGTACGGGTCGTCCATGTCTGCCCAGAAACCAACGGTACCGGAGAAATCCTCCCACATACCCTTGTACTTCCAAACGCTTTCCTTACACTTGTCGATGAACGGCTCCAAACCGTACTGCTCAATCTGATCCTTTCCGTCCAGGCCGAGAAGCTTCTCCACCTCAATCTCCACCGGAAGACCGTGGGTATCCCAACCTGCCTTACGCGGTACCATATAACCCTTCATGGTACGGTAACGCGGAATCATATCCTTAATTACACGGGTCAAAACGTGACCGATGTGCGGCTTTCCGTTTGCGGTCGGCGGACCGTCGTAGAAGGTGTAGGTCTCGCCCTGCTTTCTTGCCTCGATGCTCTTCTCGAAAATCTTCTCCTCTTTCCAGAACTTTTCGACTTCTTTTTCTCTGTCCACGAAATTCATGTTCGTGTCAACCTTGTTGTACAGCATAGTTATCCTCCTTTTTTCTAGTTACGAAACTTTTTATAGGTGCAAGTGTCTTGTCACTTATTTTGAATGTATCGTTTTTTTTAATTTCGTGTAGGATGTTAGCTTTTCTTATTGCTCCGTTTTCCTACTGCAATGCACGGGCAGGACGTCCGGGCAAGACTCGCACGCGGCACGGATGGCGCGTAAGAGTCGGTTGCATGTCGTTTCCTTACACATTCCCGGAGCAATTAGAAAATCTTACATCCGAAACCTATGACAAAAAACGATACATTCAAAAGAAAGTCCTATAACAAACCCAACGGACTTTCAGGCAATAATAGCAAAAAGGTCCCCGTCCTAAACAGGACGAGGACCTAAAGTCTCGTTATACCACCTATTCAGTACTCCAACCGTCGGTTGTTTATACCTTCTTCCTGTAACGGGAAAGTCCCGGCGCGGTCTACTGACTCAGCTTTCGACCTGCAACTCAAAAGTGATTTTCCAAGCATCCGCTACTCGCATCCGGCTTCCACTATCCCGGATTCGCTGTGCCTTTCGGCAGATGTGTACTCTCTTTCTCAACGTCTTTTTGTGTTGTGAATTCAATTATCTTATAGTATACGAGGGGTTTCGGGAATTGTCAAGGATTTTTTAAAAACCTTAATTCCCCCTTTGTCAACGCTATGCTACTTCGCCGAAAAACTGAAATCTTCCGCTTCCTTTAAAATTAAACATTTAACAACCAATCAACAATATCACACACTTCAATTCCTTCATAGGTGTATTTCGGATGTTTCGTTCTTGCAATTATCATTTTCGGATACGCATCTCTTATTTGCAACAACGGAGCATATTCTCTTTCAAAAGTTTCCTGATTCGATATATTATCGCTGACCTGAATGTAGATTTTTTCACTCCCTCGCTGCACAACAAAATCTATTTCCTTCTGATAAAGTTTTCCCACATAAACTTCATAGCCCCTACGCAAAAGCTCTATACATACCATATTCTCGTATACGCGCCCATAATCCAGATTCCGGCTTCCCAACACAGCATAGCGCATTCCGGTGTCGCACATATAAAACTTATCCGAAGTTTCCAGGTATTTTCTTCCTCTTATATCGTATCTCTTAATATCATAGAATACAAAAGCGTTGCATAAATACTTGATATATTTTCCTATTGTTACATGATTTGTCGGAACTTCATTTGCAGTCAAAATATCACTCACTCTATTCGGAGACGTTAAATTGCTGATATTATCCATCAAAAACTCACTCAACTGACGTAATACCCCCGTATCAGGCAAGTTGTATTTCTGAACCAAATCCCGATTCACAATCGTCTCATATACTTCTTTGATATAAGTTATCCGATCCAAATCCGTGTTGTATGCGTAGGAACCTGCTAACCCGCCCTTAATAAAGTATTCTTCAAACAATTTGTCTTTATCATTTTCTTCGCTATAATACTCGCAATACTCCTTAAAGCTAAACGGGAACACATGGATTTCTATATATCTTCCTGTAAACAATGTTGCCAAATCTGCACTGAGCAAAAAAGCATTCGAGCCGGTTATATAAATATCATACTTATCCTTTGAGTACAGGCTGTTAATTGCCAACTCAAAATCCGGACACAATTGTACCTCATCAACAAATAAATAATTCTTCTTGCCCTTATCGTACCTATCCTCTACATACTTATGCAGTGCATGATACTCCTTCATATCCTCAAATTCCAAGTCCATATAATCGATAAAGATTATATTTGCATCATCAAATTCATTTTTCAAATACTCCATATATGCCTGCATTAGATTTGATTTACCGGAACGCCTGATACCGGTAATAATTTTAATATCCGGAGTATCCTTTAACGCCTTAATTCTATCCAAATACTTTTCTCTTACTATCTTCTTCACATCATCACCGCTTTCGAAACTTTAATTTTTTTCTTTCTTTGAAACTATTCATATTATATCACTTCATATACGAATTATTCAAGCCTCACTTTCGAAACTTTAAATTTATTTTCTTTTTGAAACCAAGACTTCCCCCTTATATGTACCTTTCCTCAATGAATTTCTACTGGACTTATTTCCCATTATATATTATGATATTATACACGTATTATCGCGCTTTGCGCGAAAGGAGGACTTCTATGACCGAACGTAATCTCACCCTGCTGACGGATTTCTACGAAATTACCATGATGCAAGGCTATTATAAAGAGAACCGGAATGATATTGTAGTGTTCGATGCTTTTTACCGGCGCAATCCCTCCGACGGCGGTTATGCCGTTTGTGCGGGTCTTGCCCAAGTCATCGATTACATTAAGAATTTGCATTTTGATAAAGAAGACATTGCATATCTTCGCAGCACAAACATGTTTGACGAGGATTTTCTTTCTTATTTGGCCGGCTTCCGTTTTACCGGAAGTATCTACGCCATTCCGGAGGGAAGCGTAGTATTCCCGATGGAGCCTCTTCTTAAGGTCATTGCACCGATTATGGAGGCGCAGTTTGTGGAAACGGCGATTCTTACCATGGTCAATCACCAAAGTCTCATTGCCACCAAAGCGGCCCGTGTTTGTTTTGCGGCAAAGGACGGCGGTGTCATGGAATTCGGTCTGCGCCGTGCCCAAGGCCCGGATGCGGGTATTTACGGAGCCCGTGCCGCTGTCATCGGCGGTTGTATCGGCACCAGTAACGTTCTGGCGGCGCAAATGTTTCAGGTTCCGGCGCTGGGTACCCATGCCCATAGCTGGATTATGAGCTTTCCGGACGAATTAACCGCCTTCCGCACCTATGCAAACCTTTATCCGCAAAATGCAACCTTGCTTGTGGATACTTACGATACACTTCGTTCCGGCGTACCGAATGCCATTAAGGTATTTACGGAACTTCGGGATGCAGGGAAGATGCCGACCCGTTACGGTATCCGTCTTGACAGCGGCGATCTTTCTTACCTTTCCAAAAAGGCAAGAAAGATGCTTGATGACGCCGGTTTTACGGATGCGACCATCTGTGCTTCCAGTGATTTGGACGAATACCTGATTGAATCTTTGAATCTGCAGGGCGCACGTATCGATACCTGGGGAGTTGGCACCAATCTCATTACCTCCAAGGACTGTCCTGCCTTCGGCGGCGTATACAAACTGGCAGCCATAGCACAGAACGACAAATTTGTCCCGAAAATCAAGCTGTCCGAAAACCCGGCAAAGATTACAAACCCGGGCAACAAAACCGTATTCCGTATTTATGATAAGGAAACCGGAAAAATCAAGGCAGACGTCATTGCCTTTGCGGACGAAACCATAGATGAAACAAAACCTCTTCTGCTGTTCGACCCGGTGGACACTTGGAAGAAGACCATTCTTTCTCCGGGCTCCTTTACGGTAAGAGAGCTGTTGCTCCCAATCTTTAAAAACGGTACCTGTGTCTACGAATCCCCTTCCGTTATGGAAATCCGGGACTACTGCACACGGGAAAAAGACACCCTGTGGGAAGAAACCAAACGGTTTGCCAATCCGCAAAAGGTCTTTATCGATCTTTCCGAACGGCTATACAAAACAAAGCAGGAACTTTTGGATAAAATTCATTCCGAAAACAAACGCAGTTCCTGATTCCCGTTTCTATATAGAAATAAATTGAAATGAGAACACACATGAAAAAATATAGTAAACTACTTATTCTCCCTGCACTTTTATGGGTAGTCGGCATAGGATTGACATTTTTTGCAGGGGGCTGTGACCGCAGTCCGGCAGACAACCGTTCCGCCGATATCGGCACAGATGAATCCGCCCACATGGAAATAAATACCCCGGGAACCTCCGGTGGGGCATCGGAAACCGGCTCGCCGTCTTTGTCCGAACAACCTCCCAAAGCTCCGGCACAAACCGGCGACACTTTACAGCCGGACAAAGAGCCCACTCCGGCTCCCACCGAACCTCCGGAAGTCACAAAAACACCGGAACCCACCGAGGCTCCTACCCCTACACCGATTGCGGTAAACACCGACACCTCCACGATTACCTTTTTAGTAAATCGGGAATACCCTCTTCCGGAGGGATTTGTTCCGGAAGAACTTACCACCCCGGATGTACGGTTTCCGTTTTCCGATACAAGTATCGACAAAGCAAAAATGACACCGGAAGCGGGGGAAGCGTTGGCACTTATGTTTGATGCCGCCTATAACGAAGCAAAACTTACGTTGTACGGCGTTTCCGCATACCGTTCCTATTCCCGGCAATATACCATCTATGCCACAAACCTTGCCACCCGTGGCATTGCCCATACCAACCGCTATTCCGCGGCACCGGGCAGAAGCGAGCATCAGACAGGTCTTGCCATCGATATTTCCTGTGCCTCGGAAGGATATGGTCTGGAAACCACCTTTGCAGACACGCCGGAGGGAATCTGGGTAGCGGAAAATGCCCACCGGTTCGGCTTTATTCTTCGTTACCCGAAGGACAAAGAACACATCACCGGTTACAATTACGAGCCGTGGCACATCCGCTATGTCGGATGCGATTTGGCCGGGTATCTGTACGAAACCGGTCTTACTTTGGATGAATACTACGGTGTTCCTTCCGCATTAACTGCAGAATATTTGGAGACAACACCGCTTATTGATACAACCGCCGAAAGTTACCTTGCCATTTACCGGCAATATCACTGACCACCGGCAACTGATGAAGGAGGATTCCCATGAGAACTGTTTTAGCCATTTTTGTTATCGCACTGTTTTTCATTTTATTTTTCCCGGTTTGTCTGCTTCTTTTATTGCTCCGCAAATTTAACCGCAGACTTGCCAGCCGTATTTCCCAATTTCTCGTCCGCGGAGCATTTAAAGCTTGTATGTGGCCGGGCGGCATGAAATATACGGTCTTAGGAACCGAAAACGTCCCGAAGGATATCCCTGTTTTATACGCAGCCAATCATCGCAGTATTTTGGATGCGGCTCTCGGATACATCGCGGTTCCGAACCTTACCGGGTTTGTAGCAAAAAAAGAAATCCGCAAGGTTCCGTTTTTGAACCTCTGGATGTACAATGTAAACTGTTTGTTCCTTGACCGTTCCGATATTAAGGCAGGACTTAAGGTCATTCTTACCTGCATCGATTACATAAAAGAAGGTTACTCCATCTTTATTGCACCGGAGGGAACCCGCAGTCACGAAAAGGCTCCGTTGCCGTTTAAGGACGGAAGCTTAAAGCCGGCGCAGAAAACCGGTTGTCCGATTATCCCGGTGGCCATTACCGGTACCGATGATTTATTTGAAAATCATAAGCCGTGGCTTCGCAAGACGAAAGTTATCCTGGAATTCGGCAAACCGGTTTATTTAAACGAACTGGACCCGGAAATCCAAAAGCACCCGGGCGCTTATGTCAGAGAAAAGGTCGTGGAATTGCTGGAAGGACACGAAAAATTACTACCGTAATCTTTCGGTTTTTCTATGTCTTTCTTTGCCAAAAGGCAAAAGTTTTTCTTGCATTAAATCACGGCTCGTGGTAAGATAAGCCATGGGTAAAAATAAAGAGGAGGTTTCTCATGAGTCCATTAACTATTATTGCGATTGTACTTGGCGTAATTCTCGTCATTTTAATTGTACTTTCCCTGATCGGTAAAAAGCTTCAGAAAAAATCCGATGCGGCACAGGAAAACATTACCGCCGGTGCACAATACTATTCCATTATGGTCATTGATAAAAAACGAATGAAGCTTTCCGAAGCAGGCTTCCCGCAAATCGTTGTAGACCAGACCCCGAAGTGGCTCAGAAACCGTAAGGTTCCTGTAGTCAAAGCAAAAATCGGTCCGAAGATTGCAAGCCTGATGTGTGATGAAAAGGTATTCGATAAGGTTCCGGTGAAAAAGGAAGTCAAAGCCTTTATGAACGGTATTTACATCGTGGATGTAAAGGGTCTCCGTTCCGGTCTCGACACAAAGCCGGAGAAGAAGAAGTTTTTTGCAAGACTCCGTGACAAGGCACAACAGGCTGCCGAAGAGTCCAAAAAGCCGGCAAAGGCTACTCCGGGCGGCGTAACCCCGACGAAGGGCAAGAAAAAATAAGTGCAACAAACAAGGCTGTCGTCATTACGAAACATCGTAATCGCGACAGCCTTTTTATCGGAATTCATTCCGTTTTCTTATGCGCTCTGCTCACAGGACTGCACCTTTAACACCAACGTGCACTCCCCGGTTTTTTCCCCGTTGATTTCCAAACCGTACTTTAACGTGGTCTTTAAAAACTCCTCTTCTTCATAAAACTCCATGGAATGGGTGTTCACTCCGATTAACAAACTTCCGTAGGGCGTTTCATAGTTTGTCAGATACTCTTCCCCCGGCAAAAACAAAAGTCTCGTATTCAATCGGTCTCTCTTAAGCAACTCCAACTCCTTTTCCGAAACTATAATCCGGCACTTGGTCGCTTTCCCGTTTTCATCGGTCTCTTCGTAAAGCAAATAATGCTTGTTTCCTTTTTTATAATACTGTCCGAAGTTAATCACCTCAATCGGTGCTTCTTCCTCTTCCATCGCATATTGTAATCCTGTCAGGGAAATAATCACGTTTTTTGTCATAACCGCCACCTCGTTTCATTGCATCCTATTTTACTATGATACCCGTAAAAATTCAAGTTGTTTCCGAAAACCTTCCGAAGCACTTTTATTGAGCCTGTAAATTTTCTATAACGAAAAACCTGCCGGTTAGCAGTCCGGCAGGCAACTCCTTAAACATTCTCCTGTATTTCCAATAAAAGATCGATTCTTTCTTCAATCCGTATCCGGTCCTCCCGGGACAACCTGCGAAATTTACAGATTACATCTGACTCCAATTGCATACTTTTCTCATGAAATTCATCCGTCACACGGGGTGCAGAATCATTTGTCAAGCCCACAATATAATCCGCCGAAGTATGCAACACCTTTGCCATTCGCGCTATAATTTCCGCGCGAGGCTCACATTTACAATGTAAATATTTATATAAACTCTGTTTTGATATCCCGATTCTTTCAGCAAGTTCCGTTTGTTTCATATCCATATTTTCCATAAGAAAGATAAGACGCTCGGAAACCGTTGTCATAGGCATACACTTCCTTTCAATATAATTATATACTGTTTTGTTTACCAATTTGCGTTTGTAAACAAATCCACCCGAAACTCCTTGACAGTAAACAAAAGTTGATATAATATATATTCCGTAAACTATGATTGTCTTTTTTGTGTTTTCTCACGACTTTCCTTTCTTCGGTTTCATCATCAAAATCATTTGCATATCTGCTTTTAATGGGGTATAATTAGAATACGAATTTACTCAAAAAGGAGATCAGCTATGATGGAACAAATGCCGGCAGTCCTTGCCTTACAGGACGGAAGTAAGTATTGGGAACATACATTTGAAGCCTTTTCTGCGAAGGTATATATTCCTTCCAGCGACCCGATTACCGAAATCGTTAATTTCGGTTTCCGGACGCCTTATTTACTTGTTTTTGAAGAAACAAAACAGTCCATGGAAGACGCAAAACAGTTTGCGGACCAAAGCGGGCTTACCGAGATTGCCGCTTCCTTCGGCGGAAGCGTCGTATTTATTTATCCGACCTGCGAGGGCGGATGGGATAACGCACCGGCAAATTTGTTTGCCGCCCTTATTTCCGAATCCCGAATCAGCCAGTATTACAAAGACGGTACTGCCATTATGCGGGACCGTTTCACCGGAAATTGGAACGGATACTATATCCGCGGTGCGGTACTTCGTACCTGCCTCTACGGCTTCGGAAAATCCGCGGACTACATCGCAACCCATTGCTTACAGCGCATCGAGGGTGACGGTCTTTACGGAAAGGGTGATATCACTCCGGTTACCTGTATCTTAGAACGTTTAAGCGTTGTGCCGAATCCGGCAAAGGATGCAAGGGATATTCCGGTAATCTCCATCGGCAATACGGAGGCGGCCAACAAAGCATTACAGGCAGGACTTGACCATGTTCTGGTGAAGGCTTCCGCAGATTATAAGGAAGATTTCTACGGATTCTGCGACCGGTTCCACCGCATGATGGGCAACCTACTTCCGGAAGCAAATTTGAAAGAAATGGGAATGGTTCGTGAACCGGCCTATTGCATGGTTCCGACCTCAAAAGACAACCGGGGCGACGATAAAGATACCGCAGAACACGCCATCGGCTATGTTGCTTATTACAATAAGAAAATCATGGAGGAAGGCAAGAACGTTCCTCTTCTGTTCTGTTTCCACGGTGGCGGCGATTCCGCCATGTGCATGACCAGTGTCTCCGGATGGTTCCGGGTGGCTGCCAAGTACAACTTTATTTTAATCAGCGTGGAACACCATATGAACAGTACCGCCACGGAAATCCAAACCGTACTTTCAAAGTTGATTGAGAAATATCCGGTGGACACGGAGCAGATTTACTCTTCCGGATTCTCCATGGGCGGCTGTAAATCCTGGGATATGTTCCAGGAGTACCCGAAGGTATTTGCCGGCGTAGCTCCGATGTCCGCCACCTTCGAAGTCGGCCTTAACGTATTCGGGCAGGAAACCGGCCCGATTAACCGTGATACCGTTGTTCCTACCTTCTATGTAGGCGGCGAAATCACCCCACTCCCGGAGCTTCCGTTCCAGGCACAAAAATGCATCGACCGTGTAGCCTATGTATTTGATGTAAACGGAGTTGTTACGGATTACCCGGTAACACTGGAAGAAAAGGATTCCTGGGAGAACCCGATTTACGGTATTTTCGGCGATACCGTATGCAAAATCGCCGACCCGGTGCGCAAGAGCACCTTAACTCTGAATCTGTTTAAGAGCAAAAACGGATGTTGCTACACCGTGTTCGGCAGTGTGGACAATCAGGGTCATGAAGTCCGTCACCACAGTTGCGAAAACGCCTGGAAGTTCTTAAGTCAGTTCCGCCGGTTACCGGACGGTTCGATTACGGGCGGTAACTTCGACGACATCCGAAACCTGTACGAAGCATAAGCTTTTTTCGCAGAAAACTTGTTCCTTTCACCTGTTCAGAGAAATATCCCGATAAAATGCCCGTTTACGGCTTTTTATAACTATATTTTATCAAAGAGAGGTGTACTTATGAGGAACAAGTTTTCTCGCGTAGTGGCCGTTTTACTGGCACTGTTTCTGGTTTTCGGAAACTTTGGTGCAGCCACGGCTTACGCAGCAGACAACGCGACCGGAGAAAAGGTTCTGACCGTCACTCCGGACATGACCGGTGAAAACGGTATTCTTACCGTTTCCGGTACCTGGGACCGTATCATCGTCCCGAAAGAAATCGACGCTTCCACCATTCGTTTTAAGGAAGTGAAGGCCGGTTCCGTAGAAATCGAAAGCGGACTTTCCGGCAAAATCGAATTGGTTTCCGGTTCCATCGGAGCTTTAACGGTACTTCCGGCAAAGCTTACCACCATGACTGTAACCGATGTTATCAACATGATCAAAGAAACCAACGACACCCAAGCCGCAATGGATTTGTACTTTGAGACACGGAACAAAAATGATGCATACTTATCCAAACGTCCCACCATCGTTGCTAAGAACGACATGGAAATCAGCGATGTTACCCTTTCCGGTAATGTAAAGTTAAACCTTGGCAACGGCAAAGTGGATAATGTTAAGGTTGACGCAGACGGTTCCCAGAATGTACTGGATGTTACCATCTCAAACTTTAACGGAAATGTTACCGTAAAGCAGACGGGAAACGAAGACGGAAACTATTCCCTTTCCCGTATTAAGTTTAAGAATTCTGCCATCGACACCTTAGTAATGGACGGCGACGGCAAAGGTAACGTAGTTTTGGAAGGTCAGAAAACCAACGTAGGAGAAGTACAGGTAGAAAACTCCTCTTCCGTTTCCTTAAACCTTCCGACCGAAACCGTTACGGTTTCCGAAACCGCAACCAATGTAGACTTAACCGTCTTGAACAAGGTTGATGAGATGAAGGTTTCTGCTGCCGAAACCAAGGTAGAAGTCGGCAATTGCGGTACCGTTACCAACGCAACCGTAGACGGTGAGAACGTCACCGTTTCCGGCAACGGTGTCCTTACAGATGTGGAAATCACCGGTGAAAACGTTGCGGTATCCACTCCGAACACCAAGGTAGAGGGCGAAAACGCTTATGTTCCTCCGGTAGTTGTTCCGAATAAGCCTTCGGGTGGTGCCGCTCCGGGCGAGAGAGACTTGGGCGGACTGGAGCTTGTTATGGTGGGCTGGAATGAGTCCTATGACGGTTCACCGGAATCTGAAGCCCTGCAGGCATACCGGGAAGAAATGATGCAAAAGCACAACTTTACGGTAAAATACGTTCAAACAAGCGATCTAATAGTAGATTGCTACGATATAGGACCTGCTTTAGAAACTGCCTACGCATTAGGTTCTCCGATAGGACATGTCTTTTTAATGGATTGTTGGTCCGGTTCAAATTCACCGCTAAGAGACCGCGCACACTTATTCTATAACCTCGCCACCTTGTCCGAGTTGGACTTTACCGAGGATAAGTGGAATTCTACCGTAACCGATTTAATGACCTTTAAAAACGGCATCTACGGCATGGCGATAAACAATGATATGGATGCTCCGATACCGACAGCAGAATTATACGGGGTAGTTTACAACAAACGCTTATTTGAAGCCGCAGGTCTTGACCCGGAGTTACCGTATACCTTACAGGCAAACGGAGAATGGACCTGGTCCAAGTTTAAAGAACTCTGCGAACAATTGACCATGGATATCAACGAGGACGGAGTTACCGATATTTATGCCATGTGTAACGACCCGGACTATCTAATATCCCAGTTAGTGGTATCTGCCGGTGGTCAGTTTATTGATGTGAAAAACGGACGCTTTGTCAATACCCTTGCTTCCGATGAAGTTCTGTCTGCTCTGACCTATGTGAACGAGTTGTACGATGCAGGCTATGATAACTACGGTTATGACGAGAACTACAATTGGATTGACCCGAATGTTGTATTCCAGGCAGGAGCCGCTGCCATGCAATTTGCTTCGTCGTCTATAACCTATCAGCTCCCGGGAATGGAAGATTCCATCGGTTTTGTATGCTGTCCGAAACCGGATGGAGCCTCCTCCTACCAGATTAAAGCAGAACCATCCTGCGTTGCTGTTATCCCAGCATTTTATGATGCAAAAACCGCTTCGGACATTGCCTTTGCCTACAATCTCTGGACAAATCCGGCTCCGGAAAGTGAAGAGAACGAAGATGCATGGAAATCACTCTATTGGGACTGGAATATTGATAACAAAGCAATCGAGGAAACCTTTTCCCTTTACTACGAAAAGGATTTAGGAATCGCACCATATTCCCTGTTGTCTGATGCTTGGGCAGGGGGTACCTGTAGTGATTTCTGGTATGCATTGGATGAGGGAAGGACACCTTCGGAAATCCTTCAAATGTCCCATTTACTGGAAGAATACGATGGCTATGTTACCGCACTGAATACTGCAAGTGCACCGCGTGTTACGGTAAATCCGACCCCGTATACCCTTCCGTATACCTTACGGTTAAATTCCGACGGTACCCTTACCGTTACCGGTTGCACTAATCGGGACATCACCGAGGTAGTCATTCCAAGCAAAATTAACGGAAAAACCGTAACTGCGATTGGGGAGTCAGCATTTTCCGATTTTTATTCTCTGACAAGCGTTACCCTTCCGAATACCTTACGAAGCATCGGCGACGATGCCTTCAGTTGGTGTACAATGCTTGACAATGTGGTAGTTCCGGAAGGTGTAACCTCCATCGGACTTGGTGCCTTTAATAATTGTTCCTCCTTAGAAACTATTACCTTGCCGAACACCTTAAAAGACATCGGTAACTTTGCTTTCGGATACTGTCAAATGCTTGACAAAGTGGTTATTCCGGAAGGCGTATCTTCCATAAAGTGGCAGACCTTTATGGGTTGCTACTCTTTGAAAAACATTACCATACCAAAGAGTGCAACAAGCATTGAAGGTATGTCTTTTTACGGATGTTCAATGCTTGAGAGCTTGGTAATTCCGGAAGGCGTACTCACCATTGAAGATATTCCTTTTGAAGGTTGCTACGCTTTGAAAGACATCACCATCCCAAGTAGCGCAACTTCTATTTCAGATGAGGCGTTTAGGGATTGTTCAAGCGACCTCATCTTAACGGTAGCGGAAAATTCCTATGCGGAGCAATATGCACGAGAACACAACTATAATGTTAAGTATTCCACCCCGGTAAGAGACCTTGGTGGTATGAATATTGTCATCGGTGACTGGCAATCCACCAACTGGACAGATGAGATGCCATACAGTGAAGAAATGGAAGCATTACAAACTTATCGTAACGCTATAATGAAAAAGTATAACTTTACCATCACCCAAAAGGAAGTTTCCATTTACGGTGACATTAGTGAGGATTTCAGAACCGCTGTGGAATCCGGAACCCCTGAGGCTCAGGTGTACCTTCTTCACAGTGGAGCACTTGCCGGAAATATGGATTTATTCTATGACCTTTCTACCTTGTCCGAGTTGAACTTTGACGAGGAGAAATGGTACGATACCATCACCGAGTTTATGTCCTATGGCGGCGGTATCTACGGCATGTTACCAACAACAGGCATTAATGCTTGGCAAAATTATGGTAATTATACCTCTGTATATGGTGTCGTATTTAACAAGCAACTACTGATAGATGCAGGAATAGACCCGGATTTGCCTTACGATTTACAGGCAAGCGGTCAGTGGACCTGGTCTGCCTTTGAGGAACTCTGTGCAAAGCTGACCCGGGATACCGACGGGGACGGGACCACCGATGTTTATGCTTCGGCATACAGCACGGCCGACTATTTACAACAACTTATTTTCTCCACCGGAGAACAATTGATCGAGGTGGATGCAAACGGAAATTTTGTCAACAATACAGATTCCGAAAAAATCAAAGATGCTTTGGAATATGCGGTAGCACTATACAATGCCGGCTATATAAGACCACAGGGTGAAGACGAAAACTGGGATTACTTTAATTCAGCCTTCCTTAACAAACAGGTAGCAATGCTGTTTACCGGAGCCTACGCTCCAGCCCAAGGTGCTTTCGCCGATATGGAAGATGAGCTCGGTTTCGTGTGCTGTCCGAAGCCGGATTATGCCGACTCCTATCAGTTTATGGTATCTCCTACCGTTGCAGTCATTCCTGCTTGTTACGATGCCGAAACAGCAGCGGATATTGCCTTTGCTTACAGCCTCTGGGCAAACCCTGCGCCGGGCTATGAGGAGGAAACGTATGAAAACAGCAACCTCGATGACCGGGCAATCAATGAAACCTTTGCCCTCTACGAGAATAGTGTCGGCACTGTTGCTTATACTTATTTACTGGATGAGCTTGGTTATGTAGGTATGGATCTTTACTATCTCTTCCCGTTTGACATCCTTACATTGGACGAATGTCTTGATACCTTAAATTCCAAATATGATGAACTGGTAGCAGACGCAAACAACTAATTTCTTTCGGTCTTAACAAAACAAAATCACAGCCCCCTTTGTGAACAAACTCACGAAGGGGGCTGTTTTGTTACGGTGCTTCCTGCCCGCGTTTCCCTTTCTTTCCAACAAATCCGGTATAACACCTTTTACCCACGGTAATACTCCTTACAGAATCTAACAAAAAGGAGTATGATTATGCATCATATCAAATATTATCCGAAGCAGGTGTTTCTTCTCTATTGTCTACGAAAAATCGGGCTTGCCCTTTTGCTTTTCGTTTCCCTGTTATTGCTTTTGCCGGATGTGTTCTTTGCAAAGCCTTCTTCTGCGCCGTCTCTCTCCTTAAGTGACCGCATTCTGCGCTTACATATTCTTGCCGCAGACGACGACACCGCCTCTCAGGAAATCAAGTTACACGTCCGGGATGCGGTGCTCTCCCACATCCAGACCGCCGTGGCAGATGCAACCACCACCAAGGAAGCGGAAACCGCCCTTGCGCCCCTTTTGCCGGAGATTGTTGCCGTAGCCAACGAAACCCTTGCGCAGTACGGGGTTTCCTATGATGCCACAGCGGAGATTACTACCGAGTTTTTCCCTATCAAACAATACGGTTCCCTGCTTCTTCCTCCGGGAGAATACCGGGCCTTGCGGATTGTACTGGATGAAGGGGAAGGACAGAACTGGTGGTGTATGCTTTACCCGTCCCTATGCTTTACGGAAGGGATTACCGCCACACTTCCCGAGGATGAAAAAGAAGAACTGAAAGGACTTCTGACGGAAGAAGAATTCGACACCTTGTTTTCCAAAAAAGGAAAGAAACCGGTGTTTCGTTTTAAAATCGTAGAACTTTGGAAAAAGTTTTGGGGACGCCGTTAATGCGTCCCCTCTTTTAACGTGGCATCAAAGCCCGGAAGCAAATATTCCTCCTTCATGTAATCATGAATGTCTAAATCCAAAAAGTGATTGCAGAACCAAATGCCTACATAGGTAATCTTTGTTTCACCGGACTCCGGCACCATAGCATATACAAATCCGTAGTAAGAATCCGAATCCATTGCGACCAAATCGTACCCTTCCGGCTCTCCCGTAACGGAATACTTTCCTTTATACTCTTCCGTTCCCAGTTCCCGTAATCTTATCAGTTCTTCTTCGTAAGCCACCCCATCCTTGTATTCCACCGTCAGATAGGTCACATACTGAGGGTCCCACGGGTTATAGTACACATATTGAAAATCTTGTACCTGCATCTTTAAGGTAATTTCCTCCGGAAAGATTTCAAAGCTTCCGGTCCGTTTTATCCCGTACTCCTCATGGCACTTCTCCCCGATATAGGTGGTATACTTTGCCACATCATCATATACCTGCACCCTTGTAGTGGTGGAATCAACCACCAATAACCCAATCACGCCCAGAGCCAGCAACGCTTTTCTAAACACATACACCAAAATCCCGCCAAGGATAATTCCGCCCAAAAGAAACAGCTTTTTGGATTTTGACCATTTTTTCTTTACCTTTTTTACGGAAGCCGTTTGCTTCTTCCGAAATTCCTCCGACGCAAGCAAAGCCTTTGTCTTTTCTTCTCCCGCCATGGCATCAAAAACGGTTCTGCAGGCTTCACATTCCGCCATATGATCTTCCACCAACTTCCCGCTGTCGTCACTGCAAACCCGATCCACATAAAGCGGCAACAAATCCTGTATTACTTCACATGACAATTTCATCCCAGCTCCTCCTTAATCCTTTGCTTTGCGCGATAAAACGTTACCCGCGCCCAGCCTTCTGTTTTCCCGTGAATTGCCCCAATCTCTTTAAAGGACAGTTCTCCGAAGGTTCGCATCCAGAACACTTCTTTATAAGGTTCCTCCAGTTTATGTAAGATCAAATGAATCTCCCTTGCGGTGTCCTTATCCACCGCCCTACGCTCCGGATTATCCTTTGCGGGAATCTCACCACACTCTTCCGTACTGACATACTTCTTCTTTTTGCAATCGTTATAAAAATTGTTCTTTGCAATCTGAATCATCCATGTCCCGATACTGCTTTTTCCTTCAAAGGTATCGATTTTTTTCAGAACCTTAAAGAAGGTTTCCTGGGTAAGCTCCTCCGCCAAATCCCCGTCGCCGCACAGATCCAGCAAGTATAAATACACCTGCGGATAGTACGCCTTATAAAGCTCTTCAAACTCCTGCACGGTCACCTCCCCTTTCTTTCGTTCTGTCTATTAGACAATCCAACCATAAAAACGTTACATACTTTTTTAAAAAATTTTTCAATATGAAATTTCCTGTCGCAAAAACCTGTCCTCTTGCAAAAAACAGCCTTCCTGATATATAATCACCATAGTGGCAAGTACCTGTTGTTTTCCCTTGCCTCATTATCAAATTTCATTTCTGTTTACGAATACAGAATCACAAGGAGTCCTATGAAACCGATATTACAATCTTATACAAGTTACGCTTATGCAAAAATCAATCTTTCTCTGGATATTCTCGGCACCCGTCCGGACGGGTATCACGAGGTCCGGATGCTTATGCAATCTTTACAACTGCACGATACCGTTACACTTAAAATCAGCGATACTCCGGGCATTACCATGACCTGTAGCGATGCCACCCTTCCGGTGGATGAGCACAACCTTGCATACCGGGCTGCTGCTCTTTTCTGTAGCACTTACGGGATTACGGACGGAATCGCATTACACTTAGAAAAGAAAATCCCCGTTGCCGCCGGCCTTGCGGGAGGAAGCTCCGATGCTGCCGCCGTATTGCAGGGATTAAATAAAATGTACGGAACTTTGGCAACCGCCGAAGACCTGGCTGCACTGGGAGTAACATTGGGTGCGGACATCCCGTACTGCCTCATGCTCGGCACTGCCCTTTCGGAAGGCATCGGAGAACGTCTAACGCCTCTCCCTGCCGCGCCACACTGTTATTGTCTTTTGGTAAAACCCGCTGCCGGAGCTTCCACCAAACAAATCTACACCGAGTACGATGCATTGGTAAAAACCACGGACATCAAACACCCGAACACCGACCTGATGCTACTTGCTTTGTCGGAAGGCAACTATCATGCCCTTGTGTCCGGACTTTGCAATGTGCTGGAACCGGTCACCACAAGACTTGTTCCGGAAATCGCCTCCATCAAGGAAGCCTTACAATTCCTCGGTGCCGACGGCGTCTTAATGAGCGGAAGCGGCCCTACGGTCTTTGCCCTGTTCTCTGACCCGGAAAACGCAAAACGCGCCGAAGCATACTTCCTACAGACAAAATATGCACCGGGCACATTTTTAACTGAATTGAAGAACTAACGATAAAGGTTGAGAATTAACGCTTGCGCACATTTCGCAACCAAAACTTATTAAGAGACTTGTTCCCGCGAGTATTTTCTTTGATTTGTGTAAAATGTTAGTTTTTCTTATTGGCTCATACCCTCACAACAATGTTCAGACAGGAGGTCTGAACAAGGTGACGCGCGCCATGGACGGCGCGTTGGAACCGGTTGTGTCCCCTTCTATCAAACTAAAATGAGACAATTAGAAAAACTTACATTTGTAACGATGAAAAGAAAATACTCGCGGGAATAAGTCCCTTTTATGTTTCAAAATGTGCGCAAGCGTACCCTTGGTTATACCGGCGCATAAGCGGTCTTTACACTGACCCCCGGTAAGCGTCCGATTTTTCCCGCCAGGGCACTGATGGTGTCCTGAGGTGCGTCTACCGCCACACTCAGAATACTGATGTCCTTCTGGCGGTAGGGAATTCCCATCCGTCCGATAATGTACTGTCCATATTCGTGCAAAATGCCGTTTAAGCGTTCCGCCGATTGTAAATCCTGTACGATGATTCCCATGACCGCTACCCGTGTCTCCATAAATTCCTCCTTCGATGTGTTCCTTCTCTTATACTTGAATTAAATAGCCCTCTATATCCTCCGGCTTAATTCAAACCGTTGTAACTGTTTTATCCCATTATATCAGATTATCGACATTATTGAAACAGTGCATATGAATTATGTTTTAATGGTGAACTATACAACAAATGTTTAAAAGCCTTTCCCTTCATTCTCAAATCTTCCGGTGCCGTAACTGATGCAGAGATTGGCGTAAACAAGAAAAATTTCAACTTGCTTATGGATAAAAAGATTGCTACCCGATTTGAGTTTCGAGAAATTACAGGACTTCACACCGTAACCGCAATCTGGTATAATGCAAAGGGAGAACTGCATGAAGTAACAGAAAACAAGCTTTATGCAGACGAAGACCCGGAACGTCCGGTATATCTCTGGTTTTGGATTGACCTTGGCGAGCCGGAAGTAGACTATCCGGAGGGACTGTGGGCAATGAAACTGTTTATTGACGATTCCTATATACTGGAAGACCAGTATTCATTGACCCGTTCCTTTACTTATTCAAAAAATACTGTGCTGCATATCGCTACACCGCTGTTAAAACCCTTGACAAAACCAAAGACCTTACCAAACAGGTAAGCAAGGCAAGTGATTTTGTCACCGGTGTAACCAAACAGGCCGATAATTTGTCGGATGTCGGGAAAACGGTAACGAAAGGGAATGTTGGAGATGTTGCGAAGAATAGCAACAAAGCATCAAGACCTACTTGGCGACAATCGGAGCTAGATGCTGCAACAGATTTTCCAGAGTATAAATCACAAAAATCCTTTATAAACGGAAAAGAAGTTCCTTATGGAACAAAAGGAAGCGTGCGTCCTGATTATTATAAAGCCGGGTCCAGCATAGATATAAAAAACTATAATATAGAAAGTGCAAATGGCAGAAATAATCTTGCGCGGAACATAGAAAAACAGTATTATCAAAGAGCAGAAAACCTGCCGAAAGGGACACAACAATCAGTGATGATTGATGTTAGAGGACAAAGTGTTACAGATGCAGATACAAGTGCCTTGTACGATAATATTATGAAACGAACAGAGAACGGCATAAATGTATTGTTCAAAATGGATTAGGAGGTTTTTATGGCTGTTGGTTTTAAAGTAAAATACTATTGGTATCAAATCGGGAATGGAGATTTTTTGCACTCGTTCTTCTCTACTGTAGCATATCATCTAGAGAACAAAAGCTGGGGAAGCCGCTTTCCCTTGCTTATGAACGAATTATATCAAGGGAAATTGGACAAAACTAATATTAACAAGGCGATTGAAGAATTAGACACAATCCAAACAGAATTACAGCGATTTGAACCAAATCAGGTGATATGGGATATAGATGACTTATCAAAACAACCACCTTGGGGAAATAATATCAGCAAGGAAATTACTAACTTATCAAACTATTTTGTAACAAGTGAAGGCGCGGATTTTATATCGGTGTTTTTTCGTGCATTAAGAAAAGCAAATGAAGTAAATGCCGAGATAGAAATTAAATCTATATAGCACGCAACATATTTGCACTATATACAAGAAATCTGTGAATACATCAGAAAACCTTCCTTCTCTGTAGCGGATACCCATTACGGAAAAGGAAGGCTTTTTCCATTTTTTATTTTCAGGGGTTAAGTTCTAAAAAACATCTGCCGATATAGAGTATAAGAATAGGTGGAATCTCTTCCGCCATAGTTTACGGAAACCGCACAGAAAGCGAAGGAGTCGCATATGGCGTTTTCCCTTCGCAACACTTTAACCAAGGAGGGTTTATTATGAATACAAATCAGATTCTTTCTGCAACCAATTCTTATCAGACTGCGGAAGCCTACAAAAAGACTTCCGATTCCAAAGTAGCAGAAACTCCGGAAAAGACTACGGAGACCGCCGACACCGATGCTTTCGTATATGAAAAAAAGAGTGCGGACAAAGCTGCTACCAACAATCCAAAGAACAAAAATTATGTTACGTTATCCAAAGAGAATAAGGCTATTGTTGCGCAGTTAAAGGCCGATGCCGAGCAGCGTACCGCACAGCTTCGTTCTTTGGTGGAGAGCATGATTTTAAAACAAAATAAAACATTTCAGGTAGGTACTCTTACCGACGAGAAGATGTTTGAAATGCTCCGCAAGGGTGAACTGGAGGTTTCTCCGGAAGTCCGTGCCCAGGCGCAAAAGGATATTGCCGAAGACGGTTACTGGGGCGTAGAACAGACCTCCGAGCGTTTATTCTCCTTTGCAAAGGCTATTTCCGGCGGAGATGTTTCAAAGGCCGAAGACTTAATCAAGGCGATGGAAAAGGGCTTTAAGATGGCAACCAAATCCTGGGGAGACGACCTTCCGGAAATTTGCCAGAATACGTTAAAGAGCGCAACAGAGAAGATTCGGAACTGGGCAAAGCAGGACGATGCTTCCGACGAAATGGCAGAGGCAGCACAGGATGCTTTTAAAACCCAGGCCGGTACTTCCGCTCTGACCGAATAACCCATACTTTTGCATTTGCTTTTTCCGTAACAGAATCCCTCTATATCTTCTGTTACATAAAAAAGGATACCGTTCCACTAAAAACAACCTATCGGGACACGGTATCCTTTTGTTTTGTCTTTTTCCCGGGACAAGCCCGATTTGCCGCTCCTGCTTACTGAAGTCCGGCATATTTTTTTAAAGCTTCGAAGGTTTCATCACTGATGGTATGCTCAATCCGGCAGGCATCCTCTGCTGCGGTTTCCTTCGACACACCGATTTTTTCAAAAAAAGCAGACAGCACACGATGGCGTTCATAAGTCCGTTCTGCCACGCGCTTTCCTTCTTCCGTGAGCACCAATGCTCCGTCTTCCGTATTTTCTTCTAAGTATCCGCCTTTTTTCAAAATCCCAACCGCACGGCTGACGCTGGGTTTGGAATATCCCATATGCTCGCTGACATCAATGGCGCGAACATGTTTATTTTCCTTTGATAGAACAAAAATCGTTTCCAAATACATTTCCCCGGATTCCTGCAAGTTTACCATAAGCTCCTCCTGTTGTTCCCTGTTCAAACTTTCGTAGGTATTCCCACAGTTCTATCTTACCATATCCGACCGCCCCGTGACAAGTAGAAAAACAACAAGATGGCATCTGAAACCTTATCCTTTTACGATGAGTAATACATCCCCTTCTCTTACTTCTCCGTTATGCTCCGTCAGCCGAACAATCTCCTCCGGTGCCGTATGGTAGCGTTTTGCCACATCCCACAGTTTCTCTTCTGCTTTTACGGTGTAACCGATCATGCTCGGCAATTCCTCCAGATACGTTGCGTCAAATTCCTCCCGCTCCGTATCTACAATCATCTCTTCCTTGCGTTTTTCCATGGCGATAACAGAAAATGCCAACTCTGCTTTTACCTCTGCCTCCCCGCTCCGTACCATACCAAAGGAAGATTCTGCCACATGACAACGTACGTCATAGGTGCTTTCCGGTGTCAGTCCCCGGATTTCAATCCGGTGTGAAAACGGGAGCTCCGCGCGATAGGACTGAAGCGGTTTTTCGTCTTCTTCCGAGATGTAAAGTAAGTTCGCTTCCAACACCCCTGATAAATTCAATGTTTCTCCGTCTCTGACACATACGTCCGGCTTCATTTCCACCATTCCCCGACAAATTTGAAGGATGCCCGGCATTCCTTCCGCAATCGGCAGACGTTCCGATACTCTCATCCGACTGTCGTTTTTTAGCAACAGATTTTCATACTCTTCTTCCTGCAATACCGGCATCAGCTTACAATCCGTGGCAAACAAATCGGACAAGAGTTCCATTTCGCTCTCTTCATACAATTTCATTTCCGCCTCTAACACAGCCTCCGCCTCCAGAAGACGATCTTCTCCGTCTTCATCGGCCTTTACGGACACGTTTTCATTGGTAAGGCGAAATACCACATCCTCAATCAGTCCTTCTCTTGCACCGCTGACTTCAAACTCGGTTTTAAACGGAATCATTGTCTCATAACATTCTATGCCGTTCTCCTCCCTATCGGTGCTCCACAAAGCGAACAAAGACAATTCTCCTTTTGCTTCCACACCATCCTGTTTTGCCTTCGCTTCCGCGTTTCTAAGTTCCAGCTCCCAATATAAAAGCTCTCCGATGCTTTCTTTTCCGGAAGGCAAAAACAGTTCTTCCCGCAAGCGGGCAATATCTTTTTGATCCGCAACAATAGACGTAACCGGAATCTCCTTCGTTCTTGTATGTACCGTCGGTGCCTCCTGCAAGGAGACCGCTGCTCTTACATCGTGCAATTCCTCTGCCTGCACCATAATCCCGAGCAATGCCCGTACCGCCAGCTTTCTGGAGTGAATTAACCCGATTTCCAGCTCTTCTATCTCTGCCCGTACACAGATGTTATCTCCGCCGCAGGCTTCCGGTAACTCTACGGATTCATCAAAACCGAGTTCTCCCCGGATACTTTGTACCGGCCGTTCCCCGTCTTCACTCAAATAGAGTACATGATATCCCAACGTTCCCTTTAAATATAATCTTCCGCCGGAAAGCTTCTTCTCATTCAAACGTACATTTCCTGTTTTCCAAATCACCGCACGTACATCCGGCTTATGGTCCGTTACATTCACATCATCATCCACCGTTAAACGAAGTGCATTTCGACATTTTACACGATTCATATGGATGCTTTGCATCTTTATTTCCATAAAAAAATACCTCCCGAAGCTAGGTTCTTTTACAACCTATGCCACAGAAGATATATTTATGCAAAAAACCGTCAGCCGGAACGCTCCGGCTAACGGCCTGTTTTTCATCCCATCTTATACATAGACAAGTTCGACATCCCTTGTCAACACATCGGTATAACTATAGGAAAAGGTCTGCTCGGTCTCCGGCATATTCTCCGGAACCACTTTCACGGTAAATACACACGGATAAATTGCGGAAATTACACCTTCCATGACATCCACTTTGTTGCGTCCTTTGTTCTCACAAATCTTTACACGTCTTCCCACACTGTGCTTTACGTTGTACACAATTTTACTCATTTCCGTTGGCTGACCCATCTTCGCTCCTATCCGCGTAAAATCCGCTATGTATATTCGACAAATGCTTCATCTAGTATTTATCTATGTATAAGTATACCATATGTTGTTGTTTTTGTCAATAAAAAGCCACCCTTCTTTCCTAGGTCTTTTGGCTTATTTACTCTAGAAAATGTACGTCTGTTTCCATCGGCATGAGCTTTACCACAATGTACGGATAGGTTACCGCCGTGGTCACTTTTTCGTCTGCTGCCGGGCCGATTAATGTGGTTTTAAAACAAAGCCCTTCTTTTGCCGTAAAGAGTTCCTCCACCGCGATGCTGTACCCGCCGGAAGGCTGCTCCCCGTATCCCTTGGCCAGATAAAGCGCATCCTCTGCTTTGTAGGTCAATTTAAACGGCTCACTCTTCTTCTCCTTAATTACATCCAAAAGTTCCTTCGGCAGATCCGCTTCCTCCACCACCGTAAATTCCGCCTCGCCGGTTTTTGTGTATTCTTCCTTTTCTTTGCCGCATCCCACTATCATACAGAGGGGTAACAGGGCAAAAAAAAGGAGAAGCCGTCCGATTTTTGTATTCTTCATCCTCTGCTTCTCCTAGTTCTTATTCAGTTATACTATATGCGGCATTCCCTGCTTTAATGCCCGAATCACCGCTTTGCGGGTCATCTCTTCAATATACAGTGTATGCTCCGGCTCATGGATGTCCTGTAAATAGTGGGCATCGGAATTGGAAATAATACGACACTTTTCCAAATACGGATGCTCCTTGGAAAGCCGGTGAAGATTTCCGAAGTTTTTCAGCTCCGCCGTGGCAAACTTCGCATCCGGTGGGATAAAACCGAGATTGGAAATCAGGGAAGTCGTTGATTTATCCAAATGGGCCGGTATCATGACACCGCCCCGTTCCTCCACCAGTCCGTACACGTCGTCAAAGCTGATGCTTGTGGCATTAATCAGAAGTTTATCCACAATTCCCGTTACATTCTCGTCCTCGTCCATCATCTGTTGTTTGCCGAAAATCTTCTCCACGTTTTGAATGTCCGGTAACTTGTTGTAGACATATTCATCAAAATCCATGGCTGCATGCAAATCCTCAAACAGACACACGACATGAACTTCTTCTGCGGTAGTCAGTTCCATCCCCGGCATAGCAAGTACACCATACTCCTCCGCCAACCGAAGTACCGTACCGCAGTTTTTGCAGGTACTGTGGTCCGTTACCGCAATCAGCTCCAGTTCCTTTACCGCCGCCATTCCTACAATATTTGCCGGTGTCATCTCATCGTCCCCGCAAGGGGAAAGGCAGGAATGGATATGTAAATCATAGGCCGGATTCGGCATGTAATCCTTCGTGAACCATCAGCGCCGCATCAAATACCGGCAACTCCGTGTGGAGTACGGTAATTCCCTGGGCCTTTGCTTTTTCCGCAAATTCCGCATCTGCGGCCGCATTTTCCGCCACAATCACACAGGCCGCCTCCGTTAAGGATGCCACCGCCAATGTATTGATATTACTCATTACCGTGACCCACGCGGCACCCTCCGGCACCTTGGTCATTGCTATACTGAGCAGGTCGCAGCAGTACGCCCGGCGGATGAGAACTTCCCCGGCATTGTCCGCCAAATTGATGATGCGAAAACCGCTTTGCTCTGCAAACTCTTTTACCGTCATAACTATCCTTTCCGCGCGGCTTCCCCTTTCCTATAAGCGGGGGGAGGTTTCTAAAACCGCTATCCCACCCATCATCTGATTTTTGCACGTCGCAACGCTCCGTCAAACTTCCTCTAACCGGTTCTAAACGTCTCTCGGGTGAGGCCTCGAGACTTAGAACCGCTAAGAGGTGATTTCGACTCCGCTAAAAACGCGGCCCTTCGGGCAAATGACAAAAAAACCAGATGATGGGTGGGCTTAGCGGTACTCCGAAACATTCCCTTCAGCTTAGAAGAATTCCGCCACGCCCGAGCCGCCGCGCTGCGCAAACAGCCAACGGACGGTCTTTCGTTTTTATTAAAAATCCTACAATAAATAAATTCTATCCCTTCCGGTTAAGGCTACTCTCCGTCAAGCTTAGAAAACTCGTCGGACAGATGGTGTATGTACTTCTTAAGTACATGGATACAGTCGTGCTCACGAGCTTTGCCGCGGACAATGTCTTCCGCCAGTGCTTTACAGGTCGGTGCACCGCAGGAACCGCAGTCCAGTCCCGGGAAGTGTTCGCACAGTTCTTCCACCCGGGCCATACGGGCAATGCTGTCCTTCATGTCGGTACCGAGCTTAAATACCGGTTCGTAAGTTACTTCCTCGGTCCAGTAAGCATCTTCTTCCGCTACCACACCTTCCACATGGCTCTTTGCCACCGTCATGTATTTGCGGAGACGCTTTAATTTTACCATGGCAAGGTACGGATTTTCTACCGTAAGCACTCCGCCCACACAACCGCCGTTACAGGAGTTCAGCTCAATAAATTCCAAATCGTCCAGTTTCTCGTCTTCTAAGTCTTCCAGTACACGAATGACGTTTTCGATGCCGTCCGCCGCAAGATAGTTCTCCACCAAAAGTCCGCTGGCTTCTCCTCCGCTGGTGCCCCAGCTGATACCGATTTTCCCAGAAATCCGCAAATCTTCCGGATCGTCTGCCACCGCCTTCATCTCCGGAAGGAGTCTCGTATAAATATCTTTAATGGCGCAAACCGCATCAATATTGCTCTTTTCGGTGCCTAACGGTGACTTCATGGCCGTCACCTTGGACGGACACGGCGATAAAAAGATAATACCGATTTTCTCCGGAGGAAGACCGGTTTTCTTTACCGCACGTTCCCTTGCCAGCTCCGCTGCCAGTTCCACCGGCGGTTTTATCGGAAGTAAATGCTCGATCAAATTCGGAAAACGAACGCGAATCAGGCGGGTCACGGAAGGACAAGCCGTGCTGATAATCGGATGTTTTTCCGGATGGTTATGTACATATTCTCTGGAAAGCTCGGACACCAGTTCCGCCGCTCCGCTGACCTCGTACACGTCATCAAAACCTACTCGTTTTAAGGCTGTCAGAACAATGTTGACATCATCTAAGTTATTAAATTGTCCGTATAATGCCGGTGCCGGCAACGCTACGGTGTATTCGTAATCTTTCAGTACTTCTAATTTGTCGTAAGACGGAAGTTTCGCATGGTGCGGACAGATACGGATACATTCTCCGCAGTCGATACAAAATTCGTTTGTAATCTCTGCTTTGCCGTTTCGCACACGGATTGCCTGGGTCGGACATCGTTTGATGCAGTTGATGCAGCCTTTACATAAATCCGCATCCAACTTTACCGACGTAAAAAATTTCTCGTTCATGCAAACCCTCTTTTCTGTGCTGCCACAGACCTATCAGGTCTGAAATACCTTCATGGTTACTTTGGTTCCCACACCCAGAGTCGTCTCAAGATCCATTTCATCGGAATATTGTTTCATATTCGGAAGTCCCATTCCGGCACCGAATCCCAGTGCCCTTACCCTGTCCGGTGCGGTAGAATACCCCGCCTGCATGGCTTTTTCGATATCCGCAATGCCCGGGCCGGTATCCTGCAGACACATAATAATTTCTTCCGGTGTAATCTCTACGTCAATGGTTCCTCCGTTGGCATGAATTACCATATTGATTTCACCTTCGTACATGGCAATTGCTACTTTACGAACCACCTCCGGAGAACTTCCCATCTTTTTTAGTTTTCTCTTCACGTCACTGGAGGCTTCCCCTGCTCTTGTAAAGTCCTCCGTGGTTACGGTGTAATGGAGTTTAATCGTATCGCTCATAATCTTTTCCTCCCCGTAATCCTTTTTCATAAAGCATTCCGCAGGCGGAAAACATGCGATGTCCCGTAGCAAGAAGCGGAATCTCGCGCTCATTTGCAAGACGGATCATTTCCTCGTCCGGCTTTTTGTCACGCACAAATACGATACATACAATATCCATCATCTCTGCGGTACGGATTACCTGCGGATTGCAAAGACCGGTAAGCAACACTGCCTGGTCCTTTACAAACGCCAGTACATCACTCATCATATCAGAGCCGCATGCCGTATGTACCTCCTTAGTAAGCCATTCCTCCCCGCTCAGTACTCTCGCTCCCAGAATCTCTTTGATTTCCAAGATGGTCATACCTTCACCTTCCTTTCCTATATGATAAACTTTTATTTTTTCAAAACGGATGACACAAATAAAGTATAACACAATTTGCAGAAAAAGTCCTCAATTTTTTTACACTTTTGTTGTAGCTTTTTTTAACAGAGTGTGTTATAATGTTAACAACTGTACGACGCACGCAAAGACGCGTTTCTTTTTTTCGGTTCTTTGCGCGTTTTTTGTCGTGCGCGCATGACATCGTTATATTTTTAACAAAACGCTCTCTGTCATGTATTCGGTTTCCCTTACAGGAAATCGCAAAGATATTAAAGGAGGTTAAAGAAATGGCTGCAAAATCAACAGTTCCGTTCCAGGGAACAAAGGAACAGGAAGCACAGCTTCGCTCTGTCATCGCCGAGTTAAAGGATGAGAGAGGCTCCCTGATGCCGATTTTACAGAAGGCTCAGGACATTTACGGCTACCTTCCGATTGAGGTACAGACTATGATCGCTGATGAGTGCGGCATCCCGTTAGAGAAAGTTTACGGTGTTGCTACCTTCTACTCCCAGTTCTCTCTGTATCCGAAGGGAAAGTACAAGATTTCCGTCTGTCTCGGTACCGCTTGTTATGTAAAGGGTTCCGGTGACATCTACGAAAAACTTCAGCAGTTACTTGGTATCGAGGGTGGTCAGTGTACCCCGGACGGCAAGTTCTCTCTGGACGCATGTCGTTGTATCGGTGCCTGCGGTCTTGCTCCGGTATTGACCATTAACGATGACGTTTACGGTCGTCTTACCGCAGCGGATATGGCTGACGTTCTCGCGAAGTACGAATAATTTGTCGTTTTCGTTTTTCGAAAGGAGTACCTAAGGTTATGATGCCCGAGATTTCCTTAAATATACTTGATGTTGCGGAGAATTCCACCCGTGCAAAAGCCTCACTGGTCACCATTATTGTAGATGTCCAGACGTTGGCGGATACCCTTACCGTAATCATTGACGATGACGGTTGCGGTATGACCGCGGAGCAGGTTGCTGCCGTAACGGATCCCTTTTACACTACCCGTTCCACAAGAAAGGTAGGTCTGGGCGTTCCGTTTTTTAAGCAGGCTGCGGAGAGCACCGGCGGCTCCTTTTCCATCGAGTCCACGGTAGGCGTCGGTACCCGCGTGACCGCAGTGTTTACACTGTCCCACATCGACCGTATGCCTTTAGGAGACATGAACAGCACCATTCACACCTTAGTTACCATGCATGAGGAATGTAATTTCTTATATACATTCCGTTTCAATGAAAAGGAATTTTCGTTAGACACCAGAGAATTTCGCGAAGTTCTCGGTGAAATCTCCTTTCAGGAGCCTGAGGTGTCACTTTATATAAAGGACTACCTAAGAGAAAATTTTAACGAAACCAATGACGACACCTTTGAACTTTAGATTCGCCAACGCGAATCCCTTGTAACACCAAATTGATATGCCGAGAAACGGCAGATTGGAGGAAAGTATGAAGTCTCTTGCAGAGTTAAAGGCAATTCGGGAAAAGATGCAGGGCCAGGTTGGTCTCCGCTCTGAGTCCGAAACACAGACAAGAGTTGTTGTCGGTATGGCTACCTGCGGTATCGCAAGCGGCGCAAGACCGGTATTAACTGCTCTTGCAGATGCGGTAATGAACAAGAAGCTTGAGGACGTGGCTGTTGTACAGACCGGTTGCATCGGTCTTTGCCAGTTCGAGCCGATCGTAGAAGTTATCGCTCCGGGTAAGGAAAAGGTTACCTATGTTCATATGACCCCGGAAAAGGCAGAAGAAATCGTTGAACAGCACCTGATTCGTGGACAGGTAGTTACCCAGTACACCCTCGGTGCAGCAAATAAATAAGGAGGAAGAAATATTATGTATCGTTCACATGTATTAGTATGCGGCGGAACCGGTTGTACTTCCTCCGGCAGCCTTCAGATTTTCGATCTTTTAAAAGAGGAAATCGCAAAGAACGGCCTTGCTGATGAAGTTTCCGTTGTACAGACCGGTTGTCACGGTCTCTGTGCTCTCGGCCCGATCGTTATCGTTTATCCGGAAGCTACCTTCTATTCCATGGTGAAGCCGGAATACATCCCGGAAATCGTTTCCGAGCACCTGTTAAAGGGTCGTGTAGTTAAGAAGTATGTTTACGAAGACACCGTTCAGGAAGAGGGCTTAAAGCCGCTTCACGAGACCGACTTCTACAAGAAGCAGCATCGTATCGCGCTTCGTAACTGTGGTGTTATCAATCCGGAGAATATCGAGGAGTACATCGGTACCCGCGGTTATGAGGCACTTGGTAAGGTTCTTACCGAGATGACCCCGGATGACGTTATTAAGTGCATCTTAGATTCCGGCCTTCGCGGACGAGGCGGCGGCGGATTCCCGACCGGTAGAAAGTGGCAGCTGGCAAAGGACCTTGTAAAGGGCGGCCAGAAGTATGTTGCTTGTAACGCCGACGAGGGTGACCCGGGTGCATTCATGGATCGTTCCGTACTTGAGGGCGACCCGCACGCATTAATCGAGGCTATGGCTATCGCAGGTTACGCAATCGGTGCTAACCAGGGTTACATTTACGTTCGTGCAGAGTACCCGATCGCTGTAGATCGTTTGAATATTGCAATCGGTCAGGCCAGAGAATATGGCTTACTCGGTAAGGACATCTTCGGAACCGGTTTTGATTTCGACTTAGAGCTTCGTCTCGGTGCAGGTGCATTCGTATGTGGTGAGGAAACCGCTCTTATGACCTCCATCGAAGGTAACCGTGGTGAACCGAAGCCGAGACCGCCGTTCCCGGCTGAAAAGGGCCTTTTCGATAAGCCTACTGTATTAAACAACGTAGAAACCTACGCAAATATTCCGCAGATTATCTTAAACGGTGCTGAATGGTTCGCTTCCATGGGTACCGAAAAGAGTAAGGGTACCAAGGTATTCGCTCTCGGCGGTAAGATTAAGAACACCGGTCTTGTAGAAATCCCGATGGGTACTACCCTTCGTACGGTTGTTGAAGACATCGGTGGCGGCATCCCGAACGGCAAGAAGTTTAAGGCAGCTCAGACCGGTGGTCCGTCTGGCGGATGTATCCCGGCTGAACACTTCGACGTTCCGATTGACTACGATAACCTCATCGCTCTCGGTTCCATGATGGGTTCCGGCGGACTTATCGTTATGGACGAAGACAACTGTATGGTTGATATCGCGAAGTTCTTCCTTGAGTTCACCGTTGATGAGTCCTGTGGTAAGTGTACTCCGTGCCGTATCGGTACCAAGCGTCTCTATGAGATGTTAGACAAGATTACCAAGGGCCAGGCTACTTTAGAGGACCTCGATAAGTTAGAAGAGCTCTGCTACTACATTAAGGATAACTCCTTATGTGGTCTCGGCCAGACCGCTCCGAACCCGGTACTTTCCACCTTACGTTACTTCAAGGACGAGTACATCGCTCACGTTGTTGAGAAGAGATGTCCGGCCGGCGTATGTAAGGATCTCTTATCCTTCGTTATCGATCCGGATAAGTGTAAGGGTTGTACCCTTTGTGCTAAGAAGTGTCCGGCAGGTGCAATTTCCGGCACTGTTAAGGAGCCGCATGTTATCGATACCAGCAAGTGCGTAAAGTGTGGCGTATGTATCGAGAACTGTAAGTTTGGCGCTATATCTAAGAAGTAAGTTACTGACTTAATTTGAATTGGAGGTAAAACATGGAAACCGTTACTTTAAAGATTAATGGTATGACCGTTACCGCACCAAAGGGCGCTACTATCTTAGAGGCAGCAAGAATCGCTCACATCGAGATTCCGACGCTTTGCTACTTAAAGGATATTAACGCAATCGGCGCTTGCCGTATTTGTGTGGTAGAGGTAAAAGGCGCAAGAAGCCTTGTAGCTTCCTGTGTATACCCGGTAAACGAGGGTATGGAAGTATTCACAAATACTCCTAAGGTATTAGATTCCAGAAGAAAAACTTTGGAACTTATTCTTTCCAACCATGACAGAAAGTGTCTCTCCTGCGTACGCAGCGGCAACTGTGAATTACAGAAGCTCTGTAAGGACTTAAAGGTAGAGTGTGAAAACGTTTATGACGGTGAAGCAAACACCTACGAGTTAGATGAGAGCGCTGTTCATATGGTTCGTGATAATAACAAGTGTATCCTTTGTCGCAGATGTTCCGCTGTCTGTGAAAAGGTACAGGGTGTTGGCGTAATCGGCGCTAACGAGCGTGGTTTCAAGACCAACATTGCATCCGCATTCGACATGGGCCTCGGCGATACCGCTTGTGTATCCTGTGGTCAGTGTATCGCTGTCTGTCCGACCGGTGCTCTTTACGAGAAGGATTCCACCGATGAAGTTCTCGCTGCAATCGCAGACCCGAACAAGAAGGTATTCGTTCAGGTTGCTCCGGCTGTACGTGCTGCTCTCGGTGAAGAGTTCGGTTACCCGATGGGAACCGGTGTACAGGGCAAGATGGCTGCTGCACTTCGTCGCATCGGCTTTGATAAGGTATTCGATACCAACTTCTCTGCTGACCTTACCATCATGGAAGAGTCTCACGAGTTCCTTGACCGTGTACAGAACGGTGGCGTATTACCGCTCATCACTTCCTGTTCTCCGGGCTGGATTAAGTACTGTGAGCACTACTTCCCGGATATGACCGAGAACCTTTCTTCCTGTAAGTCTCCGCAGCAGATGTTCGGTGCTGTGCTTAAGACCTACTACGCTGAGAAGGAAGGCATTGACAAGAACGATATCGTATCTGTCAGCGTAATGCCGTGTACCGCTAAGAAGTTCGAGCTTACTCGTGACGATCAGGCTGGCGCAGGTGTTGCAGATGTAGATATTTCCATCACCACCAGAGAACTTGCAAGACTCATCAAGCGTCTCGGTATCACCTTCAACACCCTTCCGGATGAAGAGTTCGATTCTCCGTTAGGTTCCGGTACCGGTGCTGCAGTAATCTTCGGTGCTACCGGCGGTGTTATGGAGGCAGCTCTTCGTACCGCAGTTTGGAAGCTTACCGGTGAGAAGGACGGCACCCCGATCGAGTTCACCGAGGTTCGTGGTACCGAAGGTATCAAGGAAGCTACCTACGAAGTTGCAGGCATGAAGGTGAACGTTGCAGTTGCTTCCGGCCTGAAGAACGCAAAGGAACTTCTTACCAAGGTTCAGAACGGCGAAGCTAACTACCACTTCATCGAAATCATGGGTTGCCCGGGTGGTTGTGTAAACGGTGGCGGTCAGCCGCAGGTTGACGCATCCGTACGTAACTTCACGGATATCCGTGCCGTACGTGCTAAGGCTCTCTACGATTACGATGCAGCTAACACGCTCCGCTTCTCTCACGAGAATCCGGATGTGAAGGAGCTTTATAAGAGCTATCTCGGCGAGCCGGGTAGCCACAAGGCTCATGAGCTTCTCCATACGACCTACGTAAAGAGAAAGATTCATAATCTGTAAAATTTAGGCTTTTGGGGCCGCGCTGATGCGCGGCCCTTTATGTTTGCGCGGCTTCCCGTTCTTACAAGTGGGGAAGGTTGTGTAAGACCGAAATGAGGGCATAGAGTATCTTTCTTGCTGAGCGCAACGCTCCGTCAAACTTCCTTTAAAAGCGGCTAAGCCTTTCAGGAGCGTCTTCAAGCCTAAGCCGCTCTAAAAGGTGATTTCGACTACGCTAAAAATGTGATATCTATCTTTTACCATTGCAACTCGTAATATCTCCATTCTCATGGTACTGATTTTGACCCTTCACGAGATTTTACCATTGCATTTGGAAAAATATCCTTTATCATGGTACAAATTTTCTTGTCATTTTTATTTTTACCATTACAAACATCAAAAGCTCGGTTCTCATGGTAAAAAAAACAGGATTTTTCATGCTTACGCACGAGAAATCCTACTCAAAATACCTTTTTCACAGCAAATCACTAGTTTTTGTACCATTGGAATTGTATAAATCGTGATTCTCATGGTAAAATCTCAAATCCACTCTAAATTTGTACCATTCAAAACATCAAAATCCGATTTCTCATGGTAAAAGTTTTAAACAACCACAATCCCGCACCTATTTCTTACGTTTCATCTTCGCAACCATCACCGGAGCAAACAATGCTGCCAAGTACTTCTTCATGATAGCCCCTATTCATTCTCCTTTAAATACCGCAACAACGGTTCCAAACTCCTCTTATCCGTCCAATCGCATTTTTGTCCCTTTGCTCCCAGAAGCGCCCTTTGCCACGGTTCAAACTCCTCCGGATTTTGCTTTGCCACTGCCTTTTGTAACATCCTGCAGAGGGTTCTGTGTGTAAAACTCATCTTATCTTCATCCCATGCGCCGCGACAGTAAAACAACGGAATCCGTTCCATCGCGTCTTTAAAATGCACCTCTCTCGCCTGCATAATAGCTTTCTCATCATAAGGAGATGCACCTACCGCAAATACCGCTATTTTCTTATCCGACAAAAGGTTGATATTCTTCTTTAAAAAATGCAAGCCCAAAATTCCCGATGCATACACACCGCCTCCGAGAACAATAACATCATAACCTTGCACCAAAGACACCGTAGCCTTCTTTGTTTCCATACAGTCGTAGCCGGTTTCCTCCTGCAACCAGTCTGCATATTTCTTTGTTGCTCCGTATTTGGATTGATATAAAACAATACCTTTTCCCATATTTTCAAACCTCTCCATGTTTATCTTCCTCTTACTCACCATACGATATTGCATGAATCACACCGTCAAAATAGACAAAATCTCCATCCTGATAATTCCATATCGCTTTGAACTTCGTAGGATACTTGATTCCTGTCTCAGAAACACGGTATCCGTCACATACCGCTGACCAAGGAACGTATTCCATAGTACCATCCTTATTTGATACACCTCTGTCATTCGTTGTAAAACAAACATATTCATACGCCTCGTTAAAGGCAAATATACCGCTTGCGGTTTGACCTCCGTACGTAATTGTAGCTTTCACTTCATATGCACTTATTTCTTCGAGAACAATAAAATCCTGGAGCAAGATTGCAGGCGCAAATAAGCTTTCCGCAAGATATGTCACCAGACACGCCTTGTCCATTTCCGGTCCTGTCTGATGAAATAAGTTGATTGCCTTTGCAATCTGTCCTCTCATTCCTCCGATACCATTTTGATAATAATCATATCCCTCAAAAGGAGTACCAAACATATGACTGTCAATCCGAGCCATACGGCAAGGTTCTACCACAAAGTTATATTGCGTATAATCAATTTTTTGTGCCGGTCCTGATTTTCCCATCATAAAATCCACATCCCGATACTCCATCTTCAAATAACTCATTTGAGATGTTCCGATATATCCGCAGCAATCCATATAACACTGAATTGCTTTCGGCAAATGTAAAAAATCTTCTTTTTTAAATAAACGCCCTTGCACTTTAAGCTCGGCATTATTCTTTAGCGACTCTATATCCTTCAAAAATCTTGTTTTCAACGGCGAGTACGGAATATAAAACCACACAAAAATCAATCCGATAATCACCAAAAAAATTCCAATTCCTATAAGCATTTTATTTTTCCTTTCTTCTTTGTCCTTCCAACAAATACCGTATCAGCGGCTGTGCATATTCCTCGGAAGAAATGTCATAGGAACTCGTTATAGCCTGTGAAAAACCTTCTTCCGCACTGTCCTTATTTTTCTTTTTACTCAAAGCCTTTGACATCATTTTCATAAAAGTTCTGTTTACAAATGACATCTTTTCGTAGCAAATACCACCTTGCATGTAAAAATGCGGTATAGATTCTGATTCTTCTACCGATAAATTATGTGCCCATATATCGTCTGTTTCATTTACCGCTGCATTAGGCGCACCGCCTGTAGCAAATACAATCATCTTTTTAGCAGAGCTCTCTTCGAACATCTCTTTCGCTTTCTTTAATCCGTTTACCATTCCGGCATATATCCCGCCACCATAAACAACCACATCAAACTCGGACATCCGTTCAATCGTAACTTCATTAAAATCCATAAGATACCCATCTACTTCTTTGGCAATAATTTCTGCATATCGCTTCGTAAATTCCGTTTTGCTTTTATATGTCACTAATATTTTCATCTGCTCTTACTCCTTAAATCATTTTCAAATTGTCTTCAATCTGAATAATTGTCTGTATCGTCACCTGTAACTGCTCCCCGGAAACACCGGCAAACAACTTTCTCATGGTGTTCATACTCATCTCATCGTTCTTTTCACAGAACTCCCTGCAATAGTCCGTAAGTTCAATCCGCTGCTTTCTCTTATCCTTCTCATCCACCGTAATACGAACAAATCCTTTTTTCTCTAACTTCAGCAAAATCTGCTTTACGTTCTGATGGGAGCTTCCCATAATGTCCGCCAGTTCTTTCACTGTAGGGCTGCTTTTACACATACTGACACAGATGATTGCAAAAAACTGCTTCCAACTGATTTCCTTCATGGCATTGTCTGCCACTGCCTGAAAGCGATTTTCAAAGGCACTTAACAATCCAATCAAAAAATAGGATAGCTCAATACCGGTGAAATCCACTTTTTCATTCCCCATCACTTCTTTAATATGCATCTCATCCTCCAATAGGTAATATATTACTTTATATATGGTAACATATTACCTATTGTTTGTCAACAACAATTTTCGTCTCTACCCGGAGCGTTTTGCTTTAAATGGAAAACACAATTTCCTATAAAACAGAAAAGTTTTGCCCCGGTGACTGTTCCTGCACCGAAGCAAAACTTCTTATCAACAAATCTAAAACGGATTAAAATCCTTACTTCCTCTTCACCGGACGCAACACCTCATACCCGATTCCCTCCGGGTAATGTCTCTGGTAATCCTGACAGGCTTCCTCATTCCATTCGTAGCATGTATTTCCATGCTTTGCCGGATCATAATTCCAGGCAAGATTTTCTACCCTGCCCATGACCTCACCGTTGTCCTTCAAAAAGTCGAACGGCGGATGATAGAATACAAGATAATCGCTGGCCGGGAAGCTTCGCAGTTCAAAGCCCTCCGGAATTTCACCGTCGTAATCCTCCGGCACGCCGAAACCGTAGAAATAACCTTTCTTACCGTTTTCATAAAACCAGCCTGCGGTATGACCGGTGACAATCGGATGGGATACATGACTCATGCTGTCAATGATGCCGCATACCGTATCACAGTCGTGGCGACTCCAAAACTTTCCGTAATCCGATGCCTCCATATCCCAGATACCGATGTATTTGTGGGCCGGGATATGCTCTACCCTCACCCGCGCTTCTGTTAATGCTGTTGTATTCATGGTTGGTTCTCCTTTATTCGTATAATGTTCGGGAAAGAACACCACTTGTAAATTTGCAAGACGTACCGGTCCCGGTTTCTTCCGATAGGCCGCGGGTGTACACCCGTAAGCACTCACGAAAGCCCTCGTCAAGGCTTCCTGGGAAGAAAAGCCGTATTTCATTGCGATATCCAAAATCCGTTCCTTCGTATCCCGGATAGCAAGGGTCGCCATAGTAAGACGCCGCCCCGCAATGTAGTTTTTTACCGTCATCCCCACAATCTCATGGAACTTCGTGGACACATAATAAGGCGAATATCCTATTTCCTCCGACATCTGCAGAAGCGTCGGATTGTCCGTCAAATGTGCCTCGATCCAGTCAATCATGCGCTGTATCGTCTCGTTCCATTCGTACAAGCCGGGTCCCTCCTTTCACCCTAAGGATAACACAACCGAATTTAATTTTCTTGATATTAGTTGCGATATTGCATGGAAACAATCTCTTAGATTTTCTCCGTCCGTCCCACCTTTGCTTCCGGGGAAACCTCCACCTGTTCACTGTACTGCACCAGTTCAATCTCGCAGTCCGCTCCGATGGCTACCACACGACCGGACACACGCGGGGTTACTACACCCTCCAACGCAATTTCATCGCCCTCAATGGAATTCTTTACACACACCGTACCAATCGTCCTTCTCTTTATCAAAGAAGAAAACAACGGCAGACGGGCTCTCTTCTTCTTCTCTTCTCCGTGACGCTTGTAAATTACAATCTTACTGCCGCCGATGCTGCCGACTTCCATTCCTTTTTCAAACTCAATCTCGATTTCTTCCGCATTCATAAGACCGTCACAATCTGCCGCTCCGCGAATCTTAATAAACTCCGCTTCCACATCACCGCCGATTTTGCTGCCTCCGGATAACTGCAACTGCTTGCACTTTACTGTTCCCCGGAAGGAAGAACCGCCGGAGATTGCAATTTTCTCCCGTGCCTCAACATTTCCTCCAAAAGAGGAACCTCCGGACACTACCAAATTCCCCGTACTGATATCTCCGGAAAAATTGCAGCTTCCCGACGTGTTAATATTGTTCTCACACACCACACTGTTTCCGCCGACGGAACCGGAGGTATACAGATTCTGGCAGCGCACCATCCCCTCCAGTCTTCCGCTTCCGCTCACCCTTATGGTATCATACTCTCCCGGCATAATCTGGCCGCTTCCCGAAATATTTAAATCCATCTCTCATTCTCCTCTCTTTCTTCACATCCGGCAATTCCAATCCCACAGACCTTCATTTTGCCAGAATTTCCTTTGTTACATCTCTTACCTCACCTTTGCCATCATCAAGAAGGACTTGTTGTATCTCACTCACATAAAAGGTCTTATCTCCGTACAGAGTCTTCACCGTCAGTACCGCCTTTGCTTCCGACTCTTTGTGGAATTGTTTCGAGAGTTCATCTAAAGAAAAATCATCCTTTTGACTTTGAATCAACTCCACCCGTTCACAGATCAGTTCCTTCGGAAAGAAGGTCTCCTGTCCGGTTACCGTGGCTTTTTTTATAAACCAATCCTCCGGAATCAGGCCCTTTCGCTTCCAGCGGTACAACGCCCCGTAAGAGATTCCGTACCGTTCCAACAACTCCTTTTTGGAAATCAACTCTTCTCCCATAAGCGCCTCCCTTCGTAACATTGTTACTCTCTATGACGATAATAGCATAACATTGTTACGCTGTCAAGCTTTTTCTGAAAAACTTCTATTTCTAATCACTGTTACATAACTCTGACTTTCTTTCTCTCATAAGTTATAATTCTAACTTATCCCTTGCTTTTTTCTTGACATCCGCCAAAAACCTCGTATAATAGAAAAAAGGGGCTTCCCCTTTTTCTTTTTGTTCATATCGTATTTACGGAGTGCCCGTGCGGATACCCGCGCACTTTTTAAAAGCAGAGCATCATCCGTTTAGAAAAGGAGTTACATAAAGTCATGTCAAACACAAAATTAATTACCGATTATACCACCGGCAGCGTACCGAAGAGTTTATTACGCTTTTCCTTGCCGTTCATGCTGTCCAATGCCTTACAGGTAGTCTACTCTCTGGTAGATATGCTTGTGGTAGGACAGGTTCTGGGTACCAATGCCGTATCCGGCGTCACCAACGGCAGTACCGTGGTGATGTTTATGACTATGGTGGGCTTAGGTTTTTCCAACGGCGGCCAGATTTATATCGCACAGCTTATCGGTGCAAAGCGTAAAAAAGAACTGAATAATGCCATCGGAACCTTGTTTTCTCTCGTATTGGGACTTGCAGTTGTCCTAACCGCAATCGGTGTCGCCATCGGCATTCCGGTCCTGAATTTATTAAAAACCCCGACGGAAGCCTACGACCACGCTTGGAATTATCTCCTTATTTGTACCTTGGGTAATGTCTTTACCTTCGGCTACAACATGGTATCCGCAGTACTCCGTGGCATGGGTGACTCCAGACGTCCGTTTATTTTTGTATTCATTGCTTCTGTCCTGAACCTGATATTGGACATCTTGTTTGTAAAGTATTTCCACATGGGTACTGCCGGTGCTGCATTGGCAACCATTCTCGGTCAGGCTGTTGCTTTTATTTATGCATTGATTTATCTCTACAAAAGAAAAGAAGCCTTCGGCTTCGACTTTAAAGTAAAAAGCTTTGCCATCGACAAAACCGCGGCAAAGCACCTATCCCGCTTAGGGGTACCGCTTGCCATCCAGAGTGCCGCCATCAACCTTTCTATGATGTATGTAAACTCTCTGGTAAATCAGGTACACGTTACTGCGTCCTCTACCTTCGGCACCGGCGTTAAGATTGACGACGTGGTAAACCGTATTACCTACGGCCTGACCATGGCCGGAAGCTCCATGGTAGGTCAGAACGTGGCGGCCGACAAGCAGAAACGTGCCGCTTCCGTCATCAACTGGATTTTGATTTTCAGCGGAATTTTCTATGCGTTGTTTACCGTAATCCTTCTTCTCTTCTCCGAAGAGCTGTTCGGCTTCTTTAAGAGGGAAGAAGATGTTATTAATCCGGAATACATTAAGCAGTTTGTTATCGCTGCCATCATCAGTTTCCCGGGTATGCTCCTGATGCGAGGCACCAACGCTTTAATGAACGGCATCGGAAACTCCAAATTGAACCTGATTTTCGGACTGTTGGACGGTGTAGTTCTCCGGATCAGCTTAAGCTACATCCTCGGTATTGTGTTAGACTTAGGCCTCTTCGGTTTCTTCCTGGGCTACGGTCTGGCAGCTTACGGAACTTCCATTCCGGGCATTCTTTATTACCTGTCCGGCAAATGGAAAAGCTTCCGGATGTTAAAAAAAGAAGAAGCATAATTTCCGGGCACAAACCATTCACCTAACCATATAACTTAACCGAAAAAACATAACAAAAACACCCTCGTAAAATCTTGATGAAAATCAGATTTCTTCCGAGGGTGTTTCTTACATCATTGAATTATTCGACTTGCCGTTTATTCGGAAACCGCGGAATCTTCCGACGTTTCCGATTGCATCCGTTCTTTCAGCCGTCTGACAACCGTCATATAAAACTCCGCTTCTCCGATTACCGGAAACTTTTTATATGCCTTTTCCATTTCTTCATAGATTCCGTCAGCCGTTACCGGTTTCTGTTTCGGCAACCGTTTCGGCAATTTTCCCTTTTTGGAACGACTCAGCCATTCAATCCTCTCACGGTCTTCTTCGCTTAAAAGCCGGTAATAGAAATATTTGATTCGTAACACGGAAAGGTCCTTTGCCTGCTGTATCAGAACCGGTTGCAATACCGCATAGTAAGCGGCAATTTCTTCCGGAGAACCATTGTTCTGAAGCAGAAAATAAAGCCGTTCCGCGTCCACCGCATTTGCAAAACCTGCCGGCAATGTATCCAGGCTCTGCTCCATCTTGTTCAAACACGCTTCTGCCTCTTCAGGCTTTCCTTCCAAAATACGTTTATAACATTTTATCAGATGAACGTAAAGGGTCAATGCGTTGATGGAATCCTCCTCATCAACCTTCAGCAATTCTTCCGGAATTTCATCCGGCATAACGCCCTCACTCATCATGGCATTGATTTTTAATTGCAAATAAAGTGCCTTTTGATTTTTCTTCTCCTTCGCACACAACAGGCAATTTTTCCCGTCATTTGGAATTCCCATGGTCATCGGAAGCACATTGCAAACCCCGAAAATCACACCGGCAAAAATGAACACGCCTGCAATCCATGCCCAAAGGGGACTATGTAGGAAAAACAACGGTACCGAAAGTGCGGAAAAGATAAGATTAAACATTCCTCCGCCTAAATTAAACCAAACGTAAGGATAATGTTTCTCCTCATTCCATTCCGGCGGAATCATCAGACATTGTCCCATGGTACCCGGAACCTTTATCTTTTTATAAGAAAACTTGCCGTCTTTTTTTACAATCGTAAAGGAAAATACACGGAACGACAAAAAGCGATATCCCGACAACAATCCGAATACAAGATGTCCCGCTTCATGGATTATGGTATGCAACGTACAAACGATATAGTACAAAATAAACAACAACGGCAAATATAGCAACAAAAACTGTTCCTTTAACGCAAAGGGAGGTCTGATATTAAACTTTAACACACCCTTATCCATTAACAGCGGTCCGCAAAATCCGATGACTGCACCGATTACCACACATACCAGAAAGAAAATCAACGTCGCCTTTCCGTTTTTCTTCCGTCTTTTTTTCAGTGGTGTTACAAACTCGTTATATCTTTCGATCTGTTCTGTACCGATTGACTCTCTTACGCTCATCTTATATTCCTCCTAACCCTGTATCTGTCATTTTCTTACATAGCAACAGTAAAAACATCATCCTATTTTACTTGAATACCAGTTGCGCAAAATTATACAAGCCCAAATGCCATACGTTATGGTCGTGGCCACCCGGTACGGTCTGCCACATAAAGTTCTCTCCATCGGTAATCTTATCGGTTAATTCATCCAGTCCGTTTACCGCTGCACTGGCACTGGCAAGCGCCGTACCGTCGCTGGTCCCGCAAATATTGTAGAAATAATTCACATCGTAGCCTTCAAATGCCGCCAATTTCTCCGCTGTTACAGCCGCCGTATTGGAAGTCGGTGCTGCAGAGAAAGCGCCGAAATAGCTGATGATATCCAAGCACTCGCCGATTCCGATATTAATGGTCTGCATGCCACCCATGGAAAGACCTGCCATCGCCCGGTGGTCTCTTGCCGCGGTCAAATCATAGCCGTTCTCATCAAACTCCGCATACGTTGCATAATTCGCATCAATGTACGGAATCAAATCATTACGAAGCTCCTGTCCGAAGGAATAGAAGGTTCCCATATTTGCCATGCTCTTATCCGCATAATTTGCGCTGGAACGTCCGTACGGTACCACAATAATGAATTGCTCCGCTTCTCCGTAATACATGAGATTATCCATGGCACAACGAATTCCGTCAAACACACTGGTAATTTTCCACTCATGCGGGTCTCCGCCCACGCCGTGCATCAGGTATAATACATTATACTGCTTGGTTTCATCATACTTCGGAGGCAAAAGTACATACGCCGGCTTTGTAATCGGTTCTTTGGTATCCGCATAAGAATAGGTCGGATATTCGATTTCTACCACTCTGCCCGCATACTCCTTATTAAACTTCTTGTACTCCTGCGGCACCCCGTTAGTTTCCAACTTTGCCGGAACATGCTCCGGTACTGCCGTCGGTTCCGGTGCTTTCGTCGGCTCTTTCGTCGGTTCAGCCGTCGGCTCTGCTGTCGGTTCCGGTGTTGCCACTTCATCCCCTGTCGGTGCTGTAGTAGTTGTTACCTCCGGCACATCCGCTCCGGTCTTACTTGTGTCTTCCTTTTGGCACGCTGTCATACAAAATAACAGCGTCAGGCAGAAAATCACTGCCATCCACTTTTTTGTTCCCTTTTTCATTCCTTCTCTTTCCTTTCTTTTGACTTGCCCCATAAAGAAGTTCTCCTGCGAAACGTTCCGCATAAGACTAATCCCTCAACGCTTTTAGCGCCTCATAATAAGCATCCTTACGCTTGCAACCCCGGTTAAACAACCCACAATACGGTCCGTTCTGCTTATAGCTGTAGTCACTTTTGCTCATCATCGGGTCATCGCAAATTCCCCAAATGGAAATATTCTGTATCAAATCGCCTTCCTCATTTAATTTCTCATATGCCTCAAACAGCTTCCCGTAAAACTCTGCATGTTGTTCCATTTTGTTCTTATCGTAATTCCGCACTGCCATCTCCGTCACATGAACCTTCACTCCAAGGTCATGGAACATGCGGACTGCTTTCTCGATGCGGGTAATGTCCTGGGTATTCATACAGCCGGCCTGTTGACCGTATCCGCCGATGTAGCTTTGCATGCCGATTCCGTCACAAAGCTTCTTGTAAGTGCCGTCGGCATTCTTCTCATAGCTGTTGATGCTCTTTACCAATTCGATAATGGCATCTCTTTTTTCATCATAAAACGTGCTGTAGTCGTTATAAAACAGTTCGATGGAAACATCAGGATTTGCCGCCTGTAACTTTTCTACCGTTTCTCTCGCACAGGCAAAAGAATATTCTACATAGTCCGGTCCGATAATGGTTTGAAACATATTCTCATCACTGTTTCGATAGGTTCTTACGTGACGCGGGTCGTCTCCTTTGTAATCTCCGCCGTCACCTACCGCTTCGTTTACCACATCCCAGCAGTATACCACACCCGGAAATTCCGTCTCAAAATGAGTTACAACCTCATCAATATAGTATTTTAAACGGGCCTTTAATGTTTCCTGATCCACGTAAGCACCGTCGCTTTTATATCCTTCCCGGAAAAACCAGTCGCTCATGTAAGCGTCCCATACCAAAACGTGTCCCCGCACACCGATTCCGTTTTCCTGTGCAAAGGAAACAATGGCATCCGCCTGGGAATAATTCATCGACGGCATTCCCTCCGGATTATTTTGGCTTCCCACCTGGTCCAACATGGAGTATGCCTTCATTTCATTTCCCGCCGTAATACTCTGAAACTCGGAGGTTACCATCGGCAAATAATAGGTGTTGCTTAACTGGGAATAATTCATCACCGTACCTAAGGTAAATCCGCTTTCCACGGCAGCATCCTTTAAAAACAAGCTTTCTAACGGCGGTTCCGGAAACGCCAACTGCAAAAAGTTGTAAAACCCGAGAGCTCCTACATAGCCGCCGGAATGACCTCCCGACATCTCATGCCAGGTAAAATTCACGCCGTCTTCCAAACGGTCCGTTTTATTTGCTAACCCTGCCGAAGCCGCCTTTGCACTCCAATATGCGGTACTGTCCTCCGTGCCGCAAATACTGTAAAAATATCCGACCGGATACTCCTCAGAGAAGGTTGCCAGCTTCTGTGCGATTACATCCGAATTGTTGGAGGTAGGTGCCGCTGCAAAGGCTCCCGTATATGCAATAATATCCAGACATTCGCATAACCCGATATTAATGGTCTGCATACCGCCCATAGAAAATCCCGCCATGGCACGATGTTCTCTTGCCTCCGTTAAATCATACCCGTTTTCGTCATACTCAGCATAAGTAGCATAATGACTGTCCATATACGGAATCAACTCATTTCGTAACTCCTGCCCGAAAGTATAGTACGAGTTGTCTCCACCGCCGGTTTTTCCGTTCGGTGTCACTACAATCACCGGCTTAATCGCTCCGTAATAAATCAAATTGTCCAAAATCTTACGAATCTGAGAAGACTCCTCCTGAATCTTCCACTCATTGAAATTTTCATTTCCACCGATTCCGTGCATCAAAAACACAACATCGTACTGCTTGCTTTCATCGTAGTTCGCCGGCAAATAAACATTCGCACGTTTTATGGTCTCTTCCTTTTCTTCCGTATGATATGCTTTCGACTTATACTCGATTTGTTCTACGGTTCCGCGAAATTCTTCCGACAATTTCTGCTTGTAAACATTCGGAATCTGATTCTGTTCTATTTGAATCGGTACTCTGGTCGGCTCCGGTGCCGGTGTCGCAGTAGCTGCCGGTGCCGGTGTTGCCGTCGGTTCCGGCGTAGCTTCCGGTGTGCTCTCCGGTGTTGCCTCTGTTGTTACCGCCGGAGGAGTTCCCTGCTCCTCTGTTTTTTTCTCTTTTTTCCCGCATGCTGCCGCACCCAAACACAAGGTCAGCATACAAGCCCCCACGCCTACTCTCGTCATCCATTTTTTCATTCCGGTGTTCCTTCCTTTCTGCCAAATCTCTCCCCGTCTTTATAACAGGTTCTCTGTCATCCGACCTAACAGCATGATAAGACTGTCCTTTTCTTCCTCAGAAAACCCTTCAAAACTCTTCTGTTCGATTTCCGCTACTATCATATCCACCTGTTCCGCAAGTTTTCGTCCTTCTTCCGTCAGATAAATACGAAAGGCGCGTTTTCCTCCGGAAACATGGTCCACTTCCTTCCGAATCATTCCCCTTTTTTCCATATTGGACAATAACACTACCATCGTTGCCGGCTCCACATGACAAAGTGCCGCCAAATCCTTCTGTAAATATCCTTCCTGATATCGAAGGCGGGACAATACCTTTGGTTGTCCCGGAGATAAATCAAGTTTTCTAAATTCCGTCCAACAGCTCTTCTGATGGGTACTGGATGCTTTTATCAGTGCTACAATCAATTGTTCTCTCATCGTATCCTCCGCGTTTTCTATTTGTGTTTCATACCCAGTGCTTTCGCAGTCCGGCTATCAATTAGAAACCTAATCAGTTACACTTTCATTATACCTTTTTTTCCCCGAATGTCAAGCTTTGCAACGGTTTCACCCCGTCGTAACAGGTTGCTTTCTTCCCTTGTTTCAAAGGCCCTTCTTCACGATTCAGATGAGAAAAGAAACAGAGGACATTCCGATTCCGTTCGGCGCATCCTCTGTCTTTTGTTTTAGGTTTTCTGTTATTCCTCTGTCTTTGTCATTGCTTCCAATACCTTATAGTAAGCATCCTTCTTTTTGCAGTTTTCATCAAACAATCCGCAATACGGAGAATTCTGTCTGTAATTATCCATATATTCCGTCATCCACGGTGCATCATTGATACCCCAAATGGAAATATTGGTAACCATCGGTGCTTTTTCATTTAATTCCACATACATATCAAACAGTTTACCGCAATATTCCGCATGTTCTTCCATCAAGCTCTCATCGTAGTTACGAACTGCCATTTCCGTTACATGCACTTCCACACCCAATGCATGATACTTCTCGATAGAACGGCGGATTCTTTCAATATGCTCCGGATCAAGACAACCTTCCTGTTCTCCGTAACCGCCGATATAACTTTGCATTCCCACGCCTTCACATAACTTACGATACGTACCGTCCGGATTTTTTGCGTAACTGTTAATGCTCTTTACCACTTCACAAATGGAGTCGCATTTTTCATCAAAGAACGCATTATAGTCATTGTAGAATAATGTAATGGAAACCTCCGGATTTTTCTCCTGTAATTTTTCTACTACATCCTTTGCATACAGGAACGAAAGCTCTACATAATCCTTGCCGATGATATTATAAAACTGATTCTCCACATTACCGCGTAAGGTACGGATATGGCGTGCATCGGAGGAATCGTAATCCGTCGGACTGTCACCTACCGCTTCATTCACTACATCCCAGCAATACACAACCCCCGGGAACTCCTCTTCAAAATGCGTAATTACCCGTTCTATGTAATTCTGCAAACGTGCCTTCATGGTTTCCTGATCCACATACGGTCCGTTGTTTGTATAACCTTCTCTGAAAAACCAGTCACACATATAGGCATCCCAAACAAGCACATGGCCTCTCACGCCGATTCCCAACAATTCAGCCATGGACACAATCTCATCTCCCTGAGAAAAATCAATGGCCGGCATACCGTCCGGACTGGACTGGGACATACTTTGATTCAACATAGAATAGGCTTTCATTTCATTTGCCGCCGTTACACTGTTGAAATCATCCATTACCATCATCTTGTAATTCAGATCATTCTTCGTATGTGCACTTACTACCGTACCGAAGCTGAATCCGCAATCCTTCGCGGCATCCTTTAATGTTCCTTCCGGCAACGGAACTTCCGTCACTTCCGGAGCCTTTGTCACTTCCGGTACATCCGTCACCACAGGAGCCTTTGTCACTTCCGGAGCCTTTGTCGGCGCAACCGTAGTCTCCGGTGCCTTTGTTGCTTCCGGTTCCTTGGTCGGTGCAACCGTAGTCGTTACCTCCGGTGTGGTTTTTCCGTCGGTCGGCGCAACTTCTTTTTTACAGGCTGCCATCCCAAACAACAAGGTCAGACAACACACTCCCGCCATCCATCTTTTTAACATCTTGTACATCGTCTCTTTCCTTCCCTTCTACATTAAAAACCTTCCGAATACTATTGTATCTTGTTTTTTTCGAAAGTCAATTAACATTCTGTGAACGTATGGAATTTTCTATGAATCTTTCATTGACATCCCCTTTTATCTGTGCTATTCTTTATTTGTTAGAGTTCTAATTCGAAGGCTATTTTGCCTGTTTCAGGAGGTATTCCATGCGTTTTGATTATACTACACCCCAGGGGTTTGACGAATTATCCGCAGCCGGCGAAGGCTGGGTTCGTCAAACCGTAACCTATCCGTCCAAAACCACCGGTGCGGACCGTCTTTGTCACGTCGTTCTTCCGGCAGGTTATTCTTCCGGGAAGTCTTATCCGGTTTTATATTTGCTTCACGGCATCGGCGGCGACCATAACGAATGGCTTGGCGGAAATCCGTTGGAGGTTGTCAGCAATCTGGTAGCAAAAGGTGAGGCCACGGAAATGATTGTTGTCATCCCGAATGTCCGTGCCATGAAAGAGGACGCGATTCCGCAGGAAGTCTTCGGTCCGGTCAATATTGCGGCTTTCGACAACTTTATTCATGATTTACGAGATGATTTGATGCCGTTTATTGCGGCAAATTACAATATCAAAACCGGTCGGGAAAACACGGCCATTGCAGGTCTGTCCATGGGCGGAAGGGAATCGCTTTTCATCGGGTTTTCCATGCCGGAGACCTTCGGCTATATCGGTGCGTTCAGCCCGGCACCGGGTCTTTTACCGCTGTCCTTCCCGGGTGCGGGCGACCGTCCTGCCTTTCCGGGACAGTTTACCGAAGATGACCTTCGCGTCAAAGAAGGCACCCCGGCTCCCCTCTTTCTCATGATGTGCAACGGTGAACAGGATGAAATCGTAAAGTTCTGTACCGCCGCTTACGAAGCCGCACTGTGCAAAAACGGCGTAGAGCATCTGTACTACACCATGCCGGGCGGACACGATTTTACTGTTTGGAAAAACGGATTATACCAATATACAAAGCGAATTTTCAAATAACTTCATCATCTTCATAAGTTCCCTGGAAAACAAGGCGCCGATTCTGTTACGAACCGGCGCCTTGTTGTATCTTTCCATCTCCGTTATTTCATAGTGTTTCCGAACACATAAATATCAAGCCTCTCCAACGCTTCCTTCATCCGGGCAAAGGGCAATGCCAGATTCATCCGGATAGCAAACTTTCCATGAAACGCCCTGCCGTCCTGCCAGAGTACGCCGACAGAAAGACCTGCCTGCTGCAACTCATCCATGGTTTTTCCATGATCTTCACACCACTCTTCACAATCCAGAAACAGCATGTAAGTTGCCTGCGGTTTTGATACCTTAACTCCCTTCCAACGGGTTGTAATATACTCATAGGCCCAATCTATATTCTTCGTCAAAACCTCTTTCAGTTCCGCAAGCCACTCGCGTCCTTCGGATGTATACGCTCCCAGAAGTCCATACATGGAAAGAAGATTCATGCTGTTATAGTGACACAACGAAGCTTCCTTCCGAAGCCTGTCACGAAGTCTTGGATTGTACACAATATGATAACTGCCGATTAATCCCGCCAGATTAAAGGTCTTGGATGGCGCATAAAAAGCAATCGTCCGCTGTTTTGCATCCTCCGACACCGATTGGGTCGGGATATGGTGATAGTCTGCCAAATACAAATCCGACCAGATTTCATCGGAAATCACGTACACGTCATACTTTTTGAACAATTCCATGGCTTTTTCGATTTCCCAACGTTCCCAGGCACGTCCCGTCGGATTATGGGGACTGCAAAAAATCGCCGTATGAATCTTTTGTTCCTTTAGCTTCTTCTCCATATCCGCAAAATCCATACGCCACACATTCTGCTCATCAAGCACCAAAGGACTGTGCACCAACTCGTAACCCGCATTTCCAAGGGCTCCGGTGAATCCCACATAGGTCGGAGCATGCACTAATATCTTATCCCCCTGAGAACATAAAATCCCCGCAGCACTGACTACGCCGCCCAACACACCGTTTTCGTAGCCGATGCATTCTGCTGTCAGTCCTTCCGCACCGTTCCGTTCGGTCTGCCACTTGATAATAGCATCAAAGTATTCCTCCCGTGGCGAAAAATAACCGTATACCGGATGGTCAAGACGTTCCTTAATTGTCTCCGGAATGGTCGGTACTGTGGCAAAATTCATATCTGCCACCCACATAGGGATAGCATCAAAGCCCTCCTTCATCGGTACGGCAAAATAACCTTCGCCGGACATTCTTTCCATCGCCGGCATATCTACTGCCAGAGCATCCTTTCCGGTGCGTTCAATGATGGATGTAAAATCGTAAGTCATGGGAATCTCCTTTGTAGTTAGTTGTTTCTACCCCACCCGTATTACATAAGTCCGTTCGTTTTCCTTTACATATATCATTATACGGTACAGGTTTGCTTTTTTCAAGAGAGGAACCCTGTAAAGCGAGGAGAAATACTTGCATTGTTTGGGAGAATTGATATAATAAAAACAAATAAATTCGACTATTTTTGATAAATAAAAAAATAGTTTGCATGATAATAAAACTTTTTTTACTTTTTACGGTACTAGATAACAGAAACGAAAAGAGGAGGTCTTTCCTATGAGAAAGAAAATGTTATTGTTTATTTTCATCAGTGCGATGATCGGTGCGATATTTGCCGGCTGTGGAGAGCAACCGGAATCCGGCGATCCGTCAAAGGAAACGATATCGGAAACAGAAGTAACCACCACACCGGATGACGAAGCGACACCGGAACCGACTGCTACAAGCGCCCCGGCAGAAGCGACAACGCCGGAACCGACTGCTACAAGTGCCCCGGCAGAAGTGACAACTCCGGAACCGACTGCTACTCCGGAGCCGACCGCTACTCCGGTACCGACTGCGCCCCCGGAACCGACCGCTACTCCGGAACCGACCGCTACTCCGGAGCCGACCGCTACTCCGGTACCGACTGCGACTCCGAAGCCGACCGCAACTCCGAAGCCGACTGCTACTCCGAAGCCGACTGCTACTCCGAAGCCGACTGCTACTCCGAAGCCGACTGCTACTCCGAAGCCGACTGCTACTCCGAAGCCAACTGCAACTCCGGTACCGACTGTGACTCCGGCGGTAAGTGAGATTACGGTTACTCCTAAAGCGATTGCTCCATTTCGTACATACACCCGTCCGGATACGCCGGGTGCCGACGAAGCAATGGCAGTTGTGAATGAGTTGAGTAAATATCCGTATCTCTGTGGCATAACGCCTATGACGAATGAATTACGGACCAACTACAATTTTACCGAAGAAGAAATTATCTGGGCCGTACATACCCACGGTTGGCCGAAACAAGCCTCAGATATTGCAACCCGCCTAGTCACTCGTAGTACCTTTTCCCGCTTAGAACTTATCAGTTTACTGAATGAACAATATACTTATATCGAATCCGACGTATTATATGCAGTTGACAACTGTGGTGCTGACTGGAAACAAGAAGCTCTCGACCAAACCCAAAAGCTGTTGGAGCCGGAATTCGGAACGAGTTATGTTCCACTGGTAGAATCTTTGAAACTCCGGCTGTTTACAGACGAAGATATTGAATATGCCTTGGCCAATCTGACCATCGACTGGATAGCGGAAGCAGAAGAAGCAGCACACGATGTCCTCAACACCGGAGGAATGTCCCGTCAGAGACTTATTAAGAACTTAGTACTGCGCAAATTTTCCACAGAACAAGCGATTTCCGCCATAGAACGTCTGGACGTTGATTGGGTAGCAGAAGCAGAAGAAGCAGCACGCGATATCCTCAACTCCAAAGAAACATCCCGTCAAGGACTTATTGATACCTTGATAGAACTACGAGAATTTTCCTCAGAACAGGCAATTTCCGCCGTAGAGCGTCTGGACGTTGACTGGGAGGAAAAAGAAAAAGAACATCTGGCCACTGTAATTCTGAATGACGTAGATTCCTTTGCACTTTCCCGTCAGGACGTAATCGAGCGGGCAAAACGTGACGGCTATGAAGAAGCTGAAATCCTCGCCGTCATAGACACCCTGGAAATCGACTGGGTAGCGGAAGCCGCAGACCGACTGGATTATCTTTTGAAGGAGTACAGTCTCACCAGACTCGAATACTTGGACAGACTGCAGAACTCCTACTATTTTACAAAGGCTGAGGCAGAAGCAGCGGTGGCACAATCCGGCGTAGACTGGCTGGAACAGGCAACACGCAGTATGCAGAATACCTTAGACAGAATGGCACAGTCCTACGACGACCTGGTAATCAATTTTAAAAGTCGCTGTTCCAAGGAAGAACTGGAATATGCATTAAGCCATATTGTTGCCGACTGGGATTTGGAAGCAAGTCAAAAAGCCGAATGGTATATTAACAGCGGTCATAACGGATATTCTCCGGAAGGATTGGTAGACCATTTGATGAGCTCCCACGGTTTTACCAAGGAACAGGCAACTTACGGCAGGGAAAGTCTGGCAGATGAACTGGAACAAACAGGCAGTAAACAGCATGCGCTGGTTTATGAACGGCGGACACTCCAGAGAAAAACTCATTGAGATTCTGCGAGAGGATAAGTTTACGGAAGAACAAATTAACTATGCATTAAAGGTATGTAATCCGAAGTAAGAGGACCATACAGACGCAAATCGAACCCCCACAGCTCGTGGGGGTTCTTGTCTATATTATTTGGGATGGCAAGACCAGACATCCGGCTCATTACCGCTCATCTCCAGCAAAGAGCCATTCGGAATCCGCTACGCTCCTTCCTCATGGAGGCGGTCGGCAAGACGAAGGAAGGCTTGCAAGAGACTGTCGTGTCGCTACTTTGTCATGCCGTAACACGCCATGACAAAGGCTTCGCCTGACAGAAGGCAAAAATAAAGCTCCCTTGCAAGCAAGCTTGCGGGAGCTTATATTTTACCTTCTTGTAGCGACACTCTGAAAATGCCACTGTTCCTTCTTAACCGAAGTATCTTCTTAACAGTCCTTCAAAAGCCTTACCATGTCTTGCCTCGTCACGAGCCATCTCGTGGACGGTATCATGGATTGCATCTAAGTTCTGTGCCTTTGCTCTCTTAGCAAGGTCGGTCTTTCCTGCGGTTGCGCCGTTCTCGGCATCTACGCGGAGCTCAAGGTTTTTCTTGGTGCTGTCGGTTACAACTTCACCGAGAAGTTCTGCGAATTTTGCAGCGTGTTCTGCCTCTTCCCAAGCAGCCTTCTCATAGTACAGACCGATTTCCGGATAACCTTCTCTGTGTGCTACACGAGCCATTGCAAGGTACATACCAACCTCACAGCACTCACCTTCGAAGTTCGCACGAAGGTCCATTAAGATATCTTCGCTTACGCCCTTTGCCACGCCTACTACATGCTCGGAAGCCCAAACCTTCTCGCCAGCCTGCTCGGTAAACTTCTCAGCCGGTGCCTTACATACCGGACATGCTTCCGGAGCGGAATCCCCTTCATGAACATAACCACATACGTTACATACATACTTTGCCATACTTGCTTCGCTGTGCCGCGCTTACGTCTTACGCACAGCATCCTCCTTTTTTATAAAATGTTTGTTGCGGCTTTGCCGCTTGTTTTAAAATCAGTAATTGTTACTGATATCAATATATCATGTTTTTTTCTGCTTGTCAATACTTTTTTAAAATAAATTAGGAATAATTCTTATTTTCTTTTAAAATTTGTTTTCCGAATCCATAAATCCGCTCTTAATTGGCCTTTTCTCCGTTACATTCCGGGCAGCACCCGTAAAAGTAAGCAAAGTGTCCTTCGATGGTGCCGCCGAATCCCGCTCCCGCAATCACATTGATATGCTCTAATCCAGACATTTCAAGGTCCGAAACCCTTCCGCATTCCTTACAAAGGAAGTGATAATGTTGCTCCGGATTTCCGTCGTATCGGTCACTGGTACCCCCGCAGGACAAACGCAGAATGTCTCCCGACTCCGCCAGCATGTTTAGATTCCGGTACACCGTACCGAGACTGATATTGGGAATGTTCTCTCTGACATTTTCATACACCGTTTCCGCCGTCGGATGAGACTTCGTACTATGTAAGTAATCTAAGATCGCATCCCGCTGTCTGCTGTGTTTTATCATAAATACCTCGTTTCAATCAAAACAATAATAGTTACTGATATTAATATATCAAAAACTCACACGTCTGTCAAGACATTTCTTTCTCTCTCATTATCCTATTGCAAACAAACTTCCTCTATTCCAACCGCATAAGCTTTTTGTTCTATAGAAAATGCACAATTCCTATAGCGCAAAAAAACGGGATTATCCCAATCCGATAATCCCGTCTTCAAACCAATCAAAGTTCTTACATCTCCACAACCGTAAACTTCTGCATCATTGCCTCTAACATTTCTGCCTGGCTGTTCATTTCCTCACTGGCAGCTGCACATTCCTCCGACGTTGCGGAATTCATCTGTACAACATCATTAATGTGATTTACACCTGTTGCAATCTGCTTAAAGGACTCTGCCTGTGCCTTTAATGCCTCTGCCGCCTGATTAATGTCGCCCATAATCTCATTGGACTCAACAACCACTTCCTCTAACTGTTTTGCTGTCTCATTTGCA
>JAFVSN010000044.1 GCA_017503735.1 Lachnospiraceae bacterium
ATGATTCTGTACTTTCTTCTGGAACCACCGCCCTGGTGTCTTACAGTAATCTTTCCCTGATTGTTACGACCAGCGTTCTTCTTTAAAGAAGTTACTAAGGACTTCTCCGGTGTGCTCGTAGTGATTTCGGAGAAATCGGAGCCGGTCATATTTCTTCTGGAAGGTGTATATGGGTTATAAGTTTTGATTCCCATTGTTGTTACTCCTTTCGTCTGCGCTACGCAATATCTTGTGTTCTATTCTCTACGTACGCGAATTATAAACCTGCGAAAATCTCGATCTCAGCACTGTCAGCGGTAAGCTGTACAATTGCCTTCTTCATCTTAGCAGTCTTTCCGAAAACGTTACCGCGTCTGCGGGTCTTTCCGTCTAAGTTCATGGTGTTTACGCTGGCAACCTTGGTACCTGCGAACATCTTCTCAACTGCTTCCTTAATCTGCTGCTTCGTTGCATCCGGATGTACGGAGAACGTGTACTTCTTCTCGCTCATGGAGTTCATACTCTTCTCGGTTACTACCGGCTTTAAGATAACGTCATAATACTTTAAATCTGCCATTATGCGTACACCTCCTCAATCTGAGCAACAGCTTCCTTGGTGATAACTACGTTGCCGTACTTAAGAACGTCGTAAACATTTACGCTACCGGACATCACAGTTCTTACCTCCGGGATATTTCTTGCGGAAAGGATTACGTTCTCATCCTTCTTATCAAGAACAACAAGCGCCTTGTTCACCTTAAGGTTATCAAGAACTGCTGCCATCTTCTTGGTCTTAATCTCGTCAAATGCGAGACCGTCTACTACGATAAACTTCTCCTCAGCAACCTTAGCGGATAATGCAGACTTGATTGCAGCTGCCTTTTCCTTCTTGTTCATCTTTACGGAGTAGTCTCTCGGCTTCGGAGCGAATACTACGCCACCGCCGGTCCACTGCGGAGCTCTGGTGGATCCCTGTCTTGCATGACCGGTTCCCTTCTGTCTCCACGGCTTTCTTCCGCCGCCGCTTACTTCTGCACGAGTCTTTGCGCTCTGTGTGCCCTGACGCTTGTTCGCAAGCTGGCTCACAACAGCCAAATGCATCAAATGCTCATTTACTTCTACACCGAACACAGCGTCGTTGAGCTCCATAGTGCCAACTTCCTTGCCTTCGATATTATAAACCTTAACACTAGCCATTTTTAAGTTCCTCCTTTCTTAAAGCTTCTTAGTTTGCGCTCTTTACGGTTTCCTTTAAGATAACCAAAGCCTTCTTCGGTCCCGGTACTGCGCCCTTAACGAGGATTAAGTTGTTCTCAACATCAACCTTAACCACTTCGAGGTTCTGAACCGTTGCCTTTACATTACCGGTGTGTCCCGGCATGTGCTTGCCCTTGAATACACGACCCGGAGTCGTTGCTGCACCGTTGGAACCTGCATGTCTGTGATACTTGGAACCATGCTTCATCGGTCCTCTGGATAAGCCGTGTCTCTTGATGGCACCCTGGAAGCCCTTACCCTTCGTAATACCGGTAGCGTCAATCTTGTCTCCGTCTGCGAAGATGTCAACCTTGATTTCCTGACCTACGGTGTACTCAGAGCTGTTGTCAAACTTGAACTCCTTAAGAAATCTCTTGTTAGCAACACCTGCCTTAGCAAATGTGCCCTTGCGCGGCTTGTTTACGAGAACGTCTCTGATCTCGCCGAAGCCAACCTGTACTGCCTCGTAACCGTCGTTGTCAACCGTCTTAACCTGGGTTACAACATTCGGGGCAGCCTGCAATACGGTAACCGGTACTAATACGCCGTCCGCATTGAAGATCTGGGTCATTCCGACCTTCGTTGTTAATAACGCTTTCTTCATTTTGCACCTCCTGTGAATCTACAGCGGATTGAATCCCTTTGGAACTCAATCATCCTAGATGGTCTATCCGGATGCTTGGGCCTTTTCTGATATAGATAAGACGCTTGGACCCTGTATATAAACCCTAAGGATTTTTACTTCTTAAAACTTGTTGCTTCTCACTGACTAAGATTACTTCGTCTTCATCTTAATGTCAATGAACACACCTGCCGGCATTTCCAATCTGGAAAGAGCATCAACCATCTTCTGGTTCGGAGCGATTACATCGATGAGTCTCTTGTGAGTTCTCTGCTCGAACTGCTCACGGCTGTCCTTATACTTATGCACTGCACGGAGAATGGTAACTACTTCCTTCTTCGTCGGCATCGGTACCGGACCGCTTACCTTGCTTCCCGCCTTCTTTGCGGTTTCGATGATCTTTGCAGCGGATGCATCTACTAACTGATGATCATACGCCTTGAGTGTGATTCTCATTACTTGACTTGCCATAAAAAAAGTCGCCTCCTTTTCGCACTTAATTTCAGTACGACAAGCGGTGACTGTACACTCTCCCGTGTGTTTCGCGCCTGTCCGAACAAAAACCCGAGCGCAAGGCTCGGCATCCCCGGACAATTCCCGATTATCATCACGGTTTATCTGCCTTATAGCAGAAGCTGTATTGTACAGTGACTTGTCGCCAGTTTCCTAACTTGACATTCGCTCCACGGAAAACCCGCGTATGGCACGCGGCAACCTCACGCTTCATAGCTATCAACGTCACAGCAAAAGTTATTATACACGATACAGGAAATAAATGCAAGTACTTTTTTAAAAATTTTCGCGAAAGCTACAAGCCATGCAAAGATGCAGGTAAAACAGTGACGTAAGCTTGCTTACAAGGCACTGTTTCCACCTGCATCTGTAAAGGGCGCCAGCCCACGACCGAGATGGAGCCAAGCGGAATCGAGGTTGGCATGGCTTGTAAGCATCCGAGACACTAGTTTATCCCCGAGAACCCCCTCTAATCTCCTGTGTTCTTGCTACACCTTTGAAATAATAACACTTCTTGCTCTCTAAGATTCGAGTGTCAACAAACTTTTGAAAGTAAAAAGATTCACCCATATACATAATTTTCTTGGAATTTTGCGTAGGATGTTAGACTTTCTTATTACTCCGTACATTACCAGCAACGCTCAGACAAGGAGGTCTGAGCGAGGGCGCACGCAACAAGGAGGTTGCGTAAGACCGGTTGCGTCACTCTATAACACACCTTACGGAGTAATTAGAAAGACTTCATCCGAAGCCCATGACAAGAAAATCATGTATATGGGTGAAACTTTCAACTATCAATGACCTTTGACACTCGAATCGTGACAAGAATCACATCACCAGTTTTTCCACTCTTCCCATTCCTTGATGACTTCATGATGCTTATCTACTTCGATTCCGAACGGTGCCATCGCTACCGCCAGAAGTTTAAAGTAGCCTTTTCCCAAAGGTGCGCCGATTAAGGTAATGGAAAATGCTGCGCCGGCTACCGCATAAACGGTTATCATTAAAAGGCTGATCGGCAGGAATAATATGTTCGCAATAAAGTTCTTTGAGAAGTTACTCTCCACCTCTATAGTTTCATCAAAGGGTGCCATGGCGAATTTTGCAACTTTCAGTAACTGTTTTCCCAAAGGCATGCCGATAATCGTTGCACAAAACAACAGACCTAATACGCCCCAAAATGCCACCGAGACAAATCCCCCGAAAATAAACCATAATACATTTTTTACATCATTCATGTTTCTTACCTTCCTTTTCTTATTCTCCTTCTCATGTAAACTCTGTCTTTGAATTCTAATTCAAACATCCTTTTTAAGTATATCATACTCCGAAAAAAATTGGTAGCAAAAAAACGTCTCTTTCGGGATTTTTTCATTCTTCCGAAAGAGACGTTTTCCGTCTCATACCGTTCCTTCTATATATAATAGGTTCTTTTTCAATCTTCTTCCTTTATATATAGAAGAAACACAACTATTCTCAGATTGCATCCACATAATACTGTGCCTGTGCCGCAAACAATTCTGCATAGATTCCGTTTTTCTTATCCACCAATTCCTCATGGGTTCCGTATTCCTTAATCGTATTCTCTGCGAATACCGCAATGCGGTCACAGAACTTACAACTGGAAAGTCGATGGGAAATGTAGATTGCTGTTTTTCCGCCCACCAAGGTATCAAAGCGACGATAAATGTCGTACTCTGCCACCGGATCCAGTGCCGCCGTCGGCTCATCCAAAATCACAATCGGTGCATCCTTATACAATGCTCTTGCGATAGCGGTTTTCTGTTGCTGACCGCCGGAGAGTTCCGTTCCCTTTTCGTCAAAGCTCTTATACAACATGGTGTCCAGTCCCTCCGGAAGCTTTTGTGCATCCTCATAGAATCCGGCCAGTTCCAGTACACGATTGATTTCCGCATCCTCCGCAGCGTCCCCCAATGCAATGTTGTCCTTTAAGCTGAATGCAAACAACTGGAAATCCTGGAACACCACCGCAAATAATTTCCGGTATTCCTCCTCGGAGTATTCCTTTATATTGACGCCATCAATTAAAATCTCGCCCTCGGTCACGTCATACAAACGGCAAAGCAGCTTGATAAAGGTAGTTTTCCCGGCACCGTTTAAACCTACCACCGATAAATGCTCGCCGGAAGTAATCTTTAAATTGATGTCCTTTAAGACATACTGTTCGGAACGCGGGTACTTGAAGCTTACATGAGAAAACTCAATCACATGGGTTTCGCCGGTTACCGCCTTATCTCCCTTTTCCAGTGCCACCGGATACTCTAAAAGTTTTAAAAACTGGTTCGCATAGATACAACGCTTTGCAATATCCTGACAACCCTGTACCACACCGATCATTCCCTGATAAAGCTCGGAAGCAGAGGTAATACACATGGAGAAGTCACCCACCGTAATCTTTTTCAATAAAGCCAACAGTCCGATATAGAAGTAACTGATGCCGTCTCTTGCCGCATTTACCGCATCCATACCCCATGCATTTTTGCATTGCTTCTTCGACATTTTTGCCCAGACCCCTGCCATCTTCCGGCTTTCTACGTCCGTTTTCTTAAGCATCATTTCCGAGCTATCGTAAAGACGAATCTCTTTTCCGTAAGAAAAGTCCGCAAGCTGGAACAAGAAGTATCCGAAGATACGATTGATTCCTGCCAGGTCCTTATAGGTTTCGATCTCTATCTTGTTGTTCTTTGCATTGAACATACTGATTAACAGCAAACCGAGAATCTGTACCGGAAGCAGGAGCGGACAAGTGACAAGAATAATGGTACTGACACCCAGAAGCACCGTAATGTTTCCGATCAATGCATACACACTGTTTAATACACCTACCACACCGCCGCTGTACCAGCTGATGCCTTCCTTGGCACGGTTAAGCTGATCCAGTGCCTCCGGGTCTTCCGTATATTCAAAATCCATCTGCATGGCATGCTCCGACAGACGCACTTGGAAATATTCATTAAACCATTCTTCCAATACACTGCGCCACTGGAATGCCACGTTGCTCATGATATTAGCCAAAAGATTACTTCCGCAAATCAGCACCACATACAACACCACATTTTGTAAATGCTGTTCCGCCGGTGCACCGCCCACAATCAGCATCAGCTCGTCAATCAAAAACTTCGGCAGAACCACAATCTGTGCCTTTTGAATCAACTGTGCCACAAACAAAATAGCATATACCGCAAACAGCGACGGACGTTCCTTCCATGCTACAGATACCATAAATTTTAAGGTTCTCTTGATTGCCTGACGGTCTTCCTTCGCCGTCTGCTTTTGTTCTTTATTCTTCGCCATTTGCAGCCACCTCCTGTTCTGCCTTTTCTGTTTCTTCTATATAATATTGCGCCTGAATCTTAAACATTTCCGCATAGGCACCGTTCTTGTCCATCAGTTCCCCATGGGTTCCGTACTCTACCATTTCTCCGTCCGCGAACATTGCCACATGACCGCAGAACTGGGTGGAGCTCAAACGATGGCTGATATATACTGCCGTTTTTTCACCGATCAACTTATCAAAATCCTCGTAAAGCTTTGCTTCCGCCAAAGCATCCAGTGCCGCCGTCGGCTCATCCAGTACCACCACCGGCGCATCCTTATACAAGGCTCTTGCCAGTGCCAGCTTCTGCTTTTCTCCACCGGATAAGTCCACACCGTCATCGTACACAATCTTAAGAAGCTCTGTCTTTGTTCCGTTCGGTAAGGAAGCAATCTTTTCCGTAAGTCCCGCTCCCTCTAAGCACTCCTTTGCCTTTGCTCCGTCGGTACGCTCCGGTTCCTTCATGGATACATTTTCATCCATCGGGAAGGCAAACAGCTCTACCTGCTGAAATACCGGTGCAAACACCTCATAATAGCTTTCCTTATCATACTCTCTGACATCTACCCCATTCAGTAAAATGCGTCCCTCCGTCGGCTCATACAACCGGAGCAACAGCTTTATCATAGTGGACTTTCCCGCACCGTTTAATCCTACCACCGCAAGACGCTCTCCCGCCGCCAGGGTCAGATTCAGATTGCGAAGTGCGTAACGCTCTGCCTTCGGGTACTTGAAGGACACATTTTCAAATACAAATTCGTACTTCTCTGTCTTCGGCAACTCCTTGCCGTCCTTTTTCCCGTCGCCACCGTCAAAGTCAAGGAAGCTTCGGAAATCATCCACCTCACGGCTCCGGGCAAGCACACCTGCCACACCGTTTAATAAGGTAGAAACATATTCGAAGAAGGTAGCGGCAGAAGCCAGATAAAGGGTAAAATTACCGATGGTAAGCTCCCCCCGTACCATGGAACCCACCAGCCATGCATACACTAAAACCTGTGACAAACACCAGAATACATTGCCCGAAATACTGGTCCAGAACCAGAACTTCGCATTTACCTTCTGCGCTTCATAACGGGTCTTATTTAACTCCTTATATTTCTCCGTAAGCCATCCTTTCAACCCAAACATACGGATATCCTTTGCCGCATCAAAATTAGTGGTGATATGCTGCATATACCACTGCTTTCTCCACCAAGTGGCAAGCGGGTCCCATACACGCATTTTCGTAATCTTATTGGTACGGTTCACAATGAGGAAGTTAATCACTGCAATACCTACCATCAACAGCACCAGCCATACATTCAAGGTACTTAAGATACCCATACCCAGCATTACAGTGGTCGCAGATTCTACCAGACGGGTAGACTCACGCATCATGCCCTCAATCCCGTTATTGTTGTCATTGCTGGCCCTCTGTGCTTTCTGATAACAATCCATCACATCCGGATTTTCCAAATGTTCAAAATCAATCTTCATGGCCTTGCGGTTCGTCATCAGCATCATATACAAGCGGGCTCCGATGTATCGCCAGCCGATTCCGTAATGATAATAGGTAGTAGATACTGTCAGTACAAGCTGAAAAATCGTTACAGCTGCCATCATCCAAAGAAGTTCGGTTCGCGTCCCTTCTCCCATAATCAAATCTAAAATCAGTTTTGGAAGAAAGGTCCAAAAGTATCGCATCAGCGGTTCGCAAACCGCGCCCATAATAATAAGCAATAACAGCTTTTTATCATACCCTATCATGTGCTTAAACACAAAGCCCATGTTTTTAAACAAACCATATTCCTTGTGGAGCGGATTCTTCTGTTCCTGCTCCACAGTTTCCTGTTTTCCCTTTTTGTTTCGTTTCATCTTCTTAATCTCCCTTTATTCTCTCTGTTGTTTTCTCACCACTGTAACATTTTCTACTTCTTTCCCGGCTTCTGTAAAAACTCCATCTGGTCCCGTTCCAGCCATGCTTTATCCGTACCACCGATAGACATTGCATAGCTTCCCGGCGGATGTATCATCACATCTGCTCCCGCCAGCAAAAGCAGTACCGTGCAAGCTACAGCACTGTCCACAGCATACAACGGTTCTCTCTTATCAAACTCATCCAAAACAGACAATTCAAACAGAATCTTATTTCCCTGTTGCGGTCCCATCTTTTTAATATGTCCGATGGCTTCTTCGGCCTGCTCCTCACTGATACCCACTTTCTTAGCTATGGTCGATACGGACACTCCGTTTCCCGCATCCAGTGAAAGTAAATAAAACAACACCTTCAAGTTTTCCTTTTTTCCTAAAAATGCAAACAGCTCCGTCAGTTCATCCGTCACCTTAAAGTAGGAAGCAAATCCCTTCTCCGGTCGTTTCATTACGGTAAAGAACTCAAGATTCTTATTTAATCGGAAAAAGTTGAAGCCGGATTTATCAAACAATGTAGACACAATCACATGATCCCCCTCCGACCGTGTCCGATCATAATACTGCTTATTTTCCGGCCACAAACCAAGCTGCATGGCCCAAATGTATTTCATTATTCGGTCCATATGCTCGCTGTGATCATAATCCGGCGGTATATTAATTCCTTTGATTGCCTCCAGAAGCTGCTGTTCTATGGACACATCATCCTTCCCCCGTCCGTACAGGTAATCAATGGACACCTCAAAGTAATCCGCAATCTGCGGAAGCAAGTCCCCGTCCGGGTAGCTTCCGTTCTCCCATTTGGATACTGCCTGAGGGCTAACCCCCAAGTGAGTTGCCAACTGTTCCTGGGTTACTCCTCTGTTTTTTCGTAAGGTCTGTAATGTGGTTGAAAAAGTCGTTCCTGCCATGCTCTCGTTCCCCTTTCGGTTGTGTTGAGCTTAGTATATCACATATTTTAGTTGAGTGGAAGTTCTAAAATCAACTGTAACTTCATATTTCGTGGTAAATCTCTTTATTTTTCTACATATAGTTGAATTTCAAGCCCTTGCCCCATCAATTAACCAGTCATCGGCTAATTTTCCTCATAATACCGTTTCATGATCTCTTTTATTGCTGCTTCCGGACCACTTAAAATCAAGCGCACATTCTTTTTACGCCGCTCCATGCCAAACCGCAGTTCTTCCTCTCCCTGTTCTTTGATTCTGTCACAGAAAAACGCAACAACACGCTTTGCGTCTTCCCACTCCATACAAAAATCCAGAATGACACAAGTGTGGTTCTCCTTCTTTGTATCCATAAGCAGGAAATCGTTTACAAGAGAATTCCTCTTGGTATGAAGTCCTTGCTGCACCCCCGGATTATCCATAAAGGCTCCCAGTTCTTCCTCGGTAAACCTCCATACCCCATCCACCTTTTCTCCCGTAAGAAGTCCCATACGAAGATAACTCCGTAATGTTCTGGTGGTCAGTCCCGTCATTCTTGCAATATCATTCATTGTATACCATGCCATAATTGTATCCTCCGTTCTTTTTACGTTTTTTGTTTTTCGACACTATCAGTATAACGGAGGACAACAAAAAGAAGCAATAGGAAAGTAGGTGACTTTTTCCTATTGCTTCTCCTGTGACCCTACAGCGCATTTTTCTCGTTATAGGAAATGCAAAATTACTATAACGCAAAGAACCGGTATCAGACAATGTCCGATACCGGTTCCCATCTCATTCATTACTAATCGTCATAACTCTCCCAGTATTCATCCAACACGATATAAATATAGTGAATCGGCTGGGTAATATCTGAAACATCAACCCCGAGATACCCCGCACCGTTTATACTAAATATTCCTTCTTCCCCCGCCGGAATCGCCCAATTGCTAAAAAGCGCGCTCTCTATTTCCTCTATTTCACCGATTCCTTGCCTGTTGATTGTATAACCATCCGGTAAATAGTAAAAAGAACTACTCTTTGTGGCAGTCTTAAGTGTTTCTCCTTTCTCATCACATAAATAGATGCGTACAGTTCCTCTATATGTTTTTGATCCTTCATTTTTTATCTTTCCGATAAAATGAATGTACTTACTCTCCCACTCCAACAGTTCCACACCGGTCATCTTAAACGGTCTTCGGTTCGTTGTGGTATTGGCAACCACCCATAAGCCCGTTTCCTCGTCATAATAGGACCAGTCATATTCCTTCGGGAAGTAACAGGTCGGAGTATAGTCTTCGTAATCATCCCCATAATCATCTCCGTCCTCATACCCATAATACCGATTATAAAAATCATACTCCGAAAGAATTTCATAATTCACCAACTGTACCACCGGAAATCCCTTTAACATCTGCTCATAAAAGACATTTGCCTCTTTTGCACAAAAGAAACTATCCGTATAATATGTATCATCTTCATTCTCTACATAAGCGATTACATATTCTCCCGTATCCCAGTTTGACAATAAATAATAGGTCTTTCCATCTCCTATAACCTGCTGTATTACTCTAAAATCCGCATCGTACCTTGTACTGTACCGATTGCCGCCTACCGGCTCGCTGTCATACATACCGTCACGGACAAACGTCATTTCCCCGGTTCCCAACTTAGAAATGCTGTCTAACAAAATACCATCTTCCGTAAACGTCATATTTGCTTTGTAGGATTTTCCGTCTTCATCGCAAACCCCGATGGTATCCTTCCCTTTACGGCCCTTCTCATCCAGGCAGAGCAGGTATTCTTCATAACCGTTTGTCAGCACCGCCCGTCCTATGTTCGGAAAATCTTCGTAATCGTTGTTAAAAATCAAGAGATTCCACTCATTGTTTTTGTCATACCAAAGTCCGAAGATATCCGCCACATTGTCCGCCGATACCTCATGTCCGGCAGCCGTCTTTTTATCCTTCTTGTCTTCATCATCGTCATTGTCATCTTTCTCCTTCGTTTCCTCTCCGGATTCTTCTGTAGCATCCTTCTTGGAACTCTCCGATTCGTCACCTTTACCGCAACCGATAAAGCAGCATGCCAAAAGTAACACCAGCAACCATTTCAGCTTTTTCATAGAAATCTCTCCTTTGTACTTATTTTCAAACAACTTATCTATATTATAGACAGTTTCTATCAAAAAGTCGTATGCCGACAGCATACAGGCAAGAATCCCTCCTGCAAATTTTCCTATAAAGAAAAGAAGTGATTACGAACCTCGTAACCACTTCTTCTCTGCAATATTAATAAAATAAATCTTTTCCAAAAAAGTATTTACCGCTCATCAAGCTCTACATATTCCCCATCCGTCAGCACTGCCTTATATGCCGGGCGGATAATCTTATCCTGATTGATGAGTTCTTCCATACGGTGTGCACTCCAGCCTACGATACGCGCCATGGCAAACAGCGGAGTAAACAGCTCTGCCGGAAGATCCAGCATACTGTAGATAAAACCGCTGTAGAAGTCTACGTTTGCACTGACACCCTTGTAAATTCGACGCTCCCGTTCGATAATCTTCGGCCCCATTTCCTCCACCATCTTATACAGATGATACTCCGCCATCTTCCCCTTCTCTTTCGCAAGGGTTTCCACATACTCCTTTAAGAGGCAGGAACGCGGGTCGGACAAGGAATATACTGCATGCCCCATGCCGTATATCAGCCCTTTCTTGTCAAAAGCTTCCTTATGCAACAGCTTTACCAAATACTCCTCCACCTGTGCCGGATCTTTGGTATCCTTTACGGAGTGCTTCAGATCGTTAAACATCTGCACCACCTTAATGTTGGCGCCACCGTGTTTCGGTCCCTTTAAAGAACCCAACGCCGCCGCGATAGCTGCATAAGTATCCGTTCCGGAGGATGTTACTACATGTGTAGTAAAGGTGGAATTATTACCGCCGCCGTGCTCCATATGAAGCACCAATGCCATATCTAAAATCTTTGCTTCCAGTTCCGTATATTTCTTATCCGGACGAAGCATCCGCAAAATATTTTCTGCCGTAGAAAGCTTCGGGTCCGGATTGTGAATGTAGAGGCTCTTCCCCCTGCCGTAGTGGTTGTAAGCACAATACCCGTACACCGCCAACATCGGGAATACCGCAATCAGCATAATACACTGACGAAGCACATTCGGAAGACTGATATCGTCCACTTTTTTGTCATAGCAAGCAAGTGTCAGCACACAACGGGAAATGGTATTCATCATATCCTTACTCGGTGCTTTCATCACAACATCGCGGACAAAGTTGGTCGGCAAAGTCCGGGATGCATTCAGAAGTCTTTTAAACTCAGCCAGTTCACTTTCTGTCGGAAGCTGTCCGAACAAAAGTAAATAGGCCACTTCTTCAAAGCCGAACCGTCCCTCACTTAGAAATCCGTCACAAATCTCGCGGATATTGATGCCGCGATAACGTAACACCCCTTCGCACGGAACTTTTTCTCCGTTTTCCATACGAAACGACACAATGTCCGAAATCCGGGTAAGGCCTGCCACAACCCCGTTTCCGTTTAAGTCACGCAATCCTCGTTTCACGTCATGTACTTTGTAAAGCTCCGGATCAATCCCGCTGTTACTGCGACAAAGGTCCGCCAAATCCAAAATCTCTTGTGATACTTCCGTTAATGCTTTTCCCATCGTCCTCTCTCCCTTTCTGAAATTTAACATGTTACTGTTGCCTTACGGTCTTACCGCAAAACATCTCCTTCTTAAAACCGTCTGCTTCCTCCGGAATGAGAACGTCCTCCTCCGCTTCTGCCACCGCCTCCGGAACTGCGTCCGCCGCTTCTGCTTCCTCCGGAAGTTCCGGAACTGCGCGGAGAATAGGTTCTCGATATGCTGGTACGAATGTAGTCATCCCGTTGTGCCGTCAATCCCGAAGTTTCGTTCTCCATATAGGTCTTATTGTTTGTGGTCTTTTTACTTCCGTTACTTTGTATCATAAGAAAAATCCCGAGTCCCGCCACCGCCATCGGCGCAATCACAAGAAACGGCCATGGCATCCGGTTCAGCTTCCCTTTGAAAGAATTATCCTTGTAGTAAGGTACCTGCGGTGACCGATCCGCAGGTATTACGATTCCAACCGAACCGACGGACTCTTTCTCTTCCTCTGCCGTCACATAATACGCCGCCTCTTCCGCAAACAGCTTTACGCCGTACACATAATCATCCTCTAAAAACCACGCAATGATGTCATCTAAAATATACTCAATCCGGTCATCGTTTAACTTGGTTTCGCAAATGCCGTATCCCTGAATGCACACACCGCGGTTATCCTCGTCTAAATTTAACAACATGATTGCCAGATCTTCTTTCGCATATCCGTTGTCGCAGAGCGCATCCGCACATTCTTCCAAAAAGTATTTCTCGTCCTCGACAGCCATCCCTGCCACAAACACACGGATACTGATGCCACCCTCCTCTTCCCGGTCTATAATCCAACTGCTGATTTCTTCCTGTTCTTCCTCATTAAATTTTCCGAAGAAATCATACAGCCGTTGCTCCCCGTTTAAGGTTATTCCGGTAGAAATCAAGTTGTCTTCCAATATCTGTTCCACCTGCGTATGTTCCGTGGCGAACACATCCTCGGTTTCCTCCCCGGATACTTCCGGCTCTTCGTATGCATCCCCCGGCGTCAAAATAACCGGAGCCGATTCTACAACCACCTCGTCCCATTCGGTTTCTGCCATCGCATTTTCTGCCGGGATAATCCAAGTCATCAGTGCACCGAATGCAAGCACCCAACTCATCCATCTATATAATCTCATCTTCTTCATCTCCGACACCCCCTACACCATAAAATAGGACAGAAGTGTCAATACCGCAAAACTTCCACCATATAAAATCGAAATCCACTTTGCAACACGCGCCCCGGAAATCGGTGGCTTTCCTACCACTTTTCCGGTTTGTCCGTTCATGGCATAAATCTTTGATTCCCCTTTGTACTCGTACTTTAACAACCATACCGGAAGCAGCGTGTAATACTCCTGTTGCTTTTCTTCCATAATGTTCTGACTGTTATATGTAGTGGTGGAGTAACCCTTAATCGTGGACTTAATATAGCTTTGTGCATATTCGCTGACACGGTTTTTTATCCGCATCAACAAACCGTCCGCATCCACTCCGTACTTTTCCGCCTGAAATCCCGCCAGATAGCCCGGCTCGAACTTCCGTAATCTCCTGTAATCGTAAGGCTCCAAAAGGTCCATCATGGTATCATCCAATTTTACGGAAGCATCTGCCGGCACCTTTTTATAATTCAAATTTGCCCGGCGATATACATGATAATGCTTGGTCTCATGGATAATATAATCTCCCCGACGAAAAGAACGCTTCTTGGTACAGCTACAATCCGCCTCTGCATTTACATGCATATCATACAGCCAGAACGGCACATAAATCCCCGTAATCTCCCCGAGACGTTTTTCCGTCATAAAATCCTTCGGTGTCAAAAGTCCGTTCTTTGCCCACTTCCGGAATCCGGCTTTCGCCTCCTCTTTCGAGACCGTAAACGGAATCACCTTATCCGGTGCCAGCTTTCCCTGCAACCGTTCCCCAAAGGCCACCGCAGACCCACAATACGGGCAATGGGTCGCACTGACTTCCGGTTCTGTAACAATTGCTGCACCGCAACTGTTACAGAAAAACTCCTGTTCCTCCCCGTAAAGAGAAGTCTCCTTTTCTTCTGTTTCGTTTGAAAATTCCGCTTCATCCGGAATAGAACCTCCGTCAAAAGGTTCTACCGAAACGCTATCGTCTTCCTCTATTTCCGGAGCATCCTCCACCGCCTGTTCAAAACCACAGCTTCTGCATTGCAATTTCCCCAGCTCGCTGTCATACTCCATTCCGCCGCCGCATTGCGGACATTTAAAATCCAGTACCATCTTTCGTCCCCCTACTAATTTCCAAAATAAATAAAAATTACCCTATTATTATACTAATATAAAACCGGGGTGAAGTCAATAAAAAGGCATAAAGAAAAGGGATTCTTTATGTCAAAGAATCCCTTAAAATTACTTTAGCATTTTTGTAACAGTCATTCGCTCTTGTGAGTCCAACATAAACTCTTTCATATATGCCGACGCGTCTTCCCATACTCCCAGTTTCTTTATTTCCTGTTCAAATACTTCGTCAGGTGGATACACATATAAACAAAATTCATGTGATTTCGTTCCCATAAAAAGCATGTTCTCTTTAAAAAAACACAAATCCTCCAACGTATAGTTTTTTGTTTCTCTTTTTCCCGTTGCATGTCCCAAAAAAATCTCATCAAAATAGGTATTTAAAATTTTCTTCGTTTCTTCTGTTACCCGATACCGTTTCTGACACATTGTCCATGAATCCTCTTCCGGGGCATCACTAAGGTCCCATAGAAACCATTTCTTGGTATATATTGTCTCCAATTCATAGGGTGCCAGTTCCTGCTCCAGAGATACATCATCCGCGAACTGCCATAATCCCTTTTGAAGAAAAAATGAAGTTGCTTCTTCAAAACACATATCCAAAAAGTGACGGAAACGCTCTCCTTGTATTGTTTCAGGATAATTACCTCCGCACTGAAAAATGCTTCCATCCTCTCTCATTACCGTTTCTATCGGCAAATCAATAGAACACCACGCGTTAAAACAATAGACCTTCATCATAAAACTCCCCCTTCAAAAAACTTCTGTATTCTTCCTTTATTATAATTTAATTTCTTTCATACTGCAAGCCCATTCCGATATCCCGTATTTTCTACATTGACCGTTTCTAATTATAGTGCTACAATAATACATTGTAACAGAACACAAAATCGACAATAACCGTTTCACTACACAACAGCCTGCCCAAAGGGTATGGAAAAAGAAAGGATTTCTATGTGGATTGCAAGTGATTGGAAAGAATACGAAGTACTGGATGCTTCCGGCGGCGAGAAGCTGGAACGCTGGGGCGATTATATTTTATTAAGACCGGACCCACAGGTGCTGTGGAACACACCGAAGAGGGCTGCCGAATGGAAGAAACTGAATGCGCATTATCATCGCAGCAACAAAGGTGGCGGCGAATGGGAATTTTTTGATTTGCCGCAAAACTGGCTGTTACACTACAAGGAACTGACCTTCCGTCTTCAGCCCTTTGCCTTTAAGCATACGGGCGTGTTCCCGGAACAGGCGGTAAACTGGGATTGGTTCGGCGATAAAATCCGTGCCGCAAAGAAGGCAGATCCGAACCGCGAAATTAAGGTCTTGAATTTATTTGCATATACCGGCGGTGCTACTTTGGCCGCTGCCGCTGCCGGCGCAGCCGTAACCCATGTGGATGCTTCCAAGGGTATGGTAACCTGGGCAAAAGAAAACGCTGCTCTCTCCGGTCTCGGCGAAGCTCCGATTCGCTACATCGTAGATGACTGCGTAAAGTTTGTAGAGCGGGAAATCCGTCGCGGAAACCGTTACGACGCAGTCATCATGGACCCGCCGTCCTACGGCAGAGGCCCGAAGGGTGAGATTTGGAAAATCGAAGAACAGATTCATTCCTTTGTACAACTGACCACCCAGGTTTTAAAAGAGGAACCGTTGTTTTTCTTAATCAACTCCTATACCACCGGCCTGCAACCGGCTCTGCTGTCCTATTTACTGGGCACCGAACTTCGCCGTTTTTCCGGTCACATCGAGTCCTCAGAAATCGGTCTGCCGGTCAGAGAAAGCGGTCTGGTGCTTCCATGCGGTGCATCGGGACGTTTTGAAGGAAAATTGTAGAATGATTGGAGGTTTTTCCGTCATGAAAAAAACAGGTGCTTACGAATTAGACATGACAACCGGCGCATTGCTTCCGAAAATGCTCCGTTTTGCCCTGCCACTCATGTTATCCAGCCTTTTACAGCTTTTATTTAATGCAGCGGATGTTGCCGTTGTCGGTAAATTTGCCGGAGACAATTCCCTTGCAGCGGTTGGCTCCACTTCCGCTTTAATCAATTTGCTGACCAACTTATTCCTTGGACTTTCCATCGGTGCCAACGTACTTTCCGCAAAGTACACCGGTGCCGGAGACAAGGAACGTACAAGCAAAGTGGTACATACTGCCGTAACCGTCAGTATCTTAAGCGGAATTATCCTAAACGTCATCGGTTTGGTTTTCGCACCACAATTCTTAAAACTGATGAAGTCCCCGGATGGGGTTATCGGTCTGGCATCCTTATATATGCGCGTATATTTCCTTGGCATGCCGGCCATGATGTTTTTCAATTTCGGTAGTTCCCTGCTCCGCAGTAAGGGGGACACCAAACGTCCTCTCTACTATTTGACAGCGGCAGGTGTATTAAACGTTTTACTAAACCTCCTATTTGTCATTGTTTTCCGAATGGATGTTGCGGGCGTTGCCCTTGCCACCATCCTATCCCAGTACATGTCGGCGGCATTGGTACTTCGTTGTTTGATGAAAGAAAAAGACGAATCTTTCCGTGTCGTTTTAAAAAATCTTGGGATTGACAAAACCACATTACTCAATCTGATAAAAATCGGCGTTCCTGCCGGAATTCAGGGCGTTGTGTTTTCTCTGTCTAATGTAATTATTCAGTCCTCCGTTAACGGCTTCGGTGAGATTTTTATTGCCGGAAGCTCCGCTGCCTCCAGCATCGAAGGATTTGTCTGGGTTTCCATGAACGCCTTTCACCAGGCAGCCCTGACCTTTACCAGCCAGAACATCGGTGCTCGGAAATTTTCCCGCATCAAAAAAATCCTGCTCTGCTCTCAGGGATGCGTCATTGTGACCGGTTTGGTCTTCGGTAATCTGGTTTACCTGTTCAGCCCGCAACTGCTACGCATCTATACCGACACCCCGGCTTCCATTGAAGCCGGAATCACACGCCTTTCCGTTATTTGTACCACTTATTTTCTTTGCGGTATGATGGATGCCATCGTAGGTTCCATCCGCGGTATGGGCTACGGTGTAGTTCCGACTGTAGTTTCCATGATCGGTGCCTGCGGTCTTCGCTTGCTATGGATTGCCACCATCTTTCAGATTCCGAAGTTCCATACCCCGGAGATTTTGTTTACCTCTTATCCGGTGTCCTGGGCATTGACGTTCTTAGCTCATTTGGTATGTTACTTCATTATGAGAAGGAAGTTCCCTAAGGCGGATGATACCGTGTAATACCATGACCAAAAAAGTCGCTTTGCATATTCCTATGTCCAAAGCGACTTTTCTTTCCTTCTATCATTGAGTTAAAAGAGGAGTTTCCGTTAGCCCTTATAAGCCACCACTTCGATTTCAAACAGCGCACCCTTCGGAAGTGCACCTGCCTGTAAGCAGGAACGAGCCGGGGTCTCACCGGTGAAATACTTTGCGTAAATCTCGTTAATCTTACCGAAATCTGCAATATCTGCTAAAAATACGGTAGTCTTGATTACGTCAGCCATGGTGCAGCCTGCTGCCGCAAGTACTGCCTGAATGTTCTGTAATGCCTGCTCCGCCTGTGCCTCAACACCCTCAGCCAATACGCCCGTTGCCGGTACAAGTCCGATCTGTCCGGAGGTATAAACGAAATCGCCTACCTCTACTGCGTGTACATAAGGTCCTACTGCTGCCGGTGCATTTTCTGCATGAATTGTCTTTCTCATTGTTTTAATTCCTTTCTCTCTGTTATTTTTTCGATTCTTTTTTTGTTTTATACGAAACAGCTCCCGGATTTCTTTGTGTGAAATTCAAAGCATCCTCCCTAGAAAATCTTATCAAAAACAAATGGCAAAATCAAGTATTTCTTCCTTCTTCACTCTCCGAGAAATTCCTACCAAACTTCGCCCGTCGTTTCTTCCGTCCGTCTATTCTTCGCCAAATACCAAATCCCGTAGCGTCGGATGAATCTCACCGTAGGCCCATCCGCAATTTCTTACGTGCTGCAAATATACAAGCGCAGTCTTCGACTTTGTGTCCATGGTAATACAAGCACCTGCGGCACCGTCCCAGCCGAACACTCCTGCCGGTGCGGTAGAATTCATCTTCTCCGGTTCCATCACAATCTGTACACCGCAACCGTAACCGTAACCTACGCGGCCCATGGTTCTTGCGATATCCGCTCTGGAGTCTTCTCCCAAAAGGTTCGTCTTCATGAGTTCCACTGTCTCCGGTTTTAAAATCCGCACGCCGTCCTTACTGATACCGCCACAAGCCAGTGTATCCGCAAATACCGCGTAATCCTCGGTACAACTGATGAGTCCCGCACCGCCGCTTTCGTAATGCTCCGTAAACTGATAACAGCAGGACTGTTCCATCGGCACGATTTCGCCCTTCTCGTTACAGATGAACTGCTTCGCCAATCCTTCCGTATCCTCATTCATCGGCTTTGCAAACCGCGTATTCTTGAAACCAAGCGGTTCCCAAATGTTTTTCTTTAAATATTCCCCGAAGCTCATCCCGGATACCACTTCGATGACAGCCGCCACCACATCATGACTTAAACTGTAGAAGAAGTGCTCTCCCGGTACAAAATTTAACGGCGACTCCACAAAAGCACTTACAATATCCTGTGTCGTTGCCTCGTTCCCCTTTTCTTTCAATACCCGCACAATACCCGGACGATTTAAATCGTAATCAAGACCGGACTGCATGGACACCAAATGTTTGATTTTCAGTGGCGTGGATAACGGTTCTACCGCATCCCCCTTCTTCACTGTAAGGTTTTGATAGGCCGGAAGGTACTTCCCTACCTCATCTTCCAAGGAAAGCTTTCCTTGTTCCACCAGTTGCAGTACCGCAGTCATGGTCTGCACCTTCGTCATGGAAAACATGAGATACACTTCGCTTCCGTCAACTTTCTTTTCCTTCTTCTCATCGGTAGTTCCGTTCATGTGGCGGTACACAAGTTCATGATCCTTGTAAATCATACAATCCACCGACGGGATTCCTCTGTTTTCCAGCAAATCTAAGTACGCCGTAATTTTTTCTAAATTCATGCTATGTTCCTCTCTTTCGTTTTCTACTTTCTTTCTGCCTCACCGGACAACGAGCCCACCAAAGGCGATTTTACTTTTATTCAAACTCTCCCTGCCGTTCTTTAAAGAACTGATAGTAAAGCTGTACATTCTTTAACTGCGTCCACTTCTTCGGTCGTACCGGTAAGGTATCCAAATCGTAAATCTTTGCCCCCTTCATTCCAAGCAAAAACGGAGAATGGGTAGAAATAATAAACTGGCAGTTCAGGTACTTTGCTGCTTCCTCAATAAACTTCACAAGCTCCAACTGTCGTTCCGGTGATAAGCTGTTTTCCGGCTCATCCAAAAGATAAAGTGCACTCTCTTCCACCTTCTCTTGAAAATAACGAAATGCATTTTCCCCGTTGGAATGCTCCCTGATATTATCCATGAGATTTTCCCTGACGTACTTGGACTGGGTTTTCCGTCTGGCTAAATTCACCTGCTTTAACCGTTCAAAATCCTCCATGGTGCGATAGTGAAAATCCGAATACTTGGCATCCAGATACTCCTGATAGAGCTCCTCCCGCTTGGTATCGATGCCTTCGTTTAAGGTTCGTACCCCTAACATATAGTCAAAGACGTCATCGCTGGTAATAATCCTACTGCGCTCCGTCAGGTCTCTTTCCAGTGCCGCATCACACAAAGCGATATAATCCGGAAAGAAATTAGAGCGGTTGTACATGGACTCCCGTGCAAGATTAAGCTTCTCCGCAATGACATTTAAAATCGTAGTCTTACCGGAACCGTTGCCTCCGTAAAGAATCGTGACATCTTCAAAATTCAGAATGGAAATCTCTTTTTTCACCACTGTCCCGAAGGGATAATAGGAATCGTAGCAGGTTCGTTTCACACTCATAAAAAAGCTTTGCTCCTCCTCCCCGTCAGGGAAAGAAAAAGAATTTAAATAAATCACGGAAACCTCCTTTCTTCCGCCTATCAATCTTTCGTTTGCCGCAATGATGCTTCCTATTACGTTCCGTATTTCTACAGATTATCCAGCACAATGGTAAACGGTCCGTCGTTTAAAAGCTCCACCTTCATATCCGCACCGAATTCGCCGGTCTGCACCGGATATCCTTCCTTCTTGCAACTCTCAATAATGTATTCATATAACTCCGTAGCAAGAGCCGGTGCACCCGCATTAATAAAGGACGGACGATACCCCTTGTGACAATCCGCATACAAAGTAAACTGGGAAACCAGCAAAAGTTCTCCGTTTACGTCCTTTAAGGAAAGATTGGTCTTGCCTTCCGCATCCTCAAAAATCCGCAAGCCCAACAGCTTTTTCACATACTTATCTGCAACTTCCTTGGTGTCTTCGGCACCTACGCCGATGAAAACCAAAAATCCTTTCCCAATGGAACCGATACAAGTTCCTTCCACAGTTACACTCGCTTTTGTCACTCTCTGAATTACAAACTTCATTTTAACGTTCCTTTCAATCTACAGACCCAGAAGCGGTATTTGTAAATTTTTGTCAATTGTTTCATTCTACAGCAATAGAATTGCCGTTGTTGCTTTTTATCTCATCATGTCCGATGGTACTCGAAAAAGCTTACTCCTTTATCATACCATATTTTCGAGATAGTGCAAGACATATCCCATGTCACATTGACTTTTTTATCCCCTATTGTTACAATAAAACATAAACACTTTTGCAAGAAGGGAGTTGACAAATATGCCAAATATCGACCTGCATATGCACTCTATATTTTCAGATGGGACCTATACTCCTGCGGAGTTGGTCGCCTATGCAAAACAAAAGGGGCTGTCTGCCCTCTCTCTTACCGACCACGACACAATTGATGGCTTAGACGAAGCAAGGCAACATGCTATATCGGCCGGAATACGTTTTCTTAACGGCATAGAAATCAACTCCTTTTTTATACTGAATTCCAAACGGGTTAATATACATGTTTTAGGCTACGGCTTTGACCCAGAGGCATTGCAACCTTATACCGAACAGCTCAAAAAACTGCGCTATGAACACAATGATGCAATCCGTAAAGCTCTCCAAAAACTCGGTATTGAAATAACCGATTCCGACTTAGGACTTCAGTCTACCCCAAACACGATTACCCGCCTTAACTTTGCAAAAGCTTTGGTACAAAAGGGTTATGCTGAAACAGTTAAGGAGGCTCTTACGAAATATCTCCACAGAGGAGGCTCTGCCTTTGTGGAATACAATACACATCCGTTTTCTACTGTTGCGAAGATGATACATGATGCCGGAGGCATTGTATCCTTGGCACATCCGGCAGAATATAAATTAGAAAATACCGACACGGAACATATGATAAATTCCATGATACAAGAGGGTCTGGATGCCGTCGAATGTATCCATCCGTCCCAAGATTCCAAATACGCCCGGATGCTTATGGACATAGCTGTAAAGAAGAACCTTTTTCAAACCGGCGGAAGTGATTTCCATGGTCCTAACGAAAGTGGGATTGATTTAGGCTTTGGCGGTGACAACATGGTAATTCCGGAAAGTTTCTTATCTACTCTCCTCAACCGCTCCCGCCACGTTGACTTCTAAGTCTTTTTGCAGTATGCTTTTTCTATCAGATGACTTATTTAGGGAGGACATATTATGGTGATCAAACGAATTATCTACTCGGTGCAGTAAAAATCTGACATCGATTGCACCGAGTATTTCAGATGGTCAGTAAACTGCACCTTTTTGATTTTGAAACAATGAATCATATTACAGGCTAAAAAGCCTATGAAAAGGAATAGTTATTATGAACGTAAATGAATTAAGAACAAAGTGGCTTGCAGAAGAAGAACATGCACAAATGAAAGGCTGGGAATTCTCCCACATCGCTGACAAATTTCAGTCGGAAGAAGATGACATGCCTTGGGATTACAAAACCGTAATTCAGAAATACTTAAAACCAACGGACAAGATTCTGGACATGGACACCGGCGGCGGAGAGTTTTTGTTGTCTCTCAGACACCCGTACCACCTTACAAGTGCAACGGAAGGGTATGCCCCGAATGTAGCTTTGTGTCGGGAAATCTTTGCCCCGTTGGGGGTTGACTTCCAGGAGATGGAGGACGAGTCCCAAATGCCTTTTGATGATGCCACCTTTGATATTGTACTAAACCGTCACGGCTCCTATGACCCAAAAGAGATTTATCGCGTCTTAAAACCGGGCGGACTCTTTATCACCCAGCAGGTAGGAGAAGACAACGATTGGGATTTGGTGCAACTGGTACTTCCGGGAAAAGAAAAATCCTTTCCGGGGCACAACTTAGAAAAACAATCTAAACTTTTTACCGATGCAGGATTTACCTCGTTGGAACAGGATGAAACCTATAAACCGATTCGATTTTTCGACACTTCTGCACTCGTGTGGTTTGCAAAAGTCATTCCGTGGGAGTTTACGGATTTTTCCGTGGAAAGCTCTTTTGAAAACTTACTGGAAGTAGAAAAGCAAATCCATGAGAAAAGCTTTGTAGAGGGAATGGTGCATCGATTCTATTTTGTGATGAAAAAATAGGATTTATCGCATATGAAAGTGGCTATTGCAATTTAAAAGCAATCATGCTATACTGACATTAGAAAAGTGCTACCGATAGAACGGTTGCCTTGAAGTTAACAGATTACAAAAAAGTAACTGTCAAGTTTGCTAGGCTCGGACAGTTACTTTTTTGCGTTTTTCCCATTAGCGTAGCCCAGTTTATAGGCTGCGCCACAGGCTATACTTACAATAGCAATCAGGTAGTAAACAGATTCTATAGTTAAATACATCGCGCAAATCCTCCCCTTTACATATTCTCGGTCACCCACAGGCTTCCGAGTGAAATCTATGTAAACAGAGCTTGTACTCTCTGAGGGAAAGCAACCGTTTATTTCCCCCATGTTACATCCGGTTGCGGAAATGTCACATCTGCGTGGTAGAAGTTTTTTGACATTTGATATAAGCTTTTGGTATCAAAACACCATAGGAGGAGTCATTTATGAAATTTGAAGAAAAACTGATTCAATTAAGAAAAGCCCGCGGGCTGTCCCAGGAGGCATTGGCAGAACAACTGGGGGTATCCCGTCAGGCAGTCTCCCGTTGGGAGCTTGGTGAAACCACCCCGGACCTTGCGAACTTAAAACAATTAAGTGAACTGTACGGCGTATCCGCCGACTATTTGATTCATGATGAGTATGCAAGCGATGAAGACTTGCCGAAGGTAAAAGAAACCACACAGGCATTCAAGGATAAAGAGAATATGCGAAGTAAGGTGTTCATTGGCTTGGCCTTCCTTTGGATATTTATTGGTTTCATGAATATCTTTGCCGGCTGTCTTTCCGGAAATGATGCCCTGACTTGGTGTTCCATACTCCACTTTATCAATTCCGGCATCTGCAGTTTCGTTGCATATCGAAGCAAACAACAACAATAACGTTCCGGGCCAACCTTCAACCCACGGTTGAAAAAAGTCATTTATCCGTTTATTGTTATTCCGTTCCATCCATGGGATAATGAAAGCATAAGGCAGGCGCCGCCTTGAACACATTGAAAACCTACGAATTATATTCAGGATGGAGGACACCACAATGAACATCGGAACCAAAATAAAAGAACTTCGTAAACAACGGGGCATCACCCAGGAGCAACTGGCAAACAGTATCGGTATTTCCTTTCAGGCTGTCAGCAAGTGGGAAAACAATCTGGCACTGCCGGACATCACTCTGGCTCCGATACTGGCAAGCTACTTCGGCGTATCCATGGATGACCTGTTTGACTTTCACTTAACGGAACTGGAACAGAAAGTGGATGCCATCTGCAAGGAAGCCTATCAGTACCGGGAAAGTAACCCGCCAAAGAGCCGAGCCATATTAGAGGAAGGCTTGAAGACGTATCCGGACAATGACATTCTGCTGAACAATCTGCTCTATGTCATAAACTACACCGAGAACCCGGACGAAACCATCGCCATAGCAAGTAAGCTCAGCGAGAACACCCGGGAAAGCGAAGTAAAATACGATGCCCTACGTTTCCTTGCTTACGCCTACAAGGCAAAAGGCGATATCGAAAGCGCAAAAGCGGCACAGGAACAAATTCCGGAGATTTACTTTACCAAGCTTACTGAAATTGCTTATCTTTTAGAGGGAAAGGAAAAGTTCGAAGCCGCAGAAAAACAAAAGTGGATTTCTTTTGAGAATCTGATTCAGATGATGCAAAAACTGGCGGAATGCTACGAAGCGGAAGGAAATATCGAGAAGGCTATCGAAGAAACCAAAACAGCATTGCAACTACTGCCGATTTTAAAGAACGAGGCTTTTGATATCTATGTGGAGTTCTTTGAGAAGCAGTTGGCAAGATTAAAGAAGAAGCTAAAACACGAACTTGATATTTAGGGGGAACCATTCATATGAAACGTATCCTATTGGGAATCATAAGCATACTTTTACTTACCTTTGCAGCCTGTAAGGCAGAAGAACCAGCAAAAAATACCGGTCCCTATGGAGGTCCGGACGGTTTGAACCTTTTTCTGTCTGAAATCCTACCGGTAAAAGAACCATGGACCGATGAGGAGCGGGCAGAACATGCCTCCTACTTACAGCCGGAAACTTATGATTACATCTTTACCAAGGAAGAAGTAGAAGAATTTTTACAGCCAAAAGATATTCCGGAAAAGATAACCGCAAAACAAGCGGCAGAGGATGTGAACCTGGCATTCCAATTGCTGTCCTACGCTTACGGCGGATATGTATACTTTGGCGGAGATGAAGTCTTTTTACCCCTTCGTGACAGTATTCTGAACAAACTAGAGACAAGGGATGAAATCAGCACCACCGATTTGTGGAAACTCTTATGGGAGACCTTGTCTCCCATCATTGTAGACCGACACTTCTCCATCACTACAAATGATGCAGATACCTTCATTGCCGACCGGGAATATTCCCAATTTACGTATTTTGTGCGGGATCTATATTTTACTGACCCGACCGGCATCGACTCACAATATGTGAAACACACCATCGGTCCGGACGGTGCCATTACTTATTGCCTGACTACAGTTTGCTCGGACAAGGAAACACTTCCGAAGTCCATGACAATCGAGGGCGTGGAACATTCTTTAATATGGAGTTTTGCCGAGCCGATACAACGAAAGGAAGAAACTATCGCAAATGTTTTCTCTGAAACCACCGCAGGCCATGGACAGATTCCCGTATTAGTCAATCATTCCCTGGCGGGTGATAACCGTCGCCTGCAGGAATTTGCTTCCACAGCATATAGCTATCGAAAAGAACCGCTACTGGTACTTGATTTACGCGGAAACACCGGTGGTTTGGACAATTATTCCAACCAATGGATGAATACTTTTTGCGGTAAAAACATAACACCGAAAGTCTTGTTCTCAAAAAAATGCAGCAACATTTACTATGCAATTTCCGGTGAAAACAACAGCAACGCTCAAGGCGTATGGAAAACCACCATAGATTCTGCCGGAACCCTTTGGGAAACCGACACTCTTATGTTTGTATTAATTGACGGAAATGTAGCCTCCTCCGGAGAATATTATGCTCATATGCTCTCCCAAGGAAAACGCGTTATACTGGTAGGCAGTAACACCATGGGATGTCTCACCTTCGGCAATGTACCTACGTTGTATTTATCCAACAGTGGCATCAATATACGTTTCGGTACCTCCATTGCCTTCTACGACAGCTTGGAAAACTTAGATGGTATCGGATACTCCCCTGATCTATGGGTGGAACCGAAAGACAGCCTTGATGCCGTAGTTCGGTTATGTGAATACTATGGGCTGATTGATTCAAAATTTAGTATATGGGATCTGATTCAGAAATAATAGAAACTGTAAAGCGTAAAAGCCGTGAGGCTCCTCTCCGGAACCTCACGGTTTTCTTTTTACTCACGCATTACATTAATAATCATTTTCCCCGGCATATTCGGACAACTTCTGGGTAAGCTCCACAAAACCGGCATCCGCTCTCAAAGAATCATACTCCGGAAGCTCTGTCTTGGATAGAATCTGCGCGGCGATATTCTCCCTGTCCCACAAAGTAGTCCCCTGTGGATAAGATTCGTACCCTCTCCCCAAAAGGGAAGAATGGACATAGCTTTCACTTCTCATGTACTCAATAAATCCTACGGCACTCGCGAGTGCCTGTTCCTGATGGTACAGACACTTCTCCTTATTTTGTCGCTTTGCGTACTCTCTTGCCTGCATCTCATGAGAATCTGCCAAGTGGTCCATGTATTCTCCGTAATCTTCTCCCTTCTCAAACAGTAAGGAAAACAGTGCAAACTTCTTATCCCGAAGCACCATCCGCTCCTCTTCCGTATACAACCATTTCCCAAAATCCAGTTCATAATTAGCTAACATACGAATCACAAAATAGTGGAACAAAAGATTATTCAGATTTTGATTTTCCCATACTCTTTCGGTGCCGGTCGTCAACTCCGTAATAAGAAACTCCCTACTGTTACAAAGAATCGAAAGCTTCCTTGCATACTCCCATGCTTTCTCTTCCTCTCCCTTCCGGTGATAATACCGGCTCAGATAATCATTCGCCACATGACGGGCATCGTCGTCCATAGAATGCTCCAAAATATATTCACTGTACCCCCGGCATTCCTCCGCAATCCGTTCCCTCTCCTCCTCGGTCAAATCCTTCGCTCCCCGCAGTGCCTTAATCTTAGAACCAATCGACATATCTTATGTCCTCCCAAAAAAATTCAAAAGCGCTTTTGTAACTTCATTATAATCGTGGTCACCTAAAAAGAAAAGGAGTCGTTTTCGCAGAAAAAAGAAAGTAACACTATACTTTTCATTATTCTGAGAAAGCTCTCAGCAAACTTTGCAGGGCTGCATTCGGCAGCCTTCCTATTCTTGCCAAGAAAAGACGCTGTACATCGACCACTTTTGAACTTTTGCGTAGGATGTTAGAATTTCTTATTACTTCGTTTATATGTCAGCAATCCTCGGACAAGGATGTCCGAGGAAGGTGCGCACGCGCCACGGACGGCGCGTAAGTACCGGTTGCGTCACCATGTTCTCTTCTTCCTCGAAGTAATTAGAAATACTTACATCCGTAGCCCAGTGAAAAAGGGACGATGTACAGCGTCTTTTCTTTACAAAAACAAAGGGCCGCCGAAGCAGCCCTCGCATTTACTTGATTAGCAAGCCTTGTTTACAGAACCGAACAGTTCCATCTTTTCCTTAACGGTTGCCTTGATAGCCTCGAAGCCCGGAGCAAGAAGCTTTCTCGGGTCAAAGCCCTTACCTTCTAAGTCCTTACCAGCCTCGATGTACTTACGGGTAGCATCAGCAAAGGAAAGCTGACACTCGGTATTTACGTTAATCTTAGCTACGCCAAGAGAAATTGCCTTCTTAATCATATCTTCCGGAATACCGGTACCACCGTGAAGAACGAGCGGCATCTCACCGGTCTTCTCCTGAACTGCAGCCAAGGTCTCAAAGCTAAGACCAGCCCAGTTTGCCGGATACTTACCGTGGATGTTACCGATACCTGCAGCCAGCATGGTTACGCCGAGATCAGCGATTGCCTTACACTCGTCCGGATCAGCGCACTCACCTGCACCAACAACACCGTCTTCCTCACCGCCGATGGAACCAACCTCAGCCTCGAGGGACATACCCTTCTCGTTACAAATCTTAACGAGCTCGGTGGTCTTTGCAACGTTCTCATCAATCGGGTAGTGGGAACCGTCGAACATAACGGAGGAGAAACCTGCCTCGATGCACTTCAAGCAGCCTTCGTAGCTACCGTGATCAAGATGAAGGGCTACCGGAACGGTAATCTTTAACTCGTTAATCATGCCGTTTACCATACCAACGATGGTGGTATAACCTGCCATGTACTTACCTGCACCCTCGGATACACCAAGGATAACCGGAGAATTCATCTCCTGTGCGGTTAAAAGGATTGCCTTGGTCCACTCAAGGTTGTTGATGTTGAACTGACCAACTGCATACTTACCTGCTTTTGCCTTCTGAAGCATTTCTTTTGCTGA
>JAFVSN010000045.1 GCA_017503735.1 Lachnospiraceae bacterium
CATCCTTCTCACGCTCCGACACCTTATCCCGGCCCTTATCAGAGCCGGAATCTGTGTTACCGGAACAACCTACAAAGAAAGTTGCAAGCATCGTAAGGATAATAAAAAGTGCTACAATTTTCTTTTTCATTTTATCACCTCGTGTTTTAGTATCCGTTTGCTTCCGCTACAATTCCTTCCCATGTACTGCCTAATGCGTTCAGAGATGTTCTCAGACTTTTGCCAAAAACTGCCATATCGCCCCACAAACCATCTAACTCACTGTAAAAATTTGCATCTAACAGAGATTCTGCCTTATTATGGATTCCGTTCTCTGCAAAAGCAAACATGTTCAAAGTTTCTTCCACTGCCCGTTCATCCCAAAACAAACTATAGAACGGATCTAAGTTAACATATCTTTCCTCCCAGCCCGGAGTAGCATTGGTATACAGATTATAGGCAAACGCGATAGCATCTGCGGTTTCTGTGTCATAACATGCCGGAATTACAAATACAGAGTCAGTGGTATAAGAATGATACGGAGCTCCGTAATCCGGCTTCGGAGGCATAACAAAACCAAGCTCATCCCACATATCCCCATATAATCCATTACTCATATAGGACAAACCGGCAAAAGTCATAGCTGCTTGTCCTTCTTTAAATGCGTTCTGATACCAGTTCCAATCAGCATGTTCCGGATCCGGCATCACATAGCCTCTGGAATACAAGTTTTCCGCATAATCCAAGGCTGTCAATACATTTTCCGAAGAAAAATTACTGTATACGGTTCCGTCCGGATTCTGTAAAAAGAAATCCTCTCCGGTAGAAGCAACCAAACCGTTTAAGAAATCTGCGTTGGAACCGACAACAGCATAGACATCCGTACAACCGTCTCCGTTTAGATCTCTTGTCAGTCGACTGCATATCGCTTCAAACGTATCCCAGGTCCATTCACCACTCACCTGTAAATCATACAAATAATGAGCATCAAATCCTGCTTCTTCCATTAATCGCTTATTAAAAATAACGCCACCGACATTATCACTCATACCGAAGTCAGCCTTCATACCGTAAATACTGTCTCCCCGGGTCATCAGCTTTGTTACACTATCACTCCATTTTTCTTCCGAAAAATCAAATGCATCTAATGTAGCCAGGTCGTAGAACAAACCATTCTTCATCGGTTCCGCAATAAACCTATAATCCAACTCATACACATGTGCACTCGGGTTTTCATTCGTTACCTCATAAGATAAGGTATCTCCCATACCACTCCAGTCGCTTACCATCTTTTGTTGTATGCTGAAATTGTATTTCAGCATAAGTTCCTGACGATACTTTTGGGCAGCCTCTTCCTTTGCATTGGTAGGATACATTCCGCCTTCCGGAGAATACCAGTCACCGATAACAATCTCCAAACCTCCCAAGTCTCTATCCTTAACCGGCTTTATCGCAGGCGTAGGAAGCACTTCAATCCTTCCTCCGTCATCCGAATACGAGTAAAATGAATCCGGTATTGTGATGCCCAGCTTATTCCTTACCTCGGAAGCGAACAACTCGATTGCTTCGGAACGACTGTACCATCCGGAAACATATTCCCGTACCGCTTTTCTCCACGCCGTACTAATAATTTCATCATATTGTGAGCTGTTATCGCCTCTTGCCATCTCGTTTGCACTAACATAATAGTCAAACATATTCTGACCGTTCAGCATATCAAGGCGTCCGTCGGATTTACTCATTACGGTACCGCTGACTACCGCATCCTTCGTTCCGGCATAATCAATAAGTCCGTTTGCCCACAGATACTGTAAGCTGTTTTCGTCGTAATCCAGAGTAATCCACTGAAGGATATCGGCAACCACATCCTTCTTTTCCATGTCTACAACATCTCTATGGGCAAGAACCCATGTGCCTCCCCACCAAAAACCTACCGGAGCGTTACATACTGCCCAGTCGCCGTAAGTTCCTTCAAAAGAGGATGTTTCCTTATCGTCTCCGCAATTATAACTCATAGTATAGTTGATGAACCAAGCCGGTCCGAAAAATCCGAATACAGGCTTTTCGCCTACTCCGCACATATCTTCAAACCAGGCATGCTGCCAGTCCTGTGTTTCATTATGGTAATTGTTATCCTTTAACCATTTTGAAACATCTAACAATGCCTCTCTCTTTGGATCAAGGGTAAGCACGCCGTCTACAAGCCAGCTCTGATTTGCACTGTTCTCAATTCCGTGCCAAACATCACCGTCACCGGAAACAATACCATACCCCTTTGCCTTTAAATCATCTGCCGCATCCCAGAAAAGATCCCAACTTCCGGTTCCGCCACCGATGATTTCCTGAATTCTTCTCGGATCATCGGTTCCCCAAGTGTCCTTTGCCACAGAACGACGATAGATAAAACAGCCCGCACCGGACTGATACGGAAGGCCTACCACCTTGCCATCCGCCGGTCTGGTTCCTATTTCAGAAGCATAGATTGCTGTTTGGGACGCACGCATCATCTCGTTTGTCCGAATCCCTAAATCATCGTAGGTAGCTGCAAACCCCGCAGCATCACCCTGGGTATATTTATACGCAAAAGCAGACTCTACCGCATAGATATCCACATCCCCGCTTTTTATCATTTCATCAAGTGCAGGCTGATATACTCCGTCTGTTGTTGCCACAATGGTTGACCTCATGGAATACCCCAGCTCCGGATGCCAATCCAGATACATCTGTACTATTCTCGGAACTTCGTCGGTAAAAGACATAACATTAATGACCTTTTCCTCAACTCTTCCAACCTGAAGTTCGTCTTTCCCGACCGGTCTGTCCTCTTTTCCGCCGCCTACCTTATCCTTAATCAAATCCGCAAGAGATCTGCCGTCGTCATCATCCTCATCATCGTCATCCTCGTTCCGCTCCGATACCTTATCTTTCTCTTTCCGGGAACCGGTTTCCGAATCACTTCCGCAACTTGCAAACAAAGTCACAAGCATCGTCAAAAGCACAAACAATGCTAAAAGTTTCTTTTTCATATTACCACCTCATTTGTTTCATACAAAAAGGGAACGACTACCCTTAAGGCAATCGTTTCCCTTTTTTATCATTCTTATAATGTAATATTCTCGCCCTTTAAGCCGTTAAATGCGCCCGCAATCTTTGCATCCTCATGAGCGATTAACCACTTGTTCACAGCGGTCATCAGCTTATCTTCCGGAGTCTTATTCGGCTGTTTTTTCAGGTCGTAGTTGGTTCCCTTCGGAAGAACTACAATGCCACGGAAACCGCCTGCTTCGGAATTACACGGAGCGTAGTGAAGGGTGGTTGCGTAAAGTTCTACGGCTACACCGGCCGGTACTAAGAAAGCTTCAATCTTAGAGGTATCGTAAGTGAAATCCTCCTCGATATCCTGCTCCAGACCGAGAAGTAAAATCATGCCGTCTACGGAAATGTTTACTTCGGAATCTCTGTGATACTCCACAGCGTTTAACTTATTGTTGTTACCGCTGCAATGGCCCACCTGAATCGGCATTCCGCCGTATACGCTCTCGCAAAGATCCTTTGCGGAAGCACACGCTTCAAGGCTTGCAAGACCCGGCTCATACACTACGTCTGCCGGAATCTCCATCTTCTTCATCTCGGCAAGCATATCGGAAAAATCAATTCCGGTTACAACCTTACCGTACTTCTTAAATGCTGCATCGGTTACGTTTTGAATCTTCATGTTGTAATACCCCGCTTTCTCTTATTTGTTTTCATTCTCATTTATATTAAAGCGCTACGGTTACAAAAATATCGTAGATTGCCTTAATAGCAGTTTCAAAATCTTCGTTGCGAACACCGATGATGATATTAAGCTCACTGGAACCCTGGTCAATCATCTTGATGTTAATGTTGCTGTGGGCAAGTGCCGCAAAAATACGTGCTGCCACACCGCGATTGGACTTCATACCGCGACCTACTACCGCAATTAATGCAAGGTTTGCCTCAAGGTCAATGGAATCCGGAGCTGCCAGACGATGAATTGCACCAAGTACGCTCTGCTCTTTGCCTTCAAACTCCGGCTGATGAACAAACACGGTCATGGTATCGATACCGGACGGTACATGCTCAAAGGAAATGCCGTTTTCTTCGAAAGCCTGCAATACTTTACGTCCGAAACCAACCTCGGCATTCATCATGTCCTTTTCGATGTTAACCGCTACGAAGCCCTTCTTACCCGCAATACCGGTAATGGTGTACTCCGGAATACGGCAGGTGCTCTCAACAATCATGGTTCCCTCATCTTCCGGGGCATTGGTATTCCGGATGTTAATCGGAATACCGGCCTTACGAACCGGGAAAATCGCGTCCTCATGAAGAACGCCCGCACCCATATAGGAAAGCTCACGGAGCTCTCTGTATGTAATGGTAGTAATCGGCTTCGGATTCTCAATAATACGCGGGTCCGTTACAAGGAAACCGGAAACATCGGTCCAATTCTCATAAAGGTCCACCTTGCCTGCTCTTGCAACAATAGAACCTGTTACATCGGAACCGCCACGGGAGAAGGTCTTTACTTCGCCGCTCTTCTTTGCACCGTAAAAGCCCGGAATAACCGCACGTTCCGTCTTTGCAAGACGCTTAGAAAGAATAGAATCGGTCTTCTCTGCATTGAAGCTTCCGTCGCTGTGGAAGAAAATCACCTCAGCCGCATCGATGAACTCATAACCAAGATAAGTCGCCATAATACGACCGTTTAAGTACTCACCGCGGGAAGCCGCATAATCACTTCCGGCCTTCAACTTAAAGTTCTTCTCAATTACCTCAAATTCTTCCTTTAAAGAAAGTTTTAAGCCGAGTCCTTCAATAATCTCATTATACCGAGCCTCAATAGCCGCAAGCTCCTTGGAGAAATCCTTATCTGCTTCAGCCAAAGCGTAACACCCGTATAACATATCGGTTACCTTTGTATCTTTGGAATGACGCTTACCCGGTGCAGACGGTACTACATACACACGGCTCTCATCCCCACGGATGATATCGCCTACCTTTTTAAACTGCTCTGCACTGGCTAAAGAACTGCCGCCAAACTTAACTACTTTTTTCATAATACTTTTTACCAACCTTTCAGTTCAAATAAAATCGGATCTTTTTTTGCTAATAAAAATCCATACTAATAGAAAAACACAAAATGCAAAGATAATCAAGTCTTTTTTTCATTTTTTTGCATTTTTTTTCGAATCCTTTGTCCGTTTTCTCTTTACTGGTACATTCTATTATGATAAACTGAGGAAAATGTCTGAGGAAACACGCAAGAAACGAAAAGGAGGTGCCTTGTATGCTGAAAAAAATTCTGTTTGCTCTTACACCGGCGATTGCCGAATCACAAGCGGTCCAAACTCTTTTGCATGCCTTAGAAACTGCGCAAATCGAATCTATACTCAGTACGATACATACGCCGTCTCCCGCTTATCCCCCGATGTCTGTTCCGGTTACCGCAACTCTCCTTGCGTCACCCGGCGACTGCCTTATGGTTACGGATTCCGCCACCGAAATTGCTGCCGCTAAAAAAGAACAAATTCTCTGCATCGGCTATGCCCCGCCGGAAACCAACGAAGATATGTCCGGTGCTTACGCTTTGTTTGAAGATTTTACTTCCGTTGACGTAAACTATTTCCGGCGCATGCATGCCCATGGAATCGGTTATCCGGCAGAGATTCTTACCACAAAACGCCTTATCCTCCGGGAATTTTCCGAAGCGGATTTTCCGAAACTCTATGCCATGTGTACCGAACCTTCCACGGCATCCTTTATGGAAGAAAACCTCTCTGATTACGAAACGGAACGGGACAAACATAACGCCTATCTCCGTAACGTATATCCTTTTTTTGATTTGGCTCTGTGGGGTGTTTATGAAAAGAAAACAGGCGCGCTGATCGGCCGAGCCGGTTTTTCCTTACCGGAGAAAGATTCCGACACCTTTTCCTTAGGATATCTTATTGATGTACCGTATCGGAAATTGGGGTATGCAAAAGAACTCATCCCGGCTCTCCTCTCCTATGCAAAAGAGCAGGGATATTCCGAACTTTCCGCCTATATAAAAAAAGAAAACACAGCTTCGATAACTCTATTGGAGCATTGTTGTTTTCCTTATAAATATGAGAAGGATAACGCAGAAGAACGGATTACGTATACCATTTCTTTCAACGAATAATTACTCTATACAGACAAAAGATGCCTCAAACTTCCGAAAAAGTCGAGACATCTTTTCTTTTTCTGCTTATGAAGATGCCGGATTATCTGGCACCGCCTGCTGCGTTACCTCCGGTCATACCACCGGTAGCACCAGCACCGGTATTCCCGTTAGTTCCGTTTCCGGCATTTCCACCGGTCATTTCGTCCACACCGTTTCCGATACCGTCAATCACTTCATTGGCACCTTCACCGATACCATCGATTACATCGCCGACACCGTCACCGATATTACCGATTACGCCGTCATCACCGGTTCCGCCGATTCCGTCCGTATCGGTTCCGCCAACATTATTTCCGTTCATATCAGAATCGTCGTTCTGATCCGGAGCAGTGGTCGGGCTCGGCGCTGTGGTCGGGCTCGGCGCTGTGGTAGCTTCCGGACTCGGAGAAACATCTTCATTTCCCATATTCTCTCCGCAGGCACATGCTACCAGAAACAAAGACATACAGCACATTGCCATAAGGCATACAAGCTTCTTTTTCATAAAAGCCTCCTTTTTTTGCACATCATACTTAAAGTAAGTTGCTCCTTTAGTATTCCGCAGGATTATGCGCTTATGCATGGAAGGGATTTCCGATTTTTTAAAAATTCGGTTTCAATACGATTGCCACGCAAAAAAAAAAGCTGTCACACCAACAATGTGACAGCTTGTAAAAAATCTTATCAATAAAAAGCTTACACTCTCTTCATGTATTCGCCGGTTCTGGTGTCAATCTGGATGGTCTCACCGTTCTCAACAAATAACGGTACCTGTACGACAGCTCCGGTCTCTACAGTAGCCGGCTTGGTAGCACCGGTTGCGGTATCACCCTTGAAGCCCGGCTCGGTGTCGGTAATTACAAGTTCTACGAACAACGGCGGCTCAATAGCAAATACCTGCTTGTTATGGGAAAGCATCTTAACCATGTCGTTTTCCTTCACGAACTTTAAGGAATCACCGATCTGATCCTCGGTCATAGCGATCTGATCAAAGGTCTCTACATCCATGAAGTGGTACATCTCACCGTCGGAATACAGATACTGCATATCTGCTCTCTCGATATGTGCAGCCGGGAACTTCTCCGTCGGACGGAACGTCTTCTCGACAACACCACCACTCTTAATATTCTTTAACTTCGTTCTTACAAACGCTGCGCCCTTACCCGGCTTAACGTGCTGGAACTCAACGATCTGACAAACATTACCCTCAATTTCAAGAGTAATACCGTTTCTGAAATCACCTGCAGAAATCATATATAATCCTCCTTAGAATTAACTACTCTCTAGTGTATCGCACTCTGACAATTTTTTCAATACCAAATTTTAAAAAAATGCATTTGTTTTGCTTTATTTTCACCCGTTCCGCTAAAAAACATACGAAATCCGGGGATTTATGCCATATGCAGGGCTTCCAGTGCCAGCAAATATCCATTGGTTCCCAGTCCTACAATCTGACCGTCGCATACCGGTGCGGTTACCGACGTATGGCGGAATTCTTCCCTTTTGTGAATATTGGAAATGTGCACTTCGATTTTCGGCACCGTAACAGAGGCTAACGCATCCCGGATTGCATAGCTGTAATGAGTATACGCTCCCGGATTAATAATAATACCTTCCGTTCCGTCGCTGTACGCCGCCTGAAGACGGTCAATCAAGGTTCCTTCACAATTGCTCTGAAAAATTTCAACCGTATCGCCCTTTGCAGCCGCCGCTGCTTCAATCTTTGCGCACAAACTATCGTAGTTTTCCGTACCGTACTGTGCCGGTTCACGAATTCCGAGAAAATTTAAATTCGGTCCGTTCACTACCAAAATCTTCATGATATCTGCCTCCTCTATTTCTTTGTTGCATCGTTCACAACTGTTTTTATTTCTTCTACAATTACATCCACAGATTTTTCTTCCGTATTCACAATGTATTCCGCAACCGCCCGATACACCGGCAACCGCTTCGCAAAGAGCGGGCGAAGACGTGCTTCCCTGTCTTCTCCGTCTGCAAGGGGACGTCCCGTATCCTTTTGTAGCCGGGAAAGAATCGTCACTATTGTGGTTTCTAAAAAAACTACAGTACCGACTTTTTTAAGCAGTGTGGCATTTTCTTCCCGCATTGGCATTCCGCCGCCGGTGGCTAACACCATACCGTCCGCTTCTACAGAAAGCTTCTTTAACAGCTCCGTTTCCGCATCCCGGAAATATGCCTCTCCGTCCTCTTCAAACATTTTGGATATTGTCTTTCCGTAGTCCTCTTCTATCATAGCATCCGTGTCCCGGAACTCATAGGCCAAAGCATCCGCAAGCTTCTTCCCCACGGTACTTTTCCCACAACCCATAAATCCGATTAAAATAACATTGTTCTTTTTCATCTTCATTGTTCCTTCTTATTTTTACTCTTACGATAAAAATATAACACGATTTTTTCCAAATACCGCTTTAATACAATCTGAATTTCTTCCTTTTTTCCGATCGGCTTTACCAAAACGGTATGAATCCCTGCCCGGTTGGCTCCCCACATATCCGTAAATATCTGGTCCCCGATGGACACGGTTTGTTCCTTTGTGGTATCGATTAACTTCATGGCAGCTTCATAGCCCTTATGTTTCGGTTTTCCCGCTTTGTAAATATACGCCACATCCATGGGCTTACAAAATTCACTTACCCGCGGCTTGTCATTATTGGACAAAAAGCAAACAGAAAATCCCATTCTGCGAAGCCTGTCCACCAGTGCAACGGCTTCCTCGTTTGCCGGTGCCCCATGCTCCACAAGCGTATTGTCGATATCGAAAATAATTCCTCGATAGCCCTCTTTAAACAAACGCTCATAGTCTAACGTATACGCCGAATCCCATTCTTCCTTCGGATATAAATTCTGAAACATCGCATCCTCCTGTTCTCCGTATCCGATATACGGATTCTATCTATTTTCCTTTTTTCTTGTGCACATTTCGTATGGTCCTCTTTTTCGTAGTTGCCGGCTTTTGTGTTCCCTGACCGACACCCGTTCCACCGCCTGTTTTCCGGATTCCGTTTCCTTTTCCACCGGATTTTCCTTCCGTCTTTCCTGTAAATCCGCTACCGCCCCTTCCGCTTCTCGGACGGATTAAACATTTCTTATCAAAACCGATTAAATCCTCTCTGTGTGCAAGCTTCAATGCCTCCTCCACCAGTTCGTAATTTTTCGGATTACGATACTGAATGAGCGCACGTTGCATTGCTTTCTCGTGCGGCGACTTCGGTACATACACCGGCTCCATGGTTCGCGGGTCTAATCCCGTATAATACATACAGGTGGATATGGTAGACGGTGTCGGATAAAAGTCCTGTACCTGTTCCGGCATATAGCCCAAATCCCTCAAATATTCCGCCAGTTCCACCGCTTCCTTCATAGTAGAACCCGGATGGGACGACATCAAATACGGCACCACATACTGCTCTTTTCCAAGACGTGTATTCATCTTTTTATATTCGGCAATAAAGGTATCATAGACATTACGGTTCGGCTTTCCCATTTTTGACAGCACAGCATCGCACACATGCTCCGGTGCAACCTTTAACTGACCGCTGACATGATGCTCACACAATTCCCTGAGGAATGTGCGGTCCTTATCGTAAATCAAATAGTCGAACCGGATACCGGAACGTATAAATACCTTTTTTACTTTCGGCAATTCTCTTAGTTTTCTTAACAGCGCAAGGTAATCTTCGTGATTTACCTTTAAATTTTTACACGGTGTCGGGAACAGACACTGTTTGTTGGTACAAACACCCTTGGTCAGTTGCTTTTCACAGGCTGGGGCGCGAAAATTTGCCGTCGGTCCTCCCACATCGTTAATATACCCTTTAAAATCCGGGTCCCAGGTCATAAGTTTTGCCTCTTCCAAAATGGACTCATGACTTCTGGTCTGGATAATCCGTCCTTGATGGAAGGTCAGCGCACAGAAGTTACAGTCGCCGAAACATCCACGGTTACTTACCAGACTGAACTTTAACTCATTAATAATCGGAATCCCGCCTGCCGCTTCATAAGACGGATGATAATTCCGCATGTAAGGAAGTGCATACACCCGGTCCATCTCGGCCTGGGTAAGGGGTGCTGCCGGTGGATTCTGTACCACATACTCCGTATCACTGTATTTCTCCACCAGACGCTTTCCGGAAAACGGGTCTGTATTACAATACTGCACATAAAAGCTTTTCGCAAAGGTTTTCTTATCTTCTTTTATCTCCGAAAAAGTAGGAAGCACGGTGGCATCATAGACCGACTCCAGCGAAGTCGCCCGGTATACCGTTCCCGCCACAAAGGTAATATCCTTTACCGCAATCCCGGAATCAAGCGCTTCCGCAATCTCAACTAAAGACTTCTCCCCCATGCCGTAAGACAACAAATCCGCCCCGGAATCCAGCAAAATGGAACGCTTTACCGTATCGGACCAATAATCATAGTGTCCCAAACGACGCAAGGACGCCTCAATCCCGCCGATAATTATCGGTTTCTTTTTATACACACGACGAAGCAGATTACAATACACGATGGTCGCCCGGTCCGGACGTTTTCCGATGACACCGCCTGGGGTATAAGCATCCTGGGATCGGCGTTTTTTCGCCACGGTATAATGGTTTACCATAGTGTCCATATTTCCCGCGGACACAAGGAAGCCCAACCGCGGCTCTCCTAATATCTGCACACTGGTTTCATCCTTCCAGTCCGGCTGTGAAATAATTCCCACCTTATAGCCGTGACTCTCCAACACACGGCTGATAATGGCCGGTCCGAAGGAGGTATGATCCACATAGGCATCCCCGATAATATATACAAAGTCGCACTGTTCCCAGCCGCGCTTTTCCATGTCTTCTCTGCAAATCGGCAAAAAATCTTTCATTTGCTTCCTGCCTTTCTAAATGTTCCAGATTCCTTTATTTTAATACTCTATTTCCCGTAACACCGCATCCATAAGCTTCGCATTACGCAGGGAAAACTCCGGTGTTACAAGAAGCGTTCCCGTACCTTCAATGGCCCGGTTCATCTGCTCTACTTCCAAACAATAATTCTGTCTTGCTGTCACGGTCTTTGGCTCTTCCGTTCCGTTTGTCATCACGCGATAACTTAACTCACCCGCCTGATTATACTCCACTTCGGAACGGATATATCCCTTGGAGCCGTGAACATACAACCGGTCAAATCTGCCGTTGGCCCCTTTCCCGAAAATCATGCCCACATTAAAAGAAGCCCTCACACCGTTTTCAAACTTTACAATTCCTGCGGTATGAAAATCCACCTCATCTCCGCCAAACTCCGCGCAAGCCTTTACAAAGGCCGGCTCGGAATCCACCAGTGACAGCATCATTGTGGTACAATAACAGCCTAAATCATACATGGCTCCGCCACCGTATTCTCTGTGCAGGCGGTAATCTTCCTCATATCCCTGAGTCACAAAAGCAGTCTCGATATAGTCCACTTCACCGATACTGCCACTCTCAATTACTTCACGCAAAGATGCCACATACGGACTGTGAAGATACGCATAGGCTTCCGCAAATTGTACCCCTTTTCGTTTTGCCGCACGGAACATTTCCTCTGCTTCCAGCGCATTTAACGCCAAAGGTTTCTCACACAGCACATGTTTTCCTGCTTCAATGGCTTTCATTACCCACTCATAATGCAGGTGATTCGGAAGCGGAATGTAGACTGCCTGTACTTCTTTGTCCGCCAACAACGCATCATAGCCTACATAGGACTTTTGAAAGCCGAAGCGTTCTTTAAATTCATTTACTTTTACTTCGTTTCTGCCTGCAATGGCATATAATTCACAGCCTTCTGCCATCTGCATTCCCGGAATCGTCCCCCAGGATGCAATTCCTGCAGTACCTAAAACGCCCCATTTAACTGCCATATTGTCCGCACCTTTACCTTTCTTATTGCAGAACATTCTATATCAATTTATATCATATCATATTTCATTCTTTTTTTCTACTTAATTTCATGATTTCAGAAAAAGAAAGGCCACTTTACAGTGACCTTTCTCCAAACCTTCTTTTATTTTGTCAGTAGCGTTCCGTCCGGTGCGTAAATCCGATAGCCCTCATTGACAAAAGTTACTTGCGCCTCATTTCCTGCACCCTCTCCGATATCCCATGTCCCCTCAAGCTTCTCATGAACATAGCCGTATTCATCCACACCCTTTATATAAAACTCAATTGTCTCTCCCTTTTCTCCCTTTTCTATGGAATAACTTTGTTCAATTGATACACGACCGTTAACAAAATCTAATTCATTCACTATCGTGTCACCTTTTTTCACATAAAGTGTTACATTTTGAAAAGAATCTGCATACACCGGAAACAGCTCATACTCATATTCTACCCGTAACGATTTCTTAGACATCTGGCTTCCGCCGCCACCACCCACAGCTAACATTGGAAGACAGTTGAAACATTGTCTGCCTTGCGGTGCATTCTCCCACTCCTCCGTCTTTGTTACACCGCCTTCGGTAATACAAATCATGCATTTTTCGTAAAAATCTTCAAAGATCGGAACAATCGTACTTCCCGAAAACAGCCCTCTTCCGTTATTCTTCAACGCAATTTTTCCCCCCCGGAACACCACCGACACTTCCGTTTCTTCACCGTAACTTTTCGGTGATACAAATAATTTCAGCTCTGCCGTATGCTCCTTTGTATTCACCTCTCCGAAGTCATAGTACGCACTGCTTACCATAGATGCTTCTTTTTTTGCCGCTTGCTTCATTTCTTCTAACTCATACTGTAATGCAAAAATCCTATCGGACAGTTCGGTTTTTGTATCTCTCAATTGATCCTTAAGATTCACAATTTTTGAACTCAATGAGGTATACATGATGAATACACCGATCACTACTACCACTTTAAATACCGATTCCGTAGAAGCCATAGGTACGTGTGCACCGCTTTCTTCTTCCCGAAGTTTGCGGTTAATGGCAGCCTTATAACAAATATAATACACCAATACCCCCAGTGCCAATACAATTAAAATCAGTATCGGTAAAACTAAAATCCTTACTGTCATAATCCTTCCTCCTATTCCTATATCTGAAAAAATGTCCGAAAGCTGTTATAATAGCTTCGAGTTACGTCTACCAATGCTCCGTCCGACATCACCAATACAAATTTCATAGAAATGGACGGCTTAATCTTCTTTACATGGGCTTTTGCTATAATGGCACAGTTACTGACCCTCAAAAACTTTGTATTGTCCAATATCGTACATAACTGATATAACCTGTCATACGCATAATAACAGATACCGTCGTTTCCGTGCACTAACACCTCATGTCCCAGACTTTCAATATAGACGATTTCTTCAATGGAAAGCTTTAACTTCTCCCCTTCTCTTGTCTTTACCGATAAATGTCCGGCAAACCGTCCCCGCTCCGTCAGCACAAACTCCGCATCATCATCAACGATAAAACCGGCTGCCGTTAGCTTCTGTTCGATTTCCTCGTAATGCTCGTCACTGACATTCAGTCGTATGTTCAACTCCCACTCCTCCTTCCGATCTTTATCGAGCTCGTTAAGTTTATCATACACAAAAAAATTTTTTTCGCAATAGTTTTGGCATAGTCTGCAGTATTTTCCTACATAACCTTCATTACAATTCAGCCTTTTTTGCTGTCACTTTAAACCGTTGCGCTTTAAAGTAAAAAAGCGTTGACAAGATTTGAAACTAGCGTTACAATATTGTTAACATTAAAAAAAGCAGCTTTTGCAAAGGAGTTTTTTATGGATACTCAGTTTGGATTTATCGGTCTTGGTTTAATCGGCGGCTCCATCGCCCGTGCCCTGCGTGAAACGCTCCCTTCCTGTAAGATTCTGGCCTACTCCCGTAAGCCTGTTCTTTCCGAGGATTTACACAATGCTGTGGATAGCAAAGTACTGGATGATGTTGTTTTTTCCTTAACCGACCTTTCCGATTGTGATTATATTTTTCTTTGTGCACCGGTAGACTGTAACATCTCTTATTTGCCGGACCTTGCAAAAATCATTTCAAATAAAACGATTCTTACGGATGTGGGAAGTGTCAAATCCGGCATCCATACTGCAGCAAAGGCCGCAGGTCTCTCCGCTCAGTTTATCGGCGGACATCCGATGACCGGCTCCGAGCGCACCGGCTTTTCCAACAGTAATGCCCTCCTTATGGAAAATGCATATTACGCAATCACCCTGACCGAGGCTTGTCCGAAGGAGCGGGTGGATGCTTTTCTTAGCCTTGTAAAGCAGATAAAATCCATTCCGGTTGTTCTCTCGCCGGAGGAACATGATAATGCTGTATCTGCCATCAGCCATGTACCCCATGTGATCGCGGCCCAACTGGTGAATTTGGTTCGTACCTCCGAGGATGCGGATATCATGCGACTTTTAGCGGCAGGCGGCTTTAAGGACATTACCCGGATTGCCTCTTCTTCTCCGTCTCTTTGGGAAAGTATTTTATCCGCCAATACCGCCTTCGTGCTTCCGACGTTACGCCGCTATATTGCCCTACTGACCGAAGCGGAACAAGCACTCTCCACCGGGAACAACGGAGAAATCCGCTCCCTTTTCTCCGAAGCAGGGGAATTCCGCAATTCTTTGCAGGAACGAAAGGGCGTCCTTCCGGAATCTTTTGTCCTCCACGCAGATCTCCGGGACGAAGCCGGTGCCATTGCTACCTTTGCTACCCTTTTGGCGGTACACGGCATCAGCTTAAAAAATATCGGTATCGTACACAACCGCGCTTATGAACAAGGTGCCCTTCGTATTGAGTTTTATGACAGAGATGCATTGGAGCGCGCCTATACCCTTCTGAGCGATAACCTTTTTACGGTATACCGATAAATACTCCCTTTTCCGTCACAAAACCTCCCGTATACTTTTTTTGTCAACGGTAAATACTATGACAAAAAAGATTTACAGGAGGTTTTTTATGCATATGCTTCATCCGGTACAACGCTTTGGCTCTGATTTTATTCGTTGCGGTCTCATCGGTTGGTGTTTGGAATGTTTCTGGACCGGGCTCGGTTCTTTCAAACAACGGGCCAAGGATAAACGTCTTTTGTGTCACACTTCCGTATGGATGTTTCCGATTTACGGGCTTGCTGCTTTCATCCCTGCCGTCTATAAACAAATCAAGTCAAAATCGGCATTCGTTCGAGGCACGGTCTATGCCTCTGCCATTTTAGGCTGTGAATATACCAGTGGCATCTTACTAAAACGCCATAATGCCTGCCCTTGGGACTACAGCAAGGCAAAACTGAATTATAAAGGGGTGATCCGTTTGGATTACATTCCCTGCTGGGCCCTTGCCGGGCTTTTGTTTGAACGGGTGCTTTGTAAAAACAAATTATAATGTCACAACTAAAGTATCATAACCCAATTGCTGTAACTCCTGTTGTAATGCAACCGCCTCATTTAAGCTTTCGGTTCTTCCCGCACGTACCGCATAAAAGCTTCCGCTCCTTGAAATATCTGCCGGAATTCCAAGCGCAACCATTTCACGATAAAGATTATCCGCATTCTCCGGATTTCGGAACAAACCGATCTGTACCGCATATGCTTCCGACATCGGCATATTCTGCCCGTTTCCGCTTCCCGGTCCGATTTCATCTCCGATTGTCTGTAGCACACCGTTAGCAATCGCTTGCGCAACATCCTCAAAACGGGCATCCAACAAAGCATTGTCCGCATCCGTATTAATAAACCCTACCTCCACTAAAAGAGCCGGCATCTGGGTGCGACGAAGCACTGCCAAATCTCTGCGAATATTTAATCCCAAATCTCTAAAACCCACTTCTTCCAGTTCTGCGTTAATAGCCCTGGCAATCTCCGCTTTCGTTCCGTTCTCATCATACAAAAGTGTTTCTACTCCGGAATACTGATTGTTTATCGGGCTGGAATTCCGGTGGAAGGAAATAAAATAATCCGCACCGGATTCATTTGCAATCTGTGCCTTTCGAACCGGTGAATCATACACATCCTCCGTTCTTGTATAGACTACCTCCACACCGTTTCTTTGCAAAATTTCTCCTACCGCTAAGGTTAGCGCAAGATTATCGTCCTTTTCCCGTCGACCGTCCTGTACCGCTCCGTTATCATATCCACCGTGTCCGGCATCCAATGCAACTGTTACCGCCATACAAACCTCCGTATATACTCATTGACATTCTACTGATATAATACGGCATTTTTCCGAAATGTTGCATTACCGGAGAAGTTCTCTTACATATGCGGGTTTATCCGTAATAATATTGTCTACCCCGACTTCCCGCATACGTTTTATTTCATATGATTTATTTACCGTCCACGCATGGATTTCTTTCCCCTTCGCATGGGCTCCTCTCACCAGTTGTTCCGTAACAGAATCCGAGCGGACACTAAAAAAATCCGCCGCATCATATCCGAACACCTCTCCGTACACCAAAGGTAAAATATATCCGGTTCTTATCTTCTTGTTTTCCTTTTTTACCCACTCCAGTTGTTCATAAAATGCAGACGATACCACACATTGTTCCTCTAACCCGTATTTTTCGATCAGTGTAATTACAGTGCCTGCAAGTGTCCGGTCATTTCCTCCTTTTAACTCAATATTGAACTTTATTTGGTCGCCGTATACTTCTAAAATCTCCTGTAAACATGGGACAACTTCCCCGGCAAACTCCTCTGCATATTTACGTCCTGCATCATAAGATAACAATTCCGCATAAGTCAATTGATCAATTTTATTTGCGATTCCCGTAGTACGGAACAATGCCCGGTCATGCATCAGTACAGGAATTCCGTCTTTCGTCAACCTTACATCAATTTCCGCATAATCCGCCTGTTCAGCAATGGCTAATTCAATGGCTGCTTTCGTATTCTCCGGTGCTCCGTAGGAAGCTCCCCGATGTGCCGTAATCCATATTTTTTTCCCCATTCTTATTCTTCCCTCACTATTGTTTCTGACAATGCAGATAATCAAAACAGCAGCCGATAAAAAAAACAGACAGGCAGTGATAAGAACCTGTTCCATGGTAAACACACGATGGATCTTTCTTCTTCTGCCTATCTGTCTTACTTTCATTTTGTGCTCCTAATTCATATAAATCAGGTGCTCCTTCGGTTTTGCCGTATGCACCATGTCCACAAGATACAGGACAGGTCCTTCCCCGCCGTATTCTCTCTGGTACTCTACCGCAACCTTTGCCGTTACCTTTACCCAGTCACGTAATTTAAAATTGTCTGCTTGCGGTCCTTTACACAGCATTCCCACAAAGCCGATATCATCTGCACAACATGTCATGGCAAACCGCCCCGGTACAAAGAAGCCTTTCGGAATATCTCTTCCTTTATACACCATTGCGGTAAAACGAACCGTCTTTCCGTTATATTTTTGCGGTTGATCAAGGGCATCCAGGTAAAAGATACCGTAATCGTCATCCTCAATCTCAATAACCTCTGCATTTAAATCGTATGGCAAATCAATTTCATCGTCAAATCCGTCTTCTCCGTCCTCGGACTCAAACATTACCTGCGCGCGACGATTTAAAGCACGGACCGCCTTACGGAACGTATTCCGTTTGGTTTCCGCGGTACAGCGGTTGAAAATCACCAATTCCGTGAAATTAATCTGCTCCGCCATCATCTGGCGCATATTACTCATGTACACTTCAAAGGTACCGGCATCCGCCATGGTAATCATCTGTGCCAGTTCCCATCCCCTCGGCATGCCTCTTTCAATAAAGCCGGACATACTCCAGGTACCGTTAAACTCAATCATAACACGCTCCGGACGGTAATCCGTCTGGCATTTTTTCAGAAATGTTGGCGACAAATCTTCCTCGTTTTCCACCGGAATTACAAAAATATTGTTCTTCTCCAAGCTTTCCGTGTCGTATTCTTCCATACCTTCTTCGCAAAGCAGGAGAATCGTCTTTTCACCGGAAGCAAAATTCGGATCTTCCAGCGTGTTTTTTATGAATGTAGTTTTCCCGCTTTCTAAAAAGCCGGTAATAATATATACAGGTATCTCCATTGTAAGAACCTCTCTTTATTTCCTATTATGCAAGTTCAAATAAAACTTCCAGTGCCTCTTCCTTAATTTTGGAACCGATGACACAGATGCGTCCGGTATAATCCGGCGTACCTTCCCGAAGTTCGAACTCGCCCGGAGTCAGGTCAAAATAAATCCATGTGCCGTCTGTTGCCGGAACCATACCTTTGGCACGTAAAATCACACCGTATTCCTCGGTATTGGCAAGCTTATTTAAAATCTCACGCATAGTCTCTCTCTCATACTTGTGCGGCGTCTCCTTGCCCCAGCTGGTAAACACTTCATCCGCATGATGATGGTGATGATGATGCTCGTGACAACCGCAGGTGCAGTTCTCACCGTGCTCATGATGATGGTGCTCATGCTCCTCATGGTCATGATGATGTTCATGGTCATGATGATGTTCATGGTCATGATGATGTTCATGATCATGATGATGTTCATGATCATGGTCGTGACAACCGCAGGTGCAGTTCTCATCGTACTCATGATGATGGTGCTCATGCTCCTCATGGTCATGATGATGTTCATGATCATGGTCGTGACAACCGCAGGTGCAGTTCTCACCGTGCTCATGATGATGATGCTCATGATGGTGGTGTGCTTCTTCCAACAATTCTTTCTCAAAAGAAGTCTGCTGCTCCATAGCGGACAGAATTACCTTGCCGTCAATCTCATCCCAAGCGGTCGTAATCAAAATCGCCTTTGGATTCTGGGCACGAAGCTTACCGACAACCACTTCGGTCTTTGCTGCATCGTACTTCTGGGTACGGCTTAAGATAATCGTCTTGGCACTCTCTACCTGATTGTTAAAGAACTCACCGAAGTTCTTCATATACATAGCAGCCTTAGATACATCCACAACTGTAGAAAAGCTGTTCAACTTCGCGTCCGCCAAATCTTCCTGTACATCCTGCACTGCCTTGATTACATCGGAAAGCTTACCTACGCCGGACGGCTCGATAATCACCCGATCCGGAGAAAAGCGTTCCAGAACTTCTTTTAAGGACTTGCCGAAATCACCTACCAAAGAACAGCAGATACAACCGGAGTTCATCTCTGTAATTTCCACCCCCGCATCTTTTAAGAAACCACCGTCAATACCGATTTCACCAAACTCATTTTCAATTAAAACTACCTTTTCTCCCTTATAAGCCTCTTCCAGAAGCTTCTTAATCAAAGTCGTCTTTCCTGCGCCTAAAAAACCGGAAATAATATCTATTTTTGTCATAATAACTGCCTCCAAAATTTATTCTGCCTTCGGCTGTTCGGAAGTACAATGCGGGCAACGGGTTGCATCGATTGCAATTTCGGACTTACAGAACGGGCAAACCTTTGTGGTCGGTGCTGCCGGTTCTACCGGTTCTTCCTTCTTTCCCATATCACGAAGCTTGTTCATCCACTTCACAAATAAGAATACAATAAACGCCATAATCACAAAATCAATCAGTCCGGCAAGAAATGCTCCATACTTAAAGCATGCCACCCCAAGCTCCTCCGCTGCTGCAAGAGATTCATACTTCTTACCGTCCAATGCGATGTAAAGCTTTGCAAAATCAATCTTACCGGTCAACAGACCCAGCACCGGCATAAACATGTCATTTACCAGAGAAGAAACCAGCTTGTTGAACGCAGTACCGATAATCATACCGACTGCCAAGTCAATCATATTACCTTTGAGTGCAAATTTTTTAAATTCTTTTAACATAGTATTTCCTCCTTTGAAACGTTACATCCGAACAAATACGTTTTCTGTTTCGTTCGAACATATTCTTTCGTCTACCAGTAAAGTATAGCACATCTTCTTATTTTTTCAAGCCTTCTTCTAAAACCTTATAAGAAATTTCACACTCTAACATTCCTGCGGCATAAGGCGCAATGTCATACGGATTGGCAAATACTTTGATGCCGTTTTCCATCAAATACCATTGATCGTCCTCCATAAAACGCAACACTTCATTTTTCAAATCTTCCCCTTCCAGAAATAATCCGTCCTCCGCTTCTTCCGACAACCGGTCCGCCACATATGACGCCAGATCATCTTTGGATATTGCATATTTGTTTAATACCGTTTCAATCGGAATCCGTACTCCTTCCTTCAAATCTACCACATATGCGGTAAAAAATGTATTCGGATGGGCTCCGCCCGTATAACTGTAACTACTGCAGAACAATACCTGAACCTGTTCATCCCTCCACATGCAATTCACTATGAATTCTTCACTTTCCCGAACAATCAAATCAATATACTCTGTTCCCTTTGCATCTTCGTAATCCATGAATGCGTTTTCTTTTGCCTCCGGCAACCATTCCCGAAAATCACATACGATTTCCTCCACAAATCGATTCATGTGTTCCGCATTGTCCCCTTCAAAAACCGGATAAGAAAGACATGACGTAAAATAAACCATATCTCCGTCTTTTGATTCTTCTTTCTCCTCTTTATAAAAATACGACAAGACCTTATCTTCCTTTTGGTTTTCGCCTCCCGGAACAGAAACAGATCCTGTCGGGGTAAGTGCCGAATTACTTGTTTCTCCGCCGTTTCCCGGTTTCTTTTCTTTTGCGCAACCGATCAAAAACAGCATTCCCAATACTCCAATCAATAAAATGAATCGTTTTTTTGTCATATTACATCCTCTCACTTACATCAGAACAAAACGGAGAGCATACGCCCTCCGTCCAGACCATCGTAACCTATCGTATTATAAATCAATACTTCCTGCAGCTTTCTCGTTAATTACATAATATGCCTTGTGCTCCTCCGGCTTAATGTACAAACGAACCGATTTAATTGCGGCTGCTCTGTGTCCCTCTGCCACATATGCGGCTTTTGCTTTTTCCATAACTTCTTCTACGCTATATTCTTCTCCTGCAAATTGAACAAATACTTTTTCCTTCTTTTCAACTTTCTTTGTCTCCGTCTTTGCAACAGTGCTCTTATTCTTACTTCCCGGCTTTCTCCCCGGTCGTTTCGTTTCTTTCCCTTCTGTATCTGCTACCGGAGCAACTTTTGCCTCCGATACCTTTTCTTCTGCTGCAGAAACCTTAATTTCCTTCACTTCTTCCGCTACTTTCTTCTCAGTCGCTTTCTTTGCCATAATCAATCCTCCGTTAAGAAACTCGTGTTTATTGCAACTTTTCTGAAAATGAATATATCATAAAATCCTCTATTTTGCAAGTATTTCATCCGAAACATGAAAAGAGGCACAGGAATGAAATCCTATGCCTCTGAATTCTTGTATTACTTCGGTTCTCAACAAGTGGCTACTTTGCGTATTGTTATTGATTCTGTTTAGAATACACCCTGTGCAAGCATAGCATCCGCAACCTTTAAGAAGCCGGCAATGTTAGCACCTGCAACAAGATTATAGCCCAATCCATACTCGGCTGCTGCTGCAGCGGAAGAATCATGGATACCGATCATAATCTGGTGAAGCTTTGCGTCAACCTCTTCTGCGGTCCAGCTGTATCTCTCGCTGTTCTGGCTCATCTCAAGACCGGAAACAAGTACACCACCTGCATTTACTGCCTTAGACGGAGCAACGATTACGTTATCCTGCTCCATTAAGAACTTCAATGCATCGTTGGTGGTCGGCATGTTAGCTACTTCGATGTAGTACTTAACGCCGTTAGCAACAATCTTCTTAGCCTCGTCAAGATTTACATCGTTCTGGGTTGCACACGGCATAACGATGTCAACCTTCTGGCCCCACGGCTTCTGGCCCGGGAAGAACTGGCAACCGAACTTATCAGCATAATCCTGAACCTTATCACGGCCTGAATTTCTCATCTCAAGAAGGTAGTTAATCTTCTCCTCGGTTACAACACCTTCCGGGTCATAAATGTATCCGTCCGGACCGGAAAGGGTAACTGCCTTACCGCCGAGCTCTGCGATCTTCTTAGCTGCCCCCCAAGCAACGTTACCGAAACCGGAAATGGAAACGGTCTTGCCTGCAAGGGTCTCACCCTCGTGCTTTAATACTTCACATAAATAGTAAACTGCGCCGAAACCGGTAGCTTCCGGACGAATCAAGGAACCGCCGTAGGAGCGACCCTTACCGGTTAAGGTGCCGTTCTCGAAAGCACCTCTGATGCGACGGTACTGACCGTACATATAACCGATCTCACGTCCGCCTACACCGATATCACCAGCCGGAACGTCAACGTCCGGACCGATGTGACGATATAACTCAGTCATGAATGCCTGACAGAATCTCATAATTTCAGCATCGCTCTTACCGCGCGGGTCAAAGTCGGAACCACCCTTTGCACCACCCATCGGAAGGGTTGTAAGGCTGTTCTTGAAGGTCTGCTCGAAACCGAGGAACTTCATAATGGATAAGTTTACAGACGGATGGAAACGTAAACCACCCTTGTACGGTCCGATTGCGCCGTTAAACTGTACACGGTAACCGCGATTTACCTGGGTCTGACCGTTGTCATCAACCCATGCAACACGGAATTCAATTACTCTCTCCGGCTCACACATTCTCTCAAGAAGTGCTGCCTTTCTGTAAGTTGCTTCATTCTTGTCTACAACCGGCTTCAGGGAAGATAAAACTTCTTCTACAGTCTGAAGGAACTCCGGCTCGGTAGCGTTTTTCTTAGATACTAATTCGATTACTTCATCAACGTATCCCATCTTAAAACTCTCCTTTCGTCCTCGAAAAAAATAGTGCACGACGCTCCTAATCCCCCGGAGATACTTTCCCAAAAAAAGGTATTATCGCCGTGCTTCCTCGATATTATACACCAAGATTTTCTATTGTGCAAGTGTTTTTCTAAAAAAATGTATAATTGTATACAATCCGAAATTTCCTACACGATTTCCCTTATACAGGAATCCAAATCATACGCTTTCGTATATCCGTCATCTTCATACAAATCATACGTTGCTCCGGCATAACCAAACAGTTTAAGTGTTCCCGCATCCAATCGCTCTGTATTTATCGCCGTCGCTCCTATCGGAATTGCCTTATCCTTCCGGATAAAGAAAACAAGTTCATCCAGTTCTGCCTTTACATAATGATGCCCCGCTACCAGCACTTGTGTTTCGTAATCACTCAAGCTTCTCATCCGCACAAGCATCATCTCCTCCGGCAAATACACATACCTTCCTGTGGAATTTTGTGTATATACAGGTGCTATCATCAGCTCGTTTCCGAGAAGTAATTGATCCTCTACACCTCTTGCCGCCGCATCTTTCGGAAAATCAAAGGCCAACGGTCGGAACATCATCTCATCCGACAGTACCGCCTTCATATACTCACTGTACAAATAGGGAATCAGTCCGTAACGGATTTCTATCATCTTCTTGCAGGTATCACAGTTATCAAACCGGTAAAGTTCCTGCTCTCTTGTCCCTCTGCTGGAATGATTCCGCATAAGAGGCGTAAACACCGCAAGCTGTAACCACCGAAGCATCAAATCCTCCATAGTATCACTGCCGAACCCTCCCACATCCGCGCCGGTATAAAGAAATCCCGCCATATTCAAAGAAGGCATCATCTGCAGATTCATAAGTAAATGAGACCACCAGGACTTATTATCTCCCTGCCAGATACCGCCGTACCGATGGGCACCGATGTAAGATGACCGGGAAAACATCAGAATTCTCTTCTCCGGTGAAAGTTTTTCAAATGCCTCTCCCGCTGCCTTTGTCATGTTGTATCCGTAGAGATTGTGCACCTTACTGTGAGAGACCTTCTTTCCGTCTATCTCATGAAAGAAGGTGTCGTAATCTCCTACGTTATTCCCGATACCGGCTACTAATCCCGTAAACTCGAAATAACTGTCCACGTCGAGATTTTCTTTACTGAGTTCACTGATGCGCTCCATTACCGATGCCAGACGCTCTTCCGTATAGAAAATCGCAGGCTCGTTCATATCATTCCAAAACCCGTCCACGCCCTTCTCCAATAAAAATGCGTACTTCTCACCGAACCACGTTCTTGTCTCAGGCTTTAAGAAATCCGGGAAGTATACTCTGCCCGGCCAAACCGCACCCACAAAGTCCTTCCCCTTTGCATCTTTACAGAAATAGTCGTTTTTCACGCCTTCTTCATAGACATCATAGCCTTCTTCTATCTTTACACCCGCATCGATAATCGGCACCAAATGAATTCCCTGCTCCTTCATCTCGGCACAAAAAGTTTCGAACTCCGGAAAAGCGTCCTCGTCGATGGTAAAATCCTTGTATCGCTCCATATAGTCGATATCCATGTAAATACTATCTAACGGAATGTTACGCTTTCTGTATTCCGCTGCCACCTTACGAATATCCTTTGCATCCTTATAGCCCCAACGGCTCTGTCCGTACCCAAAAGCCCACATCGGCGCAATGTAGCTACGACCGATGAGCTTTCGGAACTGCTTTACGATGTCCTTTTCACATTCTCCGGTAATCACATATACATCCAGATTCCAATCCTCCGGTGTGATGCGTAATGTATCCCGATGGGTATACCCTACATCATACGTCACAGTTCCGGCATAATCAAAGAATACACCAAACAGTTCCTCTCCGGAAAGCAAAAGAAAGTTATGACTTCCGTATAACGACTTGGTATCCTCCTGATGGTGCGGGTCGTCAGCGTTACAGCTTTTATAAATCCAGCCCCGCTTATTGATTCCCCGGACCTGTTCTCCCAGACCATAGACAATGTCCTTATCTGCCATTTTATAGACGAACTCTGTGTTCTCTTTTTTACTGCTAATCTCAAAAAAAGGAAGCTTCTCTTCCGTAACAGGAAGTTCCTTTATCACCGCACAAGTTTCTATCGGGGTTCCGAATCTGTATTTTTGAATCATGGTCACATCTCCTTCTGCTTTCCCTTAGGAATAAACTCTACCTTTAGCACCATTCCCATTCCCTCCGCTAAACGTTTCAGAAGGTTTAGGGATGGATTTCTTGTTCCGTTTTCCAACTTGCTGATATCCGCCTGATGAATTCCGGTTCGTTCTGCCAATTCCTTTTGCGTCAAATTCTGAGAAGTTCTGGCTGCAACCAGCGCCTTGATAACATCAAATTCCGGTTGCATACTCTCATATTCTTTCCTAAATTCCTCATCTTGTAATTGTTTTTCTAAAAAAACATCAAAGTTTTTCATTAGACTCACACCTTCTCCCTCATCTGTACTCCTTTCCTTTATTATATGGCATATATGCCATATTGTCAATGATTTTCAACTACTAAATGCTCGTTTGTGTGGGAAAAATCTGCGATTGCAGGATTAACGATGCTAGATATATTTATAATACTACGCTACCTCTTTTATTTCAACATAAATATCAAAAAAGCAATGTAAAAACTTTACACTGCTCTCTTTGAAGGCATGTCTCATTTTATCGAGTATACTTACACTCCCTATACCAAGTAGGAATTACTCGATTCATTCCATCATACCATTTCATTACCTTTTTGTTCAACTCTAAAATACTCTCTAACCGCTCCGGTGCAAAATACTTCGCCCAAACAATTGATGTAATTGCACTCACCGACAAATATAACGCCTGCATTCGCCAAAACTCTTCCGGTACCTGATGATTAAAATACCCATCAATTTGTCCTGCCGCAAATGCGGGATGTTCGATTCCGATATTGATGAAATCAACCCACGGGTCTCCCACACCCTCAAAATCCACGGTCTGCCAATCGATGACAAACAGTTCCTCTTTCTCGTTAATAATCAGATTCCCCAGGTGGAAATCCCCATGTATCCTACCTTGTCTTCTCTCATGTAACAAATGCTTGTTTTCCTCTATAAAAGACAATATTTCGTCTGCTCCCTCAAACAGTACACCTTCGTTTTTGTATGCCTCTATTCTTGGCTGAATCACATCAAAGTATCTGTCATACCAATCTCGGTTCATGCCGTTTATTGTTGAATTCTCATGAATCCCTTTTAAAATCTGCCCTGATGTTACTCCTATACTATATTGCTTGTCCTTTGTCATAGTCGGTACTACTTTTTCGGCTTCATCTCCTTCCATCCACTCTAAAAGCATGTAAACAGAGGCTCCGTCTTCACACAGCCCGAAGTCAACCGCCTCCGGAACCGGCAAGCCTACTTTATTCAAGCATAGAAGGAACTCATAATCCTTCTTTTTCGTTTCATAATGGGATGCTTCCGTAATACGCAATAATAGCTTCCTACTCTCTATTGTTTCGATGTAATATTTTCTGTCACCGGACATCCCTTTCGTTATTTCTTTTACTGTAGAAAAAGTATCCGCAATAGTTATCCCCTCAAACATATTTCAATTTCCTCTCTGGATTTTAGCCTCGCAATTTCTGCTTGTCTACAACCTGCTAACATACTCCACAACCTTATCATTCCACGCCTGCAAACCAAGCCCTCTTTGAGACAAATAGTGTACCTTGGCAGCCAACTCTTGGGGAACACAATGTTCTAGTTGCTCCTTAAACTGTTCCGGTACAATACAGGCAAACAAATACTCCGCTAGTATTACTTCCTCTTTTACCTTAATCGGATGATATCCATCGAAGGTATGACCTTTATGTTTTATCAAATCTTGATATCTGATATAGAATCGTACGCCTGCATCAAAATTCCCTTTCAAAAAATCTTCCTCACATGGAAAATCTTCCGAAAGAACCACATAATCTCCCACTAAATGAGTCCCCCAGCCAAACATAACATACTCATAAAAATCTGCCGGATCTTCCCAACCCTTTTCACGTCTTTCCCTGGCAAGTTTTTCTCCTGTCTTTCCATAAGCTCTTGTTGCAGAAAGCAACTTCCCGCATGTCAATATTTTCTGCGCAGCATTCACATCTGTAGCATGGTAAACAAATTCTTCAATCGCCTCTTTTATCGGCGGAATATATTCTGTTCCGTCAAGTTCGTTGACTGCTTTGTTCACCAAGGCCAGTAGTTCCCTATCCTCACAAATAATTTCAAGTGCTTGTCCTTGTGCTTTCTCATAACTGATAAACGCTAAGATGCCGTTCCACTCCCATTCCCTAACCTTTGGGTAATCTGTTAATGAATAGTGGTATGTCCCATCTTTAATTTTTGATGGGCCTTCGCTTTCCCTCGTAATATGAAGTACCATTCGTTTCTCCTTTTCTGTATAAATTGCCCGTTTCCTGTTACTCCATCATTATAGCACAGATTAATGTTTTGTTTTTTCCCCAAACATTATTTAACATTTTCGAGAAAAAAATGGCTGTTGTATCAACGACTCAACCCATTCATACAACAGCCTTCTTATCACTACTTACTAAACTGCTTCACAATTCTGTAAATAGAACCTTTCGATAAATATCTTTCCTTGGAAATTACCGCAATACTTTTTCCGGATTGGTATTCTTCATATATTTGCGCGTTTCTTTTCCCTAATTCTTCCTTTTGTCCGGAAACGCTTCCCCATTCCTTACGACCGTTTTGAGGGGATATGTATACATACCCTTCCGGCATATACTGTCGGATTTCCTGCAATAACTCTTTCGGAAAAATATGATCTGCATTTTCATATTTCATTCTGAATCACTCCTTAATTCTAACTTGTATTAGAATGCGGATTCTGTATTATTCAGTCATGAAATGTGGCAACATCATTACGCTCCACACGCATTGCCGATACAAAACCGCATGGAGCTAAAGTATCATTTTCAATTTCATAATCCAATCCTCTCTTTCCTCTGTTTTTCATCTGCTTTCCTGTTGGTTTTATGATACATCAAGTAGGATAAAAATGCAACTCACGCTTCGCAAACTCAGAAAACTATCACATTCCTACCCCGCCTCATAATACTGCGCCTGTGCCGTCCAAAGTGCATGATACAGTCCATCGGTCTCTTTTAACAACTCCTCATGACTGCCTCTCTGCACCACCGTGCCCTCCTCAAACACTGCAATTTCATCACAAAACTTGCAGGAAGATAACCGGTGACTGATATAGATGGCCGTCTTATCTCCAATGAGTTCATTAAACTTCGTATAAATCTCCGCTTCCGCAATCGGGTCCAGTGCGGCCGTCGGTTCATCCAGGACGACTACCGGTGTATCCTTATACAAAGCCCGTGCCAGCGCCACCTTTTGGGCTTCACCACCGGAAATTTCCACCCCCTCCGATTCAAAATCCTTATACAGCGCGGTATCCGGTCCCAACCGCATCGAACTTAACCGTTCCGAAAGACCCGCTTTCGTAAGGCATTGCTCCACCTTTTCCCTGTCGTACTCCATAGCAGTTGCCACATTTTGTCCAAGGGAAAAGGAGAACAACTTAAAATCTTGAAATACCACGGAAAAGATGTTCAAATACTCCTCGTAATCATACTGCCGGATATCCACTCCGTTTAACCGGATTTCTCCCTCTGTCGGCTCATACAATCTGCACAAAAGCTTAATAAAGGTTGACTTTCCGGAGCCGTTTTTCCCCACGATTGCCAACCTCTTTCCAAGCGTAAACTTCAAGGAAAGATTTCGCAAAGAATACTCCTTTGCCCCCGGATATCGGAAGCTGACATCGCAAAACTCAATTTCGTAATCATAGCCATTCTCCCCTCTCCCTCTACAGAGAGTATCCATGTCCACGGTCAAAATTCCCTCTTCCTTCCGGTTCGGAATATCCAAATATTCATATAAACCTTTCAAATGTCTGCAATACACCGCATTGTCCGCCAGCACAAACATCATATCCTGTACACCTGTCCCGAGCTTCCCCAGTGCACCGATATACTGTACAATACTTCCCACTCCGAAGGCTCCCAGGGAAGCCTTTAGCACAACAAATATCCAGCAAACTATGGTTCCTGCACCGACCACAACCGCTGCCAGAGCCGGATACGTCGCCATGGCACGCAGAAGACCGCCCATAGCCTCATCCCGTCTACGCATCTCACAAAATCCCCGTTTCGCCGCTTTATGCTGCTTGTAAATCCGCACATCCTTTGCCCGTTCCGGAGATTTCGCCAGCTCGTGCTCGTAAAACACAAACGCTCGGTTAAACCAAACCGTTTCCTTACACCATTTCTCAAATACGGAATTCTCCTTCCCGGTTGCCTTGGCGTTTGCCATGCCGCCAAGCAATACACAAACACCGATTCCCACAATCCAAAGAGGCGAATCCATCCATTTTGTTCCTGTGCTTGACAAAAACAAGGTAACCGTAAGAGACAGGGAAAGCACAATACTTGCCGTCGCATTTACCAAACTGTTCATGCCCCACACAAGCTGTCCCAACCCATTTCCGAACATAAACAGATTCTCCGACGCCTCCTGCTTTTGCTGAAGTATCTTCGTATCTTCTAAATCCGCATAATCCATGGTCATGGCTTTATCCGCAAACACCATTCCGAAAAAGTTCCACATCTGGGCTTCCTTTTCCTCCGTCACCCGGTCCACTATGCTCTTTATCAGAAGCAGTAGGAAATTACAAAGAACTACCGCAGCCACATAGGCAACAATAACGTTTCCACGCTGTTCGCCTGCCAACTCATTGATCAGTTTTGCCGAAATCCACACAGAAAGCAACGGTTGCATCGCCGCCAAAACCGCAGATACCGCCTTTCCCCCTGCCAGTCCCGGACAATACTTTCTCAATATGCCGATTCCACGCTTCGTAATCTTGATACGGTCTTTTATCGTAAGTCTGTCTTTCATTCGGATACACCTCCCTCTGCAGGATGTTCCCTGTAATACTTTGCTTGAGTCTCATACAACTCGTAATATCTTCCCTGTTTTGCAAGAAGCTCTGTATGTGTTCCTTCCTCAATAATCTTTCCTTCTTCCATCAGCACAATGCGGTCACAGAATCGTGTAGATGCCAAACGGTGGGATATGAATACCGTAGAACAATCCTTCATTACTTCATGATAAGTCTCATACAGCTTGCTTTCCGCAATGGGGTCTAACGCCGCCGTCGGCTCATCCAGTATCATAAAGGGTGCCTTCCGATACAAGGCTCTTGCCAATAACAGCTTTTGTATCTGCCCGCCGGAAAGCTCGGTTCCCTCATCATTCACCGCTCTGCTGTATTCACTATCCATCCCCTTCGGTAAAGAAGCAATCTTTTCCCAAAGTCCGGCGGTTTTCAGACACTCCTCTACTCTTTTCCTGTCAATCTTTGCCGGGTCCTCTTCCGCCACTGCCTCCGCAAAGGTCACCGGTAGCAGGGAAAACTGTTGGAATACCGCAGAAAACAATTCATAATAACCGTCTCTGTGATACGCTTTTACATCCACACCGTCATACCTCACACAGCCTTTTGTCGGGTCCGTAAGTCCGCACAAAAGCTTTACAAGAGTAGTCTTTCCTGCACCGTTTAACCCTACAATCGCCAGATGCTCCTTCGATGCAACGGTCAAAGAAACCTCCGAAAGAGTATCCTGCTCCGCTCCCTCGTAACGGTAGCTCACATTACAAAGAGACAATTCCTTCGGTCCATCGGATGCCTTAGGGAGCTCTCTTCCGCCTTCACGGGTATAGGTATCCGGATAAGATAAAAAGGTACGTACGTAATTTACGGTACTGCTGATACGGGATAGCGCCGTCACCTGCCCGAACAGATCGGACAGCCATGCGGAAAATCCGGTAATCACACCGAAATACAATACAAAATCCGCCACACCCATGTTTCCTTCCATTACCATGTACAGCAAATACGCATACGCCGCAATTTCCCTTACCAATGCTAAACCGGAATCCCCTACGGCCACACCAAACACCGTCTTTGTATATCTGCGATACCAGCCGTTTAGGCCTTCTACATTTTTGCGATACACATCCGAAAGCCACCCGTTCATATGGTACAACCGGATGTCTTTTGCGGACTTTATGTCTCCCGATACGTTTGCCAGATAATCCGTCCGCTGCTGATACCGCACCTTTTCGTCCCGGTGCTTTTCTGTAAACCGAATTGCCTTATGATTTAAAATACAACTGCAAATTGTCACACCGATCAGAAACACGACCAGCACCACACTTAAGCGTGCCAGTATTCCGAAGTACAACGCAAATCCCAAAGCACCTGTACACAATCCGATACCCACATCATACACCTGAATCATGGGAGAATAATTTCCGTTACATGCACCGGCACTCTCCGTATGTAGCTTCCGGAACCGTTCTGCCTCCTGATGACAATAATCCGTTGTCATTCCCTTTATCGCCACCAACTCCGTATAATAGGTATTCATCCGAAACCGCTGAAAAGAGAGCAGCTTTTCAAAGTACACTTTTCCGCCGGCACACAAAGCCAGTACTCCGGTCCCTGTTACTGTCATAATCAAAATATCTTTTACTTCCGTTCCCGTTGTAATCTGCTCAATTACGATTTTAGGTAAAAACGTTGTAATGACCGGAATTACGATTCCTATTACTACGGAAAAAGCGCACAATACCAAAAGAAACGGATAACATTTCATCGTTTCTTTTAAGAGGTAACACAGATTGGACCCCATGCCGTACTGCGTCACATACAGCGAATTTTCCCCTTTCTCCTTTTTCATAACTTCACCTTACTTTCTCTTTTTCACATAAATCAGGATAAAATTCAAAATCTTATCCAATCCCTTGTCTAAAAACTCTTTATCCCGAATCCCGAATTCGTGCCCTGAATCAAACCACTCTTTCCATGCCACATCAAAGCATTCAGCCTCTTTCACGGTTATGTCACATCGGTCTCCGCATTCTTCTTTTAAAAGAGTTCCCCACCAGCCGGCAGTTTGAAACAACTCTGCGTCATCGCCTTCGGCCCATGTAGTAAACAGCTCTTTCAGTTCTCCCTTCGGTTGTTCTTTTATCCCCGGAATTGCAATCATCACATAACCGTCTTTTTTTACAAACGGCAAAATCTTTTCCGCAAACACGCCCTTCTTACAACCGAAATAGTGATAGGAATCCACGCTGATGATTGCATCAAAATACTCCTGCGCAAACGGCATAGCGAGCGCATCTCCATGAATCGGTATGATTTTATCCTCCAGATGATTTGCTTTGATTCTCGCAAAATTATCCGACGCGGTCACCCATAAATCAAACGCATATATGCTTTTTGCACTTGTTTCATTGGCAATAAAAAGAGAGGTTAGTGCAAAACCGCATCCTAAATCCAATGTTCTTTTGTAACACACATCCTTAGGACTTCTTTTGATTAACTCATCTAATAACCGAAAGGAATTCGGTCCCATCAAATACTCTTTTGTAAAATACTTTTTATACAGTTCAATATGACTCATTCTGATACCTCCGTATTCTTCTATAATTTTTCATCAAACTCTTTACTTGTTTTTCTTTCCCAGCCATTCTGCCCGCTGTGCTTCGACTCCCGTCAATTCCAGTGCTATACCTTCCATATGCTTCCGTTCCATATCGTGACGTAACTTTCTGGTTTCCACACTGTCAAAGATAATAGAGAAATCATAATCCTCTGGGTACAATTCTTCCGCTGCCACATGAAGCTTTACCCGCTTATGATTCATCCAGATTTTCTTATTCGGCATCTGAATCTGTAACACACCCTTTTCATTTTCCGGCTGACAAACAATCCCGATTTTCTTGTCCGGATAAATCATCACACTGTCACCGATTCGAAACTCTCTTTCCTTTGCCCTCTTTACGGTCGGTTTCTTTTTCTTTGCAATACGCGGGGAAAATTCTTTTTGCAGTTCGTCCTCATGTTGCGTTCCTTCCCCATGTCCAAAAACATATTTCTCTCCGCTTCTCGCAGAATGGGACATGGTTTGTACGGTAACTCCGGTCTCTTTCCCTGCTGCACCGTAAGCCGCCGCTTCCGCTCTACGAAGCATTCCCGCCGGCATTCCCAGACGTCTTGCAATATGAAACGCACAGCTTTCTCCCGCTTCCCCGATGACCATCTGATAGGTCGGCTTTAAATTCTCCTTATCAAAGGTCATACGGGCGTTTACGATGCCTTCCGTCTGCTCTGCATATACCTTAACCTCCGGATAATGGGTGGTTACAAGAAACAGCGCACCGCTCTTTTTTAACTCCTCCAAAATTGCAACCGCGATGCCCATACCCTCTAGTGGGTCTGTACCGGAGCCCAGCTCATCCATCAACACCAGACTTTGGTCATTCACTTTCTTTAATATATCCAGCACATTCGTAATATGGGCCGAAAAGGTAGACAAATTCTCCGAAAGATTCTGCCCGTCCCCAATGTCACACAGGTAATTGCTGTTCATACAAACGGTCGCTTCCTTACAGGACACATGGAGACCGCATTGTGCCAGCATACAGTTTAACGCTACGGTCTTTAAGGCTACCGTTTTTCCACCGGTATTCGGTCCCGTAATAACGATTCCGTTTACACCATTACCGATTTCAAACTGTAACGGCACACAAATTTCCTTTTTCATTAACGGATGTCTGGCATCCTTAAGAATAATCTCCCGCTCCGTCGTGATTACAGGCTCCGCGCCGTCATAGAACAGACTAAACTTTCCCTTGGAAAAAATATAATCCAGCTTTTCGATATACCTGATATTTTCCTTTAACTCTGCTCCGTGATTTTCTACCATTGCCGTCAATTCATACAAAATCCGCCGAACTTCGTTTTCTTCGTCAATCCGCAGACTTTGTAGCATGGCATAATACTCCCCGCAGGCTGTCGGTTCCACAAAGAGTGTGTTCCCCGTGGAAGACTTATCAATGACCGTTCCCGAAATTCGGAACTTACAATCCTTCTTTACCGGAACACAGATACGTCCGTTCCGCATGGTACTGAAACTGTCGGACATGCAATCCTTATGGGTACGCATGACTGCATCTGCTTTTTCTCTCATCCTGCTCTCGGTCTGGGCAATCTCCATCCGCAAAGACTTTAACAGTTTCGACGCATTATCCGCCACCTGCTCATTCACAATCTGCGTATAAATGCTTTCCCGAAGTTCCTCCAAAGGTTCCAAATTTTCTTCATACCATGCTAGGGAGATCTCGTACTGCTTTCCCCCGCACAAATACTTCTTCAGGCGTTGCACCATTGTAAGTGCCAATTGTACCGATAGTAACTGCTCCACGGAAAGGCAGTCTCCTTTTCCGGAAGCTTCCACGATTTCGGAAAGTCCCTGTATGGAAGCAAGAGGCGGATTCCCCAACAGTTCGATCATCCTTTTTCCCTGACTGGTTTCTCGTTGCATCACCGATAACTCCGTTTCGGAAAGCACCGGTCGTATGTCCCGAATCCGCTCCTTTGCAGCCTCTGTCAGGGCATAATCCGTCCAAAGTTCCTTTATCTTATCAAATTCCAATAATTGTTCTTCCTGATTCATTTCTGATACTCCTTGTATTCTTTTCTACTGTTTTGTCTCATCCGCTACTGATTACCGAAAGAACACCGGAGGAAAATCCCAATGAAAAAGACCATGGAATTCGCCTCAAAAAGCCGATAAATCCATGGTCCGACATTCGATATTTTAAGATATGTTGTGTAGGCAGTGCTTTGCACATACCCGCACCTCGCGGCAATGCCGCTCGGTCGCGGGCGCGTTCGCATATCAGCTTTTGCGCAAGTACACTCGCGCAATGCCTCTATGCTCACTTTGCCTATCCGCAAAAAAGCAGAACCGTACAGTTCTGCTCACAATCTCGTCATAACGAATCCTATGAATAGATTTATGAAGCATTTGTAAGGCAGATACCTCAGGGCAGACTTCTAGCGTAAAAAGTCAATCCCGCAACTGTTTCGTTGTCGGTGTCCTATCTTGCTCTTCCTACAATGCTATACATAAAATCCTCTTTTCGTGAAATAAAAATGTTATTACTACGTTTTCATCTTACCACGCCTGGGAAAAGATGTCAAGACTCAAACAGTCCCCCTGCAAACGGTTTGGGGATATTTTCTTTTTCTTAGTGACAATCCCCCTGTTTTCGTGGTACACTATACTTTGACAAATTAGCTTAAAGCAAATTTGATTTTTGCATAACACCTCGCAATACCCACGAGGTTCAGAAAGGACACCACCATGGCATTTGACGGACTTATGACCGCAGCTTTAGTCAAGGAACTTTCCGATACATTAACCGGCGGACGCATCGTAAAGATTGCCCAGCCGGAAAAAGACGAGTTGCAGTTACAAATAAAAAATTACGACACCTATAAGCTTTTGATTTCTGCGGATGCTTCTCTTCCGCTGTTGTACCTGACAGAGGAGAGCAAACAAAGCCCGCTGACCGCACCGAATTTTTGCATGCTCCTTCGCAAACACTTTAACAGCGCCCGAATTCTTTCCGTAACCCAACCGGGGTTGGAACGTATCGTAGACTTTACGGTAGAGCATTTAAACGAACTGGGAGATGTTTGTACAAAGCACATTATGGTAGAACTGATGGGCAAACACAGCAACATTATCCTGGTGGACGAAAACGGAATGATTTTAGACTCCATCAAACGGGTTTCCGGCATGGTCAGCTCCGTCCGCGAGGTTCTGCCGGGACGCCCGTACTTTATTCCCCGGACCCAGGAAAAGCTGGACCCGTTGGCAGTTTCCTTCGAGGAGTTTTTGACCTTACAAGAAAAACCGATGGAGCTTAGTAAGGCTTTGTATACCACCTTTACCGGTCTGTCTCCGCAGACCGCCAACGAGCTTTGTCATCGTGCGGGGCTCTCGCCGGATATGTCGGCTACAGAGTTTTCCGAAGATTTCCTGCGGCATTTGTATCGGGTATTTACGGAATTTACGGACAATATAAAGAATGGGGAATTCACGCCGAATTTAGTTCGTAAAAACGGAGATCCGGTGGCTTTCTCTGCCACTCCTCTTACTCTTTACGAGGAAGAACCCTACGAGGTGGAGGACTTTGTTTCAGTCTCCTCTCTTTTACAGGAGTTCTATTCCGAGAAAAATACGGTAACCCGTATCCGTCAACGTTCCTCGGACTTACGAAGAGTGCTACAGTCCGCCTTGGAGCGTGAAGTAAAGAAATATGACTTACAGATGAAACAGTTAAAAGACACGGAATCCCGTGACAAATACAAGGTATACGGTGAACTGCTCACCGCCTACGGTTACGGTGTGGAGCCGGGCGCCAAGGAAACCACAGTCACCAACTACTACACCAACGAGCCGCTGTCCATTCCGTTAGACGAGACCATGTCCGCTCTGGACAATGCGAAACGGTATTTTGAAAAATATAACAAATTAAAGCGTACCTATGAAGCGCTGACAGAACAGGTGGCAGAAACAAAATCCGCCATTCTTCATCTGGAATCCATTAAGAATGCTTTAGATATTGCCCGCCACGAAGAAGATCTGATACAGATTAAGGCAGAACTTACCGAATACGGCTATTTAAAGAAGCACATGGTAGCACAAAAGGGTGGCAAGGGAAAGAAGGAGAAAAAAGTGCGCATTACCGCAAAACCGCTCCACTATCGCACCGAAGATGGCTTTGATTTATATGTGGGAAAGAACAACTACCAGAACGATTCCCTGACCTTTGAATTTGCAAACGGGAATGATTGGTGGTTTCATGCGAAAGATTGTGCCGGCTCCCATGTAATCTTAAAGAATGACGGCAGAGACATTCCGGACCATGTATTTGAAGATGCAGGCGCATTAGCTGCTTTTTATTCTAAAAACAAGGATGCCGGAAAGGTTGAAGTGGATTACGTAGACAAAAAGCAGGTAAAGAAACCAAACGGCGCAAAACCGGGTTTTGTGGTATACTACACCAATTACTCGTTAATGGCAACTCCGGACATTTCACATTTAACTGAGATTGATGAACAGTGACATTACAAAGAATGATACAAAAGGAGGCTCCCATGTTATTAGCCGATACCCACACCCATACGAAGTTTTCCAGTGATTCCAAAGCGGACCCGCGTGAAATGCTCTCCGCCGCCAAGGCAGCGGGACTTTCTGCTCTTTGCTTTACGGATCATATGGATTTAGACTTTCCGGGAGACGATACCCTGTTTGTTTTTGATACAAACGCGTATTTTAAAGAATTGCTCCCGTTAAAGGAACAAAACAACACTGATAAAACCATGCCGGAACTTCTTCTCGGCATTGAACTGGGACTCCGCCCGAATCGTCCTGACCTACGGGAACGGATGGATGCTTTGCTGACGGAACATCCTTACGACTTTGTTCTTGGTTCTACACATGTAGTAGATGAATTAGACCCGTATTATCAGGAATACTGGGATTTGCCGGGGGACCGTCTTCTACGCTATTTTGAAGACATCCGTACTAACGTAGCGGAGCATACGAACTTTGATTCCCTCGGTCACTTAGATTACATCATTCGCTATTTACCGGACTCTGTTTCCCTTGTGAAAGACTATAAGGTACGGAACTATATGGACCTAATCGAAGAAACCCTTCGCACTCTGATTTCCCGTGGTCAGGCTTTGGAAGTAAATACCGCCGGGTTGCGGAAAGGCCTCTCCTTCCCTCATCCAAAGGAAGAAATCCTTCTCCGCTACAAAGAACTGGGGGGCGAACTCCTAACCCTTGGCTCCGACGCCCACTATCCGAGTGATGTGGGTGCGGATATTCGGCATTGTGCAGAACTTATAAAGGAGCTTGGGTTCCGGTATTATGCGGTGTACAAAGAACGGAAGCCGGTGATGGTGAAGTTGTAATAATCCCAACCAAAAAAACTGGTCAAACGCCTTGAAACAAGCAGTTTTCAGGGCGTTTTCTTCTTTCAATCTTTTGTGCAAATCCACCAAATTTCCGTAAAATCTTTGTAAAATTTTCCGAGATGGTCAAACCATCCCTTTTGTGCTACACTATATCCATGGATGCCGAACGAAAATTCTTCGACATCCATATATCGGAGCAGTGCCTTTCGACACAGCGCGCGTGTCAAGGCACACAAATTATACATTAAGATGCTTCGGTTCAAGGCGGAGTCCCGCCGGATGATTCCATGGAAAATAACAGCTTAACGTGTAATTAAACTAACAAAGGAGGAGTAACTTGTCAAATTTACAACATTGTACATCACTTCAGGATGCCACCGGCGAACTTGACTTCCGACTCACCAATGACTGCATGTTCCATGTGGTCTTTCAAAAGAACCCAAAGGCATTACTAGGGCTTTGTGCTTCCCTGTTACATAAGCACCCTGAAGAAATTCGCTCCGTAGAAGTATTAAACCCTTTCGAATTTAAAAGCATGCCCACAGATAAAACCTTTGTTCTTGACCTAAAAGTCATGTTAAACAACGACAGCATCTTAAATTTCGAGGTGCAAGTAGTTGATGAAACGGATTGGCCGGAACGTTCCCTGACCTACACCTGCCGTACCTTTGACCAGCTAAAACGTGGAGAGTCCTACCTCGATGTTAAGCCGATACGACATATCGGTTTTTTGGATTACGACTTGAAGGGCTTTGTGCCTGAATTCTATGCTACCTATCAACTGCTTAACATCAAAAATCATGAAATGTATACTAGCAAATTTGCCTTATCTGTGGTAAACTTAAATCAGATAGAACTTGCCACTGAGGAAGACCGCAAGTATGGTATCGACCACTGGGCACGACTATTTAAGGCAACCACTTGGGAGGCGATAAAGAAAATGGCACAAGAAAACGAATACATTTCCAGCGCAGCAGAAACCATGTTTGAATCCAGTCAGGATGAGTCCATGCGTATCTTCATGGAAGGCGTTGAAGAGGCAAACCGCATCCGTCGCGGGCAGGAAATCCGTATTGAGCGAGCTGAAGCAACTCTGGCAAAAAAAGAGGCGATTATTGCAGAAATAGAGGCCGCAATTTCCGCAAAAAATGCTGAAATTGCTAAAATGGACAACGCTCTTGCCGATAAAGATGCTAAAATCGCTAAAATGAGCAACGCCCTTGCTGATAAAGATGCTGAACTCGCTAAAATGGACAACGCCCTTGCTGATAAAGATGCTGAAATTTCTCGTCTAAAAGCACTTTTAGGAAATACGTAACTTCAAAACAAGAACAATGAAACGAGTTCTCTCCATCACTGTGATCAGAGAACTCGTTTTTCTGTGAATTGTACCATAAAACTACTAAATATCCTCTATCCTGCACTGTAATCCGTCAGTCAACCGTAGTATAATGTCCGTCTGTGTCTTTCTGATATAAAAGTTATATCTTATACCCTATCCTCACTTGCTCTCTTTCCTCGCAAATCACCGTTCCACCCATCGCAATATAGAACTTCTGCGCATCGTAATTCTTCTTATTTACGGAAAGAAAGAATTCTTTATTCCCTTTCTCGGCAACCTGCTTTCTAGCCATGTCAAAGAATGTTGTTCCGATTCCTTGCCTCTGGTATTCTTTTAAAATATAAAGTAATCCGATTTCCTGCCCATACTCCCGAAACGGTCGGTAGGGCTTTCCACAAGTCATCAATCCTACGATTTTACTGCCGTCTACCGCTACATATAATGTTATCTCCGGATTGTCTACCATGTTTTCAAAAATTCGTTTATTCTTCTCCACATCATATCCCGTCAATTTCTCCTGCGGGTAGATGCCCTGATAAGTGGTATTCCAAACCTTCCCTTTTAACACTGCAAGATCATAACAGTCTCCAAGGCAAGCCTCCCGAAAAACAATGTTTTTCTTATCCTTTGTCTGCATTTCCTTCACACCTTTCTCTCACTCACTGTTTATTCATGTGAAACTTTTCCATCCCGCTCCTTTACTTTCGTACCAAATACAACATCACATGCTGTGGCAGCTCTACCTTTCCTCCATTTGCATTAATATACGCCCTTACCTCATCCAAGTACGCGATCCGTTTCTCTTCCGAAAGGGTCTGGGTCCCGGAATAGGTATTCAGTAACGTCACATACCGCTCCGCATCGTAAGTATCCATCCACCGATACTCATAAATCTCCGGCTCACCAAAACACCCTCCTGACTGTATCTGAGCAATTCTTCGCTCTTTCACCTTCATAATCCCCTCCGTATCAAATCCCAAAGACTCCCCCGGAAGATACTTTTTCTTTAATGCGTTCAATCCGTCAAATATTCCTCCCTCATAATAGGTCACCGAGGACATATGCCAGAATACCGCCAAAGTTCCTCCTGCATTTAACATCTCCCACGCCTTCGGGTACCCAATCCGGCTATCCACCCAGTGAAACGCTGTGGCGGAATAAATCAAGTCATACTTTTTTTCCGTTTCATACTGCTCAAAATAATCTTTTACTACCGTCACCTTCGGATTGTCTCCATACTTTTGTTTCAAAAACAGCACCTGCTCCTCACTGACCTCCAGTAAATCACACCGAAAGTCTCCCGACAAAAACAGGTCCGTTGCCTGTCCTGTACCGGCTCCCACTTCTAATATCGCAGCACCTTTCCCAATACCCGAAAAAGAAATTACTTTATCATACAATTTCTTCGGATAGCCGGGTCTTGCGGTGTCGTAATCCTTGATTACCTTTGAAAATGTGTTCTTTAAAAAATCTGTGTTCATAATTGACCTCCTTCTTTGCATAAAAAAGGACCGTAATCAAACTCAGCCAAAAGCCAAATCTGTTACGGTTCTGCATCTCTATGATTAAAACAGTGACCGCACAGAAACAAGACGTACCTCTTATAACCATGCGGAGTGCAATGATTACAAGAGCCTACGTTCTTCTTCTCTGCGTTCTAAACTGTTCAACATTCCGTTCATCATAGAGTTTCCTTTCAAGTTATTTTTCACATCATAGCACAGATATCTAAAAAATGCAATAGTTATGTTTTGCAACCGTTTCCGATTTCTTACAAAATATCAATGTATTCCCCGTTTAAAGCCTTATTCATACTTCTGACTGCACAGAACTTTCCGCACATGGAGCAACTGTCCTCATGTTCCGGCGCACGGCTGTCACGAATTGCTTTGGCTGTTTCCGGGTCGATGGAGCATTCCCACTGTTTCTCCCAATCGAAGGTTCTTCTGGCATCCGCCATTGCATCATCCACGTCTCTCGCGTGAGGTACCTTCTTTGCGATATCCGCTGCATGGGCTGCAATCCGGGAAGCGATCATCCCCTGCTTTACGTCCTCTACATTCGGAAGTGCCAAATGCTCCGCAGGCGTTACATAACAGAGAAATGCCGCACCGGAAGCCGCTGCGATTGCACCGCCGATGGCAGCGGTAATGTGGTCATATCCCGGAGCGATATCCGTAACAATAGGACCGAGTACATAGAAAGGTGCCCCCATACAGATGGTCTGTTGCAACTTCATATTGGCTTCAATCTGATCTAACGGCATATGCCCCGGTCCTTCCACCATAATCTGTACATCCTTTTCCCATGCGCGCTTGGTCAGCTCACCGAGACGAACCAACTCCTCAATCTGGCATACATCACCGGCATCCGCAAGGCAGCCCGGACGGCAGGCATCACCGAGAGAAATCGTTACGTCATACTCACGGCAAATATCCAAAATCTCATCGTAATACTCATAAAACGGATTCTCCTCACCAGTCATACTCATCCACGCAAATACCAGAGAACCGCCGCGGGAAACGATATTCATTCTCCGGTTGTGCTTACGAATCTGTTCCATGGTCTTGCGGGTGATGCCGCAATGAAGGGTTACAAAATCCACGCCATCCCGGGCATGCAGACGAACCACATCAATAAAGTCCTTTGCGGTAAGGGTAGCAAGGTCTCTTTGATAATGAATCACGCTATCATACACCGGCACCGTACCGATCATAGCCGGACACTCTGCGGTCAGCTTCCGGCGGAAGGGCTGGGTGTTGCCGTGACTTGACAGGTCCATAATTGCCTCTGCGCCCATATCCACAGCAGCCATAACCTTTTGCATTTCAATGTCATAGTCCTCACAATCACGAGACACACCGAGATTCACATTAATCTTGGTGCGAAGCATCGAGCCGACACCGTTCGGTTCAATGCAGGTATGTAACTTATTGGCGCAGATAGCAACCTGACCTTTGGCAACAAGGTCACGGATTTCTTCCTCGGTTCTGTATTCCTTTGCGGCAACCGCCTTCATTTCCGGCGTAATGATACCACGCTTTGCGGCATCCATCTGGGTTGTATAATCTCTCATTCTCTTGGTTCCTTTCAAACAGATATTTTTTCTCCGGCAAAGCGAGAACTCAAATCAAAGTTATGTAGCATCGGACCGGAACCCTGTCCCAAATCCAGTTGTGCCGAAAGGGCTTCCGAAATATATTCTTTTGCTCTCTCTACCGCTTCCGCGAGGCTGTATCCTTTTGCCAAATTGGACGCAATAGCACTGGATAAGGTACAACCGGTTCCGTGTGTGTTGGGATTGTCGATGCGGTTTCCGTAAAACCACTGATGCTTTCCGTCAAAGTACAAAAGGTCATTTGCATCGTTGATGCTGTGCCCGCCTTTGCAAAGTACCGCACAATGATATGCCTCGCCGATTCGTTTTGCAGCCGCAACCATATCCTCTTCGTTTTCAATCTTCCTATCCGCAAGGATTTCCGCTTCCGGAATATTGGGCGTTACTACTGTCGCAAGAGGCATCAGTTTTTCTTTTAAAACCGCAAGTGCTCCCGACTCCATCAGCTTTGAACCGCTGGTTGCCACCATAACCGGATCAACCACAACATTCTCCGCCCTATAATGCACAAGTCGTTCCGCAATCGCATCAATGAGCATTCCCGATGCTACCATTCCGATTTTTACAGCATCCGGCCGAATATCTTCAAACACTGCATCCATCTGGTCCTTTAAAAATGCAGGTGGAACCTCCATAATATTTCTGACTCCGGTGGTATTCTGCGCCGTCAATGCGGTCAGTACACTCATGGCATACACCCCGTTCATGGTCATTGTTTTTAAATCTGCCTGAATTCCGGCGCCTCCGCTGCAATCGCTTCCTGCAATGGTCAATGCTGTTTTTATTTTCATACACATGCTCCTTTCTCTTCTCAGCATCGTTTTCTTCTGCGACATAAGGTGGTGCCCCCAATATGCCGCTTAAAGTTGTCGGCTTATTCAGCCAAAACAAAACTTCCAAAATGTAAAAAATCACATTTTATATAAGCCAAGTTCCCCTGCTCTTGCCTTTAACTCTTCCGTTGCCGCCCCGGGATTGTCCGCTTTCATGATAGCTGACACAACGCAGATACCGGCCACAGGAATACCTTTTAACACTTCAATATTGTCCTTATTCAGTCCTCCGATGGCATTTACCGGAATCGGTACTGCACTACAAATATCACGAAGGGTATCGGTGGAAGTCAAAACCGTTTTCACCTTTGTGGTGGTAGGATAAATCGCACCTACCCCAAGATAATCCGCCCCTTGTTCATAAGCTTCTTTCGCCCAGGGAACAGCCTTTGCTGTAGCTCCCACGATTTTATCTTCTCCCATCAGTTTTCTTGCGGTGGCAACCGGCATATCGCTTGCGCCTACATGAACACCCTCCGCATCAACAGCAAGTGCCACATCCACACGATCATCAATAATTAACGGCACTTGGTACCTCTTTGCAAGTTCATGTACCTTTTCCGCGAGTTCTATGTATTCTCTGGTGGACTTTTCCTTTTCACGAAGCTGGAGAAGGGTTACACCTCCTGCGAGTGCCTGCTCCACACGAGAAAGAAATTCTTCTTCGTTGTAATTCGTGCTGTCGGTGATAAAATATAAACTCGAATCAAATTTTCTCATGTCTTATACCTCACACATAAACATAGTCATTGAGTACCGGTTGCAAGCCTTCACCGGACATATCCTGATACATCGCATCAAAGCTCCGATTGTCGTCGATTTCAAACTGCTCATCGCCCTTAACACTATCATCTTCCTTGCCGGTGTATTTGCTTTCGTGGTCTCCGATACCGGTAGATACCCCTGCGGAAACCTTGGTAGCTGCGATTTTTACGATGCCGTTCCGGAACTCTGCACTCTCCCGGGACGATACGGTAATTCCCACAAACGGCAGGAAAATACGGTAGGCACAAAGAATCTGGCAGAGCTGCACCTCCCCTACATTAAGCGGATTAATCTTATCATTATTGACAATCGGACGTAGTCTCGGACAAGAGAGAGACATTTCCGCATGCGGATATTTCCGTTGCAGATAATACACGTGAAGTGCACTTGCCAAAGCATCCTTTCTGAAATCGGACAACCCCAACAGAGCCGAGAACGCCACACCACGCATGCCGCCCCGCAACGCACGCTCCTGTGCATCAAAGCGGTACGGCCAAACACGCTTATGTCCCAATAGGTGAAGAGTCTCATATTTGTCCGTATCATAGGTTTCCTGAAATACCGTCACATAATCCGCACCACATTCATGAAGATAGCGATACTCGTCGGTATTCACCGGATAAATTTCCAATCCGACCATACGGAAATACTTTCTTGCCAGTTTGCAGGCTTCTCCGATATATTCCACATTGCTCTGCCCGCGACTCTCGCCGGTAAGAATCAGAATCTCTTCCATGCCGGAATCGGCAATTACCTTCATTTCATGCTCAATCTGCTCCATACTCAGCTTCATGCGGTTAATATGGTTGTAGCAGTTAAAGCCGCAATATACGCAATAATTTTCACAGTAGTTGGCAATATAAAGCGGGGTAAAAAGATATACCGTATTCCCGAAATGCTTACCGGTCTCCATTCGGGCCTTCTGGGCCATTTCCTCCAAAAACGGCTCTGCCGCAGGAGAAAGAAGTGCCTTGAAATCCTCAACAGAACAGGTTTCGTGGTCAAGCGCCGCACGGACATCACGGGCCGTGTAAACCGAATAGTCAAAGGAGTTCATCTGGGACATAACCTGCCCGCAAACATCAGATTCGATAATTTCCATGCCCGGCAAATATTCCATATGATTTTTACGGCTGGATGGGTCAGTTTCCAGTCGGTGCTTTTTCTTAAGAGCCTCCGGTGACAGATGCTCGGAGTCTACAAAAAATTGATTTTCCATACGCCTCACTCCTTAATCCCGTAAAAAACCGGTCAGAGGATCGGACGCGGAAGCACCACGGGTCAGCACGCGTCCCAGACCGGACAAATATGCCTTTCTTCCGGCTTCGATTGCCTGACGGAACGCAGAAGCCATCATAGGCAAATCACCTGCAGTTGCAAGGGCCGTATTTGCCATGATAGCCGCTGCACCCAGTTCCATCGCTTCGCAAGCCTGGGAAGGTCTTCCGATACCGGCATCTACGATAATCGGCAAGTCGATTTCGTCGATGAGAATCTGAATAAACTCCTTGGTTGCAAGCCCCTTGTTCGAGCCGATTGGAGAAGCCAACGGCATAATGGTAGCAGCACCGGCACTCACCATATCACGGGCAGCGTTCAAATCCGGATACATATACGGCATGACAACAAACCCTTCATTTGCAAGGATTTCGGTTGCTTTGATGGTCTCCTGATTGTCAGGAAGTAAATACTTGGTATCGCGCATGATTTCTACTTTCACAAAATTTCCGCAGCCCAGTTCTCTGGCAAGGCGAGCAATACGAACCGCTTCCTCTGCATTTCTCGCACCGGAGGTATTCGGAAGAAGCGTGACTCCTTCCGGAATGTAGTCTAAAATATTCTCCTGCTCTTTCGTGTTGGCTCTGCGCACTGCAAGTGTGATGATTTCCGCACCGGCATCTTTTACGGCAGCTTCAATGAGTTTCATAGAATACTTACCGGAACCTAAAATGAAACGTGAATTGAATTCATGTCCTCCAATGATTAATTTGTCTTCGTTTTTCATACGATGTCCTTCTTTCTTATCCTTCCTATTTTCTTATTCTTCGTATTTGCCTGCGAGAATCCGCAGAATCGTTTGTGCCTGGTGTGCAGCGCAAAGCATGACCCGGGGAGCAACAAGACCAATGGTGCCCTCCACATCACTGACTTCATCGCCGCAAAGATAAAACCGTTTTCCTATTTTTCGTGTTTTAATGGTATTGGGCGTATCCATCCCTGCCATGCCGGAGGCTGCAACCAGAAAACACGCGGGCAGTTGCTCCAGCACACCGTTTACCAGCATCGCCTTAGCTTCCGCATTGTCCAAGGCTTCGCAGATAATATCCGCATCTTTCAGTAGCTCCGCAAAATTGTCCTCCGTAAGCTTCACCGTAACGGTTTTGATGTCCGTATAGGGAGCAATCTCCAAAAGATTCTCCGCCAGGGCATCCGTCTTACATTGTCCGATCTGACTGGCCTTGTATTGCTGACGATGAAGATTAGAAATATCCACACAATCAAAATCAATCAACAGCAATTTACCGATACCGGCTCTCGCCAAAGAAATAGCAATATTCGATCCCAAACCGCCCAAACCGCACACGGCAACAGTTGCGGCCGAAAAAAGTTCGTGAAGCTTACTTCCGTGACGCGCTATCAGCGCATCCATCCATTCCTCCTTTGTCGGTATCATTCAGCCACCTCCTACAAAACTGACGATTTCCAAGCGATCGTCATCTTCAAGAACAGTCACAGCATACTGTGATTTAAACACGATGTCTCCGTTCCGTTCCACAGCGATTCGTTTCGAATCATACTCCGTCGTGGCAATGTATTCCGAAACCGTCTTTCCGGCAGCATCGACTTCTACGCCGTTTACTTTTACCATGACTTCACCTCCCTTCAAGCAAGCTTGCATGCAGCCGATGCTTTGCATCTTCGGCTCAATGCTCACTTTACTTACACACAAAAACAGGAGACAACCTGTTAGGGATGTCTCCTGTAAAAAATCCTTGTGTATGACTTCCTACGACGGCATTATCCGTATCAGGTTATAGGGTCGAAGTTTGATTACTTCCTCTCAGCCTGCCTACACAAGCTCCCCTGTTTTTTTTCGTTATCATTATACATCCGGTTTATGAAAAATGCAAGTAGATAAATTTCTTAACAAAGGCATCGCTACCTCTCTACCAACTCCTCCGGCTTCTCGGCTCCCGCATCATCCCGCGGCATCGCATCAATTCTGTCCATGTCTTCCTTGCTCAATTCAAAATCATACACATCCAGATTTTCCCTCATCCGTACCGGATTTGCGGACTTTACAAGAGGCGTAAGCCCATGTTGCAAGCCCCACCGCAAACAAATCTGCGCCGGCGTTTTCCCGTATTTCTTTGAAAGCTCTGTCATCAAATCACCGGTTAATGCCGCGCCTGCGCCAAGCGGGCGCCAAGCCTCCGGTACAATTCCTTGTGCAAGACACCATTTCGCACATTCAAGTTGTGGATACCCCGGGCGGAATTCAATCTGATTCACCATCGGAACAATCTCTGCTGTTTTTAAAAGCGGTTCTAAGTGCTGTGGCAGAAAATTGCTGACACCGACAGCACGGGCTTTTCCTGAACGGTAAATCTCCTCCATGGCGCGCCAGGTTTCCGCATTTACCTCTTCCCAGTTCTCGTAATTCCTTGCCACTGCCGGCCAGTGAATCAGGTACAAATCCACATAATCCAACCCTAAATCCTTTAATGTCGTATCACAAGCCGCAAGCACCTTATCATAACTTCTATGGGTAAACCATACTTTACTTGTTACAAAAAGCTCTTCTCGGGCAATACCGGACTTTCGGATTCTTTCTCCTACGCTCACTTCGTTTTCATACCGGGCCGCACCGTCAATATGACGATATCCGGCTCTAATTGCCGCGGCCACCGCATCCGCTCCCGCAGAACTGTTTTCTATCTGCCAGGTACCGTAACCGATGGTCGGCATTTCTACACCGTTTTTCAATAACACGCTCTTTTCTACTTCTCTCTGCATATTACCGCACCTCCTGCTACTACAAGCACTTTTGTACCGTCTTCTGTCTCCTCTTCCCGGTAAAACACCACGGCTTGTCCCGGTGTAGCGGCACGTTGCAGTTCGTCAAACTCCAGACGCAACCCATCTGCTTCGTGATATACGGTACACATTGCCCCTCTGTGACTGTAACGGATTTTCGCAAGCAAACGCATTCCGTCCTCGATTTCTTCTAATGCCATTCCGTGATACTCTCTTGCATACACGGTTTTGCTCTGTAATGCATCATTCCCGGACAGCACTACCTCATTGGTTTCCGGACGCAATTCCTTTACATAACGAGGCTCGCCGAAGGCAATGCCAAGACCTTTCCGTTGACCTACCGTGTAGTAAACGATTCCCTGATGAGTCCCCAAAATTTTCCCTGCTTCATCCACAAAATTTCCTTGTTCCGGCATAACACCTTCCTGTTCCACCAGATAATTCGTATATACTTCTCCTTCAGGCAAGAAACAGATTTCCATACTGTCTGCCTTATCTGCTACAGAAAGACCTATCTTTGCCGCAATCTCACGGATTTCCTCCTTCTCGTAGGAAGCCAGCGGCATTACAGTCTTTTCCAATTGCTCCTGAGAAAGTCCGTACAATACATAGGCCTGATCCTTTGCGGCAGACTCTGCGCAACGAATGGCGTATCGTCCCTTTGCAAGACGCACCACCCCCGCATAATGTCCGGTTGCCACACCTTCCGCACCTTCCTCATTGGCCACGGAAAGCAATGCCGTCCACTTCATAAGCGGATTGCACACCATACACGGATTCGGGGTTTCCCCTTTTTTATAAGACTCCGTAAAATACCGGATAATCGTCTCTTTAAATTTCTCCTTTAATTCGATAACACGATGTCGGATACCGATACGTTCTGCCACTTCTGCCGCATCCACCACTTCTTTTTCCGCATTTCCATGCATGCAAAGCGTAACTCCGATGACCTCGTATCCCTGCTCCTTTAACAAATATGCCGTCACAGCGGAATCTACGCCACCGGATAAGCCTACTACGATTTTTTTCATATAATTGCCTTTCTATCTTTGTAGAATTGTTTTCTTAATCCTACTTCATTCTTCATTTCAATTCCTACCGTGTCCTCACTTACTCTCTCCCGTCCCTTGTCGCAAACTTCGCATAATACGGCGACATCGCTCTGATTTTTCCGATAACTTCCTTCATCCGGTCCACCGTAAAATCAATGTCTTCCTTTGTAGTATCCCTTCCCAAGGTAAATCGCAGTGCACCGTGGGCCACATCCTCCGGAAGACCAATGGCCGTCAGTACATGGGACGGTTCCGTCTGTCCCGTGGTACAGGCCGAACCGCTGGAGCCGCAAATTCCGTCGGAATCCAGCATAATAAGCACGGTCTCACCCTCGATAAACTGGAAGCAAAAGCTTACATGTCCGGACAACCTGTGCTTCACGGAACCTGTCACTCTGACATAGGGAATCTCTCTCAGCACACGCTCCATAAAATAATCCCGGAGCGCGCACTCCCTCTTCTCCGTCTCTTCCCTCATCCCAAAAGTCAACTCTGCCGCCTTGGCAAATCCCACAATCCCCGGTACGTTCTCTGTCCCTGCCCGACGTCTCTTCTCCTGGGCTCCTCCGTGTAAAAAGGATTGTAACCGCACATCTCTTCTTACATACAAGAAACCCACGCCCTTCGGGCCTCCGATTTTATGGGCACTGGCAGATAACATGGCAATGTTCCCGTCTTCCACGGAAAGAGGAAGCTTTCCGTATGCCTGTACCGCATCCGTGTGAAACAAAATCCCCCGCTCCGTTGTTATTCTTGCCAACTCTTCCATAGGTTCTATTGTTCCGATTTCATTATTTGCGGTCATAATCGAAACTAACACCGTATCCGGTGTCAGTACCCGAAGCAAACTCTCGGTTGAGATAATTCCATCCTCATTCGGAGTCAGATAGGTTACCCGGTATCCTTCCCTCTCTAATGCCTCACAGGTATGAAGCACCGCGTGGTGTTCAATCTTTGTTGTAACAATATGACGTCCCTTATCCCGGTAGGCTTGCGCTACTGCCTTAATTGCCCAGTTGTCTGCTTCGGTACCGCTTCCGGTAAAATAAATCTCCTCCGGGCGGGCTCCTATGGTAGCCGCAATCTGCTTTCTTGCAGTCTCTACGGCACGTTTCCCTTCATTTGCCAAACCGTACTGGCTGGACGGATTCCCAAACCGTTCCGTAAAATACGGCAACATAGCCTCCACCGCCTCCGGGTACATCGGCGTGGTTGCCGCATTGTCCAAATATATGATTCTCTTTTCCATGTCAATATCCTCAATCTGCTATATCTATATTCTATGCATATCTTAGCTCTTAGTTCAATCTAACTCATTGTTCGATTCCTTCCTACTCGCCATAAGAAGCAGACTTCTGCACCGGAACTCCCTATTTTAACTTCCCTATTTCCATATGAAACAGTACCGTCCACACCAGAGGCAAAAACGCCACAATGCCCCAAACAATACTTTTTCCTACAATTGCCAATACCAGTGCTAAAACAAGCCCTATTATCCCCCACAACCGTAATCTGTTATAAGACTCGTAACGCTGCTCGGAGGTTGCACACAAAGAAAACTCTGTTTCATTATTTTCTTTTTCGATAATCAATAACTCCTTGTGCAGTGTCGTTTTTTCGGTAGCGACACGTCCTCCTTCTTCTGCCCACGGGCGATACTCCACCTTACCTGTGGAATAATTTAAATTCGCGTTCTTATATAATACCCTGTAACCGCAAGCCTCCAGTGCTTTTACATACTCTTCCGCACTTTCCTTGGAACGATTCGCAATATAAGCCACCTTATACCGGTACTTTCCTTTTTCACATTCCTCAAACTCATATCCGGAAATCGATGTCCCTACCAAACGCCATCCCTCATCGGACATTTGATTCAACCACTGCTCCTGAGACGTAAAAAACAACCAGAAAAACTTTCTTACACTTTTCTTCATCAAAACTCTCCACCTTTCTTTCAATATACTCCTCGTCATATCCGAGACAATAAAATCATAAGTTAATAAAAAAACACCCGAGGTAACTTCTTGAAAAACGCCATCTTAAAAGGAACCATCCTCCTTACTGTTACCGGCCTGATTACCCGCATTCTCGGGTTTTATTATCGCATTTGCCTTGCAGACGCACTGGGTGCGGAATATCTCGGCATCTATCAGCTTGTGTTTCCGGTCTACGGAATCTGCTATACCCTCTACGCTTCCGGCATCCAAACCGCCGTGTCCAAGCTGGTGGCGGAAGAAAACAGCAAAGGAAACGTAACCTTAACCTCTTGCCTCATGCGCCGTTCCATGCTTCTTGCTTTCGGAATTTCCCTTGTCTTATCTATCCTTGTATACTTCGGTGCCGCGCCTTGTGCCCGTTACTTTCTCATGGAGCCGCGAGCTACCGACTCCTTGCGCATTCTCTCTTTGGTATTTCCGTTCTGCGCCGTTACCGCCTGCATCAACGGGTACTATATCGGTTGTAAAAAAACCGCTGTTCCTGCCTATACACAACTTTTAGAACAAGTGGTTCGTATCGGTCTTGTCCTTTATCTGGTTACTTTACCTTCCTTTTCCAACGAAGAAAGCAGATGCCTTGCAGCTGTTATCGGTCTGGTGCTGGGAGAAGTTGCCTCCAATATTTTTAATAGTATTGCTTACCGGATGCATCGTACAAAGCTTCTCCGCCATGCATCCCCGTGCGAAACCGCAGGATTAACCAGACGGCTTCTGGCTCTTTCCGTTCCTCTTTCTTTAAACCGTCTTATTATTAATATTTTACATAGCGTTGAGTCCGTATTCATTCCCGGTATGCTCCGGTTAAGCGGTCTGACAAACTCCGACGCCTTAAGTCTTTACGGTATCCTAAACGGAATGGCCATCCCTTTTATTTTGTTTCCGTCAGCTATTCCCGGTGCATTATCCGTTCTTTTGCTTCCTGCCGTTTCGGAAAACCTGGATGAAAAGAACCGTCCGCGCTTGCAGCAATGCGTAGGAAATGCGGTAAAATACAGCGTTGTGATCGGCTTGTTTTCCACCGCTGTGTTTTTTTACTTCGGACGGGACATCGGAACTGCTGTCTACCATAACGCCCTTGCGGGGGATTACATCCGCATCCTTTCCCCTCTTTGTCCGCTATTATACCTGTCTACCACCTTAAGCAGTGTTATTAACGGCCTGGGCAAACCTCATCTGTCCTTTTTTACCACAGTCGCCGGACTTTTGGTTCGACTGGCCATCATTGTATTTATTGTCCCGGAAACCGGCATCTACGGAGTTTTAATCAGCCTCCTTGTGAGCCAGTTAATCAGTACCTTGTTTGATATCCTTCTGGTCATAAAGTATTGCAAAGCGTTCCCGCCGATTTCCCAATGGTTGATTTTTCCTGCATTATTTGCCTTTGTTCCTGCCCAGTTATTTGTATTACTTTACCGCTTTCTTCTATCGGAGACCTCCTTGTCGTCCATCCTGCTTTTACTTCTGACCTGCGGACTCTATTGTGCTTTTTTTATTGCACTTCTCTTTTTCGGAAAAATCATCCGGAAAGAAGACTGGAGAGAATAATTATTCCCATGATAAATCTTACTTTTATTTTATCCGACTGTCACTCAAAAAGCAATAGAGCGTTTTTGCTTTATAGGAAATGCGCCATTTCCTATAAAGTAAAAAGGCCGGCACAACTCTCCACTGAATCGTGCCGGCATATTCTACCATTACAAACTATTCATTTCCGCTTCCTTCTGTCAGCTTCACTGCAAGCTTTCGAATCTGACGTAACTCATGATTTACGCGACCGGAACTTTCTACCGCATTAGCGGATACGCTGGCTCCTTCTTCGGAAGATGCGGCAATCTCCTCACCCACTGCAGACAAGTCACTGATGCTCTCATTAATGGAACCGGTTGCCGAAATAATCTCCCTCATTAAAGTCTCTGTCTCATTGATGTTCTGAATCAAATCGGTAACTTCGGTTTCAATCAAATCAAATTTATCCTTTGTAGCAACAATCATCCGGCTCTGCTCATCAATGGTCTTACTGGAGACTTCCATCGTAGAAGTGGTAATCTCCACATCTGCCACCAATTCACCGATAATACTCGTAATCTGATTTGCGGATTCTCTTGTATCTTCGGAAAGCTTCCGGATTTCATCCGCAACCACCGCAAAGCCCTTTCCGGCTTCTCCCGCTCTCGCTGCTTCAATGGAAGCATTCAATGCCAAAAGATTGGTCTGAGACGAAATGGTCAAAATTGCATTTGTAAAATTCTCCACTTCCGTAACCTTTTCCGACAATCTGGTAATTGCCTCAACGGTACTTTTATTGGATTCGTTTACGGACTCGGCTTGCGTCTTCAATGCCGCCACAATCTCCGCACTTTCCGCAATCGTCTCCTTCACTTTATCGGAAGATTCTATCATTTCCTTGGTTTCCCGTTCTGCCTGATCTACATTGTTTTGAATGGAATTACACATCTCTGCCTCATCCTGAATACTCTGAGAGATACTCGTCATGCTTTGTGCAATGTCCTGCATACTCTTATCGTTTACCTGTAAGGCTTCCTCTAACTCATCCATGCGGACGGTAGCCTTTTCAAATCTGCTGTTGATTTCCTGGGCAACCCCAAGCATTACGTTTGTAGCCTCTTCCTGCTGTTGAGCCTTCTTCGAAATAGTTTCCACACTTTCTTCGATATACTTTAAAAGCAACGTTACTGCCTTACCGGAAGAAAAACAACATAAAATAACGGATATTGCACCGATTGCAACTAACTCGAAGTCAAATTGATTCAAGCCGGTAAACATTCTGACACAACGAATCAGAAAACCTATTATAATAAATATATTCCCGAAAAAAACCAAACGCTTATTCATATAGGAGATACAGCAAAACAAAATTGCAAAACCGTACATAAAGGAATAGGAACTACCGTTAAAAATCGTTACCACAAGATACATCATCGCACCCATCCCTACGATAAGTATCATCCCGCGTTTTGTATAGTCTTTTCTTAAATACGTTATCGTTGCCACAATCATGGCAAGAAAAATCGTTCCCCCCTGAATTACGGTTCTGGCATACAACTGTTCCCGAAATATTGTTACAATCAACGTAATCAATACCATAACACAAGAAACCATTACAACCGGGTATGCAACTTTTCCTGATCTTTTGTACTGTTCTTCCGTCATAACCATATCCCCCTTCATTATCTGTGCTAAAAAAGCAAAAAACTCTCCTTATATTTTACTGAATTTCCGTCAAAAAGTCAATTTTTTCGTAATTTCTTCTGTTGTTTTTTATATTTTCTTTTGCCCTGTCTATTTTCCATTAATTATCTGCCTTTTTCTCGTTTATACAGTAAAACAAAGAGTTCCGCTTGCGGAACTCTCGCGTCGCTTTTGCGTCGCATCTATGCGACACCTTCTTCTGCAAAAGCGTGCACAAAAAAAGCGACTGTATTCACAATCGCTCTCTTTCTTAAAAATACTTTTTGCTTCCCCAAAGATTACTCTTTTTCAAATCCACATACTCATTATATGCCTGCTCTAAAATCTGTTTCTCGTTTGCAAATTTCAACATATGGTATGCTTCATGAAACTTGTAGTATCCCGAGTCCATGAAAAATTCTTCGCGCTGCGGTTTGCTATAATAGCTGTCAGACATCATCAAATACCAATGCACATCTTTTAAAACCGTATTCTGCGGAGTATTAAAGGTATACTGGCTCTTTCCCACATACTTAATAATCTGTGCGTCCACGCCGGTCTCTTCTTTCACCTCACGTATGGCCGTATCCTTAAATTCTTCGCCTTCTTCTACGGTGCCTTTCGGCAAAACCCATCCTTCATACTTGTTCTTGTAATTTTTGTACAGTAGTAATATCTTCCCTCTGAATATAACTACACCGCCGCAGCTGGTCGCTTCTACCATTGCAATACCTCCTGCTGGTGTGCCATCAATAACTGATTAACAGTATACATCATTTCCGGCAACTTTGCAACCATTCTGTATGAGGTTTCTAAAATTTCCTTTTTTTCCAGTGGCAGGAACTCTTCTAACGGGATGACAAATCCATTAACAAATACGTTGCTATCTGCTCCGTAAATCGTTTCAGTTCCCCATCCTTTCCTTCCGGTCTATGCTCTAATACCACACTGACCGCAGCAACCGGATCTTTTGCCGGAACCAATGCCACGGCAAGACAATGCTTTTTCCCCTGGGTTCCCGAATCTACCTCGGTTTCCGTATATAAATACGCTCCCCCCTCCTCTGTCTCTTCTACGGAGAAGACCTTCAAAAGATTTTTAACCTCTGCCTCCGATAACAAGGACGTGTCCTCTGTTTCCGTACGATATATTAACTTACCGGACGCATCCGTAAGCTTGTATGCCACATGTGGCGTCTCGTATTCCCCGCCTTTGCAGCAGGCACCCGCAAACAGTGCCGCTCCGAAAGGTGTCAGGACATTTCCTTCTGTTTTCACCGATTCTCCGAAAGGCGTCGGAATTCCGTTTGTATAAGACTTTGCAGCCTCCCTAAACCAGTCTGTCGCATCTTCTACCGGGTATTCTCCGTAAAATGCACGATTAAAAAACGGACCTTTTTCCTCGTCCTCGTATACGGAAGCGGTCTCCGGTGAAAAATCCGGCAAAGAAACCGATGCCAACAATCCGCCGTTTGTGATATCCACAACACATGCCGCCCCGTTTCTTCCTTCCATTGCCTGATACAATTGCCTCTGTACATCGGTACGCAACGTCGTAAACAAGTTATTTCCCGGAATCTGCGCATCCTTCATACGATAAAGTAATTTTGTCATCTCATTTGCGGAAGAAGATAATAAATCAATCTCCTTCACCGCCTCCAATCCGCTGGAACCGTTCTTTACCTGCCCCACCACATGTGCAAACAAATTCTGATACGGATATTTTCGTAATTCCTCCCCGTCCGACAACACGGTAAATGCTAACGGATTTCCGTCCGCATCGTAAATCGTCCCTCTGGCATTTTGTTCTTCCAGCTTTGCCTGTCGTCTGTTATAAGAATGAAAAATCACGGTTCTTGCTTCCGTCATAATAAAAATCATAAAGTAAACGGACACGGAAGCCAACACCGCCAAAAAACCAACAGAACAATGCTTAATCGCTTTCTTTGCCCGGTCTGATAACACTCCCGGTACAAACCCGTCTTTATAAGATCGAACGCCTTCTTTCCCGGTCTTTTGTTCTTCCCTCTGTTCCTGCATGCCCTGTATCAACATAAACATCAAAACCATACTTGCCGCCGAACTTCCACCGGCACTGACAAACGGAAGGGGCACTCCGGTAGACGGAAGCATCCGGATAACGCCGCCCACATTCAAAAAAACTTGTGTTGTAAACATTGCCGCAAAGCCGGTAAATACAAGTCGGTAATAATCCTCCGTAAACTTTGCCGCCATGCGGATTAACAGCCACATACACTGAATGTATACCGCCAAAATTCCAAGGGCAAACAATGCCCCCAATTCTTCACAGACAGCTGAAAAAATATAATCTGTCGTTACAACCGGTATCTGTTCCGGAGCACCTTTCCATAACCCTGTCCCGAAAATGCCACCGTTTCCGATGGCAAATAAAGATTGCGCCAACTGATATCCTTCATTATCCACTACCGCAAACGGGTCTCGCCATGCGAGAACACGTACCTGTACATGAGAAAACAAAGCATATGCCGCCACACATGCCCCACCTGCGGCAAGGATTCCGCCGAACAACCACCTTTTTTGTCCGCTGGTACTGTAAAGTAACACCCAGAATACCACCGCAAACAGTAGTGCTGCTCCCAAATCTTTGGACGCCACCATCAGTAAAATATGGATTCCCGCAAGTACCGTACCAAGGAAAATACCCTTCCATGACTTTGTCCGGAGAAGTACCGCCGCGCAGCCGAAAATAAACAATATCTTTACAAATTCAAAGGGTTGCATTGCAACACCGAATAACTTTACCCAGATACGTGCCCCCAACCGTTCACCTGCAAAAAAGAATACCAGAAGCAATATTCCGATTCCCAAGCCCATATATGCATACCCGTAACGCTCAATACGGTGCATCGCGCGAATAAAGGCAGGAATAAACAAAGCCGCCAAAAGTGCAGCTGTCACAATAATAAACTGACGAACCGCACCGCTAAAATCCAATCGGGTAAGTACTACCGAACCGATTCCCAACAGTAACAGCATGTGATGAAACAAAAGCTCCGACATCCGGGGATACATCTTTTTGTAGACAAACGTAATCCCTCCGTATATCAATAATTGTACCAGATAGAACACAAGAAAACGCCACTGACCGGTTCTCAAAAATAACGTAAAAAAACACAGGGTAAAAATCGCTACGATTTCTGCCTTCATAGCAATGCTTACCGATTTTTTCCTGCCGTACTCTTTTTTTCGCACAGAAAGAAACGCCTGCACATTGTACGCAAGCAATATCCCTGCTAATATATAATTTACCAAGGCAAGAAACGCTGTTTCCATTTACTCCACTCCTCTTTTAAAATGCCCTTTGGTATATCCGGGCCCCGTAACCGGCGATCCGTTTCCAAGCATGCCGTTTAGCACACGTTCCGTCTCTTTCGCCGTTTCAAAGGTAAAATCCAAACGGATTGCTGCCGGTTTTGTTTCCTCTAATGCTTCTCTGTACTCCGGTAACGAGAAACATTCTGGATTATAAATCAGATTATAGCATTCTCCGCAATTCGTTTTAAGCAAGAGCTTTTTCCCGACACGATCCGTCAATACCACCGGTTCCGGTGACTGCTTTCCGGTGCATTGTCCCATTGTTTTCTTGATACAATGAGCGGAAACCATCAAAGGTACACGTTCGTACACAACTACCGTCATATCCTCAAGTCCCAAAGCTTTCCATTCTTTTCCTGAGAGTTCCGGTGAAGCTGTAAGCATCCCCGGAATCATGCCGAACTGCTCTTTGTAAAACGCCTTTGCTTCCCGGTTCATTACATACATCGTATAATCAAGGCTACATCTGACCTGCCATTGAGGGTCCGATTCTTTTACCAGAGTCAGTGTCTCAAAATTCCGGACCAGATATCCGTCAAAATGCTCTTTCAATACGGCAAATTCATCCCGGATTCTTTGTAATGTATCTCTTCTGCAAATTCGCGGGAAACAAAACCATATCTCTTTCCCGGCTTCCCTAAGCTTCTGTGCCGAATTACAAACCGACTGTATCGACTCGCCGATGAAATCCAGATAAATCCGGCGCACATCTTCTTCCTTTGCAACAACCTCCGCCTGAACCACTGTACTTACCACGCAATCTATCGCCGGAACGTTTCCGCGTGTCAGCGAACCGGATACACCTTCACCATCTTCGTAGGATAAGGATCTCGTTTCCTGTACCGCTGCTTCTTTTTCCGGAAGTTCACGGACAAATCTCATCTGTAAGTTTTCATTAAGCATAGCAAGCGCATTTCTTCTTAACTCATTTAAAAGTCCGTTGGGTAAAAAAACATCGTCTTCCAAAATAATCGTAAGCTTCTCAAAGAAAAAAGATTCATTTCCGGTCTTATTAAGCTGCTTTCTTACCGTTTCTTCCGTTGCCGGAAGTTTCCCCGCCTTTTCACATACAAATCCGTTACAAAGCGCGGTCACCCGTTCTTTCTTCTGTATCGGAAAAGCCTCCGGCAAAAGGATTCCTTCTGTATTTGCCGACACCTCTAACGTACAACTTTCACCAACCTTGGCATAAAATACACCTTCCACCGGTACCTTAAGTTCCTTCTTAAGATACCTTTCCTCCGTTGCTTCCAACAGTTTTGCATTTCGCATCCGGTATATCTTATCTCCCTTTTGTGCCTGGAGCTTCGGAAGCAGACGTGCCTTTATTTGTGCACCCGCCGGTGCCCCTTCTCCCAGCGTATACTCATAATATCCCGGCGCACCGGAGCCTTCATTTTCCCGCCGGAATTCCAGTACATCCTGGGCAAACACCTCGTTCTGTAGCCGGATTGTTGCCTCTCCCCGTCCTCCGATGCTTACTTCCCCTACCGGCACACCGAAATGTCCCGGTCGGTTCACCGACATCAGTTCTTTTCCGTTATGTTTAAAAAAGCATCCGCTTGTAAACCCGCCGCGATTATAAATATCCGCAAGGGCTGTTACTTCCTCTTCCAATCGGTTTGGATGTTCCTTCAAATAAGACTTATATCCCTTTTCACCCAAAGAAGCGTACAAATCCGTAAACTTCCGATAGGCCGCTGTCACTGCCGCAGCGTATTCCGGACGCTTCATTCTTCCTTCGATTTTAAAAGACGCCGCACCGGTTCCGATTAATTCCGGCAACAAAGAAAGCCCGCACAAATCCTTCGGACTGAGCCAATACTTTTTCCCTTGTTCTCCCTGTTCGTATTCCATACGACACGGTTGGGCACAACGTCCTCTGTTTCCGCTTCTGCCACCAATCATACTGCTCATAAGACACTGTCCGGAATAACAATAACACAACGCACCGTGAACAAAAATCTCTACTTCTTTTCCCGAAGTCCGGCAAATATCCGTTATTTCCGAAAGAGAAAGCTCCCTTGCCGGCACAAGGCGGGTAACCGGATATCCGTCAAACATACGGATTCCTTCCGGGGCAGTTAAGGTCATCTGGGTGCTTGCATGCAAAGAAAGACCCGGAAACTCTTTCGCCAAAAAGCGCAGAACACCTACGTCCTGTACAATGGCCGCGTCCAGACCTGCTGTATAATAAGGAGCTAAGAATTCATAGAATGCTTTGAATTCCTGCTCCTTTACCAATGTATTCACCGTAAGATAAAGCCGTTTTCCCCGCAGATGCACATACCGGATTGCTTCTATCATCTCTTCTGTATCGGGATTGTCCGCATATGCTCTTGCTCCGAAACCGGTTCCCCCCATATAAACTGCATCCGCTCCTGCTGTAATGGCAGCTTTCAACGCTTCCATACTACCTGCCGGAGCCAGAATCTCAGGCTTTTCCATGATATCCCTCTAACTCGGTTTCTAACCGTATGATTCGTTTTTGTGCTTCCAAATTTTCTCTTTTTAACACTTCGATTTCCCGTTGTGCCGCTTCAAGCTTTGTCTGCGCCGTAATCACTTCGTGCTTCAAATCAAAAATCTCACCGCTTTTCGCATCGGAATCTCCGCTGGCTTCTTCCATCTGTTTTTTCAATTTAAAATAGTCATCCGCCAAATTAAGCTGCAGATACATATTCTTCATTTCCGCATCCAACACCCGGTAAGAATCCATCTGCTTCAACTCATTATACTTAGCATTCAGATACGATGCGACCCGCTGTAAATATTCTTCACTCTCATAGCCCCCGAGACTCACTCGCTTTCCGTTGATAATCACTTCGATTCCGTTTTTCTTATTCATCCCCGTATCCTCCTGACTATTCTTTCTCTACTGTTTCCGGCTCCGGTAAACCCACATGGTGATATGCCTTCGGTAATACCACACGTCCTCTCGGAGTCCGGGCCACAAATCCGTTCTGTACCAAAAACGGTTCGTAAACTTCCTCAATGGTACCGGCATCTTCTCCGATACTGACCGCCACGGCCTCCAGTCCTACCGGACCTCCGTGAAATTTTTCAATCATGGCAGTAAGAACTCTGCGGTCAATGTGATCCAGACCTTCCTTATCCACTTCCAGTAAATCCAATGCCTTATCCGCAATTTCTTTTGTGATAACACCGTCTCCTACCACCTGGGCATAATCACGTACCCGCTTCAAAAAACGGTTTGCCAATCGCGGGGTTCCTCTGGAGCGACGGGCAATCTCTAACGCCCCTTCGTCCTCAATCTCTACCTGTAATACGCTTGCGGAACGTTTTACAATCTGCGTCAGTTCCGCATCCGTATAAAATTCCAAACGACTTACAACACCGAACCGGTCACGAAGAGGTGCGGTCAACATTCCCGCCCGGGTCGTCGCCCCCACCAGTGTAAAATGCGGCAGGGAAAAATGTTTTGACACCGCGCTGGCTCCCTGTCCGATTAACACATCCATGGAAAAATCTTCCATGGCAGAATATAAAAACTCCTCCACCTGGCGGGGAATGCGGTGAATCTCATCAATAAAAAGCACATCACCTTCGTTTAATTTATATAAAATGGATGCCATATCTCCCGGCTTTTCAATGGCAGGTCCTGCCGTCGTGCGGATATTGACTCCCATCTCATTGGCAATAATTCCCGCAAGAGTCGTCTTACCAAGCCCCGGCGGTCCGAAAAACAACACATGATCTAAGGTTTCATTCCGTTCCTTCGCCGCCTCGATATAGATTTTCAACATTTCCCTGACTTTGGCCTGTCCGATATAGTCTTTCAGCAACTGCGGTCGAAGTCCGACTTCCGTCTTTTTCTCATCCCCCATTGCTTCCGTTGTAATAATCCGTCTCGCCATACCTGCACTTACCTTCCGAATCCTTCCGTATTTTCCTTATGTTTCCGTTACCCCAATTGTCGCAAACTCAAACGCACCATCTCATCATCGGTCATACCGTCGGCAATCTCTACCGCTTTCACAGCCTTCGTTGCTTCCTTTTCGGCATACCCCAAAGCAACCAATACCTGTAATGCATTTTCACGCAGTTTCTTTGCCTCATCCGGTTCACTTCCTCTTGCCGCCGTCTTTTCAACAAACTCCTCCGAAAACTCTGTTGCCAGAGCCAGAATCTTGTCCTTTAATTCAATCACCAACCGGCTTGCGGTTTTCTTGCCGATGCCCGGTGCGGATGCTAACCGATCCGCATCCTCGTCGATTACCGCCATTTTCAGTTCCTCCGCTCCGATGGCCGATAAAATTCCGAGCCCCAACTTCGGTCCGATACCGCTTACCGTAATCAAAAGCTTAAACACGGTCAAATCCTGTTTGGAAAGGAATCCGAACAGTGCTACACCGTCTTCTTTTACCTGAAGATACGTATACAGCTTTACTTCCTCTCCCTTTGCCGGAAGCTTTTCCAAATCGGAAGCCGTTACCGCCACTTCATAGGCGATACCGCCTGCCGTCTCTATCATTACCGCATTGCCGTCCGCTTCCGCGAACAGACCCTTAATATATGCAATCACGTCTATCACCTCGTACCGTATTTATTTCAACCGCTCAAACTTCCCTTTGGAAAACTGTAGCCGTCCCTCATCAATAAACCGCACCACTTCAAAGGTAGGAATCTCCAATCCCTCCGCAATCTGGATTGCATTGCTGTTAGGATACTTTTTTAAGTATTCCTCGATACTGCTGAACAATGCTTCGTCCAACGGCTTACAATTATTACATACCACGCGGGTATCCGGACTGTTAAACATCTTGAAACAATACTTACACTGATTCAGCTTCATGCAATCGCCTCCCCTACAGATATAGTTTCACATTTATAGTATAGCATAACAACACCTCGGATGGAATAGTATTTTTTCTTTTTTCTGTTCCTGTGCTATTCAAAACATCAGACTTATGATAAACTGATATAGGACACATTAAACAACTTACTGTATTTGCACTTACACCGCAGATACGGCAACCTGTTTCTACATAAAAGGAAGATACCTATGATTACGTTAACCACACCCTTTGTACCGGAATTTACCCCTTACCTGCCTCCCGAATTCAGGGAGAAACGGGCTATTTATTTTGATATTGAAACCACCGGACTTTCTGCCCAAAGCTCCTATGTCTATCTCATCGGCTGTGCCTATGAGGAAAACGGAACTTATTTTCTAACCCAATGGATGTGCACGGAGCCTGCGGAGGAAAAGGACCTTTTACGTCTGTTTTTCGACAAGGTAAAGGACTATGATCTGCTCCTCCACTACAACGGTACCGGCTTTGATTTGCCGTTTTTGGAAAAGAAAGCAAAACGACATTGTCTGGAATGCCCTCTGCAATATTTAGAAAGTCTGGATTTATATGCAGTCTCCAGAAGACTCAAAGCCTACATTCCTACGGAAGATTTAAAGCTGAAATCCATGGAACAATTCTTCGGCTTTACCCGCACGGACACCTTTTCCGGCGGAGATTTGATTGAAGTTTATGCGCATTTTCTCGGACTGTACCGTTTAAACGAGATGACAGCCCACAGCAAAGAACAGGAAGTAACCGCTCTTGCCCATGTTCTGCTGTTACATAATGCGGAGGATATCAAAAATCTCCCGTCACTTACCATATTGCTGTTTTTGCAAAATTTATCCAAGGAACTGACGGAGGAACGCTTACAGCCTCCTCTGCCGAATGCCCTTGCAGATAATCCGGAACTTCGGGAAGCCTTAAATAAAATCAAACTGACTCCGAAAGCCGTTTCCGTGGATTACGCTTTCCCGTTCACCTTACCGGCACCTTGTGAATTATCTCTTCCCTTTGATGACAGGACTATTGCAATCCGGTTAAGCAAAGACGGACTTGTCATGGTATTTCTTCCGGTTTATTCCGGCGAACTGAAGTACTTCTACCCCAACCCGGCAGATTACTACTACCTGCCTCTTGAAGACTGCGCCATGCATAAAAGCGTAGCCGCCTTCGTGGAAAAGGAATACCGAAAAAAAGCCACGGCAGCCACCTGTTATACGAAGAAAACCGGTGCGTTTCTTCCGTTCTTTCTGAAAAACGCAAAAAAAGAAGCACAGAAGGAAACCTCTCTTCCATGCTTCTACTCTGATTACAAAAGTAACTTCTGCTATACCGCTTACAATGAGGAATTGAAAGCAAACGGTCTTACTCCGGTCATCAAGACGTTACTTGACTCCTATTTATGATTCTGCCGGAACTCCGGTAATAAACTCTGCGTAAGGCAGCGTCTCTACCCACGCACAAAACTCACGCCATTCCGGTAATCTGTGATTCTTACGCTGGGCGTAAATGGTCTTTAACTGACGGTAATTGGTGGTCATGGCCGCCGTCAGCTTAAATCCGCAAGGATTGGAATACAACAGTCTTAAATAATCCTCCGGGTCCTGAGTCTCGTTGTACTTATCCTTTAACTCATTCATAATGGCAATCATACGCTTGTCCGTATACTCACTGTACTGATTGTCCAAATCGAACTTCGCAATGCGGTGCATGGTGGACTGACTGGAAATAAAGTCAAGGAAATGATACCGTTCTGCCTCTGTCCATGCCTTTACCGTAAAGGTTAAATCGAACTGTACGATAATACCGGTCATGAACTGATCATGGCCGCTTCCCTTCTCACAAGTTGCAAGCTTATAAGTGGTCGGTACAATATCACCGTTTAATTCTTCCGTTTTTGTTGCCATCGGAAACTTGCTCCCCCGCACGGCACTGTCCAATCCGTATACTTTTACGTTACTGACTACCATTTCTTACCCCTCCGTGTTTTATAATTTTCGTTTTTCTTACTTTCTGATTTGTTTAATTATCCGAATTATTTCGACAGCCTCATATTTATTCCGTGGCTTCCGGCTCTTGTATCGTCTTTCTCTTCCGAAGCCCGAAAAACAACACCATTCCCACGCCTGCCGCAAAGATGAACAGGGAAATAAACTGGGAGGTGGAAAGCCCACCCACACCGCCACGCGGGTCGTTTCGTAAAAACTCAATCAAAAATCTTCCTATGCTGTAAAACAGAAGATAACAACCGGCAATGATACCGTCTTTTCCGGTTTTATATACTTTGTTGGCAATAAAAACAAGTAAAAAGAAATGCACAAAATTAGCCGCACTCATAATAAGCTGCGTCGGAATTACTTTCACACCTACCATATTGTAATACACGGAATTATTAAACTCCATGCCGTACCAGGCATCGGTTTCCCTGCCGTAACAGCATCCTGCCAAAAAGCATCCGATACGTCCGAACCCCTGGGCCAAAGCGATGGACGGCATTACAATATCAAAATACTTTAGGAAATTCAGTTTCTTTACTTTGCAATACAAATATCCCGCCAAAATACCGCCGATAATACCGCCGTACACAACAAAGCCGTACATCACATCCCGGAAAGACATTTTCCCTGCAAATAATTTCTCGTACTCCGTAATTACATACAACACCTTTGCACCGAGAAAACCGCCTACCGCACACCAGATTCCCAGAGGAAAAATCCGTTCCTCATCCAATCCTTTCTTCGGCGAACGCTTCTCCGCTACCATAAAAGCCATTATCACGCCGATGGCTATCATCAGTCCGTAACTGTATATTTTAATCGGACCGAGTTCAATCAAAATCTGTCTCATAGTAAATTCCTTTCTTTACTTCCCACATAACTTTATTTTAGCAAAGGTATCAGCAATGTGCAAGACCGGATTTTAAATACCTTGTGCTTCCTTTCCGGATATCCGGTCAGCCACACCGGTCATGCTTACTATCGGTTAGGCTTTCCCATACCTCTCTGCCAAAAGCACCAACAATTCCACTGTTTTTTCCATAGCATCCACACTGACATACTCAAAACGACTGTGATAGTTGGCACCGCCGGTACAAAGATTCGGGCACGGTAAACCTTCATAGGTCAGACGTGCACCGTCGGTACCGCCTCGAATCGGCATTACCTTCGGCTCAATTCCCAGTTCCTTCATGGCATCACATGCCGAGGTTACCAGATGCATATGGTCTGTAAGCTTCTCCTTCATGTTGTAGTAAGAATCTTCCAGTTCCACCACAACCGTACCTTCTCCATACTTCTCATTTAAAAACCGTACCGCATTCAAAAACAGCATCTTCTTCTCTTCAAACAAGGTCCTGTCGTGGTCACGAATAATATATTCTGCCTCCGCTTCCTCCACTACACCGCTTAAGCGATCCAAATGGAAAAAACCTTCGTAACCTTCGGTGTACATAGGATTTTGCTGTACCGGAAGCAGACTCTGCAACTCCTGGGCAATTAAAAGTGCATTCTTCATCTTTCCCTTTGCGGAGCCCGGATGTACATTTCTTCCGTAAATGTGCACGGTAGCCCCTGCCGCATTAAAATTCTCGTACTCAAGTTCTCCCAGCGCACCACCGTCTACCGTATAGGCATACTGTGCCCCAAACTTCGGAATATCAAAAAAGTCCGTACCGCAACCGATTTCTTCATCCGGAGTAAACCCGATACAAATCTTGCCGTGAGCGACCTCCGGATGGGCAAGCAAATACTCCGCCATAGCCATAATCTCTGCCACACCTGCCTTATCGTCCGCACCGAGAAGGGTCGTTCCGTCGGTCACAATCAGGTCTTGTCCCACCAGTTCCAAAAGCTCCGGGAAATCCCCCGTAGACAACCAAATATCCTTTTCCTCGTTTAACAACACATTCGTTCCGTCATAGTTTACCACACGGCGCGGCTTTACATTCTCCCCCGTTACCGCCGGTGAAGTATCCATGTGGGCAATAAAACCAAGTGCCGGTGCATTCTCGCACCCTGCACTTGCCGGAATCACCGCATACACATAACAATGTTCTGTATCGTAGGTCACGTCTGCAATTCCCAGCTCCTTCAGTTCCGCAACCAACACCTTTGCAAGATTGTGCTGCTTTGCGGTACTCGGAGAAGTACCGGTCCGGTCATCGGACTTCGTATCAATCTGTACATATCGTAAAAAACGGTCAATTACATTGCTCATCATTTGGTCCTCTCTTTCAATAACTCTCCATTTATTATAGCATGCGCCATGAAATCTGTCTATCTTAAGCAACTAAGAAAAAAACACAAGGCGCTGCTACACATTTACCGCAACGCCCTTTTTCTGTCCTTATTTTATATAACATATCTTGCCGAAGCCGCGCATAAAAGAAGAGTTTTCGAACTTTGGACAGGATGTTAGACTTTCTTATTACTCCGAAGGTTATCAGCAACGTTTGGACAGGATGTCCGAACGAGGGCGCCATAAGGCATGGATGCCGCATCAGCCCGCTTGCGTTCCTCTTTACAAAACTAGGCGGAGTAATTAGAAAGACTTACATCCGAAACAGGAGAGAAAACTCTTCTTTTATGCGCGACTTTGGCAATGAAATTCTATATCTCCAGGACAGAAAAAGGGCCACCACACTATGCGCGGCAGCCCTTGCGTTTTTTCTCTATTGTTTACAGTACACGTACCTTTAATACGCCATCAATTGCGTTAAGCTTAGCAACTAATCCGTCAGCAACCTCGGTTACTACATCAAGTACGGTATATGCGAACTCGCCTCTGGACTTGTTCACCATGTTCTCGATGTTGATGTTCTCGGAAGCGAACACACCGGTAAACTGAGTGAGCATGTTCGGGATGTTCTTATGGCAAATGGTAACACGGGCAGCGGTCTTGCAAACGCCTGCGTCACATGCCGGGTAGTTAACGGAATTGATGATGTTACCGTTTTCAAGGTACTCTCTGATTTCGTTAACTGCCATTACTGCACAGTTATCCTCGGACTCTTCGGTGGAAGCACCAAGGTGCGGAATAGCGATTACGCCTGCCATACCTGCGGTCTTTGCGTTCGGGAAATCGGTTACATACTTCTTTACCTTACCGGACGCAAGTGCTTCTTCCATTGCCTCATCGTCAACCAGAAGGTCTCTTGCAAAGTTCAGGATGATAACGCCGTCCTTCATCATTGCGATGGTGTCCTTATTAATCATCTTCTTGGTGTTTACATTCGGATCTTCATTCTCGACAAGCGGAGTATGTACGGAAATGTAATCACAAGTAGAGAAAATCTCCTCACGGGTCTTTACGTGATGAACGGAACGGGAAATGTTCCAAGCCGCATCTACGGAAAGATACGGGTCGCATCCGTATACATCCATGCCAAGGCTTACCGCAGCGTTAGCAAGCGGTCCGCCGATCGCACCGAGACCGATGATACCAAGCTTCTTGCCCTTAATTTCCTGGCCTGCAAACTTTGCCTTACCTTTTTCTACGAGCTTTGCAACGCCCTCATCATCCTTTACGGTCTGAACCCAGTTCACACCACCGATGATATCTCTGGAAGCAAGTAACATACCTGCAACCGCAAGCTCCTTCACACCGTTTGCGTTTGCACCCGGGGTATTGAATACAACGATACCTTCCTCTGCGCACTTTGCAAGCGGGATGTTGTTTACACCTGCACCTGCTCTTGCTACGCAAAGAAGCTTATCGGAAAACTCCATCTCATGCATAACTGCGGAACGAACTAAGAATGCCTCTGCTGCTGCCGCATCCTCGGTCTTTGCGTAGTCTGCGGTAAAATTGTTAAGACCGATTGCTGCAATCGGATTTAAGCAATGATACTGATACATAGAAATATCCTCCTGTTTTTATTTACTTATGCCACCGAAATTGCTTCCGGTGGCATATTAGAATACCTATTGTAATGGAATATCGCTTGCGATATTCTCCGCCTGCGACGAGTCGCGTCAAGCGACATCTTCATATCCGTCGCAGCGCGATCCTCGCGGAGCGAATATTGAAAGGAAGCTCTTCCTTTCAATATTACTTCAGATTCTCTGCTTCGAACTTCTTCATGAACTCTACGAGAGCCTCAACACCAGCCTTCGGCATAGCATTGTAAATACTAGCACGCATACCGCCAACGCTTCTGTGACCCTTAAGATTCTCAAAGCCTGCTGCCTTCGCTTCCTTAACGAACTTCGCATCAAGCTCGTCATCGCCGGTTACGAACGGAACGTTCATGAGAGAACGGTCTTCCTTACGAACGGTACCCTTGAACATCTTGCTCTGATCAAGGAAATCGTAAAGAATCTTAGCCTTCTCTTCGTTGTGCTTCTTCATAGCCTCTAAGCCGCCCTGCTTCTTGAGCCACTTAAATACCTTACCGCAGATGTAGATACCGTATGCCGGCGGGGTATTGTATAAGGACTCGTTGTCAGCATGAATCTTATACTTTAACATGGTCGGAGTGCCCGGAAGGGTATCCTCGGTGATTAAATCCTCACGGATGATAACAACTACCACACCTGCCGGTCCAACGTTCTTCTGAACGCCACCGTAGATTACACCGTACTTAGTTACATCTACCGGCTCGGAAAGGAAGCAGGAGGACTGGTCAGCTACCAAAGTCTTACCCTTGGTGTTCGGAAGAGTCCAGAACTTCGTTCCGTAAATGGTGTTGTTCTCACAAATATAAACGTAGTCAGCATCCTCGCTGATCGGAAGATCGGAACAATCCGGAATGTAAGAGAAAGTCTCGTCTGCGGAAGATGCGATTGCATTTGCCTTACCGTACATCTGAGCTTCCTGATAAGCCTTCTTTGCCCACTGACCGGTAACAATGTAGTCGGCAACCTTGTTCTTCATCAGGTTCATCGGAATCATAGCGAACTGCTGGGAAGCACCGCCCTGTAAGAACAATACCTTGTAGTTATCCGGAATGTTCATCAGGTCTCTTAAATCCTGCTC
>JAFVSN010000046.1 GCA_017503735.1 Lachnospiraceae bacterium
CGTAATCCGCAACAGTAATATGTCGCTCCCCGTGCGGGAGCGTGGATTGAAATCGTTTCTGGCGTGCATTGACCGCCCATTACAGCGGTCGCTCCCCGTGCGGGAGCGTGGATTGAAATTATTTCATAATTGCGCTTGCTTGTCTTTGGCTTATGTCGCTCCCCGTGCGGGAGCGTGGATTGAAATCTCTGTGGAAAAGAAAATATCTTTATTGTTTGTTGGTCGCTCCCCGTGCGGGAGCGTGGATTGAAATTATGTGTCGAAAGTATGGAAGGATACGGCGGCGGGTCGCTCCCCGTGCGGGAGCGTGGATTGAAATCGGGAGTACTTACAAGAGCAATACCCGGACTGGGGCGCTCCCCGTGCGGGCGCGTGGTTTGAAATTTGAGGGATTGGTAGGGGGTGTACGATGATAGAAGTCGCTCCCCGTGCGGGAGCGTGGATTGAAATGACAACCTTGCATGGCAGATCGAGGAACACATCAAGTCGCTCCCCGTGCGGGAGCGTGGATTGAAATCGGAAGATGCGGAAGGTGATGAAATTGCCGTTCCGGTCGCTCCCCGTGCGGGAGCGTGGATTGAAATTGTATGCGTACTGCCGGATGAGCTTCACGGCCCACGTCGCTCCCCGTGCGGGAGCGTGGATTGAAATAAAGAAGCAAGTGAAGAGTTCGGCGTACCGCAAAGTCGCTCCCCGTGCGGGAGCGTGGATTGAAATTTTGTAAGAGCTTCACCCAAAGCTGCCTGTATCGGTCGCTCCCCGTGCGGGAGTGTGGATTGAAATCATATTTACATAGCCGTAATCCGCAACAGTAATATGTCGCTCCCCGTGCGGGAGCGTGGATTGAAATCGTTTGAAAACATGGTGGCTGACTATGTAAAAGAGTCGCTCCCCGTGCGGGAGCGTGGATTGAAATACTTTGAAATAGTGGACACTTCCCCGCCGGCAGCGGTCGCTCCCCGTGCGGGAGCGTGGATTGAAATTCCATTATGACAATCCTAAACAACCGGGGATATCGCGTCGCTCCCCGTGCGGGAGTGTGGATTGAAATCGTTTAACATGGCAGCGGAGGGCGTGGAAATCAGCGTCGCTCCCCATGCGGGAGTGTGGATTGAAATCTTTGACTTTATCCCATAAGCACTTCAAGCAGCGGTCGCTCCCCGTGAGGGAGCGTGGATTGAAATTTACTTGCGGTTAAATTCGTATACTTGGCCAAAAGTCGCTCCCCGTGCGGGAGTGAGGATTGAAATATCCCATTTAAAACATAGGAGCTGAATGATGCAAAGTCGCTCCCTACGCAGGAGCGCAGATTGAAATGGCAGAACATAAAAACATACGCCGAAAGTAAGGGAGAGTACGTGAAGCGTCTGGAAACATTACAGAAGCTGTATGAGGGCGTGGAAGGTGCCAACATCGAGAATGAGTTGACAGCGGACCTTATTGGTGATTATCTCTTTACCGACAGTGATTTTGTGAACCGACTTTCTACCGAAAAGCCGGGACTTTTTAAAAGAATCTTTGAGGAGATTAAGTACCTGGTGAAGACGGCCACCGCCGGCAGTAAACAGGCGCGGGAGTTGGAGAAGGTAAAGAGGACGTTTGAGAAGGCGTATAGGGAGAGTGGTACGACTGCAAATGCTGACGGAAAGACAAAATATTCCATCAATAGTAAGTTTTACGAGCAACTTGATAGTTGGGATGGAAAGACAGAAGGATTTGCTTTTGTGGTCGGAGAAACATCGGAAGCATTGCAAAAAGCCGGTATTCCGAGAAAGCAAATACGCTGGGATGCTTCGAAGATTGCAACACTGTTAAAGAAGCATAGCGGGATGACAAGAGAGACGGTAAAGGGGATTCCGGAGCTTTTGGAAAATCCTGTGATTGTAGTAGACTCCAAAAAAGGTGACAATTCGAAAATTGTTATGGGTGAGCTATATGACGAAAACGGCAAGGTTGTAACGGCTGTTTTGTTATTAACTCCAACCAGCAAGAAGGGGAATGTTCTGGATTTAGTAAAGATATCCTCGGCAGAGGGACGGAGTCATATAAACAGCCTTTTTACGAAAGAAGACGGGACGCCGGTGGAAGTGCGATATGTAGATAAAAAAAGAATCCAAAATTGGCTGAATGTCAATAGGCTACAATTGCCGTTACACAACCACATAATGGATTCTAATGATATTATACCACAAATTGAGGAAAATGCAAGCGGTAAACAAAAGTATTCCGTGAGTGATTCTGCCGGACGGCAGCTTTCCGAAGGGCAGCGGGAGTATTTTAAGGATTCCAAGGTGCGGGATGAAAACGGTGCGTTGAAACCGGTATATCATGGTACTAAAGCTGAATTTACGAAATTTGATATTAGCAAAAACAGAGTAATTACCTTTGGTAACGGATTTTATTTTGGTGAAAATCAAGAGGCTGTAAATATGCATTATGCCGGTGACGGTGGTCGAGTGATGGAAGTATACCTTGATATCAAAAATCCATTCGTGATAGAACAAAGTCAGTTGAAAGATATCGATTCCGTTCCCGATGTCATAATGGAAATGCTTGATGTAGAGGGAGTAACCAAATACAACATCAACCAGGTTCTAAAAGAACATGGTTATGACGGAATTCATTACAGAAACAAGGGAAACGATGTTTATGTAGCATACTCTCCGGAGCAAGTTAAGTCGGTAGATAACCAAAATCCGACTAAGAATAAGGATATCAATTTATCCTTATCGGAAACAAGTTTTGACATTGCTCCTCCGATTGGAAACAATGTATACGGCAAGGACATTGCACTGGATTTACCAATTCGTAACGACCTCCCGCAAGCGGGAGAAATTGCACCGGTGCAGCAGCAAAAGATAACCAGGGAAAATCTCGGACCGGTAAGAAAAGATATTACGCCGGTTGAACAGGCAGCGGAGAAGAAACCGCCGATATCTCAACAAGCAATAAAGAGAAGCTATAAGCAATCGGAAGACAAGAGTTTTTGCCGGTTTGTGGTAGATGCTCTGGCCGGAGAACTTCATGGAAAGTCATTTCATAAGCTGAGCCAGAAAATTTCATCGAAAATGGCAAATGATATAGAGTCATTAGTGGGCTTTTCTGTTGAAGGGTATAGTAACGAGATTGCACAACATTATGTGAAACACATTGATATACGACATGGTGCAAACGGTGAAGCTGACCACAGCATGGAAAACTTGCATGACGTTGCCGGAATGGGTTATGTGATTGGTTATTATGACAAGATGGTAAAGGGCCATTTAGAGCGTGAGTATAAGAACAGTGATGGAAGCCCGGCGCAAACGGTAGTCTTACAGAAAAAGATAGATGACAACTATTATTATGTTGTCGATTCAAATTAAAAGTAATACCACCCGTTGCCTCTGGTTTGACAAAAAACGTCGCACTTACTCTGACACAAAAACGGGAGCCGTCAACTTGGACCACCCCAGATACATTGCATTCTAATACTCAAGAAACTCAGAAGGTGTCATAATCTTAGGCGTGAAAATCCCAGATTCCAAAAAATCCTTATCACCGGTAAGTAAAACATCTGCTTTTGCTTCAATCGCTGCTCTAAGAATGGGACGATCCTTTACATCGCGGACTTGTTTTTCTAAGTTACTTATATCTGTCGGAATTGGAACCAATTCCAATGTCATGAGTGCAACCGAGAGAAATTTATCCAAAGCAGCAAGGCGATTCGGAAATTTTTTATTAAAAATACGCTTTATCTCATCTACATTTTGTTCGCAGATAAGTCCGCGGTTAGGGTACGATGCTGCTTTTATATATGCTTGGAACGGAGTACCTGTCGCACTGAGCGCAGCTGATATCAGGACATTAGTATCTATCAGAACTCTCATGACCTCTCACACTCGTTTCTCATATTGCTAACAAGTGCGATTACATCCTCTTCAGAAGTCAAGCCGGTACGTTCCGCTTCTCCCATCATATCCCTCTGTAATACCTGCATAGCGTAAATTGCAGAGTTTACAATCCGAACTGTATCACCTTCAACGATAAAGGTGACACGGTCGCCACTTTCCACGCCTAAAATCTCCCGGATATCTTTTGGAATTGTAATCTGACCCTTTGCCATTACTTTTGCATTATCTACAAACATTTCTGCCAACATAGTCTTAACCTCCTTGCAAAAAAATAAAAGTAGGGAAATCCCTACTTTTATTATATATATGCTTTACAAAAAAATCAACGGTAAGTATTAGAAATATTTTCATCCAAATAGACACTCTCTTCATAGAGTCCGTAATAGTGACACAATCGAACAACGGCATCAAGGCTGTCGCTCGGTTCCACCCACAAATCCGGTGAATAACCGATGCCTTCTGTTTTGTCCAAACTCTGATAAAAGCTGCAGTTTGCTCCGAGACGAAGCATAATCCCGCTGTTTGGCAGGTATAGTTTATTTGCGTTGCCGAAATTTAGGCATCCCATGGTATTTGTGCCTACCAAAATAACTCTTTTCCCCAGAGTAAGCATATTGGTAAAGGATTCTCCGGAGGAGGCTGTGTTATTGTCAATCAAAACAAAGATGAGATTGTCGGTTTCCCAAAGGGTTCCGTCGGACTCACTGGTGCGCCATACGCCTCCGTTAGCATTCACAAAGCCTCCGTTAGCAACCGTGTAAGAGGTGGTTATTTTTGCTGACCATAGTTCTTTTTCAATCACATCTTTTCCGCAGAAATTTTTAATCCATGTGTGGGCGTATCCATCGTTTCCACCGAGGTTCCCCCTTAAATCCAGTACAAATAGCGGTTCTTCTTTGTAGGAAGTGCCTGTGGCCGCAAATTCATTCATCTTCTTATCGGAGCCGCCAAAGGAATAATTTTGTAACACAGGAAGCCGGCCGTCTGCCATGGTGGTTTCGGAGAAAACCTTTTTTTCTTTCGAGGAAGAAAGTACGGTGGGCTGGGCCAAATGCCAGCTTAATGGATGCTCAACCCCTTCGATAGTCATGGTTGTGGGAAGATTTTCCGGACTCTTACAAACGGTTGCCAGACAGTAAGTGAGTGCTCCCTCCGGACCGATGGTGCGTTTGACATATTGGGGGTCCACACCGGTGGGGTCATCAAAATACAAATCCCGCACAAAATACGTAGATTGGGAATAGTCCCGTTCGTGAGCATAGATGCCGCGTTGGTCTGTAGAAAGTTCAAAATGATTGTCCGCGATGACCGGGGATAAGCCCTCCCATAAAAGCTCCCACAAATCGTTGGTTTGGATTTCTTTCATGGATGTCAGCTTGGCTAAAATACTGTCCCGAATCGGGAAAAACACTTCGTCACCACCGAAATAATGATATCCGCCGTAAACATAGGACAGCAGTTCAAATGCCAGAGTAACATCCTCTGCGGCTTGCTGTGAGGTGACACTTTTCGGATTCTTTTTGCTTTTAAAAAGTTCTTTTATCTCCTCTTCGCTGAATACATGCTCGAATCCTTTCGGTTGAAGGTAGGATTCATAGGTTTGTAGTTCCTCTTCCGTCCAAGGATCTTCCTGCGGCATGATTTCCGTCAGAAACTGCTCAAATTCTTCCTTGTTTCCTTGTCCGTAGGGTGGTAATTCGGGTTCCTTTGAACCGCAGGCTGCAAAAGCCAACAAAAAGAAACCCAGTAATCCTAAAAAAAGTCGTTTCATAATGAGTCAATCCCTCTCTATTATATTATTGATTTGATTTTTCTCCGGGAGTATACTCCAAAATGTCCCCGGGCTGACAATCCAAAACTTCACAGATTGCTTCCAAGGTAGAAAAGCGAATGGCACTGATTTTTCCGGTTTTTATTTTTGATAAATTCACATTCGAAACTCCCACACGCTCGGAAAGTTCATTCAAAGACATTTTCCGGTCTGCCATCACCCGGTCTAAACGTAAAATAATCGGCATGGTTATCCCTCCTATAATGTTTCATCCACCTGCACCTGTAATTCTTCTCCGTACCGGAATACCAAAGAGAAGAGAAGGATCATGATTCCGATAAAAAAACCTCCCAGATTAATATGGAATCCGGCATAGATTCCTTCTACCACCTCCGGCGAGAACATCTGTGGGAACTCAAAAATGGCGGAATATGCACTTTTTGCCTGTAAGTACGATAGTACATTACTTACAATACAAAACAAAATACAACCGATCCCTAACGTTCTCAAAGTTTTGCTGGCGGTTCCGTCATAGGGTTGCCCCTGGGTCATTGGTTTTAGAAGCTTTCCGAAGATACATACCAGGAACACATGCTCGGCTAGTTTCAATGCGGCCGCCAAAAACGAGGTAATGATTTCATTGATTAAGTATTTCGTTCTCATGCTCTGTTCATTTCGAAAATCCAATTTGTAACGTCCAAGGTCAAAACCGGATACCTTTATAGTATCCCCACCCGGATTCTCCATGAGCAGTGCCACCTGATCGGTGCTCAGGTCAACAAGACACAGAATGAATTGTACCACTGCATATATCAAAACAAGTTTAAAAACAACATTCATGACTTTCGATATCTTTTTTAATTTTTCCATAGTTCTACTCTTTTTTTCTCCTTATCTTTTCTGATTATTTTCCTTGCAAGAAAATGAAACGATAAATATTTAATGTTTATCGTTAAAAACAATATAAACGGGATTGGAACATTTGTCAAGAAGTTTTTAATGATAAACGTTAAATAAATGGAAAGAGGATTGATGTAAGAAAAAAGACTGACAGACAACAAAAAAGCCTAACCCCGATTCTACTAATCAAGACTAGACCCTTTAAGTGCGCGACCAGGGGCTCGAACCCTGGACACCCTGATTAAGAGTCAGGTGCTCTACCAACTGAGCTAGTCGCGCTTATTTGATTTATCGCTCATCCCTGAGCGCAAAAACGATTATATACCATTCTTTTGAAAAATGCAAGCACTTTTTTTAAAAAATTTAAAAAAATTTTCAAGTTCCGAAAAAAGTCTTATTTTATGCGGGTTTCGGCAGATGAAAAATGAAACAGGAAGTGCCGTTTGGACACTTCCTGTAAAAAGTTTTTTCAAAAAACGCTTATTTCTTATAAATCTGAATCTTTACGCCGCCCTCCTGCGGGATGACCTTTGCCTGTAATTCAGAGGTTTCCCAATCGGCAAGAAGCGGAGAGTTGGTATAAACGGTTGGCTTACAGTTGTCAAAGTCGGAACCGTTGTTTTCGATGAAGATACGGCAATCGTTTCCGTCGGCATCTTTACCTTCCAACATATATCTTGCGGATAATACCATTTCCTTTGTTTTTTCGATTTTCTGGGTGTCAACGCCGGTGCCGATGACTTCTCCGTTAAAATAAGAGCCGGTGGCGGTACCGCCGAATTCTATCATGCAAACATCCCGGGTATGTCCCGCAACAAATTGGGAGCCTTTGATTCTGATATCGATTTCCATAAGTAATTCCATAAATCCATCCTCCGATCTGTGATACTGATAAAGCGCAAACAATGCTTAATTACATTATAATAAGTCCGGTAAAAAAATTCAAGGTAAATACGGAATAAAAGGAAGTGAAAACAGGAAAGCGGCAACGGGTCGGAAAGAAAGATGGGCAGGAGTAAGAAAGTCGGTTGCAAAATCGGACAAAATATGTAAAAATGGAGATAGAGAAATGTCTGGAGGTCAATATGGGCAGAATTTATGTACTGATGGGAAAAAGTGCAACAGGAAAAGATACGGTATTTAAACGTTTGATCGGCATGAAAGAGCTTGCGCTTCGTACCGTGGTAGGATATACAACCCGACCGATCCGCAGGGGAGAGGCAGATGGGAAAGAATATTTTTTTGTGAGTGAGGAAACTTGGCAAAAGCTGCAAGATGAGGATAAAGTGATTGAATCCAGAACCTATCATACGGTAGTGGGGGACTGGCACTATTTTACCGTGGATGACGGGCAGATTGATTTAACCGGTCAGGATTATTTGTTTATCTCCACATTATCCGGTTATGAGCAGTTACGGAAGTACTACGGGGAAGAGGTTGTGTTGCCGCTTTATATTGAGGTAGAGGATGACCAAAGGCTGTGGCGGTCGATTTGCCGGGAAAAGCGTCAGGCAAAGCCTAATTACGATGAAGTATGCAGACGATTCCTTGCGGACCAGCAGGATTTTTCCGAGGAAAATATAAAAAAGGCCGGTGTGGAAAAACGATACCGGAATGTAGAGTTAGAGGGCTGTGTGAAGGCAATTGCGGAGGATATCGCAAACCGGAAGAAATAAAACCGGAACAATGCGTCGGTTTCCCGGAAATATTATTTGCGCAGAGCGTCCAAACATGGTATACTTATAAGATGATGTCGGTTTGATTGAAAGGAGGTAAGCGTGATGGACCTGAAAGTAAATCAGATTTCACAGCCGGAGCCGGTGGAATTGCCGAAGCAGACGCCGGAGGCGGACGGTACCTTTAAATTCATGCTTGCCGGAAAAATCGAAGAAGCGGCATTGCAGGAACGACTAAACTCCCTGATGGACGACATCACGTTGCAAGGAAAAAAGATTGCCAAGCATATGGATGTGCGGGACATGAAAAAGTACCGGGAGTTGATTAAAGACTTTATGAATGAAATTGTCACCCGTTCCCATAAATTTTCCCGTGAAAATTTCTTGGACCGGCGGGGAAGGCACCGTGTTTACGGAATGATTCGTCTGGTGGACGAGACATTGGATGAACTGGCGGCAGAGTTGATTAAAGATGAAAAGGACCACTTAATGATTTTAAGTCGGATTGATGAGATTCGGGGCCTGTTATTGGATATTTTTACCTAACAGCAAGGGAAAGGTCCGGAGGAGCCCGACGGAAGGATTCGGGAAATCCGAAGTCGGCAGAAGGAGGGCACTATGGCGGATTTTAAAGATATCATCGGACAGGAACAGATCATTCACCATATGCAGAATGCCATTCGTCAGAAAAAGATGTCCCATGCTTATTTGCTGTGCGGAGAGGCAGGAAGCGGAAAACGTCTTTTGGCAGAAGCGTTTGCCAAGACGGTGCTTTGCGAAGAAGGCGGGATAGAAGCCTGTGGAAAATGCAAGTCCTGTAAGCAGACAGAGTCCGGGAACCATCCGGATTTTCGTGTTGTTGTGAGAGAAAAGGCAACGCTGGGAGTAAAGGAAATCAGGGAACAGGTAGCATCGGATGTGCAGATAAAACCTTACAGCAGTCCGTATAAGATTTATTGGATCGATGAAGCGGAAAAGATGACGGAAGAAGCACAGAATGCGCTTTTAAAGACCATCGAAGAACCGCCGGAATACGCGATTTTTCTTTTGTCGGTCAGCAGACAGGAGCTTTTATTGCAGACGGTGTTGTCCCGCTGTGTATTGCTTCCCCTTCATCCGGTAGCCACCGAGAGAATAAAAAAATTCCTGATGGAAAAAAAGGGCGTGCCGGATTATCTGGCACACAGTGCGGCGTCCTTTTCCGGTGGATTGGTGGGACGTGCGGTACAGTATGCGGAGTCGGAGACATTTATCGAGCAGCGGAAGGATGTCCTGCATCTTGTAAAATATATCGATGAGATGACCATGGCGGAAGTGATGGAAAACGTAAAGCTGTTTGCGGGGAAAAAAGAGTCCGCCGGGGAATATCTGGAGTTGATTCTTTTATGGTACCGGGATGTTCTTTTGTATAAGGCAACCAAGAAGGTGGACGGGCTTTTGTTTTCCGATGAACTGGAAGCGGTGGCAATGCAAGCAGGAAAACGAAGCTTCGAGAATCTGCAGGGAATTGTAGAGGCTCTGGAACAGGTAAAACAGCGATTAAAGGCAAATGTTAATTTTGAAAATGCGTTAGAATTATTGTTATTGTATATGAAGGAGGTTTAAGAAAGGAATGAAAGTTGTAGGCGTAAGATTTCGGAAGGCGGGAAAGGTTTATTACTTTGATCCGTTGGAATTTGATATAAAGCAGGGCTCCAATGTTATTGTGGAGACGGCAAGAGGCGTGGAATTCGGTTATGTGGTAATGGGCATCCGGGATTTGCCGGAGGAAAAGATTACCCAGCCGTTAAAACCGGTGCTTCGTCCGGCAACGGAAGAGGATGTTAAGGCGCAGGAGGCAAATGCGGAGAAGGAAAAAGAAGCCTTCCAGATTTGTCTTGAAAAAATCAGAAAGCACAATCTGGAAATGAAGCTGATTGATTCGGAGTATACCTTTGATAATAATAAACTACTGTTTTATTTTACGGCAGACGGTCGTGTGGATTTCCGTGAACTGGTCAAGGATTTGGCTGCGGTATTTAAAACCAGAATCGAATTGCGCCAGATCGGTGTGCGGGATGAGACGAAGATTTTAGGCGGAATCGGTGTGTGTGGACGCGCACTTTGCTGTCACACCTATTTGTCCGAGTTCATTCCGGTGTCCATTAAGATGGCAAAGGAGCAGAATCTTTCTTTGAATCCGACAAAGATTTCCGGTGTGTGCGGAAGACTGATGTGTTGCTTAAAGAACGAAGAAGAAGCTTACGAGGAATTAAACAGTCATCTCCCATCGGTGGGAGAATATGTAACGACCCCGGACGGATTGAAGGGCGAAGTACAGAGTACCAGCGTGTTGAAGCAGTTGGTCAAGGTGATTGTTACCCTGGATAATGATGAGAAGGAAATCCGGGAATACAAAGCCACAGAGTTGAAGTTTAAACCGCGCAGAAAACAGGAGCGTGTGCAGATGGATGATGAATTGCATGCGCTGGAGCAGTTGGAACGGAAAGAAGCAAAGAAGCAAGGGGAATAAGACGAATATGACGCAAACAGAGGGAACGGTTCGCTCTCCGGAGCTTTCCGCCAGATATGAATTGGCAGAACAGCTGATACGGGAAGGAGAACGGATTGACGAACTGCAGCGAAACGAATACTTGATTTTTCAACATCCCGGACGGTTTTGTTTCGGAATGGATGCGGTCCTTTTGTCCGGCTTTGTACGGATAAAACCGGGAAGCAGTGTGCTGGATTTGGGAACCGGTACCGGGATATTGCCGATTTTAACGGAGGCAAAGACGAAAGGGAAACACTTTACCGGGTTGGAAATTCAGGAGGAAAGTGCCGACATGGCAAGACGAAGTGTTGCGGTGAACGGACTTTCCGAAAAGATAGATATTTGCGTCGGAGACATTAAGGAAGCCGGCCGTATTTTCGGAGCGGCTTCTTTTGATGCGGTAACCACCAATCCTCCCTATATGACCGCGGAACACGGACTGACAAATCCGGATATGCCGAAGGCCATTGCCCGTCATGAGGTGCTTTGCACCCTGGAGGATGTGGTACGGGAAGCGGCGTATGTATTAAAGCCTCAGGGAACCTTTTTTATGGTGCACCGGCCTTTTCGGCTGGCAGAGATTATCCGTACTTTGTCGGCCCACGGACTGGAGTTAAAACGGATGCGTCTGGTGTATCCTTATGTGGACAAGGAGCCCAACATGGTGCTTTTGGAGGCAAGCAAAGGCGGCAGACCCCGTGTGACGGTGGAACCGCCGTTGATCGTATTTCAGGAGCCGGGCGTTTACCATGAGGATATTACCGGAATATACGGGTACTAACAGAGAATTTTGAAGGAATGACGCTCCGGAAGAGGTGTGATTTGCCGGAAACGAGAGTGCTTCGGAAAGGAAAACATATGGCAGGGACCTTATATTTATGTGCCACACCCATCGGAAATTTGGAAGACATCACCTTTCGTGTGCTGGAAACATTGAAAACGGTAGATGTGATTGCGGCGGAAGATACTCGCAACAGCATTAAGCTTTTGAACCGGTTTGAGATAAAGACGCCCATGACCAGTTACCATGAGTTTAATAAGTTTGACAAGGGCAGACAGTTAATCGAACAATTGTTAGAAGGAAAAAACATTGCGGTCATTACCGATGCGGGAATGCCGGGGATTTCCGATCCGGGGGAGGAACTGGTAAAGATGGCATACGAAGCCGGGGTACCGGTAACGGTATTGCCGGGGGCTTGTGCCTGCGTGACAGCACTTACCTTATCCGGTTTGCCTACCAGACGGTTCTGTTTTGAGGCGTTTTTACCTTCCGACAAAAAGGAGCGGAAGGATGTGCTGACGGAGCTTGTGGACGAAACCCGAACCATTGTATTATATGAAGCACCCCACCGGTTGGTAAAAACTCTTGCGGAACTTCTGGAGACCTTGGGAGACCGCAGACTTACCATTTGCCGCGAATTGACCAAAAAACATGAAGAAGCCTTTCGGACTACTTTCTCCGAAGCACTTACTTTTTACGAAACCAACGAACCGAAGGGAGAATGTGTTCTTGTCATCGAAGGGGCAGACCGGGAAGAATTGCGCCGTGCAGAGCAGGAATCCTTTGCAGAGTTAAGTCTTGAAGAGCATATGAACCGTTATCTGTCTCAGGGTATGAACAAAAAAGACGCCATGAAAGCCGTAGCGGCAGACAGAGGCGTGTCGAAAAGAGAAATTTACGCGATGTTGTTGGAAGAATAGGGAATGTATATGGAGACAGAGAATAGGCAGACATAACGTGTCCGGTAATAAAATGAGACATTTCTCGCTTTGTGTCGTGTTTTTTTACCGGTAGATTTGATACGCTTTGTTTGAAAGGAGGAACCAATCGTATATGGACCAGAAAAAGATAGGAGGGTTCTTAAAAGAACTACGCAAGGAAAAAGGGGTAACTCAGGAATATCTTGCGGAACAATTTAGCGTATCAAACAGAACAATATCGCGATGGGAAAATGGAAATAATATGCCGGATTTAGACATTCTAATTGAAATATCCGATTATTATGAAGTTGACCTTAGAGAGATTCTTAACGGAGAAAGGAAAAGTGAGAATATGGATAAGGAAATGAAAGAAACAGTTTTACAGGCAGTTGACTATACAAATACAGAAAATGAGAAGTGCAACAAGCGTGTACGATTATGTAACGCGATTGCTATGGGACTGTTTTTGCTGTATACAATAATAAGAGACACGATGGTTTATGCTGATTATTCCATTGTGAAAGCAGTGGCAGATATTGCACAAGGATTAGCAATAGGAATGCTTTTGGCAGGACTGATAGTGTCAAGTCGTTATGGTGCCAAGGTTAGGGCGTTTAAACGGAGATTGTTTCGAAGGAATGTTAATTGATTTTGTGGTAGAGAGACATAGTTCAGTTTTAAAGAAAAACAGGGCCACCGCCCAGGCGGTGGCCCTATGTCATTTACTCTTCGATAAGTCCTACCATTTTTGCCAGCTTTTTAATGTTCTTTTTGGAAATTTTCTTTCCGCAGAAGTCAACCAAATCCTTGGTATCCCCGTTGAAAATATCACACGGCTGGTATTTGGTGAGAATAATGCGGTTGCCTTCCTGAATAATCTCTACCGGGTCATCCTCCTGCAAATCTAAATTTCTACGTAATTCAATCGGTAAGGTAATTCTCCCGACTTCATCTAAGTTTCGTACAATCCCTACGTTTTTCATACAATACCTCCGAAGTAAAATACGATATCATTTTGTTAATTCTCTAACAAAATCCATTTTACAATATTTTCCGAATTTTGTCAAAGAAAAAATAAAAAAATCGGAATGAAAGAAAGAATCGACAAATAAAAGGCGTTGTGCTAAAATGGGGAAGGAAAGAACCGCGATTTTCCGATGGTATTGCAGAGAGAGTCCGGGAATAAAAATATAGAAAGATTGAAAACGAAAAAAGAGAAAGGTACGGTAGAACTTATGAAGGTTGTGGTTTTGGCAGGCGGAACAAGTACGGAACGGGACGTTTCGTTGATTTCGGGAAGCGGAATATATAAAGCGTTAAAAAAGAACGGACATCAGGTGATTTTATTGGATGTTTATTTGGGCTACGAAGGCGATACGGAAGGGATTTTTACAAGAGACTATGACTGGACGGAAAATATCGGTGCCATTTCCGAGCAGAATCCGGATATTGAACAGATAAAGGCAATGCGTCCGGACGGAGCAAAAAATTTCTTCGGCCCGAATGTTCTTTCTCTTTGCAGGGAAGCCGATGCGGTATTTATGGCACTCCACGGTGCCAACGGAGAAGACGGAAAGATTCAGGCCTGCTTTGAACTGATGGGAATTCCGTATACGGGGACAGACTTTGTCAGTGCGGCCATGGCCATGGATAAGGCCATTACCAAGGACATTTTTAAGGCCTATGGGATTCCGACGCCGGCGGGCATCCGCTTGAAAAAAGGAGAGACGGAGAGTGCCAAAGTGCCGTTCCCGTGTATCGTAAAGGCATGCTGCGGCGGTTCCAGCGTGGGCGTATGTCTTGCAAATAATGAAGAAGAATATGAAAAAGCAAAAGAAGAGGCATTTCAATACGATAATGAGGTTGTAATCGAACAGTACATTGTAGGAAGAGAGTTCTCCGTAGGCGTGATGGACGGGAAGGCACTTCCGGTAATTGAAATAGCTCCGAAACAGGGCTTTTATGACTACAAAAATAAATATCAGGCAGGCAGTGCGGTGGAAACCTGTCCGGCGGAGTTGCCGGCAGAAAAGAGCAGAGAGATGCAAACAATTGCAGGGAATGTATTTCAGGCGTTGCGGTTGAAAAACTATGCCCGCATGGACTTTATGATGGACAAAGACGGGACTCTTTATTGTCTGGAAGCAAACACCTTGCCGGGGATGACGCCGACGTCTTTGTTGCCGCAGGAAGCGGCTGCGATAGGAATCAGTTACGAGCAGCTTTGTGAGAAGATCTTGGAAAAAGCATTGGAACGATAAGGAAGGATAGTGTCGGGCACATGAATTTGACAATCAGGCAAATCGTAGAGGCCACAGGAGGCCGGTTGATTTATGACGAAGGTCGGGAGAAAGATTCACTCCGGACCTTTTTGGAGATGCAGGTAGACAGTGTGGTACTGGATTCCAGACAAGTGACGGAAGGCGGCGTGTTTGTCGCCACGGTAGGAGAGCGTGTGGACGGACATACCTTTATTACGTCTGCATTTGAGAAAGGGATTGCGTTGGCAATCGTACAACGTAAGCCGGAAGAGGCGGAAACCTGGAAGCGATACCTTCTGGTGGAAAATACGCCGGAGGCATTGAAAAAAATTGCGGAGTGTTACCGAAAAAACCTTAACATCCCGGTAATCGGAATTACGGGAAGCGTAGGAAAAACCAGCACCAAAGAGTTTATTGCGGGGGTTCTGTCCGTAAAATATAACGTATTGAAAACCCAGGGAAACTATAACAACGAAATCGGAGTGCCGTTGACGCTGCTTCGGATTCGTCCGGAACACGAGGTTGCGGTGGTGGAAATGGGAATCAGCGATTTCGGCGAGATGCACCGGCTAAGTAAGATGGCACGACCGGATATCGCCGTGATTACCAATATCGGGCAGTGTCATTTGGAAAACCTGATTGACCGGGACGGTGTGTTAAAGGCAAAAACGGAACTCTTTGATTTTATGTCGGAGAAGGGCCGGATCTGCTTAAACGGCGAAGATGATAAGCTGGCTACGATATCTGACGTATCCGGACGGGAGTTGTTTTTCTTTGGAAGAAACCGGACAGAAAAGACAAGCGTATATACAACGGAGGTTACGGAAAAGGGGTTGTGGGGAAGCGATGCCCTTTTGCATAACATAGGCGGAGACCGTTACGAAATCGAGGTTCCGTTGCCGGGTTCCCATATGGTATTGAATGCGGCAGCGGCGGCGTGTGTGGCGGAGCTGTTGGGGCTTACTCCTGCCCAGATACAGGCAGGTATGAAAAAGGTAGAAACCATAGGCGGCCGAAATCATCTGATTCGGACAGAAAAGCGGACGTTAATCGACGATTGCTATAACGCCAATCCGGTTTCCATGAAGGCAGGGATAGATTTGCTTTGTATGGCAGATACCCCGAAAGTGGCAATCCTGGGGGATATGTTTGAATTGGGCGAGGGTTCGGAGAAAATGCATGGGGAGATTGGAGCCTATGCGGCAAACAAAGAGATTGACCGGATTGTTTGTGTCGGAGTCCATTCCCGTTCTATGCATGAAGAGGCGTTGAAATACAACAAGAAAAGCAGTGTAATGTATTTTAGTACGTTGGAAGAGTTACTTTCCCGGTTGCGGGAAGCACCGGAAGAGATAGTTCCGGATGGAAGTACGGTGTTGATAAAAGCCTCCCACGGAATGCACTTTGATCGTGTGGTGGAAGTGTTAAAATAGAATCGGAACAGACCGGCATAGTTTTAGAGAGTCGTGCGTAAAGTAGTAGAAAGTCTGTTTCGGAGCACCTATGTTAAATTATCTGTGGGGCGGAATGATTCTTGTTGCGGTGGTATACGGGGCTGTAACAGGGAATATAAAAGAAGTGGGAAATGCGGCACTGGATTCCTCAAAGGACGCGGTGGAGCTTTGTATTACAATGCTGGGAGTCATGGCTCTCTGGACAGGAATGATGAAAATTGCCGAAGTGAGCGGTCTGACCAAGAAGTTTTTACGATTGGCACGACCGGTGCTCCGTTTTTTGTTCCCGGAAATTCCGGCAGAGTCAAAGGCAAATGATTATATTGCTTCCAACATGCTTGCAAATTTGTTGGGGCTTGGATGGGCGGCAACGCCCTTTGGATTAAAAGCAATGGAAGAGTTACAAAAGATTCACATGGCACAGGGCGGAAAAAAAGGTGTTGCGTCCCGTGCCATGTGTACTTTTTTGATTATAAATATCTCCTCATTACAATTGATTCCGGTGAATATTATTGCGTATCGGAGTCAGTACGGTTCGGTGAATCCCGCAGAAATCGTAGGGCCTGCCATGATAGCGACCTTAGCAAGTACCCTTGCGGCGGTGGTGTTCGTGAAGGTGACGGGAAGAAAGGAAAAGAGGAGGTAACTGCATATGGGTTTTTTGGTTTATCTGTCGGATTTTTGTATTCCGCTTTTGCTGTTTTATATGATAAGTTACGGAATGGCGACAAAAACAGACAGCTACGGCGCGTTTGTGGAAGGGGCAAAGGACGGATTTAAAGTTACCTTTGGGATTTTACCGACGTTAATCGGATTGATGACGGCAGTGGGGATGCTGCGGGCTTCCGGGTTCTTGGAGCTGCTTGCCGGGTGGCTTGCGCCCATCGCAAAGGTGTTGCTGTTCCCGGCAGAATTGGTGCCGCTTGTTGTGGTAAAGCTGTTTTCATCATCGGCGGCAACCGGACTGGTATTGGATATTTTTAAGGAATACGGGCCGGACTCCTATTTGGGAAAGGTAACTTCCCTCATATGTTCCTCTACGGAAACGGTGTTCTATACCATGTCGGTGTATTTCATGGCGGTAGGGGTAAAAAAAACCCGCCACACCCTTGCCGGAGCATTGATAGCAACGGCAACGGGTGTAACGGTGAGTACAATTCTCGGTGGGCTATTGTAGTGCCTACCAGCCTTTACGGGCGAAAAAGATGTGACCGGAAATCCGGTGCCACTTGGTAAAGAGCGGCCATTCGTCGATGGCATCTACATAATGGTCCGCATGGAAAAACAGGAAATTTCCGATGTTGTTTTTTCCGGATAAGGCTTCCTTGCAGGCTTTGTAGCACTCGGTCAAATCTCTGGAACGATATTTATCGATATGCTGGTATCCTTCAAACTGCCCGCGCTTTGATACAACGTCTAAAATCGTATCACAGGTAGAGTCGGTCAAAAGGCGGTTTAAAATAACATTTGCTACGGCCAGTTTTCCTTCGTAAGGCTCCCAATAGGATTCCGCAGCCACCACCAAAGCAAACACTTCCAAATCCGCCGCACTTACGGTAATCGGGTCCCGGTAGGTAATCGGAACGCTCTTTACATGGGCCTTTTCGATTTTTGCGGCCCGTTCCGCAGCGGCAATCTCAGCCAAAGTCATGGCTTCTTTTAAATTACAGGAGATGTTCACGAATTCCGCAAACACATAAGCCACGGTATCTTTGTTATACTGGATGGCAATCCATTCTTTGTTGGACAAAGAAAGAAGTGCCGGATAAGATTTTCCGTTTGTGGTAGAACCCAGTTTACTGTATTCGGTGCCGGGACCGGACCGGATATTTAAGGTGTTTGCCGTTATTTTTGCCGTAAATCCATTGATTTTGTCCGCATAAGAGGCGGCATTGTTTCCTAAATATAAATATCTGGAAGAAATATATCCCTTAATATTGCCGGAGGAAATCTGCGTCCATTCTCCTTCTGTACCCAAAACATCCGCAACGCCGTTTTTAAACAGCTTTCCTAAAATCTTTGTATCGGTAGAAGGACCCTGGCGGACATTTACGCTGTCGTTTACGTTGGCAATCGCCTTGGTCATTTTATACGGCTCCGGAGTCGGACTCGGCGTCGGAGTCGGACTCGGAGTAGGCGTCGGGGTAGGACTTGGCGTCGGTGTCGGAGTCGGGCTTGGCGTCGGAGTCGGCGTCGGGCTCGGAGTCGGACTTGGCGTCGGACTCGATGTCGGACCCGGGAACGGTTCCGGCGTTACACTCGAATCGGTCTGAAGAAATATATTGTTTGCAACTTCCGACGAAGCGGACGGTTTCCTTGTGTCGGAAGTGGTTTCGTCCAAAGAAGCGGGAGTATCTGTATTCGTATCCGCATTCACATAAAAACCGCCGGATAGTGCCACGAGAAAAAAGCAGACACAACCACAGAGGATAGAAGTCATGCGGTATTTCAGATGTTTCATAAGAACCTCCTGTTCTGTATGGGTAAAATCACAGAAAAATGCTACTATTTATAGTATATCACAGAATAATCCTCTTGAAAAGGCAAAAATTGTATGAAGAAGATGCCTATGGACTTTTTTGTAAAAATATGTTATAATATAGCAAACATTTTGACAGAGGTTTTATGAGGATTTTGTTAGGATAAACGTCCGGAAAGGAGAACGGCGATGAATACAACAGAAGAGATTTTTGAGACTGGGGAAGGACAGGCAGAGGCTTCTGTAGTAACGGAGGCAGAGATAAGTCCGGATGAAGATATGGGACTTCCGGAAAACTTCTTTGACGGCGTAAAAGAAGAAGACTTTGTAATCGATGATTCCGATGATTCCGACGAGTTTGGAGCGTATGATTTCGAGGATGACGGCTTTGAAGAGGACGACGGCAGTGAAGACGATGACGCAGCCGAGCTGTTTGAGATGGATTTCAGTGATGTGGAAGAAGAGGAAGCAAAGGAATTACTGAAAGAAGAGAAAAAAGCACAGAAAAAAGCGCAACGGAAAGAAAAAGGCTTTTTTACATTGATGGTGCGTATTTTTTCTATCGTAATGGGACCGATTCTGGTACTCAGTTTGTTTTACATCATCGATTCCGCAGCCAGTGCAAAGAAATTGACCCATGAGCTGGTATACGGTGAGATGGAGGGCTTGACGATTTCCGCGGTAGAGGCGTTTACGGTATTTACACACGGAGATTATTCTTACACAGACGGTGTGTTTTATAAAGGCACCACGGATATGGAGCCGATGTATGAGTATCTGGATGATATGAGTGAGAAGGCCGGTGTAGACATCGAGGTCATTTTCGGTGACACCTGTGTAATGTCCACCTTTCAGGATGAGAACGGAAATCGTTTGACCGGAACGAAGGCGGATACGAGTATTCACAAAGATATTTTAGTAAATTATGTGCAGAAAGGGAATTACTATTATGATTCCCAAGCAAGTCGTTTCGGAAAATCCTATGCGGCATTTTATTATCCGCTTATGCAGGAAAGCAACGGTGCCATTGTAGGTGCCATAGCTTGCGGTGTAGACCGGACCGAAATCAATAAAGACATGAACGGATCGGTTTCGGCGTTGATTGCCATCGGGATTCTTTTTGCGGTAGTTTCCGCAGTGCTTTGTTTCTTTGAAGTAAAGAAGATTACAAAGGCAGTCGGAAAGTCCGTGAAGAATTTGGCTGATGTATCAGCCGGAGACCTGACGGTTACGATTGAGAAGAAAGATACGAAGAGAAAAGATGAAATCGGCGATATTGCCCGGAGTATAAAGCGTCTGACGGATGAGCTCAATACCATTGTAAGGAGCATTCAGACCTCCTCCGGAAAGGTATCGGAGTTCTCCGAAGTAATGAATGAATCCATGGGCAAGATTGCGGATACGGTAAGCAGCGTAAATCTTGCGGTAGAAGAAATTGCAAAGGGTGCTACCGCACAGGCAACGGAGACGATGCAGGCAAATACGCAGGTAGCACAAATCGGGGAAGCCATTGAAGTGGCGGTATCCGAAGTGGATCAGTTGACCGACAGTGCGAAGAAGATGGATGAGTACAGCATTGATGCGGACAAGACCTTGCAGGAGCTTTTGATTATCAGTAAGGAAGCAGATGATGCCATTAATGAAATCAAAAAGCAGACCTATGAAACGAATGATTCCGCACAGCAGATTCAGAAGGCAACCGATATGATTACCGCCATCGCCAGTCAGACCAATCTCCTTTCCTTAAACGCTTCCATCGAAGCTGCAAGAGCAGGAGAAGCCGGAAAGGGCTTTGCGGTAGTTGCGGATGAGATTCGTCAGCTTGCGGAACAGTCCCGTGCTTCGGCAGAGGAGATCCGTGAGGTTGTGGATGCGCTGTTGTTGAATTCCGACACCAGTGTTAAGGCAATGGAGAATGTATCCGAAAGTATCGTGGTACAAAATGATAAGTTAGACGAGACCTTAAAGGTATTCGGTGCATTGGGAACCGAGGTATCCAGAGTAATGCAGGCCATTAAGGAAATTTCCAAGCAGACAAATGTATTGGCAGAGCTGAGAGAAGGCGTAGTCAATATTGTGGAAGGTCTGGCGGCCATCGCGGAAGAAAATGCGGCGGGCGCACAGGAAACTTCCGCATCCATGTACGAAGTCGGCATGATTTTGGAAGAATGTACCAGACAGACGAAAGAATTGGTTGTATTAAAGGAAGAACTGGAGCAGAATATTGCAAAGTTTACCGTGAGTGATGTGATTCCGGAGGAAGCGGAAGAAACCGTTCCGGAAGAGGTGCAAACCGAGGAAACACAAGAACTTCCGACAGATTCCGAAGATACGGAATAGCATACGGGAAAAAGGAAAAATTAAATGGGGCTGTCGTATCGTGATACGACGCCCCGTTTCGTTGTATGATAGGAAATGATGCAAGAAAGGAAAAGGAGAACGGTATGGAGTTATTGGAATATTTGAATCGGGCGGTTACGCCGTATCATGCGGTAAGTCAGGGGATTGCTTTTTTAAAAGAAGCCGGATTCACGGAACAAAAGCTGGATGAACCGATTTTGCCGGAGCGTGGCAAAGGTTATTTCATTCCGGTTTACGGAACCGGTTTGATTATCTACACGGTGGGAGACGATTTTACGGAAGAAGACGGAGTAAAGCTTGCGGTGGCGCATACGGATGCTCCGTGTCTTCGTGTAAAGCCGACGCCGGAATTGCTTGCGGGAGAGTATAAACGTCTTGATATCGAAGTATACGGAGGTGCGATATTAAACACCTGGTTTGACAGACCCCTTTCCCTTGCGGGAAGAGTGGTGTTACGGGGAGAAAATGCCTACCATCCGTGTGTAAGGGAAGTGGATTTTCACCGGCCGTTGCTGACGATACCGAATCTTGCAATTCATATGAACCGGGAAGTGAACAAAGGGGTGGAATACAAGCCGCAACGGGATTTGCTTCCGCTTCTTGGGATGCTTCGGGAAGACGAGGACAAAGAAGGCTATGTAAGAGCACTTCTGGCAAAGGAATTACAGGTGGAGAAGGAAGCGATTTTAGACTATGACCTGACGGTATATTGTGCCGAAGAAGCATGCTATTTGGGAGAAGAGGAAGAATTTATTTCCGCACCCCGCTTAGACAATCAGTTGTCCTGTTACGGATTGTTGCAGGCAATCACAAAGGGCAATAAGAAAAAAGGACTTCATATGGCAGTGTTATTTGACCATGAAGAAGTGGGAAGCCGTTCCAAGCAAGGAGCAGACAGCGCATTGACGGGAACGGTTCTGGAACGTATTTACGCAGGCTTCGGATTGGAAAAAGAGAAGTTACAGAGAGCATTGGCAAAAGGGATTCTTTTGTCGGTAGACGGTGCCCATGCGTTGCATCCGAACCGGCAGGATGCCTATGACCCGGTAAATCGTGCTACTATGAACAAGGGATTTGCATTGAAAATTAACAGCAGTCAGCGGTATGCTTTCGATACGGAGACTGTAGCCATAGCCCAGGTCCTTTGTGAGGAAGAAGGAATTCCGTATCAAAAGGTTGCAAATCACGCGGATTTGGCAGGAGGAAGCACTTTGGGACCGATTCTCTCCTCCTGGCTACCGATGCGTACCATAGACTTAGGCGTGCCGTTATTGGCAATGCATTCCGCACGGGAACTGGCAGGAAAGAAGGATGTGGAATACCTGATCCGCTTCCTGACCCGGTTCTTTGGGGAATAGAGACTTAAGGAAACGGGAGTGCATTTGTGCAAATGTAACAAAAACGGAGATGAAAAGCCTGTGGGTGTTGACATTTTGTTCAAATTATAGTATACTGTGAAAGCAATCAATATAGGAGAAGGTATTGATTAGAGGAAAGAACGTTGGGGAACGTGCAAAGGCAAAACGGAAAAGACCGGCTTGAAAGTGCGGTACGTAAGTGACCGGACTGATAGTCGGTCTTTTCCGCTGTATAGGAAATTAAACAATTTCCTATACAGCGGAAAAGACTGTGAGGATGCGCACTCGCGCGAGAGGAGCCATTATGAACTTAATTACGATAGAACATGTTTCAAAGAGTTATACGGAACGGATGTTGTTTGATGATGTTTCGTTGGGAATTAACGAAGGAGACCGAATCGGAATCATCGGAATCAACGGTACGGGGAAATCCACCTTCTTGAAATTAATTGCCGGACTGGAAGAGGCAGACGCAGGAACCATAATCAAAGGAAAAGAAGTGCGCATTTCCTACTTACCGCAAAACCCGGTATTTTCAGAGGAAAAGACGTTGTTGGAAAATATTGTGGAAGGCTTGGTACACCCGGAGGAATATCGTGATATTCCGGGAGAAGCGACGGCAATGTTAAGAAAGCTGGGGATTCCGGACCCGGGAGTAAACCCGTCCATTCTTTCCGGAGGGCAAAGAAAACGCGCAGCGTTGGTGCGGACACTTTTGATGCCGGCGGATGTGCTGCTCTTAGATGAGCCCACAAACCATTTGGATGCAGGGATGACGGAATGGCTGGAGGAGTATTTAAAGAAAAACGGAAAAGCCTTGGTCATGATTACCCACGACCGATATTTTTTGGATGCGGTAACAAATCGGATTGTGGAGTTAGATAAAGGAAAGTTATATTCTTACAAAGAGAACTACACCGGCTTTTTGCTGTTAAAGGCAGAGAGGGAGGCGATGCAGCTTGCTACGGAGCGAAAAGCCCAGAGCCTGTACCGGATGGATCTGGCGTGGATGATGCGGGGGGCACGGGCTCGTTCTACGAAGCAGAAAGCACATATCGAGCGGTTTGAGGCATTAAAAAACAGAGAGAAGATTGTAGCGGATGCAGAGGTAGAAATCAATGCATTGTCCGCAAGACTTGGAAAAAAGACCATAGAAGTGAACGGAATATCCAAATCCTTCGGAACAAAAGAAGTGGTAAAGGACTTTCAGTATATCTTTTTGTCCACCGACCGCATCGGTATTATCGGTCCCAACGGTTGCGGAAAAAGTACGCTATTGAAGTTGATTACCGGAAATTTAGAACCGGATGTTGGAACGGTTGAGTTCGGAACCACGGTAAAAGTAGGATACTTTATGCAGGAAAACGAACCCTTAAACCCGAATATCCGTGTCATTGATTCGGTACGGGAGGTGGCGGAGTATATCGAAACTTCGGAGGGAACCGTCAGTGCCGCACAGATGTGTGAGAAATTTTTATTCCCGGATGCCATGCAGTACACCTTAATCGGCAAGCTTTCCGGCGGGGAAAAACGACGTCTTGCGCTGTTGCATGTGCTGATGGAAGCTCCGAATGTGCTGATTTTAGACGAGCCTACCAACGATTTGGATATTCGTACCCTTTCCGTGTTAGAAGACTATTTGCTCCGTTATAACGGAATTGTGATTGCGGTGTCCCATGACCGCTATTTTCTGGATAAGATAGCCAATCGCATCTTTTCCTTTGAAGGAAACGGTGTGATTCGCCGGTACGAAGGAAATTACTCCGATTACCGCAACGTGTGTGAACAGGAAGGAAGACCGTATATACAGGGAATAACGGATTCGGATGGGGGCAGCACGACAGGAACAAAAGAAGCGACGGCAGGAGAAAAAACAGACAGCCGTACTACTTGGAAAAACAGAGAGCAAAAACTAAAGTTTTCCTACAAAGAACAGCGGGAATATGAAACCATTGACGGGGATATTGCCGCATTGGAAGAAAAAATAGGAGCACTGGAAGAAGAGATGGCGGCAGCAGCCACCAACTACGGGAAATTGCAGGAGCTGACCAAGGAAAAAGAAGCGGCAGAAGCGCAATTAGAAGAAAAAATGGAACGCTGGATGTATTTAAATGAACTGGCGGAGCAAATCGAAAAGCAAAACGGGGAATAGAAGTTCTTTTTTGAGTGGGAAGTCCATACAGTGTAATAGAGGAAGAACATGGGACAAAGAGATAAGATGTTAGAAAGGCAAAATGTGAATGTTTGTCCCGGGGAGGTACTGTGAGTCGAAGAAAAATCGCATATGTATTTGTTTATCGAAACGGCATCCGGGAACGCAGCATCGGTGTGTTGCGTTGTTACGGGACAGGGGAACAACCGGAAGTGGTTTTGGAGTTGTATGAGAAGGAAGCCCGGAATAAGCCTTGGAGGATTTATTATTTTAACCGGTACGGCGGGCTTATGGAAGCAACTTTTTTGTGGGAGGCGACAGGAGAAAAGAGAAGGTGTGAGACAGGAACCCCTTTATACCGGCTCTGCGCGGAAGTTGCAGAGGGCAAAGGGGTTTTACTTTTGCCGGAGTCTGTGGCGGCAAAACGATCCGGTAAGCCGGGGTGGCCGGAGACAAGTGAGTATCTATGCGCTGTATTTGACGGTCGGGAAGTGACCGAACCGCAGATACGAAAAGCCTTTGCAAAAAGAGAGACGGTTCCGACGGAAGAAAATCCATGTATCCGGTCCGCAAAGAAGCTGATGGAGGAAATTACAAAGGCAGCGGGCGGAGAAGTGGAAGAGGGAGTCCAGACCCTTACGGAAGGGGAAGTGCCGAAAGAAAGTACAAAACAAAAGCCACGGGAAAGAATTGTGTCCTTAAAGAGAAGAGTAGAAAGAAGTAAACTGGCGTGCCTTGAGGAATTGCTGTCGACAAAGCCTTCCTACCGGCCGTGTCGCGAAGCTAATGTAGGTCATTCGGTACGAATTCTGCCCTCCGATCTTTTATGCCTTTTTAAGGAAGGACGGGACTATGCGGAAAACAGTTTTTTGATGCATGGCTATTATCGGTATCACCATTTGTTGTTAGGCAGACGTGTGGGGAGAGAACGGGAAGAGTATGTTCTTTTGGTGCCGGGAAGATACGAGAAAAAAGAATCACAACTGGCAAAGGTGTTCGGATTTCCGGAGTTTTTGCCGGTAAGACCGGAAACGGACCTTGCCGCTTCCGGAGAAAAAACATTCGGTTATTGGTGCGGAAAAATATAAGAATAGCGCAGGTGGTCCCGCCATACACCGCAGATTTCATGGGAACTGCGGGCAACTCCTTCATAGGAAAAGCCCAGTCGTTCAATTAAGCGTAAGGAGGCTTCGTTTTCCAATAGGATATCTGCTTCTACCCGGTGAATGTGCAGTTCCTTATGAAGTTCCGGCAAAAGGAAGCGCAACGCTTCGGTGGCATAGCCCATGCCGGTATGTTGTTTGTCCAATTTATAACCTACGCGGCAACTTTTATCGTCGGTACGGGAAATGTTGGAAAAACTGACGGTGCCGATGATGTGTGCCGGGTCTTCTTTTAAGAAAAGATAGTAGCGGAAGTAGGTCTGGCGTAGCATTGCCTGAAATTCCGCCCGCAATACCTGTGCCTGAAACGCCTCCGTATAAAAGGCAGGTTCGCGAAAGGGTTCGTAGGGTGCGAAGAAATCCCGGTTCTCCTGCATGAAAGAGAGAAGGGCGGGAGCATATTCATCGTTGCAAACCATAAGTAACAATCGTTCGGTTTCATATTGTAATTGCATGGGTAATCCAATCCTTTGCTGTAGTTGTTCTTTTAATCCACGCCCCGGAGCAGTACTTCATCAAAGTACGGAGAAAGAAGCTCTCGAAAGGCGGTCAGCTCGTCCCCGGTATAACCGGACAAGCCCGGCTGTATGAGATTGCCGGAGTCTTTAAAGGCCTGTAAGGCATAAAGGGAGGAGCCCTTTAGCCATTCGCCGATGGCAATAAAATCTTCTTTGGTATGAAACTCTTTTACCACCGTGGTGCGGAATTCGTAAGGAATGCCGCTTTTTTTAATGAGCTCCACACTGGTTTCAAAATCGGAAAAACGGACATTGGACAGGCCACAGGTCTCGGCGTAACGGGCAGGGCTGTTTTTGATGTCCATGGCGATATAGTCTAATAGCTTTGCCTCCAGTGCCGCCTGAATCACATCCGGGCGGGTGCCGTTGGTATCCAGCTTGGTGAGATAGCCGAGGTCTTTACATTTTCTTAAAAACGGCAATAAATCCTTTTGCAGGGTCGGTTCGCCCCCGGTAATGCAAATCCCTTCCAAGGTGTCTTTGCGACGTTCTAAGAAGGAGAGAATCTTCTCCTCGGTGATAAAGGGCTGGGAGTCCGGTTGTAATACCAAATCTCCGTTATGACAAAACGGACAACGAAGGTTGCAGCGTCCCGTAAAAACGGTACAGGCGATGTGCTTCGGAAAATCCAGTAAAGTAGTTTTATTAATTCCGTGAAATTCCATGGATGGTCTCCTTTCGGAAGTGTAGGATACGAAATGGTTATGGTATGCGTGAGATTGTATCCTTAAGAACAGTATAATACGAGAGAAGAGGAAGCGCAAGGGACAAATTTTGTTGACATTAAGGACCGGCTTCTGTATGATGGAAGAAGGAAGAAACCACCCGCAAAAAGGGTGGGACAATCAACATAAGGGGAGACGACAGCAACACCGACGCCGGAGCCGACCGCAACGCCGACACCGGAGCCGACCGTAACACCGGCTCCTGTTGAGAATGATACACCGGACAATGACACCGGCTTTTTTACGGCAAGAAATATTATTATCCTTTCCGCGGTTGTAATTGTTATGATTGCGGGAATTGCTGTTTTGGTAACAAAGAAAAAAGGGAAAGAGTAAGGCCGGAATTTAAAAGTGAGGAAAAAGGGGAGTGACCTATGGCAGAACAATTTTTAACATTAATGGCAGATTTGGACGAGGAATCCCAGAAACTCATGTCCGGGTGGTATGACACGTTAAAAGAGGCGGGATTTACGGGAACCCAGACGCCGGGACTTCCTTATCATATCAGTCTTGCTACGTTTCCGCTTGAGAAAGAGGAAGAGGCGGTTACTTTGATGCAAAAGGTTGCAGAGGAGTTTTCCCCGGTATCGGTGCATATCAGTCATGTGGGAATGTTTGCCGGAGGGAAGGTTCTGTTCGGCGCACCGGAGCTTAATCCTGCGTTGGCAGCACTTCATGAGGCTTGCGCAAAGGAAACGATTCAGCAGTACCCGTGGACACCTCATGCAACGATACTCATTGAGGAACCGGAAACAGTTTATGCTGCACTTCCGGTGCTTATGAAGTCATTTCATCCGTTTGTGGGGAAGATTACTCGTCTGCATCTGTGTGCATTCTGGCCGACGAGAGAGATTGCGGCAGTGGAACTTACAGGGGGAAAATAAGATATGGAATAAAACGCACTTTATTTGGTTTGCAAAAACTGTCAACCGAATAAAGTGTATTTTATTCCATTTGCTTTTGCAGAACACAACATCAAAACCGGCTGTCGCATAGTTGCGACAGCCGGTTTTGTAAGAGTAAAATATTATAAAAAAGGATTAGAAATTGGCAGTTTCATTTTAAGGAAATGCTGCATTCTTATATGGAATACGTAACGGTTCCCAAGGTTTCCCCGTTCTCTTCGTAAATACCGAACTTACGGAAGCGCAAATAGCGGTCTTCTAACAAAGTCTCGGTGTCCTTTTGTAACAGAACGGATAAATCTTCTTTCAAATTCCGTTTGATGGTTTCACAAGTGGAAGCAAAATCATCAGGGTTTTCCGGAATGATAGTTTCCGCAACGCCGAAGGTCTTCATGTCGTCAGCGGTAATGCGCAAACACTGTGCCGCATCCTCGGCACGGGAGGCATCTTTCCAAAGAATACTTGCACAACCCTCCGGAGAGATTACGGAGTAAACCGCATTTTCCATCATATAGACACGGTCTGCGGAACAAAGTGCCAAAGCACCGCCACTACCGCCTTCTCCGATGACGATGGAAACGGTCGGAGTCTTAAGCCCCAGCATTTCCATAATGTTTTCCGCAATGGCTTCGCCTTGTCCGCGCTCTTCACCATCAGCACCGCAGAAAGCACCTGGGTGTCTACAAAGCATATAACCGGGCGACCGAATTTCTCTGCCTGCTTCATAAGGCGCAGCGCTTTACGATAGCCTTCCGGCTTCGGACAGCCGAAATTGGTTTTCATACGGGTGGCTAAATCCACACCCTTTTCAATTGCAATATAAGTAACAGGCATACCGTCAAGGCTTCCGATACCGGAGATGATCGCGGCATCCTCCGCAAAGCGACGGTCACCGTGAAGCTCGATACGGTCGTCAAAGATTCCGTTAATGTAGGCAATTCCTGTCGGTCTGCCGTTCTGGCGTGTCAATTTTAACTTTTCGTAAGGTGTCATCCTACTGCCTGCTCCTTTCTGTGAAGCTTTAAAATCGTACTCAGAGTGTCAACGAGTTCCTCTCTCGGAACAATGGCATCCGCAAATCCATGCTCTAAAATAAATTCCGCACTCTGGAAATTATCCGGAAGCTGGGATTTGGTGGTTTGTTCTACCACGCGGCGTCCGGCGAACCCAACCAGTGCCTTCGGCTCCGCAAGGATAATATCTCCCTGCATCGCAAAGGAAGCGGTAACACCGCCGGTGGTCGGGTCAGTCAGCACCGTAATATATAAATTCCCCTCAGTAGAATGCTTTTTCACCGCAGCACTGCACTTCGCCATCTGCATGAGAGAAATAATACCCTCCTGCATTCTGGCACCGCCGGAAGCGGTAAAGCCGATGACCGGCAAATGGTGCTCGGTGGCATATTCAAAGGTACGAGTGATTTTTTCGCCTACGACAGAACCCATACTTGCCATCATAAAGCGGGAGTCCATAACGAAAATCGCACAAGGATGGCCGCCGATGGTGGCATGGCCGCAAATCACGGCATCGTCCTCACCGGTACTGTCGATTGCTTTGGTCAGCTTATCGGCATAGCCCGGAAATTCCAAAAAGTCCACGCTGGAAAGACCGGTTGCAAACTCTGTAAAACTCTTTTTATCTACCACCTGATTGATACGTTCCCTTCCTCCGATGCGCATGTACTTGCCGCATTCCGGACAGATGTAAAGAGCCTTTCGAAGCTCCTTTACGGAAAACTCTTTTTTACAGGAACTACAGGTCAGTTTTTCATGGGTAAATGCCGCAATCCATTTATCAAATATCATAATTATGCCTCCTCTTTCGGCAGGATAGCAAAGGAGAATTCTGCGGAAACACAAAGTTTTCCGTTTACCTTACCTACCCCTTTTGCCCAGTAAAACGGGGCTTTGCTTTTGATGATGGAACATTCGGTTTCAAATACGTCCCCCGGCTTTACCGGATTCTTAAAGCGAACCTTGTCAAGGCCGGTAAACAGGGTGGTAATTTCCTTGCCCTGTGCCATATCCTGAAACAGAACACAGGTAGACTGGCCTAAGATTTCACATAAAATTACGCCCGGAACAATCGGGTTTCCCGGGAAGTGTCCCTTTAAAAAGAATTCCTCTCCGGTAATGGTTTTCTTTCCGTATGCCACACCGTCTTTTACTTCTGCTTCGTCTACAAGAAGCATATGGTCACGATGCGGAAGGATCTGCATTAATTCTTCTTTGTTCATACTGTCACCTCGTTTATTTTACGCGACGGAACGCGATACATGCATTGTGACCACCAAAGCCTAAGGAAGTGGAGATAGCGGTATCTACCTGAATGTTTTGTGCCTTGCACGGAACATAGTCTAAATCAAGAGCCGGGTCCGGGCTGGTTAAGTTAATGGTCGGCGGTAAGATACCGGTTTCCAGTGCCTTTACACAAGCAATGGCTTCTGCGGCACCTGCAGCACCTAACATGTGTCCGGTCATAGATTTGGTGGAGCTGATTTTTACGTTTTTCGCGCCGTCTTCACCGAAGGCAAGCTTGAATGCCTTGGTCTCGGTAGCGTCATTTAATGCGGTGCCGGTACCGTGGGCGTTGATATATAAAGAATCTGTGGAATAGTCTACTCCGGCAAGCGCCTTTTCGATGGCCTTTGCGGTATAGGTGGCTTCCGGGTCCGGAGCGGTTACGTGATGTGCATCACAAGTAGCACCATAGCCGCAGATTTCCGCATAAATCTTTGCACCGCGGGCAACCGCGTGTTCATACTCTTCTAAGATAAGAGTAGCAGCGCCTTCGCCTAATACGAAGCCGGCACGACGGGAATCAAACGGAAGAGAAGCCTCATTCGGGTCCGTCGCCTGGGACAGTGCCATACAGTTAATAAAGCCTGCCACACAAAGCGGATTTACGGAAGACTCGGAACCGCCACAAATGGCTGCGGAAAGATATCCGTCCTTAATGGCACGATATGCCTCTCCGATAGCGGTGGTACCGGTTGCACAAGCGGTGGACATACACATAGCGTTGCCGTGTGCATTGAAACGGATGGCTATCTGGCCTGCCGCAATATTAATAATCATTTTCGGAACGAACTGCGGAGAAACCTTCTTCGGGCCGCCTGCAAGGATGCCTTCATGGTTCTCTAAAGTGGTTTCGATACCGCCTACACCGGAACCGAAGTAAACGCCGAGTTCCTCTTCTGCAATGTTGCCGGCAAGACCGGAATCCTGCATTGCTTCATCTGCGGAAACAAGAGCATATTGGGTATAAAGGTCGGTTTTACGAACGGTACCCTTATCCAAAACAGCGGACGGGTCAAAGTTTTTTACCTCTGCCGCAAGTTTACTCTTAAACTCGGTAGTGTCAAAGCGGGTAATCGGTGCAATGCCGTTTACGCCGTTAACGAGACCGTTCCAATACTCGGTCATATTATTTCCGATAGGGGTTACGGCACCGAGGCCGGTTACAACAACTCTTCTCATGATTTTCTCCTCCTACATTGCCATGCCGCCGTCGATGCGGATGACTTCGCCCGTAATATAATTTGCCATGTCAGAAGACAGGAACAATACTAAGTTTGCGATTTCTTCCGGCTCTGCAAAGCGCTTCATCGGAATCGCGTTAAGAAACTCTTCCTTGTCTGCAAACGCAGTGGTCATCGGGGTTCTTACAAAACCCGGAGCGATGGCGTTACAGCAGATGCCGCGACTGCCGAGCTCCTTGGCGATGGATTTGGTAAAACCGATTAAGCCGGCCTTGGATGCGGCATAATTGGTCTGTCCCGGATTGCCCATTACGCCGGCTACAGAGCTGACGTTGATGATCTTTCCGGCACGTTTCTTTAACATTACCGGATATACCTGCTTTACGGTGTTATATGCACCTACCAGGTTAATGTCGATGACAGAGGTAAATTCTTCCGGCTTCATGCTAAGAAGCAGCTTATCCCGGGTAATACCTGCATTGTTTACCAAAATATCCACCGTACCGAATTCTGCGAGGATGTCCTTGAATACCTCGGAGGTCTTATCAAAATCGGAAATGTCGCACTGGTATGCTTTTACTTTGGTACCGAACTGAGCAAGGTAAGCCACGGTTTCTTCCGCAACTTCCATGCTTCCTGCGTCTAAGAATGCCACATCGGCACCGTTTTTACAAAAAGCTTCGCAAACGGCACGGCCGATGCCGCGGGAACCGCCGGTAACGACGGCAACTTTATTGGTTAAAGATGTATTATTTTCCATGTTATTTTCCTTTCCCTATTTCTCCAGTTCGGCAAGAAGTGCATCCAACTGTTCCTTGGTTTCGATTGCGTAACTCTTTGCATCCGGAACGATTTTTTCTACAAGCTTCTGTAATGTGTTGCCGACACCGGTTTCAATAAATGTGGTAACACCCTGTTCTGCCATGGAAAGAATAATCTTCTCCCAAAGCACCGGGTGATTGATCTGAGCGCACATGGTCTCTCTTACAGTTTCGTTGTAAGGAGCTGCGGTCAGGTTTGCATAAATCGGGAGGGAAGGGGCAGTAATCTCAAAGTTTGCCAAATCCTTCTCGAATTCCGCTACAGCCGGGGTCATAAACGGGGAATGGAATCCGCCGCCCACCTTAAGAGGAAGGGCACGACCGCCTGCAGCCTTTACTTCTTCATAAAATTGCGGAAGTTCTTCTGTACTTCCTGCACAAACCAACTGTCCGGTACAGTTGTAGTTTACCGGATATACATGTTCGTAGTGGGAGGCAAGCTCCTCTACGGTTTCATTCGGAAGCTTTACAACAGCCGCCATACCTGCCGGTGCCTCCGCTGCGGCCTTTGCCATGTGGCGGCCTCGTGCACAAGCAATCTGAAAACCGGTTTCCGGAGTATAAGCACCTGCAAAGGCAAGCGCAGGGATTTCTCCCAAAGAGAAACCGGCTACCATATCAGGAACGATTCCGGCATTCTTTACAGCCAAAGCGGCAGCTAAATCAGCCAGATAGAGACACGGCTGGGTGTTTGCGGTGTCGCGCAAAACGGCCTCGTCTCCTTCAAACATCTGGGCAAGAGTGCCCGGGCGAAGTGCTTCTGCTTTATCAAAGAGCTTGGTTACTTCACTAAAGTTTTCGTATAAATTTTTCCCCATGCCAGGGTGCTGTGCACCCTGACCGGAAAATAAAAATGCTATTTTACCCATGCGTTTACTCCTTTCAAAAGAGCTTCGCATTCGGTTACGAGCTCTGTTACGATTTCCGCAGCGGTCTGCTCCTTCGTTACCATACCGGAAATCTGTCCGGCAAGGAAACAGCCCTCTTTGGTATCACCGTCTACGGCAGCCTTACGAAGTCCGCCGACACCCAGTTCCGCAACCATTTCTGCGGTGGTTTCCGGTGCGTACTCTATTTTGGAAAAACCGCGGCTAAACGGATTTTTGATGCAACGGCAGGTGTTTCCGCCGAAGCGTCTTCCGGTGGTGATGGTAGAAGTATCGTTTGCCTTTAATACCATATCTTTGTAGTTCTGATGTACGGAACACTCCTTTGCTACGAGGAAGCGGGTACCTAACTGTACACCGCATGCACCGAGACAGAAAGAAGCTGCCATACCGCGACCGTCTGCGATACCGCCGGCGGCAAGTACCGGAATGGAAACCGCATCACATACCTGCGGAACCAAAGCCATGGTGGTTAACTCGCCGATGTGACCGCCGGATTCCTGACCTTCTGCCACCACCGCGGTTGCACCGCACTGTTCCATTTTCTTTGCCATGGCAACGGAAGCGATAACCGGGATTACTTTGATTCCTGCGGCTTTCCATGCTTCCATATATGCGGCAGGGCTTCCGGCACCGGTAGTTACTACGGCAACCTTTTCCTCTACCACAACCTTTGCCACTTCGGCAACGTGAGGGCTCATTAACATGATATTGACACCAAACGGTTTGTCGGTCAGTTCGCGAGCGATTTTAATCTGCTCACGAAGATAATCCGCATCGGCATTCATGGCGGAAATAATACCGAGACCGCCTGCATTTGATACAGCGGCGGCAAGCTTGCCGTCCGCAATCCACGCCATACCACCCTGGAAAACCGGGTAGGTAATTCCTAATAAATCACAGAGTTTCGATTGAATCATAATGTACCTCGTCTTAGTTGTTCTTAAGCTCCTCGATCTTTGCGATGAGGTCGCCTACGGTAGCGATGGACGGATCCGGCTCGATGGAAACGCCGAATTCTTCTTCCACGTTCATCAGTAACTCAACGATATCAAGAGAGTCGATACCGAGGTCACCGGAGAAGCTGGTAGCTTCGGTGATGGAATCTGCATCAATAGAGAGGCTGCTTGCTAAAATTTCTTTGATCTGGTCTAACATAGTTTCGTTCTCCTTTTTTATAAAAAATAATGTATGAACAAGCCCCGGAGTTCCGTGGGCAAGGTTCCGTATGCGAATCGGCACGTTGTATGCGGTGCCGTGCGGAAGAATCCGCAGAGCTTACCAGCGAATCAGGCAGGCTGCATTTGCAAGGCCGCCGCCGAAAGCGGTAAGGATAATGTAGTCGCCCGGATTCAATTTACCGGCACGATGTAATTCATCCAGGGCAATCGGAATGCTTGCGCTGGAGGTGTTGCCGTAACGTTCAATGTTCATATAAAACTTATCTTCCGTGGTTTTTAATCGTTTTGCGGCAAAATCAATGATACGCTTGTTGGCCTGATGCGGCACAATGTAGCGGATATCGTCTAAAGTCAGATTGTTCTGCGCAAGTAAGGTGTTCACATCATTGCAAATGGAGCTTACCGCATATTTAAAGGTTTCCTGCCCCATCATGTGAATGTACGGCGTATCATTCTCCTTGGTAAAGAACGGAGAGCAGCCGATATTGGTCGGAATCTTGATGACTTCGTCGTTGCCCTGTACGGTCACAACGGAATCCAGATATCCGTCTACACCGCTCTCAAGAACAGCAGCTCCGGCACCGTCGCCGAAAATAATGCAGGTACCGCGGTCGCTCCAGTCCATAATGCCGCTGAGACGTTCTGCCCCCACAACCAGAATCTTGTTTGCTTTCTTTCTTGCAAAAAGACCGGCAGCCGTTTCTAATAAGAAAAGGAAAGCAGAGCAGGCTGCGTTGAGTTCCAGTGCCGGGCACGTCGCGCCCAAAAGCTTTTGCACCATGCAGGCAGTGGACGGGGAAACATATTCGCCGCTTACGGTGGCGGTAATAATATAGTCTAAATCCTCCGGTTTGCAGTTTGCGTTCTCAAGAGCTGCAAGAGCTGCTTTGTAAGCCATGTCGGAGGTCCATTCCTCTGTACTGACTCTGCGCTCGGCAATGCCGACACGCTGTTTAATCCATTCGTCATTGGTATCCACCATGGTGGACAGTTCGTCGTTGGTGACGATGCGTTCCGGCACATACATACCGGTTCCGATTATATGAAACATAACATCCTCCAAAAAACAATCGGCAGGGAAAATAAAGTCCTTGCTACGGGCTTTTCAAAAAGCCATTCGATAAGTTAGTGGCAGAAAGAGGAAAAAGGTTACAGTTTTTTTAAAAAAACAATAAGGTTATGTCAAAAGGAAGAAATATGGCGTGTTTCAAGGGTAAAAAATTTTTCTGTCCAAATAAAAAAATATGTGTTATACTGTTCATAAAAGTTTTGTTACAGAAAAATATTGAGTCCTGAAGACAGGAGGATTTTGGGTTTTGGAAGATTTTGAAGAGATTTATGTGCGTTATCAGACGAGGATCTACAGTTTCCTGTATCGCCTCAGCGGAGATGCACAGTTATCGGAGGAGCTGACTCAGGAAACCTTTTACCGGGCCTTTGTATCCTTTCAGAAATATAAAGGCAACAGTAGCATGTTTACCTGGTTGGCGGCCATTGCAAAATATACATACTTCGGTTATCTGAAAAAAGAGAAACAGTCCAGAGAAGTGATTCAGTTGGACGATGTAGTTACCTTCTTTATGGTGCAGGAAGGGCATGATTCCACGGAGAGTCAGATGCTCCGAAAGGAAGTAACGGATAAGGTGAGGGAGGTGCTTTTGGAACTTCCTCAGAAAAATCTGGAAGTGGTGGCCCTTCGTATTTATGCGGAGATGTCTTTTAAACAGGTGGCGGAATCTATGGGAATTTCGGAAAGTTCGGCAAAGGTGCTGTACTTCCGGGCAAAAAATATGTTAAAGGAGAAATTGGAGCATGAGTATAAGCTGTAATGTAGTGCAGGATTTAATTGTATTGTTTCAGGAGAAAACGGTCAGTGAAGAGACGAGACAAGAAGTGAGAACTCATTTAAAAGAATGCAGGGCATGTCGCAGGGTTTACAGGGAATATGCTCATCTGAACCAGGAAGAACTGCATTTTGAGCAGGAAATGAGACCGGAGGAAGATGTTTACTACAGTGAGCTGGCTGCCCGGATCCGGAAAAGAAAGTTTTGGAAGCATACGGTAGTAACGAGTGCCTTTGCGCTTTGCATCGGCATTACCGTATTGGTGACCCGCGGGATTATGAGGAACGAGAGATAATAAGGAAGGCAAAGTAACACGAAGGGGCCGGTAACGGTGGAGAATTCGTGGCGATAGGAGACTGTCTATGGAAATCGAGCGTAAATTTACGATAAAGGAGCTTCCGGCGGATTTATCCCGGTATACCTGCAAGGAGCTGGAACAGGGCTACCTTTGCAGTAATCCGGTAGTCCGGGTGCGAAAATCCGTAAAAAAAGGTGAGGCAAGCTATATTCTTTGTTATAAGTCAAAGCTGGGATTGGAGAAGAAAGCCGATGCTACGGCACAGGTATGCAGGGAAGAGGAAATGCCGCTGACAAAGGAGGCCTATGAGACGCTTCTTTCCAAGGTGGACGGTCGTGTCATTACGAAAAAGCGTTATCTGATTCCTTATGAGTCCTATACCATCGAGCTGGATGTGTTCGCCGGAGAGCTGACCGGCCTTGTGTTTGCGGAGGTGGAATTCCCGGACGAGACGTCGGCAGCGGAGTTTGTTGCGCCTGCATGGTTTGTGGAGGATGTGACCTTTGATGACCGGTTCAAAAACGGTAGGTTGGCAAAGTGGAAGGAAGCACCGGAGGAGCTTCGGAAGGCGGGACTTATATTACTTGAAGTTAATTAGTTTCTATGGTATAATTATTTAATAAAGAAAGGAGGAGTTTTCTATGAAATCAATTCGAATGAAAATTACGGCAGCGATTGTGTTTTGTTCTTTGATTACGGCAGTTGTAATCAGTCTGCTCAGTATATCCGACACCAGAAGCCTGTCGAATACCGCAGCAGAAAAGGAACTGGTGTTGACCTGTGCCAATACGGGCGGAGAGATTAATGCTTTGATTTCCAGAATCGAACAGTCTGTGGACACATTAAGCGATGTGGCGATGGAGAAATTGGATTTTGCAAAGTTCCCGAATAATAATGCATATGTGAACGAATATACGAATGGGCTTTTGGAGGAATTTTTCACATTTGCGGAGCACACGGACGGAGCGATTACGGCATACATCCGGTATAACCCGGAGTTTACGGAGCCGACCTCCGGTATATTTCTGACCCGTAACGATACAAAGTCCGCGTTTGACAGCGTAACACCTACGGACTTTAGTATGTACGACCCGTCCGATGCGGCGCATGTGGGCTGGTATTACATACCGGTGGCAAACAAGGCACCGATTTGGATGGATCCGTATTTAAATGCGAATATTAATGTATATATGATTTCTTATGTTGTTCCGCTCTATGAGAACGGGACATCGGTGGGTATTCTCGGAATGGATATTGATTTCGGTCAACTGACATCTTTGGCAGACAGTGCGGTTGCATTTGATACAGGATATTCCTTCATTGTGAGTTCCTCGGGAAATGTACTGTATCATAAAGAGATAGAGTCCGGCACCGATCTGGCGGATTATAACGGTGGTGAGCTGGCTGCTGTTAAGGAGTTTGTGCTGGATGCGTCCAATCAGGGAAAGACGTTACAGTATAGTTATAACGGAGGGGACAAATATTTGTCCTATGTGGAATTGGGAAATGGCATGAAGCTTGTCCTGACTGCTCCTTTGGGAGAGATTACAGCGGATGCCGATGCGCTTTCTTCCAAACTGTTAATGTTCCTTGCCATCGGTCTTGTGATCGCAGTTGTACTCGGTATTATTATCGGAAGCACCATTGCAAAACCGATTAAGCGGATTACGGATATTATCAAGCAGACCTCCGAACTGGACTTCCACAAAGCAGAGGATATTGATCGTTTGATGAAGAAGTCGGACGAAACCGGAATTATGGCAAAGGCGGTAAATGAGATGCGTTCCGTTTTGCGGGATCTGGTAAATAATATGGAACGTGTTAAGGACGGCCTGATTGGGAACATGAAGCGTCTGGATGAAGTAATGAGAGAAAATAATGCGATTTCCGAGGATAATTCCGCAACTACCCAGGAGCTGGCAGCCGGTATGGAAGAAACGACGGCGGGAGCAACGATGATTGTAGGTAATTTAGATGCCATACAGGTGAATGCAGAGGATATTCGGGGACTTTCCGAGCGGGAACAGAAGGAATCGAAGGAAATTATGGTGCGTGCAAGAGAGCTTCGTGACAATACCCGTGCATCCAGTGACAGAGCTATGGCCGTGTATGCGGAAATGAAGGCGAGAACCGAGGAAGCGATTGAAAAGTCCAAGGTTGTGGCAAAGATTAATGAATTGACCGATGATATCCGCAACATTTCTTCCCAGACAAATCTTCTTGCTTTAAATGCAAATATTGAAGCGGCAAGAGCCGGGGATGCAGGAAAAGGCTTTGCGGTAGTTGCTACGGAAATCGGTGCGCTGGCAAATCAGACCTTCCGGACGGTAGACGGTATCAATGAGATTGTGCAGGATGTAAACGATGCGGTTCAGAATATGACCGGATGTATGGAAGTTATTATGCGGTTCCTGGAAGAAACGGTGGTGAAGGATTATAGCACCTTCGGTCAGGTGGGGGAACGTTACGAACAGGATGCCAACAGCTTTGCGGAATCCATGCAACATATTTATTCCGAGATTTCCGAACTGAGCCGGAAGATTACAGAGATTGCCGATACGATGGATGGTTTGAACCGTACCATTGCTGAGTCTGCGGATGGTGTAAACCTGATTGCGGAAAAATCCGGCGAAGCGGTAGGAAAGACAATGGAAGGCTATGAGCACTTGCGGGAAAGTGAGACAAGTCTGAATCTCATGAAAGAATTAATTGAGAAATTTGATGTATAAAAAGGCTTCAGAACAACTATTGAAAAGGGGCATCGCTTTTTGCGATGCCCCATGGTTTTCTTATAATCTTTTAGTCCTCGTACGGCTTCATGCACTGAATGGTGCCGTCTGCGTTGTACTTAATCTCGCGGTACATAACGCAACGCTGATGATTTACACCGCCGGAAAGGGAAGAGTCGTGGTAGAATAAGTACCACTTGTCGTTCCACTCTACGATGGAGTGATGGGTAGTCCAACCGATTACCGGTTCTAAGATACGGCCACGGTAGGTGTACGGTCCCATCGGATTTTCACTGGTAGCGTAGCAAAGGAAATGCGTGTCACCGGTGGAATAGGAAAGGTAGTAAAGACCGTTGTACTTATGTACCCAGGCAGCTTCGAAGAAACGTCTGTCGTGGTCGCCTGCAAGAAGCGGAGCACCGTTCTCGTCTAAAATCTTTACTTCCTGTAACGGAGCCTTAAAGCCCAGCAAATCATCGGTCATCTCAGCAGCCAGCGGTCCCAAAGCCGGGCCGTCTACTGCCGGTTCTACAAAGTTCTCGGTGAATTCGCCGGTCTGCCATTTCTCTAACTGACCGCCCCAAAGACCACCTACAAACATGTATGCTTTGTCGTCATCGTCTACTAACACAGCCGGGTCGATACTGCGGCTGCCTTCGATATAGTTCGGTTCCGGAGTGAACTTGCCTGCCGGGGTGTCGCTGGTAGCAACACCGATACGGAAGATGCCGTCCTTGTCCTTTGCCGGGAAGAACAAATAATATTTGCCGTTTTTGTAAGCGGCATCCGGAGCCCACATCTGATGGCTCACCCACGGAACTTCATCTTCATGAAGCACCATGCCGTTATCTACGCACGGGGAATCCGGCGTGTCCATGGATAAAATGTGATAATCCTCCATCTGGTACTGATCGCCGTTGTCATCGTCCGGGCAATCCAAAGCTATGTCGTGAGACGGATAGATATATAGCTTGCCTTCAAAAACATGTGCAGACGGGTCTGCGGTATAGATATGAGTTACTAACGGTTTCTTCTGGTCTGCCATAAAATAATCTCCTTTATGCATTTTCAACGCATGCTAATATGCTTATTATAAATTTACCTTGTTTTCTTAAGTTTGTCAAGTAAAATCAAGGAAAACATAAGCATAGGGGAAGAAAGTTTTTTGTCATTTCTTGTCTTTTTTAAAAAGAGGTGGTATACTTATTATTTAGAAAGAACGGAAAGGAGTGTCCGCTATGAATATATACACGCAATGCAGCGGTATTCTTTTACTATTGGTACTACTCTTTTTTTACGGTTCCCAAAAGAGAGTTCATTTGAATACGGGAACAGCCTTTTTTTACACGCTTTTAGTGGCGTTGTTTTCAATTGTGGCGGATGCCTTGTCTATTGTGGCAATCTGTAATTTAGATAAGATATCCGGCATTGTTGTCAGAAGTATTTGTAAGACTTATCTTGCATCCTTGGTTTGTCTGGCGTTTTGTGCGGTGTATTATATCTGTACCGATATTTACACAAAAAGAGTGCAGCACCGGAAGGCTGTTTATTGTAACGGAGTAATCGGAATAATTGCAATCATTTTGATTTACTGTTTCCCGATACATATCCATTGTGAACTGGACGGAAAGGTAGTATACACTTACGGAGCAAGTGTGCTGACGGCTTATGCGGCGGCAGTGATGTATTTTATTATCAACCTGTTTTTGCTGGTACGAAAAAAGGAGATTATCCGTAAGAGCCGGCGAAAAGCCATGTTATTCTGGATGATGATATGGATCGGCGCGGCAGTGATTCAGTTTTTCAACAATCAGATTTTGATTGTAGGGTTTGCCAGCTCTATCGGAATCATGGTTCTGTATATAAAGCTTGAGAATCCGGAAGTGAATCTGGACCGGCAGACCGGATTGTTTAATCAGACCGCGTTGACGCGATATATGCGTCAGCTTTCCAGCAAAGAAAAGCACTTTTCCCTGGTATTGATGGTGTTAGAGTATTCCTTCTATAAAAATATATCCCAGGAATCGGAAACTGCGGCAGAAATGGAAATGATAAACTTCATTACCTCGGTGCCAGAAACCATGGCGTTTAAAACAGCCGGTGATGAAATTATGTTACTTTATGAAACGGAAGAAGCGGCAGAAACGGCATTGGGAATTTTGCGGAAGCGTTTCGAGAGAGGATGGGGAAAGGATGAATCCGTGTTCCAGAGACCGTTCTGGATTTATCTTCCGGATTCTGCGGTGATTAAGGATGCAAAAGACCTTACCCATCTGATTAAGCATGCCCGTCAAAACAGTAAAGAATTGATTGATAACGGATTTTTGCAGATTGATGTGGATTTGGCGCAGGAAATGTACCAGACGAGGGATATGGAGCAAATCATATTCAATGCCATTGAACGGAACTGGATTACGGTATATTACCAGCCGATTTATTCTACAAAAGAAAAGCGATTCACTTCAGCCGAAGCTTTGGTGCGAATTACAGATGAGGAAGGGAATGTGGTTCCGCCGTATGATTTCGTGTGGGTGGCGGAGAAAAACGGTATGATGCTACGTCTCGGAGAGATTATCTTTGAGAAGGTATGTAGCTTTATCAAGGAGACAAATCCGGAACAGTACGGAATCGAGTACATCGAAGTGAACTTATCGGCAATCCAGTGCGCGTATGAGTTGTTTGCGGATAATTACATCGCCATTATGGAGAAATACGGAATCCGTCCGGGATTTATTAATCTGGAGATAACCGAAACCGCAACCATCGGTGCCAAAAAGGTTGTTTTGGCAAACATGAAGAAGTTAATCGATTACGGCGTAAGCTTTTCGTTGGATGATTTCGGGACCGGTCAGTCGAATCTAAACTATATTGTAGATATGCCGGTGGCTATCGTAAAATTTGACCGTACCATGATTAATTCCTACTTTGAAAACGGAAAAGCAAAGTACGTGATGGATGCGGCAATGCATATGATTCACGGAATGCAGTTGGAAATTGTTGCGGAGGGAATTGAAACGAAGGAACAGTTTGATGTAATGAAATCCCTCGGAATCAGCTATATACAGGGATATTACTTCTCACGGCCGATACCGGAACAGCAGTTTTTAAAGTTTATAACGGAATACAAAGAAGAATAGGAAAAGAAAAGCTGTCCCGCGGCAATCGCGGCGACAGCTTTTTGGTTTATGGGATTCGAGTGTCAAAAGGTATCGAAAGAAAGAACTTCACCCTCCTATACAAAAGGTTTCTTGTCATGGGCTTCGGATGAAGTCGTTCTAATCACTTCGGAAAGTGTGTTACAGAGTGACGCAACCGGTCATTACGCGACATCCGTGTCGCGTGCGACCTCGTTTGGACGTCCTGTCCAAACGTTGCTGTATTAGGAACGGAGTAATAAGAACGACTAACATCCTACGCAAAATTCCAAGAAACACTTTTTATAGGAGGGTGAAGTTTTTGGTTTTCTGCAAGAGTCTTTTGACACTCGAATCCTTATGGGAAAGCTACAGAATGTTTCGTTTGTGTAGCAGGCGTAACAACAGGCCGCCCAACAGACCGGCACTGATAAGCTCGCCACACCCTACTGTAAGCATCAGATACCAGAACGCATCTTTTATCCCGTATGCATATTGCAACACAAGGGGAATCATAATCATATTGGAAACAATGGTTGGAATTGCAACCAGATTTTTGTGTTTCTTCAGTAAGGAGGCACCGATGGCACCGAGAAAGGTGGCAAGGGTACCGAAAATAATGTCCGGAAGGGGTGAGCCGGTTAATAAATTTGCCAAAAAACATCCGACGGTAACGCCGGGAACAGCGGAAAAGGTAAAAAAGGGAAGTACGGTCAGGGCTTCGGAAAGCCGGACCTGAATGACACCCGACGCGATGCCGAGCATGGAAGAAACGCCGGTAAGAACGACGTAAAGCGCAGCAATCAGCGCTGCGGTAGTGAGATTGCGAACCGAAACGGAACGCGTTTTTTTCTGATTCATAATAGGCTCCTTAGTTTTGTTTTATGTCAGGAGGATTTCGAACTGACAAAAGAGAGTATACAGAAGATTTGCGGAAAAAGCAAGGGGATTAAGAAAAATGGTGATTGGGAGTCTTGAAACAGGGAAGATGGGTATGGAGTAAAACATGGAGTTTGGCTAAGGAAACCGGAGAAAACGGTCGATATGAATAATAAGTATATTTGTGGGACCGGCGATGAAAGGAAAGAAGGAACAAGATGGGAAAGAATCCTGCCGAAAAACAGCAAAAGGAAAGAAAAAAGAGAAAGAAGAGGCGCGGATGGAAGATATTGGGCTTCTTCTTTTTGTTGTTTCTTTTGGCGGTTTTGACAGCGGGCATTTATTTTTATTCGAAATACGGAAAGACCATTCTTTCCTATTATGACAAAGCAAAACAGATTATGAGGGAAGCCTCCAGAGAGGATTTTAAACGTTCCCAAACCAGTATTATTTATGCAACGGACGGCACGGTAATTAAGACGTTGCAATCCGGGAAGGAGGTATACTATCTTCCTTACAAGGATATTCCGGAAAAAGCCGTAACAGCCATGATTGTAACCGAAGATAAAAAGTTTTTTTCTCATGACGGTGTGGATTATCTGGCAAATCTCCGTGCGGCGTACAGCCTTGTGAAGCATAAAGGAACCATTTATCAGGGGGGAAGTACCATTACACAGCAGTTGGCGCGAAACATTTATCTGACCAACGAGCAAACCTATGCCAGAAAACTTACGGAAATTTTTCTGGCGGCGGAATTAGAGAAACGATACAATAAAACGGAGATTTTGGAGTTTTATTTTAACAATATCTATTTTGCCAACGGCTTTTACGGGATACAGGCGGCGGCCCACGGATATTTTTCCAAGGGGGTGGCGGAACTGTCCTTGTCCGAGCTGATGTTTTTGTGCGCCATTCCCAATAATCCGTCCTTATATGACCCCTACGAACATTTTGAGGATACGGTGGCAAGACGGGATTCCGTGATGGAGCAGATGTATCTGGACGGGAAATTGGCCAAGGAAGAGTATGATGCGGCATGCAAAGAAGAAATTATGTTATGTCCGCAGGAGGAACCCTATAACGATTATGTGGAGACTTTTGCGATTTTTTGTGCGGTCCGGGCGTTGATGGAAGAAAACGGATTTCCGTTTTGTTATTCCTTTTTGGATGACGGAACAAAGGATGTTTATTTGGAGTATTACGAAGAAAGCTATGCTTACTGGCAAAAAGAGCTGTATCATGGGGGATATCGTGTGTATACCTCCATTGATTTGAAAAAACAGGAATTGTTGCTTCAGACGGTACAAGATCAATTGAAAAACTTTGATGAAAAAACAGAGGACGGAATTTATTTGCTGCAAGGAGCCGCAACCTGCGTGGAGAATGAAACCGGACGGGTGGTAGCCATTGTGGGGGGCCGGGGAGAAAACGAACACGGCTATTCGTTAAACCGTGCTTATCAAAGTTTCCGTCAGCCGGGAAGCTCCATCAAGCCTTTGGTGGTGTACACGCCGTGGTTGGAGCGGGGATATTTTCCGGATACGATTGTGACGGATGAGAAATTTGCCGGAGGACCGCGAAATGCAAACGGCGTATATTCCGGTAAGATTACGTTGCGCCGTGCGGTGGAGGTGTCGAAAAACACCGTAGCGTGGAAACTGTTCGAAGAACTGACACCGGAAGTGGGCCTGTCTTATGTGACGGATATGCAGTTCCGAAACATTGTGCCGTCGGACTATGTGCCGGCAGCATCCTTGGGCGGACTGACCTATGGCGTATGTACATTGGAAATGGCAGGTGCCTATTGTGCCCTTGCCAACGACGGACTGCATCGGAATCCGACCTGCATCGTAAAGATTACAACGGCAGACGGGGAAGAAATCGTGGGAAAAGAGCGGGAAGCAACCCGGATTTATGAGGAAAACGCGGTTCGTATGATGACGGACATCCTGCAGGGTGTTATGACCAACGGAACCGGTGTAAAGTTGCAACTGAAAAACTCCGTGTCGGCGGGAAAAACCGGCACCACCAATGACATTAAGGATGGTTGGTTTGTAGGATATACCCCGTATTACACCACCGCGGTGTGGGTAGGTTATGATATGCCGAAGGCACTGGATAGTCTGGCGGGAAACACGTACCCGGGATATATTTGGCAGACCTTTATGGATAAACTTCATGAAAACCTTCCGAAAAAGGACTTTACGTTGTATGAAGATGATCGTCCGGTGGCGATTGTGGATGATGCATTGAAGGAAAAAGAAGAAATTGATGTGTGGAATCCGGGAGCAACCCCGGTAATATCACCGACACCGGTACCGGAGGGGGATGGTGCGCAGGAAGGTGACGACGGAACGGAGAATTCTGACGAACAAGGAAACATCGGTGGTGGTCAGAGTATGTCCGGCGAACCGGGAAATGAGAACTTGGGTGACGGAACAACCGAAACCGGCGAACCGTCCGGAACGCCCACTCCGACTTTGGAACCGACACCAACCACGGGTTGGATCGAATATGATGATGATTGGTGGGATGCCCAGATGGGAGAAGCTTCCGGCGGGTATGACGATTTTTATGAGTAAAATCCCGTTTACTGATACTTCTTTCCGATTATATACAGCGGAATAAACAAGCCCCCGAGAATGAGCGGAAGAGCAATGTATAACTCCAGAAACGGCCATATAGTGTCCGGAAGAATGTAGAATAGAAGATAATTCAGTGCCGGATACAGTGCCATGGCGGCAAGAGACCAGATGCGTCCTACATTTAAGATGTGGGGCCAGTTGGAATTGTTAAAAGCAATCCCCGGTACATTCATCCGGAATACGCCGTCAGAGACGGCACAGATACGGTTCTCGTCATAATAAGTAGGCAACTTTGTCTTGGCAAAGAAACAAAAATAAATGCCGAAACAGAATCCTAACGGTATGACGGTAAATAAGCAGATAGAGAAAAAATTGCTTTGATAAGTGAAAAATAATTCTATACAGGAAATAAGCAGGGAGAGAAAGAAAAGATAGCCCCATTTGTTTTTCTTTTTGTATAATCGTTGTTGTTCCTCCTCCGAGTAGGAAATGGCGGTTAACACCACATCTTCCATATTACTTTTGTCAATGGTATCGGTTGTTTCCATTCGCTTGCAAAGGAGAAGCTCTGTGACGGTAATGCCTAACAAATCCGCTAACGGCATCAGAAGAGCCGTGTCCGGAATACTGGTGCCGGTTTCCCACTTGCTGACAGCTTTGTCCGAAATAAAAAGCCGCTCTGCAAGTTCCTTTTGTGTCAGCCCTTTTTCCTTTCGGAGTAAAGAAACGAAAGCTCCGAATCTTTCTTTGTTGATTTCAAACATACGTAATCCTCCCTAAAAATTGTTACCCCTATTGTGAAGGAAAAACCCCAAAAAGGCAACCGATTGTCGGTAGAGTCGGTGAAAACGGCGTATGATTCCTATTCCATACGTCCGGTCTGCTTCATTAAAAACCGGTACAACCGAATCAGCGGAATGTCGGTTTCTTTTTCTTCCAACTTATCATTCAAAACCATATTGGTATCTACGTGATCACTCAGTTCCAACTCGTCGTCCAAAGTGTAGACGGTAACCCGGATGCGCTGCTCGGCAGAGTACCGGCCGTTTACAAAATAAGGTTCACAGGAAATACGGTCGATATCGGTCAGTAAAATCTCGGTAGAGGAAAACAACTGCTTATAAATGAGCTTCTCCGAATCGGCGGTAACAACGGTAGGGCGCTTGTTGAGGAAATACTGATACAAGATAAATGCACCCAGAACAATAAGAAAACCAATCAGGCTTCCCACGGAGAAGAAGGAACAAAGAAAAATAAACCAGATAAACAGCACGAAGAGAGCTGTGTATGTGATAGCCTTGTTAATATAACTCAGGTGTGACTTCAAAGAAATCTCGATTTTAGAATCCATAATAAAAACCTCCCACTATTTTTAATTAGAAAAGAATGATGAACTATTACACTGCGCAGCGGCATCGGGCGTGGCGGGCTGTTGCGTAGTCTTTGTCGCGTTGAGGCGTTTGCGTCACATTCAGAAAAACATTCCCGAAGTAATTAGAAAGACTCTATCCGGAGTGTGAGAAAAGAGGGTAACGCAAAGAGTACCGGCTGATTCAAAAGGGATAAGGAAAAAATAAGAGACCGACGTATGTACCGGTAAGCAACAGCGGGGCTGCGCGTTTTTTTCTGCGACAGCCCCGTAACGTTTAGCGTTTTCCGTATTTTTGTAACAGCTTTTGAATACGATTGTACGGATTTAAGTACTCGCTGATGGAACCGTCGTGGTTTAATGCGTCGATTAACAGCGCAAGATACTTTGCCATATCCGCAGTTTCGTAGTATGGTCTGGAAAGCAATTCCTCCGACTGGTAAATCAGGTTGGTGGTAATAACCTTGGTAATCCAGCCTTTTTCATAAGCTTCGTCGAACTTTGCAAGACCGTTGGTGAACAAACCGAAGGTGGAGCAGATGAAGACGCGGTTTGCCTTGCGCTCCTTTAATTCCTTTGCGGTGTGAATCATACTGTCGCCGGAAGAAATCATATCGTCAATGATGATAACATCCTTGCCTTCTACGTTTGCGCCTAAGAATTCGTGAGCAACAATCGGATTACGACCGTCCACGATGGTGGTATAGTCACGGCGTTTATAGAACATACCTACATCTACGCCCAAAGAGTTTGCAAGATAAACGGCACGTCCCATAGCACCTTCATCCGGGCTGATTACCATCAGGTGTGCCGGGTCCATGGAAATATCCGGTGCGGAACGAAGGAGAGCCTTTATAAATTGATAGGTCGGCGGTACGGACTCAAAGGTCTTTAACGGAATTGCATTTTGTACACTCGGATTGTGAGCATCAAACGTGATGATGCTTTCTACGCCCATGTTGCAAAGCTCCTGTAATGCTACGGCACAGTCCAAAGACTCTCTGGAGCTACGCTTGTCCTGACGGCTTTCATATAAGTACGGCATAATTACCGTAATGCGGTGCGCCTTTCCGCCGGCTGCGGCAATCACACGCTTTAAATCCTGAAAATGGTCGTCCGGAGACATATGGCTTACCTGGCCGCAAACGGAATAGGTCAGGCTGTAGTTTGTAACGTCTACTAAAATGTATAGGTCATCACCGCGAACGGTCTGACGGATAATGCCCTTGGCTTCGCCGGAACCGAATCGTGCGCATTTTGTATCAACGAGATAAGAATCTCTGCGGTAACCATCCAATAAAACGGTAGGAGTATGTACCTCATGAACCCGCTTGTTTCTCCAGTCGACAAGATACTGATCAATTCTCTGTCCCATTTGTTTGCAACTTTCCAGTGCGATAACACCGAGTTTGCCCACCGGCAGAGCTGCGACATAATCTTCGTTAAGTGGCATAATCTTTTCCTCCGTTGTTATGTAAATGTGATGTAAATAAGCTTTAGGCGTTTAATATCATACTATGACAAAAGTACTTTGTCAAGGAAAGGGGTTCAAAATATTCTTATAAATAAAATAAGTTAAGGACGAACTCCTTCCATTCGTTTTAAGGCACGGATGTCCTTCCCGATTAACTTGCAAAGGGTATAGTTTCCGGTGATGCGGGAAAAAATACGGTCACTGTAACGTTCCCTGAGTTGTTCTATGGAAAGGTTGGTGGAGATAACCGTTGCCTTTCGGGAAAGTAATCGCTCATTTATGCAGGTGTACAGCATGGAGTTGGTGAATGTGTTGGAAAGTTCGGTTCCCAAATCATCCACAATCAGCAAATCACAGCGGAAGATATATTGATACAGGGAAGAATCTTCCGAAAGCTCCGAGTGATCGAAGCGGTGAGCACCAAAAGCTTCAAACAACGCATGAGCCGTCATATACACGACATGATGGGCACTGTCGATTAAGGCCTTTGCGATACAGTTGGTAAGAAAGGTCTTGCCCACACCGGTATTGCCGTAGATCAGAAGACTGCGGCTTGTGGTGTCGAATTCCTCCACAAACCGTTTTGCATCCGCAACTATTTTCTGTATGTTTGCACGAGGTGTGAGTTGCAGTTGGGAATCCACGGACAAATCATCATAATAGGAAAAAGAAAAGGTGCTGAAGTTTTCTTTTTCCAGTAAATGCGGTAACGTAGATGCTTCCGAAAGGGCAAAGGTAAGTGCCTGTTTGAAACAGTGGCATCGTTCCTTTCCGATAAATCCCGTGTCTTTGCAATCCGGACATGTATAAGTGAGTTCCAAATAGTCCGCAGGATAGCCGGCGTCTTGTAGCAGTTGCATCTTTTGCGCAGAAATCCGGCTGTTGTTTTGTTTGAGTTTTTCCAAAGCAGAAGCATCCCCGTCCAAAGCGATGCGAACCGCAGAGACGGAAGTCTCGGCAATCTGCCGGTCAAGCATTGCCAGATCCGGAAGTTCTGTATAGAGTTTTTCCCGTCGCATTCTTTGCTCGTGTAAATGGCGGGTTCTTGTTTCTTCGTAATTGCGAAGTAAACGTTGATAATGTAAATCTTCCTGATGCATGAGGTATCTCCTTGTTTGGCGGAAGTATTTAATGGGAAACCGGCGTTGCCAATAAAGCTTTTTCTAAATCGGTAAGGTCGCTTCCGGAATATTCTCTTTGAGGAAAATCGTTAAAACGGTTGGAGGCGGTGCGTTTTTGCTCCGGGGCTTGTCCGCCGGAAAAACGGGCATTGTGCGCCTCGTCCAACTTTTTCACATCCGACATGGTATGTACATTGCTTTCGTGCCAACGCTCCAGGATTTTGTCGGCGTACTTAAAATCCGGATGGGAGGTAGATAAAAGGGCACGGCTGCAGGCTTCCTCGATTAAGTCGGAAGAAAAGCCGAAGGAACTCCAGCGATTTAAAAAACGACGCTCGGAGATGCCGGGTGCGCGATTCAGGGCAAAAGCACGATTGACTGCAGTAAAGCAGGAGTCGAACTGTAAAGAACGTTCTTCCGCTTTTTCCACGGTGTCGATTCCGTCTTCATGCCAGGAAAGGGCAACCTTCTGGATGTAGGAAGGCGTTTTTTTGCCGCGGGAAACACAGTATTCGTAAAGGTGAAGAATCAACTCATTGGAAAACTGCAAGTCATCATGTAAAAAGAATAAAAGTTGTACATCGGCCGGCTTTAGCATCCGTTCCAGATAACTTTCGGCAGCATGTAACAGCCAGTTGGTGTCCGGACGGGCAGAAAAAGCCTCTAACTGTGCCGGAGAATACTCCGGTAATTTTGAGAAGTCTTCCTTTTTATCCACAGAAGAAAGCCGGGATTCCGGGGAAACGGAACTCTTTGTGCCGGTTACCGGAGTCGGGGAAAACATAACCGGAGCCGGTTCTGCGGAAGGCTTGGAAAGCCGGTTTAATTTGATGCCGCGGATTTCGTTTGCTTCTCCCCAGGTAAGAGAGAGAACATGCTCCCTTTCCCAATACCGGAGAGCACGCAAAATGTCCTTTTCCGTTTCCTCCAGGGCATCGGCAATGACGCTGATTCCAAAGCCTGCCTCCGGCGCGGTAAGGCATCGAAGCAGATATAAATATACTTTTACAAAGGTGCCGTTGGCGCGCGGCATATAATAATCGATAAATTCATTCGGAACCAAAGTGGTCCGAGTGTCTTCTGAATATACCGAAATTCCGTCCATAAGTGTTCCTCCTCCGAATACCCGTTTCCGGGTAAAATTGCTATCCCGAGTATACCACATTTTGAGGAAAAAGCAATTTGGTCCCCGTCGGAGAAAATGGGTTGTGGATAGTGTGGATAATGTGGAAAAAACACACGCAAAAAAAGGAAAAGTAAATTTAATATCGCGGAAAACCTTTAAAAGCATGGTTCTACATTTGTAGGTCTATTTTTGTAGAAAAATGGTGCCTGAAAAAAGAAATCCACAACCGAATCAAACAAAAAATGTTGATAAGATTGTGGACAATGTGGATAATCAGGATAAAATCATGGATTCCGCAACGTTGACGATGTCACCGGCACCCATAGTTATCAACAAATCATCCTTGTTGCAATGGGAAAATAAAAATTTTTCAATCTCTTCAAATGAGTGAAAATGGTAAACTTCTTTACCTTTTTCTTTTAACAGAGCCATGATATCGGCGGAAGAGATGTCGCCGGGATCGGTTTCTCTGGAGGCACTGTAGATATCGGCCAAAACCACGGTATCCGCAAGCGACAAAGACTCTGCAAACTCATGAAGAAAGGCTTTGGTGCGGGAAAATGTGTGAGGCTGGAAGGTGCACCACAATTTCTGTGTGCCGGAAACACAGGCTCTGGCGGCACTTAGGGTGGCGGAGATTTCGGACGGATGATGGGCATAATCATCATACACCCGGATGCCGTTTGCGGTTCCCTTGTATTCGAAACGTCGGTGCGTGCCGGTGTACTTTAATAAGGCGGCCGCAACAATGTCAAAGGAAACTCCGTAGGAAAAAGCCAAAGCGGCAGCAGCTACGGAATTGGAAATGTTGTGCATGCCGATGACGCGAAGGGAGAGTCTTCCTAAGAAAGTACCTCTTTCATACAGGTCATAGCTACCGAAACCGTTTTTATCGAAGGAACAATTGGTTGCCGCATAGTCATAAGAAGCGCATGTGTCCGGTGTATCGCAAAGTCCGTAGGTAAGAATTTTTGCTGCCAGACCGTCGGTTAACTCCGAAAGGTGCTCGATATCGCCGTTTATGACAAGAGTGCCGGTGTCCGGTAAAAGTTCGGAATATTTGCGGAAGGAATTGCGGATATCATCCAAATCCCGGAAGAAATCCAAGTGCTCCGCTTCTATATTAAGTATAATTGCATCCGTTGGGTAAAAACTTAAAAAGCTGTTACAGTATTCACAAGCCTCCGCAACGAGATAGTTACGGTTGCCGATACGGAGGTTTCCGCCGATGCCGTCCAGAACACCGCCCACTAAAATTGTCGGATCAAGATTTTCTTCCATAAGCATCAAAGACAGCATGGAAGTAGTGGAGGTTTTTCCGTGGGACCCGGCAATTCCGGCGACGTGGCGGTACTGCTGCATCAGCTGCCCAAGCAAATCCTTTCGTTCCAAAATCGGAAGTCCCAGCTCCTTGGCGCGAACCATCTCCGGGTTGTCGGAGTGTACGGCTGCGGTATAAATTACTACGGAACAACTCTCGGAAATGTTGGAAGCCTGTTGTGGGTAAGAAACGGTAATTCCAAGGCTTTCTAAACGTTTGGTGAGAGGGGATTCTTTTAAGTCGGAACCGCTGACGCGAAACCCCTGCGCGTGTAAAAGCTCGGCTAAAGCACTCATGCTGATGCCGCCGATGCCGATGAAATGTATTGATACAGGATTGGAAAATGTAATCCGGAACATAAAAAAACTCCTTTCCTAAGGGTTTTGATTGCTTTAGATACTTAGATAGTAAATAGTATAGCATATTTTGAATTATGTGCAAGTGGAGAGATGACGGAATGTTCCTTATAGAAGCAAAAAAGAGCCGGACGAGAGACAAAAGGTTGCCGGAAAAAATTTGCAACAAAAAGGAAAATGACAAAATGTAGAAAAAATCGATTTTTTTATGGAATTTGTAGAAAAAACCGTGTACTTTCCACTGAAAATGTGTTATACTATAACTACTATAAAACTATGCGCGGATGCGCAAAGATTCTACCATATTTTGTTACTATATTATAAGAAACAAGAGGTGATTGACGTGATTAAAAAAGAAATGATCGCGATGCTGTTGGCAGGCGGACAAGGCTCTCGTCTCGGGGTGCTGACCTCGTCTATTGCAAAACCGGCAGTTGCATTCGGCGGCAAATATCGTATTATCGATTTCCCGCTGAGTAACTGTATCAATTCGGGTGTTGATACGGTGGGTGTTCTTACCCAGTATCAGCCGCTTCGGTTAAATACCCATATCGGTATCGGTATTCCGTGGGATTTGGACCGTAACGTGGGCGGTGTTTCCATTCTTCCTCCGTATGAAAAGAGTAAGAACAGTGAATGGTACACCGGTACTGCAAATGCAATTTACCAGAACTTAAAGTATATGGAATACTATAATCCGGAATATGTATTGATTCTGGGTGGTGACCATATTTATAAGATGGACTATGAAGCAATGCTTGATTTCCACAAGGAGAAAAAAGCAGATGTTACTCTGGCAACCATTCCGGTACCGATTGAAGAGGCCAGCCGTTTCGGCGTTGCCATTACCGATGCGGACAAGCGTATTCTGGAATTTGAGGAAAAACCGGCGCAGCCGCGCAGTAATCTGGCTTCTATGGGTATTTACATCTTTACCTGGAAAGTATTAAAGGAAGCACTCATTGAACTTTCCGACCAGAAGGGATGTGACTTCGGTAAACATGTGATTCCGTATTGCCATGAAAGAGGCAGTATTTATGCTTACGAATACAACGGTTACTGGAAGGATGTAGGAACCTTACAGTCTTACTGGGAATCTAACATGGAGCTCATTGATTTGATTCCGGAATTTAATCTTTACGAAGAGTTCTGGAAGATTTATACCAAATCCGACGTGATTCCGCCGCAGTATATTTCCGAAGACAGTGTAATCGAACGTGCAATTATCGGTGAAGGTGCCGAAATTTACGGGCAGGTATACAATTCGGTTATCGGACCGGGCGTAGTCATCGGTGAGAATTGTGTGGTACGGGACTCTATTATAATGAAGGGAACCGTAATCGGTGACAATACAAATGTAAACAAAGCGATTATCGCAGAAAATTGTTATATCGGAGAAGGATGCGAACTGGGCGTATTTGACGAAGTGCCGAATTCCTGGAAGCCGGATATCTACACCAACGGAATGGTGACCATCGGTGAGAACTCCATTGTTCCGGATCGGGTAAAAATCGGTAAGAATACCGCGATTTCCGGAGGCACCACAATCGATGATTATCCGAGAGGCATTTTGGCAAGCGGTGAAAATATTATTAAGGCAGGTGACCGTGTATGAGAGCATTAGGTATTATTCTGGCAGGCGGAAACTCGGGCAGAATGCATGAGTTGTCCAATAAACGTGCAATTGCGGCGATGCCGGTTGCGGGAAGTTATCGAGCAATCGATTTCGCACTCAGTAATATGTCCAACTCCCATGTGCAGAAGGTGGCAGTACTGACGCAGTACAATTCCCGTTCCTTAAACGAGCACCTGAGCTCCTCCAAGTGGTGGGACTTCGGACGAAAGCAGGGAGGTTTGTTTGTATTCCCGCCGACCATTACAAACGATAACGGATTCTGGTATCGCGGTACGGCAGATGCCATTGCACAGAATCTGACGTTTTTGCGTAACAGCCATGAACCGTATGTGATAATCGCATCCGGTGATTGTGTGTACAAGTTGGATTACAATAAGGTTTTGGAATATCATATCGAGAAAAAGGCAGATATTACGGTAGTAACCAAAGAAATTCAGGAAGTGGAAGAGTTAGACCGCTTCGGTATTGTGGAAACCGCGGAAGACGGACGAATCACCAATTTTCAGGAGAAGCCGTTGTCTCCGGCAGGCAGTCTTGTTTCCACCGGTATTTATGTAATCCGCCGTCGTCAGCTCATTGAGTTGATGGAACAGGCAATGGAAGAAGAACGCTTTGACTTTGTAAAAGATATTCTGATTCGCTATAAAGATGCAAAGCAGATTTATTCTTACAAAATGGATACTTACTGGAGCAATATTGCATCGGTAGATTCTTACTATCGCACCAATATGGACTTCTTAAACAAGGGGATTCGTAATTACTTCTACAAAGAATACCCGGACATCTATTCTAAGATTGATGATTTGCCGCCGGCAAAGTACAATCCGGGCTCGGTAGTAAAGAACAGTCTGGTGTCCAGCGGATGTATCATTAACGGTGTAGTTGAGAATTCTGTACTGTTTAAAAAGATTTTTGTCGGTAATAATTGTACCATTAAGAATTGTGTGATTTTAAATGATGTACACATCGGTGACAATACACATCTTGAGAATTGTATTGTGGAAAGCCGTGCTACTATCCGGTCGAATTCTACCCACATAGGGGAAGACGGAAAAATAAAGATTGTAGTGCAAAAAGATGAACGTTACACCATGGGATAAAACGAAGAACAGAAAGAGGTTGCGCTTGCGCAGCCTCTTTTTTTGTTCGATAGGAAGCGACCCGCTGTAGGCGGAGAGGGTATAATTTCTATAAATTCTCAGCGGGATTTCGGAAAAGGGGCTTGCAACTTGCCCGGATTTGGAGTAATCTAAAGGTGGTATCGGGGGAGGAACGGAAGGAGTTTTTTATGAAACAGAAGAGAAAGCAGATGTCGGTACTAAAAAGAGTATTGCTGTGTTCCTGGTGTGTACTTATGTTAGTATTGACTTTTTTTGTTATAAAGTGGGCAACCGGTTTGCCTGTATCAAAGAAACCGACGGAAAGTGTGGATGCGGTTGCAGGGAATAAGCAGCCGGTAGAACACAAACACCCGTTACAAGTGGGAGAAAATGTGGCGACAAAAACACCGGACCCGACGGCGACACCGGACCCGACGGCAACACCGGAGCCGGTAATACAAGTAGAGTTTGTAACGGAATATGCCCATGTACAGGAAGCGGAAGAAGTAATCGGCAAGGAAGGGGAGACGGTATACGGACTCCGTTATCCGGCGTTTGAGGAAGAACAGATAAAGGCTTCGGTAAAAGAGGAAGCAGAAGCGCTTCTTGCGGAAGAGCTTGAAAAATTGAGCGAGGAAGCTACCGCTACAGATGCGGTCATTCGAATTGATTACGAAGACGGAGCAGTGAGGGAATTGAGTTCCGTGCTGTTTTATGTGGAAACGGAAACGGCAGAAGGGACAGAACGAAGACAAAAAACTTGGATTTATAATAAGAAAAAAGAAGAGACGGTAGATGCGGACACCTTATTTGCGGAGCCTGCCTATGCCTATATCGGGAAAATGAGCGGCGGGGAAGGAACCGTTACGGAGTATCTTTTGACCTCAGAGGGGGCAAAGTTTTATTATGAGGAAGAGGAAGAAAGAAAGTCTGTTTTGATTCCGTATGTAGAGTTGCACACTTATATGGCGGTAACAATCAACGGAAATAAGGTAGCAGACCGAATCCGTGAATTAGATCCGGATGCACCGATGATTGCTTTTTCGTTTGATGACGGACCTCATCATCAGTTGACGCCGCGTTTGCTGGAACTGTTGGAAGCCTATGATGCAAGAGCTACCTTTTTTCTTTTGGGAGACCGGGTACTAAAGACTCAGGCCAATAAAGACACAGTAAAGTTGATTTACGAGTCGGGACATGAAGTGGCAAGCCACAGCCATGACCACAAGCGACTGAATTTGTTGTCGAAAGAGGAGATAAGGGAAGATCTGACAAAGGCAAGGGAAGCTATTTATTCCGCAATCGGAGAATATCCGACGATGTTGCGTCCTCCTTACGGAGAGCATAATGAAACATTACACGAATATTCTTATGCACCGCTTATTATTTGGAATATCGACAGTGAAGACTGGAGTCTTAAGGATGCCGGGAAAATCGCCGACCATGTACTTTCGGAGGTACGGGACGGAAAGCTTCTTTTGATGCATGATATCCACAGCTTTTCCGTGGATGCGGTAGAATTGATTCTTCCGGAACTGAAAGCAAGAGGGTATCAGATTGTAACGGTTCAGGAACTGCTTTACTATAAAGGAGTGGAACTGATTAATGGGAAAGCTTATCACAGCAGCTATAACTAAAATAAGAACAGCGGTGTTTAAAAGGAAAGGGGAGACCACGATGTATTTAATCGCGGGATTAGGAAATCCCACCAGGGACTATGCCGGAACAAGACATAATATCGGATACGATACCATCACAAGATTATGCGACGAGTATCATATTACATTGGATATCAAAAAGCACAAAGGACTTTGCGGCAAAGGCGTGATAGAAGGGGAAAAGGTGCTTTTGGTGCAGCCTTTGACCTATATGAATTTAAGTGGGGACTGTATTAAAGAAGCGGCGGATTTCTATAAAATCGATCCGGCGCATATTATAGTAATCTATGATGATGTTTCGTTGCCGGTGGGAAAACTCCGGGTGAGAGCAAAGGGAAGTGCCGGCGGGCACAACGGCATGAAAAGTGTGATTGCCAGACTGGGAACGGAGGAGTTTCCGCGAGTTCGTATCGGCGTGGGAGAAAAGCCGTCCGGTTGGGATTTGGCGGATTATGTATTGGGACGCTTTCAAGCAGAGGAGCTTCCGATTATGCGGGAAGCGGTGGGAAATGCCGCAAAAGCCTGCGGCATGATTATGAAAGACGGAATAGAAACAGCCATGAACAGGAGCAACAGCCTGTAAGGAGGAGTATGCGTACTTATACCGAACCGTTAAAGGCATTAAGAGAATACGAGGAATGTGCAGAGGCATTGCTACGAAAAAAAACACCGGTTGCCGTAACCGGATGTATTGATTCGCAGAAATGCCATTTTGTGCATACCCTCGGAGAAAATTACAGAGTACGTCTGATTATAACCTACAACGAATTAAAAGCAAAGGAAATTTGTGAGGATTACCGTCTGTATGATTCGGAAGTCTGCTATTATCCTGCAAAGGATATTATTTTTTTCAGTGCGGACATTCACGGAAACACGCTGGTGCGGGAGCGGATGCGGGTGATTCGCAAACTGGCGGAAGAAAAGCCGGTGACGGTTGTGACCACCATTGACGGTGGCATTGACCATGTACTGCCCCTTTCTTATATGAAGGAACATCGTATTTTTCTTGCGGAAGGAGATACGGTAGAACTGACGGAACTTGTGACAAAACTGTCATCCCTCGGTTACGAACGACAGGGGCAGGTGGAACATCCGGGAGAATTTGCGGTTCGTGGCGGAATTCTGGATGTATTTGCTTTGACGGAGGAAGCCCCGTTTCGAATTGAATTTTTCGGGGATGAGGTTGATTCCATCCGCTATTTTGATGTAACAAACCAGCGTTCCATCGACCGGCTTGAAGAAATCTGTATTTATCCGGCGACGGAGCTGATTTTAACGGAGGAACAAAAGACCGACGGAATCGGGAAGCTCCGGGAGGAAGCAAAAGCGCAGGTCGCAATGTTCCGGAAAGAAATGAAAACGGAAGAAGGAGCGCGTCTCCACCGGGAAACAGAGGAGCTTTGCGAACGGATTTCCTATATGGGCGGACTGGCAGGGGCGGACCATTGTATCCGGTACTTTTATGAAGATACCGTATCCTTTTTCGATTATTTCGGGGAAGAAACCCTTGTACTTTTGGATGAACCGGCCCGGATTGCGGAAAAAGGCGATGCGGTGGCGGAGGAATTTGCCCAAAGCATGACCGGACGGTTGGAAAAAGGCTATATTTTGCCGGGACAGGCGGATGTGGTGTTTGACTATAAAGGACTGCTTGCCGCATTGGGATGCAGAAACACGGTATTGTTGTCCGCGTTGGAACAAAAACTGCCGTATCTGACGCCGGTGGTGCGGTTTGATTTAACGGTGCGTTCCATAGCCGGCTACAACAATAATTTTGAACTTTTGGTAAAGGATTTGTCGGCTTGGAAAAAGAGCGGTTACCGGATTGTACTGCTGTGTGCCTCGAAGATGCGTGCGGAGCGTTTGGCGGGGGAACTTCGTGAACGGGATTTGACGGCATTTTTCAGTGAGGATAAGGATAGAGAGGTGCAACCGGGTGAAATTCTTGTAGGAAGCGGAAGCGTCCACAGAGGGTTTGAATACCCGATGATAAAATGGGCCGTGATTTCCGAAAGTGACATTTTCGGTACGGAACATAAAAAAAGAAAGAAGCGGAAGACCTACGACGGACAACACATCGGAAGTCTTGCGGATTTGTCTTTCGGTGACTATGTGGTGCACGAGAACCACGGTTTGGGGATTTACCGTGGCATTGAAAAAATCGAAGTAGACCGGGTAATGAAGGACTATGTCAAGATTGAGTACGGAGACGGCGGGAATCTTTATGTTCCCGCAACGGGACTTGACGTAATACAAAAATATGCGGCAGCGGACGCTGCAAAAAAACCGAAATTAAACAAACTGAATTCCGTGGAGTGGAAAAATACAAAGGCCAGAGTGCGGGGGGCGGTAAAAGACCTCGCAAAGGATTTGGTAGAGTTATATGCCCTCCGCAGTGCAAAAAAAGGCTTTGCCTGTGAGGAAGATACCGTATGGCAGAAAGAGCTGGAAGAGCTGTTCCCTTACGAGGAAACCGATGACCAGTTGCGGGCCATCGAGGAAGTCAAAAAGGATATGGAAAGTACCCGTATTATGGACCGTCTGCTTTGTGGCGATGTGGGCTACGGAAAAACCGAGGTGGCGTTGCGGGCGGCATTTAAAGCGGTATCCAACGGGAAACAAGTGGTGGTACTGGTGCCGACCACGATTCTGGCGCAGCAACATTACAATACCTTTACCCAGCGTATGATGAATTATCCGGTACGCATTGAACTGCTGTCCCGGTTCCGGACACCTGCCCAGCAAAAGGCAGTCATCGAAGGGTTCAAAAAAGGTTCGGTGGACATTATAATCGGAACCCACCGGGTACTGTCAAAGGATATCGAACCGAAAAATCTCGGTCTTTTGATTGTGGATGAGGAACAGCGTTTTGGTGTGGCACACAAGGAAAAGATGAAACAGTTAAAGGGCGATGTGGATGTACTGACCTTGACGGCAACGCCGATTCCGCGCACCCTTCATATGAGTCTGGTGGGAATCCGGGATATGAGTGTTTTGGAAGAACCGCCGGTAGATCGTTTGCCGATTCAGACCTTTGTACTGGAACAAAACGATGAGATGGTACGGGAGGCGGTTTGCCGTGAACTTGCCCGGGGCGGACAGGTATATTATGTATATAACCGGGTGCACGGAATCGAAGAAGTGGCAGCAGGATTGCAGAAAATGCTTCCGGAAGCCAATGTAGCATATGCTCACGGACAGATGAGCGAACGAACATTGGAAAAAATCATGTTCGAATTTATAAACGGGGAGATTGATGTTTTGGTGTCCACCACCATCATAGAAACCGGTCTGGATATTTCCAATGTAAATACCATGATTATTGCGGATGCGGACCGGCTGGGACTGTCCCAGCTTTATCAGCTCAGAGGGCGTGTGGGAAGAACAAATCGAACGGCCTATGCATTTTTAATGTATAAGCGCGATAAAATGTTAAAAGAGATTGCGGAAAAACGGTTGCAGGCAATTAAGGAGTTTACGGAACTGGGGTCCGGATTTAAGATTGCCATGCGTGACTTGGAAATTCGAGGCGCGGGCAATCTTCTCGGTGCGGAGCAAAGCGGTCACATGGAGGCGGTAGGATATGATTTGTACTGCAAGCTTTTAAACGATGCGGTAAAAGAATTAAAAGGGGACGTTGCTGAGGAAGAAGAATTCGAAACTACAGTAGATTTGGAAGCAGATGCCTATATCCCGGAAACTTATATCCGAAACGAAGTGCAAAAGCTGGATATGTATAAACGGATTGCGCTTTTGCAGTCGGAGGAGGAACTTTCCGAACTACAGGACGAACTCATTGACCGGTTCGGAGATATTCCGCAGAGTGTGAATCGGTTGTTGGAGATTGCATTGATTCGGGGACTTGCCCACGAGGTTTATGTAACCCAGCTTGTCTGGCGGGGGGCAAAGGTACGGTTGGTGCTGTATCCGAAGGCTAAATTGGTGGCGCAGAGGATTCCGGCGTTATTAAAGAGATTTGAAAACAATCTGAAGTTTTCGGCGGAAGGAACGCCGGAGTTTCAATACGAACTGAAGGCGCAACGGGGAAAAAGCAGTGTGCGGCCGGATGTGAAAACGGTATTAAAGGAAATAAAAGAATTGTTACAGACGGTGAAGGAAGAACTCACCTGAGAAACGGAAGGAGTACAAGGATGAAAACGTCACGGAGCGTGTTTGGGCTACTCTGCTGTATACTGTTGCTTTTCGGCGCAGGATGTACCGGAAAACAGAAAGGAAAAGAACTTCCTACGGGAACGGCTGACCGGTCGCAGTATATGGATGAGGCGGTAGTTGTGATTGACGGAGAAGAAGTGGGATATCGGGAGGCGATGTTGTATTTGCTGTCCGCGAAACAGGAATATGAAAGTGCATACGGAGAAGAAATATGGCAGTATCAGGTGACGGCGGACGGAGCTTCGTTGGGAGAATGGGTAAAAGAACAAACACTGGAGCAGTTGATTTACATCAAAATTGTATGTGCACAGGCGAAACGGTTGGGGATTTCCTTAGACAGTGAGGAAAAAAGCCGCGTGGCGGAACGTACGGAAGCTTATATGAAGGAGGCGGAGTACGAGACGCTTGCCTTATACGGAATTGGAAGAAAGGATGTAGAGCGGGTATACGAAGACACTGCCCTGGCGCAAAAAATATACGACAGTGTTACGTTAAATGTGGACACGGATATTCCGGAGGAAGAAGCGGCACAAAAACGGTTGCAGAGTCTGATGATAAAGAACTATCACGAGGATGAGCTGGGAAATCGTACATCGCTTACGGTGCAGGAATTGATTGCCACATTGGACCGGTTTGAAACCTTATATAAAGAAGCTACGGAAACCGATGATTTTTATTCCCTTGCCTATGCCAATACGGAAGAAAAAACATATTTGGATATTACGGTAGGGGAAGGGGATCTTCCGGAGGAGTTTAAGGCGGCATACGATTTGGCGGAAGGAGAGGCGATGCAGATTCGCACGGACCGCGGTTACTACATTTTTTACTGTGTATCCGAGCGGGATGAGGATGCAACCCTTGCCAAAAAAGAAGCACTCATAGCCAAGCGGCAGGAGGAAACTTTCCGGGAACTTTACACGGAATGGAAGAACGAAGCGGAGATAAAAATGCAGGATGCCGTATGGGAAGCAATGGGGTATGATCTGGAAGAAAAAGAGTAGGAAAGCTGTTTCGGAAGGCGAATTTGTCTGTTATCGAAAAACGGGGAAACATGTTTGAAAAAACAGAGAAAATATGCAAAATCAGGGGATGCATTGTGAAAAATGCAAAAAAAAGACAAAAAGGCATTGCAAAATGATTCATCATGATGTATAATATGGTTGTGTGTGGAACGGGTTTGTTTGTGCAGAATGTATTACAGACTGCCCGGCAAACGGTTTCACTCCTAACTATGATAATGTTATGTTTTACATATACATTATAAAAATTTTTTTCTCATTTTAAGAGGAGGGCAATTTATGAAAAAGAAGTTATTAGCAGCTCTTCTTGCCGTAGCTATGGTAGCAACCATGTTTGCTGGCTGTGGTAAGAAAGAGGAGAAGGTCATCAACGTTATGTCCTTCACCGACGAGATTCCGAACATGATTCAGAAGTATCTGGACATGACGAAATCTGATTACAAGTTGAACACCACTATCGTAGCAACCACTGATCAGCAGTATCAGCCGGCTCTTGACGAAATGTTAAAGGGTGACAATGCTCCGGATCTTTACGGTTTGGAAGCAGCATTCGTGTTGAAGTACACCCAGGGTGATGCAGCTGGTTTCGCAGCAACCTACGATGATCTTGGTATCGATACCACCAAGAGAATTGCTGACGCTAAGATCGCTACCTACGCAGCAGAAGTTGGTACCAGACCGGCTGACGGCAAGGTAGTAGCTCTTCCGTATCAGGCAACCGGCGGATGCTTCATCTATCGTCGTTCCATCGCTAAGGATACTTGGGGAACCGATGATCCGAAGACAATCTCCGAGAAGATCGGTGGCGGTTCTCAGAGCTGGGATCAGTTCTGGGTTGCAGCTGAGGACTTAAAGGCTAAGGGCTACGGTATCATTTCCGGTGACGGTGATATCTGGCACGCAATCGAGAACAGCTCCGATTCTGCATGGATTGTAGACGGCAAGCTTAACATTGATCCGAAGAGAGAAGCTTTACTTGATGTTTCCAAGAAGTTAAAGGATAACGATTACCACAATGAGACTCAGGACTGGCAGGATGGCTGGTTCGCAGACATGAAGGGTGAAGGCCCGAAGCAGATCTTCGGTTTCTTCGGTCCGGCTTGGTTGATCAACTACACCATGGGTGATAACTGCGGTGGTAAGACTAAGGGCGAAGGCACCTTCGGTGACTGGGCTGTAACCAACTCCCCGGTAGGTTTCTGTTGGGGTGGTACCTACGTAGCTTCCGCTAAGTCTGCTGTAGATAAGATGAACGATGAGAAGAAGGCACTTGTTGCTGACATCATCGAGTGGATCACTCTTGATACTGATGAGAACAGCTTACAGTACAAGTGGGCTAACGGTCTCATGGTTGACGGCGAAGTTGGTACGAAGGATACTGTAGCATCTGCTGTAGTAATGGAGAAGTCCAACGGTGAGGTTGCTTTCCTTGATGGACAGAACATGTTCGAGTACTTCGTTCCGGCTGGTGACTACGCTACCGGTGCTAACATGACTCAGCATGACGAAGCAATCAATGGTTGCTGGAGAGAAGCAGTTCGTGCATACGTTGCAGGTGATGTTACTCGTGAAGGCGCTATTGAGAAGTTCAGAGCAGACGTTAAGTCTAAGGTAGGCATTGAGTAATTTTTGAAAGTTGCTTAAATAAGGAGGCGGACGGATTTTCCGTCCGCCCCTTTTCTGATTTCTGCCGGGAGCGTCATGGATGTGATGTCTTCTGTGAATTAAGTTGGAGGTAGTGCTTTGAATAAGAAAAAAGGAGTAAGTTATGCAAAGTGGGGGTATATCTTTGCACTTCCGTTCTGCATTGCATACCTGGTATTTATGATTTATCCGATTGTAAATACGTTTTATATCGGATTTACGAATATAACTGACAAACTGCAGATGCAGATAGCGCAGGATAAATTAATGGGCATTGAACCGACAGTAAATGTTGAGGTTCTGGAGAATGCGTTTGAAAACTATCAGTTTGTACTTACAGACCCGAACTTCTGGTCAAGTTTAAAGAATACTTGTATTATTTGGGGAGTGAACTTTGTTCCGCAGATATTACTTGCACTTGTGCTTGCGGTATGGTTTACCAGTAGTCGTAGCAAGATTCGCGGAAAAGGATTATTTAAGGTATTGTTCTATATGCCGAATATTATTACGGCGGCTACCATTGCAATGCTTTTTACCAAGTTATTCGACTATAATAAAGGCCCGGTAAATGATGTGCTCAAAATGCTGGGAGTTATTGACAAGAATATAGACTTTTTCTCGCTGAAAGGGGCTTCCCGTGCCATTGTAGCTTTTGTCCAGTTCTGGATGTGGTACGGCTATACCATGATTATTTGATTTCCGGTATTTTAGGTATCAGTCCGGAATTGTTTGAGGCGGCGGATATCGACGGTGCCAACGGATGGCAGAAGTTTAAGTATGTTACCCTTCCGAACTTAAAGTCCATTATGCTGTTTACCCTTGTAACCAGTATGATCGGTGGTATGACCATGTTCGATATTCCGTATATGATCGGCGGTCAGGGTGGTATCAAGAGCCATATCCGAACGGTAAGTGTATACATCTTTGAGATGTCCTTTACGGGCGGTAAGTTATACAACCGTGCATCTGCGGCCAGTATGCTTATGTTTGTGCTGATTGCTATATTGGCTGCGGTTATCTTCTTCCTGCTTCGTGATAAGGATGAGATTAAGCAACATAAGATTGAGAAAGCTCAGACAAAGGCATTTAAGAAGCAGCTGAAAGAAGAGAAGGCTAAGGGAGGTGTGCAGTAATGGCTAAGAAAAAGAATAAAGCAGGGTTTATAATTGCACACTTCTGGATTTACGTATTGCTTATTTTACTGACGGTTTTGAGCATTTTGCCGTTCTGGGTTATGTTTATGAACGGAACCCGTTCCACCCCGGAGATTAATGCAAATGCACTCGGCTTGCTTCCGTCTAAGTACCTTGCAAGAAACTGGAACGTAATCGGAACAAAATCCTTTAATGCAATGACCGGTTTTATTAATTCCATCATTATTTCTACCGGTGCTACGGCATTTTCCGTATATTTCTCTTCCATGACGGCGTACTCTATTGTTGCGTACAGATGGAAGCTTAGAAGAGCGTTCTTTACGTTTATTATGGCGGTGCTGATGATTCCGGGACAGATTGTGTCCATCGGTTTCTATCAGATGATGTATTCTTTGGGAATGAATAACAGTTTCCTTCCGCTGATTGTTCCGGCGATTGCGTCTCCGGCGGTTGTCTTCTACATGAAGCAGTACATGGAGCCGGCATTGCCGCTTGAGATTGTACAGGCTGCACGTATTGACGGTGCGGGTGAGTTCTTTACCTTTAACCGTATCGTTATCCCGATTATGAAGCCGGCAATTGCAACTCAGGCAATTTTCGCGTTTGTGCAGAAGTGGAATGAACTCTTTGTTCCGTCCGTATTGTTGACGGATATTAAGAAGTATACCATGCCGATGATGGTTGGTTTGTTAAAGGGTGATATTTACAAGACGGAGTACGGTTCCGTATACTTGGGCTTGTCCCTTACGGTATTACCGCTCTTTATTGTGTATTTCCTTCTTTCCAAGTACATTATCGCTGGTGTTGCTCTCGGTTCTGTAAAGGGTTAAGAAACTTTATAAAGAGTATGAATCAAATAAAAGAGTCTGTCGCATTGGCGACAGACTCTTTTGCTTTCATAGAAACAAGTTCTTTTTTTGCTGACAATACCATCGGGTACATGTTACTGTGCTACGGAACTGAGTTCTTCCATAATACCTAAGATGTGTTGTACGGAAGCGGTAAATTCACTTACCAACTGTACGTTCTTGTTACTGGTTGCACATACATCCTGAGTACTTGCATTAAGCTCTTCACTGGTAGCGGATAAGGAATTGATACCGTCCGCAATCACGGTGTTGGTAGTGATAAGGGACTGAATCATGGATTCGACCTCGGTAACATGTTCACTGAGTTCACTAATCTTTTGTGCGATATGTTCAAACTGGGTTTCTGCTTCCAGTGCATAACGGCTTTCTTCGTTTGCAATGGCAACGGTATGTTCTGCCTTATCGGTCATAATTTGTGCCTCGGAGGACAGGGACTCGATGATGTTTGTAATGTTTTCGGTCTCGGTCCGAGTCTGCTCTGCCAGATTACGAATCTCGTCTGCGACTACCGCAAAGCCCTTGCCGGCTTCTCCGGCTCTGGCAGCCTCGATACTTGCGTTCAGTGCCAACAGATTGGTCTGACTGGAGATACCGAGAATGATATCCGTAATGCTCTTTACCTGATTTGTTTTGTTCTGAAGCTCGGTTACGGAAGCCTTCATCTGGTCGTTTGCATCGATGGAAGCTTCTACATGACGGTGGAGTTTATCCATGGCGTCTTTTCCGATTGCCAGAGCGGCATCGGCATCACCGGTTGCCGTTGCGATTGCAGCGGTTTTTTCATGGGTGGTATCAATGATTTCAACAACTTCCTGGGTCTTAAGATTTTGCCGGATAATGATGTCGGTTGTCTCACTGATGCCCTGGGACATGGATTCCATGGAGGAAAAAACCGACTGGGCAGAATCTTCGATCTTTGTCATGTTCTGAGACATACGTAAGGTTTCTTCTTCCACGCCTTTTGCGGTTTCCACGATTTTATCCACCATAGCCTTGTTTTGCTCGGAAACAGAAAGTACTTCCTGCATGGAATTATTGAAAAACTCTTCCAAAAGCTTAGCACCGACGTTGACTACGATGACAACTAAGATTGTAGTAATTGCCTGTACCATGACCGATTCGATAATGGTGTTATCGCCCACATTATTCTGTGTCACCGTAAGAGCAAGGCGGATAACATTTGCCACGAAAAAGATTGCACTTGAAATGCGAAGTGACAGCTTGTCAAAGGATAACACTAAAATAAAGAAGATCGGCAACATGTAGGTGTAGGTTACGCCAGAAAAGGCAGTTACCAAAACAAAGGTGTACAAAATCGCAAATGCAATGCCTACATATCTTGTGTAAATGATGGTCTTTTTGAATTTAAGGAACATTACAACACCGCCAAGGAACACAAGCAAGGTCAAAGCAATTTGCGGCACGCTTTTCATCGGCGGAAGACCGGATGACATGAGCTGTGCCATAAGGCCCATGGTAAGGAAAAAGGTAGTGATTCCATGAGCAAGTAAAATTAGTTTGTTTAATTTGGTTTGATATAAGGTTTTCATAACATACCTCCAAATAAAATAAAAATATTAGGTTATAATAGAATTATAGCACAATTCGACATAAATTGCAAGAATAATGCAACAAATAATATAGCAATATTTCTTAAGTCAGTAAAAGTGAACACGGTTAGATTAAAAATCTAATAAAAAAGGGACTTGCAATTTTAAAAACGCTGTGTTATAGTACATATAGAACAGATAGAAAAGCATAGGAAATCGGGAAGCGAGAATACTATAAAAGGGAAAGAAAGTTTGTAAATGAAAACAAGGCTATAAAAAATAAGGAAGGGAGAGATGCGTTATGAATATCAATAAGTTTACACAGAAATCGATACAGGCGGTACAGGATTGTGAGAAACTGGCGTATGAGTTCGGTCATCAGGAACTGAGTCAGGAGCATCTGCTGTTTGCGTTGGTGAAAGACGGTGACGGACTGATACCGAGACTGCTGACAAAGATGGAGATGGTGCCGGAAGTATTTTCCGCTCAGGTAGAAGGACTGTTAAAAAAGAGGGTAAAGGTGTCCGGCGCGGTACAAGTGTATGTGGGAAATGATTTGAATAAGGTATTGATTTATGCGGAGGATGAAGCAAAGGCTATGGGAGATGCCTATGTTTCCGTGGAGCATTTGTTTTTATCTTTACTAAAAAATGCTTCGAAGGAAGTGAAGGAGTTGTTCCGCACCTTCGGGATTACGCGAGAACGCTTTTTACAGGCGCTGGCGACGGTTCGGGGAAATCAGCAGGTGGTATCCGACAATCCGGAAGCGACGTATGATACCTTGGAAAAGTACGGCTATGATTTAGTGGAACGGGCACGGAATCAGAAGTTAGATCCGGTGATTGGCAGAGATAGTGAGATTCGGAATGTAATCCGCATTTTGTCCCGTAAGACGAAGAATAATCCGGTGTTAATCGGAGAGCCGGGTGTGGGAAAAACGGCGGTGGTGGAAGGACTTGCTCAACGGATTGTCCGGGGAGATGTACCGGAAAGCTTAAAGGAAAAGAGCTTGTTCGCATTGGACATGGGAGCCTTGGTTGCCGGTGCAAAGTATCGCGGTGAGTTTGAAGAACGTTTGAAGGCGGTACTTGAAGAAGTAAGAAAAAGTGAAGGGAAGATTATTCTTTTTATTGATGAACTGCATACCATTGTGGGTGCGGGAAAGACCGACGGTGCCATGGATGCCGGGAATATGCTAAAACCGATGCTTGCCAGAGGAGAGCTTCATTGTATCGGGGCGACTACCTTAAACGAGTATCGTATGTATATTGAAAAAGATGCGGCATTGGAACGCCGATTCCAACCGGTGCTTGTGGAAGAACCGACAGTAGAAGACACGATTTCCATTTTGCGCGGATTAAAGGAACGGTATGAGGTGTTTCACGGAGTACGGATTAATGATGGCGCTCTGGTGTCTGCGGCAACTCTTTCCAACCGCTATATTTCCGACCGTTTTCTTCCGGACAAGGCCATTGACCTGGTAGATGAAGCCTGTGCCCTTATTAAAACGGAACTCAACTCCATGCCGACGGAACTTGACGATGTGAAGCGGCATATTATGCAGATGGAGATTGAAGAGGCGGCGTTAAAGAAAGAGGATGACCGTATCAGTAAAGAACGTCTGGGAACATTGCAGAAGGAACTTTCGGAAGAAAGAGAACGCTTTGCCGAGGCAAAGGCGAAGTGGGATAACGAGAAAGCTTCTGTGGAACGGGTACAGAAACTTCGCGAACAATTGGAAGAGTTAAATAAGGAAATAGAGAAAGCAGAACGGGAATATGACCTAAATAAGGCGGCAGAACTGAAGTACGGAAAACTTCCGGAGCTACAGAAGCAACTTTCCGCAGAGGAAGAGACCGTGGCAAAGGAAGGACATACTTTGGTACACGAGAATGTCAGTGAAGAAGAGATTGCAAAGATTGTTTCCCGGTGGACCGGTATTCCGGTGGCAAAGCTTACGGAAAGCGAGCGGAACAAGACCCTCCATTTAGATGAAGAACTGCATCGCAGGGTCATCGGACAGGATGAGGGAGTGCAGAAAGTGGCAGATGCCATTTTACGTGCGAAAGCGGGAATTAAGGATCCTACAAAACCAATCGGTTCATTTCTGTTTCTGGGACCTACCGGTGTGGGGAAAACGGAGCTTGCAAAGGCTTTAGCAGCTTCCTTGTTTGATAACGAGGCCAATATGGTACGAATCGATATGAGTGAGTATATGGAGAAATATTCCGTATCCCGCTTAATCGGGGCGCCTCCGGGTTATGTGGGGTATGAAGAAGGAGGACAGCTTACGGAGGCGGTACGGAGAAAACCGTATTCCGTGGTGTTGTTTGATGAAATTGAAAAGGCACATCCGGATGTGTTTAATGTACTTCTTCAGGTGCTGGATGACGGCCGTATTACCGATTCCCAAGGGCGCACGGTGGATTTTAAAAACACTATTTTGATTATGACGTCCAATATCGGTTCCCAATACTTGTTGGAAGGAATCGAAAGCGAGGGGGAGATCGGTCCTCGGGCAAAAGAACTCGTAAACAACGAATTGCGCGGACACTTCCGGCCGGAGTTTTTGAATCGTCTGGACGAAATTGTTTTCTTTAAGCCGTTGACCCGGGATAACATCGGCGGTATTGTAGAACTGTTGTTGGCGGATTTGAATAAGCGTTTGGCAGACCGGGAACTTTCTCTTATCCTGACGCCGGAGGCTAAAGCCTACATTATAGAAGAGGCCTACGATCCGATTTACGGAGCAAGACCGTTAAAACGGTTCTTGCAGAAGCATGTGGAGACATTGAGTGCACGCTTGATTCTTGCCGATGAGGTAACGCCGGGGGCATCTATTGTGATTGAAAAAAGAGACGACGGATTGTTTGCGCGTGTGTCGGAACAGTGAAATTTATGTGGACAGCATCGGTAATTTCTTGACTTTTTCCGGCTATCCTTCTATAATAAGACTAGAAAACCGAGGAAATGAACCGGAAAAGAGGATGTGCCGATGAAAAAGAAATGGTTAAAAGTACTGGCTCTGGCAGGCGTTATGGCAATGATGACGATGGGACTTGCCGGCTGTAAGAAAACGGAATGTGAGTGGTGCGGGGAGATGAAGCGATGCAAGACGGTGTATCTCTCCCTGCTGGGTGAATACAGTATGTGTAAAGATTGCCGGAAGGCGGTGGCACCGATTTCCGAAAACTTGAAAGAGCTGGATGAAATGGAAAATGCAGAGTAACGGTATAAGGGCTTTCGCAGAAGAACTGCGGAGGCCTTTTTCTTTGCTTTATAGAAATACTGCGATTCGCCTATAAAACAAAAGTGTAAAACTTAAGATTTTCTTTAGATTATTAAAACGGCACCATGATATCTTGATAATTTTTTAAAAAAATGTAAAATAGTACTTGACAAAATGCATGGGTGTATATATACTGTGTATATAGACATGCACAGTATATGCACGGTGGGAGTGGAAAGTACCAATAAAAGGAAGGAGCACAGAACATGATTGAGATTAAGAATCTGACCAAAGTGTATAAGCTCAGCAAAAAGAAAATGGCAGAGCTGAAGACGAAGGAAACTACAAAAAAGGCGGCAAACAACATTTCTCTGACCGCGAAGCCGGGAGAGATTTACGGCCTTTTGGGACCGAACGGTGCCGGTAAGACAACGACGCTTCGTTGTGTGGCAACGCTCTTAAAACCGACGGAGGGTGCTGTCAGCGTATGCGGATATGATACCGTAAAAGAGCCGGAAAAGGTACGGGAAAGTATTTGTTTCCTGACCAATGAGATTAAGCTGGACCCGCATTTTTCTCCGAAGTATTTGTTCCAGTTCTTCGGTAGATTGCACGGTATCGACGAGGCAACCATCGAGGCTCGTCGTAAAGAGTTATTTGAGTATTTCGAGATTACCGACTTTGAGAATAAGAAGATTGAGGAACTTTCCACCGGTATGAAGCAGAAGGCATCCATTGCGGTAAGCCTGGTACATGACCCGAAGGTAATTATCTTCGATGAGCCGACCAACGGCCTTGATATTATTACCGCACGTAACGTAACGGATTTATTACAGAAGCTTCGTGATGAAGGGAAGCTTGTAATTATTTCCACACATATTATGTCGGAAGCGGAAAAGCTTTGTGACCGTATCGGTATTATTATTGACGGTAAGAAGATTACGGAGGGAACGCTTCCGGAACTTCTGGCAGAGACCAATGCAACGGATCTGGAAGATGCATTTTTCAATCTCTACAAAGTACATCACAAGGAGGAAAAGTAAATGAAAAATATATTTAAAAAGGAAATCGCCCGTGTATTCAGCGATAAGAAGATGATTTTCTCCCTGTTCATTTTGCCGGCGATTTTGATGTTCGGTATTTACGGATTGATGGGTATGTTAATGGATAATATGGTGTCGGATGTAGAGGAACATATTTCGACGGTTTATGTGCAGAATGCACCGGAAGGCTTTGAAGAGCTGGCAGCCCAGACCGGATATGACAAGTTGGCAAACATCAATTATCTGGCTGCCGATACGTCTGCAGAGAAGGTGCAGGAATTGAAAGATAGCGTGTTGAACGGCGGAGTTGATTTGCTTGTAATTTTTGACAAAGAGTTCCTTGCAAAAGCACAGGCATATGCGAATGCGGGAGATCCGATTCCGAGCGTAAAGGTTTCTTTTAACTCTACTTTGAACTATTCTTCGGCGGCAAGAGGTACTTTCAACGGGATGATGTTGGGCGGAATGGAAACTACTTTGTTGCAGAACCGTTTCGGCAACCTGGATTTGCTTACGGTATTTAATACGGAAGAAGAACTGATTGTAAATGAGGATAAGGCAAACGGTGAATTCTTGTCCATGATGTTGCCGTATCTTATTGTAATGTTAATCTTTGCAGGAGCAATGGGACTGGTGGTAGATGCGATTGCGGGAGAAAAGGAACGCGGAACCATGGCAACTATGTTACTTAGCCCGGTAAAGAGAAGTTCCATCGCATTCGGTAAGTTATTCGGTCTTTCCGTGCTTTCCGTACTTTCCTCTTTGGTGTATGCGGTATCCATGATTTTTGCAATGCCGATGATGATGGATGGTATGGAAGAGTTGGGAGGAAGCGTTTCTCTTTCCCCGTTACAGATCGGGGAGCTCCTCGGTATTATTGTAAGTCTGGTTCTCTTTAATGTAAGTGCCCTTTGCTTAGTCTCTGTATTTGCAAAGAATGCAAAGGAAGCAAATGCTTATGTAATGCCGCTTTACATGGCAGTGATTATTCTTGGTATGCTGACCATGTTTAATACGGGCGGAGCGGCTCCGGCAATGCCGATGTATGCAATTCCGATTTACGGAAGTTCCCTTGCGATTCAGGCGTTGGTTACAAACGAGCTTACTTTGGTACAGTTCGGTTTGAGCGCCGGTGTGAATGTGGCATGTATGTTGGTAATGGTATTTGCCATTTCTAAGGTTTTCAATAATGAAAAGATTATGCTGAACGCGTAAAATGTTCGGGGGCACTGCAAGTTTGTTGCGGTGCCCATTTTTTTTAGAAGTCAAAACCGAGGGCACATCCGTAAAGTTTCCTTTGCAAATCGCAACGCTCCGTCAAACTTCCTCTAACCGGTTCTAAACGTCTCTCGGGAGCGACCTCGAGACTTAGAACCGCTAAGAGGCGATTTCAACTACGCTAAAAGCGCGACCCTTCGGGAAAAGCAAAGGAGACTTTACGGATGTGCCCTCGGTTTTTGTTCCCGATAAGAACGAGGCACCGCAACAAACTTGCAGTGCCCTGTGAAAAGTAACGATTTCTTTATTTGATCTTATTTAAAGTTGCTTATCTGCATAAACAGAGAGGCTGATAAGCAGGTTTTCTTCAGCCATGTCTTGTAAGAGCTGTAAGAAGGTTTCGCCGTAGTCTCCCAGGTTTTCCTTCAAACGTTCCGTATAGGTGACGGTGATATGAAGAGGGGTACTGTATGCACTGAGACAGTCGTGCAAAGCATCCAGGTTTTTGCCGTAGTGGTCCGGGAGGGTTAGTTTTTTTGCCAGGTAAGTATGCAGGTCTGTCTTTGTTTTCATGCGGTTTCCGCTAAGGGTAACGTGTCGTTTCATGAAATTCTCCTTTAATATAGTTGTGAAAAGCTTTCGTAATGGTCATCGGTATAATAAATCAGACCATCGTTTGAGTAAACGATACGTTCCTTTCCGCGATATCCGCCGTTGTAGTTTACATCGCATTCGTACCAGAGGCGTCCTTCCTTTTCCGGAAGTAGTTTTTCGTAGTTGCCGAATTTGTCGCCGCCGATGGATTGTTTGTCCGTGACATCCCAAAGGTTACCTTCTTCGCTGTTCCAACCGAGCTGTACGGCCTCGGCTTTTGTAATGTAGTTAGACGGAAGTTTGTGGAACGTGTGAATATATGCCGCAACTGTATCAGGCGTACTGTAGATGCCGTCTTCTTCTACCGATACCGAGGAAGAATCTGTTTGTTCGGATGTTGAGGAGTCGCCCTTACTTTCGGTGTCATAGGTTTGTGAAACGGAAAGTCCGTCCGGGAACAGGGAATTAAATACTTGCTTTAAGTCGTCTCCTTTTACAAGGGCAAGGAGTATGATAAGGGCAACTCCAAGAAGCGTGCTGTATAATCTCTTCTGTCTTTTTGAAAGATTCTTTTTACTCATGGAAACGACCTCCCTTTGTTTGGTTCTTCCAGTATAGCATGAAGTATGTGGGTTGTCAAAAGAAGACACCCTTTCGGTTTTTAGAAAAAGAGATATTGCGTATCCGGGAAGAACATAGTAAAATAGTAGGGTAAGATTCGATTTCGGGGAAAAGGTTTTATAAAATAGTTTCCTTAAATAATAGAAGAAAGTGAGAACGATAGAATGCAGAGAGAACGGTTGGGGAGCCGACTTGGCTTCCTTTTGTTGAGCGCAGGATGTGCCATCGGGCTGGGCAATGTGTGGAAGTTTCCGTATATGGTAGGACAAAACGGCGGAGGGGCCTTTGTACTGATTTATGTTTTCTTTTTAATTGCTCTCGGTGTGCCGATTATGACCATGGAGTTTGCCATCGGCCGTGCGGCCCAGAAGAGTCCGGTGAAATTTTATCAGGAGTTGGAGCCGAAGGGAAGCAAGTGGCATTTGCATGGTTATGCATCTTTGGTCGGAAATTATTTGCTGTTAATGTTTTATACCAGTGTGGCAGGCTGGCTGTTGCAGTATTTTGTAAAGACGGTGGGCGGAACTTTTGAAGGTTTGGATGCCGCAGGGATTAAAACGGAGTACGAAGGAATGCTGTCCGAACCGGGAATGATGATTGTTTCTGTGGCGATTACCGTTTTGATTGCGGTTGTGGTTTGTTCCATCGGTTTGCAGAATGGTTTGGAACGTATTACAAAGTGGATGATGTTAGCATTGTTTGCTATTATGATAGTGTTGGCAATTAACAGTATCACTCTTCCGGGGAGTGAGGAAGGTCTTAAGTTTTACTTACTGCCGAACCTTGACCGGATGAAGAAGATTGGAATCGGAAATATTATTGTAGGAGCTATGAATCAAGCTTTCTTCACCTTGAGTATCGGTATCGGAAGTATGGCGGTCTTCGGTAGCTATATCGGCAAGGAACGTGCCCTGATGGGGGAGGCTACTCGTGTGGCGGTGTTGGATACCTTTGTAGCCTTTGCTTCCGGTTTGATTATTTTCCCGGCGTGTATGGCTTACGGAGTACAGGTAGACAGCGGTAAAAGCTTGATTTTTATTACGCTTCCGAATATTTTTAACAATCTGTCCGGCGGAAGAATCTGGGGCGGTTTGTTCTTTGTATTTTTATCTTTTGCGGCACTGTCCACGGTGCTTGCGGTATTTGAAAATCTGGTATCCTGTACGATGGATTTGTTTGGTTGGAGAAGAAAAAAGGCTTGCCTTATAAACGGCATTCTTCTTTTTGTATTATCTCTTCCGTGCATTCTGGGATTTAACTTGTGGAAAGGTTTTGCGCCTCTTGGCAAGGGCAGCAATGTGATGGATTTGGAGGACTTTATTGTCAGCAATCTGTTGCTTCCGGTGGGTTCTTTGCTGTTTGTTTTATTCTGTACCTGCCGTTATGGTTGGGGCTGGAAAAAGTTTACCGCAGAGGCCAACGAAGGGAAAGGCATGAAGGTGGCGAACTGGATGCGGGGGTATTTTTCCTATGTGCTTCCGGTAGTGGTAGTTGTACTGTTTGTCATGGGACTGTATAACGTGTTTGTAAAGTAGAATTATGTAGTAAAAGAGGCTATGATATAAGAAACTGTCGTTTTGCAGGGGGATAATAATCCGAAAACGACAGTTTTTGTTTGCTTTTTGGAAAAGTTTATGTTATACTGACAAAGTCTTTGCGCCGGAAACATATGTCGGAGAGTGTGTTGAGAGCAGGTCGATGGACTGCTTTGAATGTTCGAGTGCGGAAAGACTCGAAATTAAAATAAGGAAAAGAGAACAGTATGAGATTTGATGAAAGTAATTTACAAGCACCGATTTTGCGTGCGGTAGCAGAGATGGGATTTGAAGAGATGTCACCGATTCAGGCGGCGGCAATCCCGGTGGTATTAGAAGGACGGGATATGATCGGTCAGGCACAGACCGGTACCGGTAAGACGGCGGCTTTCGGGATTCCGCTTTTGCAGAGAGTAGACCCGAAGGATAAAAGTTTGCAGGCGTTGGTGCTTTGTCCCACCAGAGAGCTGGCAATTCAGGTGGCAGAGGAAATAAGAAAACTTGCCAAGTTTATGCACGGAGTGAAGGTGCTTCCAATTTACGGAGGCCAGGATATTAATAAGCAGATTCGATCCTTAAAGGGCGGTGTGCAGGTAATTATCGGTACGCCGGGCCGTGTCATGGACCATATGCGTCGTCATACCCTGAAAATGGGAACCGTAAAGATGATTACCTTAGACGAAGCGGACGAGATGTTAAATATGGGCTTCCGGGAGGATATCGAAACCATATTAAAAGAGCTTCCGGAGGAACGCCAGACGTTACTTTTTTCCGCAACCATGCCGCAACCGATTATGGATTTGGCGGAGACCTATCAAAAGGATGCGGAAATCGTTCGTGTGGTAAAGAAGGAGCTGACAGTGCCGAAGATTGAACAGTATTATTATGAGGTTCGTCAGAAGAACAAGCCGGAAGTGTTAGCGAGATTGCTTGACATGTATGATCCGAAGCGTGCACTGGTATTTTGTAATACAAAGAAACTGGTAGATGAGTTGGTGGAGGATTTGCAACTCCGCGGATACTTTGCGGACGGTTTGCACGGCGATTTAAAGCAGCAACAGCGCGACCGTGTCATGGAGTCCTTCCGAAGCGGAAAAATCGACCTATTGGTGGCAACGGATGTGGCGGCAAGAGGGATTGATGTAGATGATGTGGAAGCGGTTTTTAACTATGATGTACCGCAGGATGATGAGTATTATGTGCACCGCATCGGCAGAACCGGTCGTGCGGGTCGTGTGGGAACATCTCATACCCTTGTGGTAGGAAAAGAGATTTACAAGTTAAAGGACATTATGCGGTACTGTAAGACGAAGATTCACCTTCGTCCGATTCCGTCGGCCAACGATATCAATGCCATCCGTTCCGAAAAGCTGATGAAGCAGGTGGATGAGCTCATTGCCGGTGGTGAGCTTCGTACTATGACGGAACTGATTGAAAAGCATATTGAAGAGACCGATTGCACCTCTCTTGAGATGGCAGCGGCACTTTTAAAGCTTGCCATGGGTGAGATTGCAACGGAAGCTGCGTTTGATGCCGGTCTTGACATGAGCGAAGGGGAAGGAAAGGCGGCCAGAGCCCGTTTGTTTGTGAATGTGGGAAAACGGGACAGAATTCGTCCGGGGGATATCGTAGGGGCTATTGCCGGTGAAAGCGGTATGCCGGGACAGCTTGTGGGTTCCATTCAGATGTACGACAACTATACCTTTGTAGAAGTGCCGATGGAGTATGCGGATGATGTGCTTTCCGCAATGCAGAACGTAAAGATTCGCGGACGCAACATCCAGATTGAACGCGCCAACAGCAACGGAAAGTCCGGTGGGCGTTCGGAAGGCAGAAGTTCCGGTCGCGGCAAGGAAAAGAGTGACGGAATGTCGGAAAGCAGAAGCGGTGAGCGCAGCAGAGGAAAGAGCGATGGGATGTCTGAAAGCAGAAATTCCGGTCGCGTCAGAGGAAAGGGCGAAGAAAAAAGCGCGGAAAGAAGCAAAAGCACCGGGAAAAAACGTCCGCAGGGGAAGCTTGGTGTGGTAGATGTAAGTCGTAGCGGAAAGCCGGTCAGAAAGAAGAAATAGAAACGTAAAAAGAAGAAAGAGACGGAAGGGTCCGGCATGCATGAAGAATGCGTGCCGGATTTTGCTTTGCTATAGAAAGGGGGAGGAAAGAGGAATTTGAGAGAAAAAGGGAATGGATTGTAAGATACATCTTGGCTGGCTCGTAGAAATATTTTGACAAATAACGCAAAAAGATGTATAATATAGACAATAAGGCTGTAAAAGGAAGAAAAGTCTTTTCTATGAAGAGGGAACTTTATTTTAAACGGTATGGGGAATACATAGGAAAAGGAGAGATGAACATGATAAAGAATCTTAGAAAAATGTTATTAAACAAAAGTATCCAGAAAAAGTTGTATTTGGGATATTCGGCAATCATCGCACAGGTGACTGCATCCGGTCTGTTCAGTTTGTTATTTATGACGTTGTTGTATAAATACGAAGGAAACAGAACCTTACTTTACTTTATCGGTATCGGACAGCTTATGGCGTTCATGGGAGTTGCGTTTTTTATCAGTATCTCCGTAGGAAAAAGGATTGTGGCCTCGGTAACCGAGCCGCTTGCCGAGATTAAGAAAGCGTCAGAGGAGCTGGCGAACGGGAATCTTCATTTGGAGATTGCGTATGAGTCCGAAGATGAAATCGGTCAGGTGGCAGTAAGTCTCAAGGAATCCTGTGTTGCGTTGTCGGCGTACATTGATGACATTACAAGGGGGATGAAGGAGTTTGCAAGCGGAAATTTTGCGGCGCAGCCGACGGTAGAGATGAAGGGCGATTTCGTAGAAATCTCCAACTCTATGTTTGAGTTCGAGAAAAGTATTGCAGATATGGTAGGAAGTATTCGGAATGTGGCGAGTCAGGTAACAAACGGTGCCAATCAAGTGGCAGACAGTTCGACGGAACTTGCCCAGGGTGCTACGGAGCAGGCAGGGGTGACGCAGGAGCTTACTGCTTCCATTGAAACGGCAACTTCCGAAGTGTCTATGAGTGCGGAAGCGGCCAATCTGGTTAGTAAAAAGGTGGAAAACTCCGGTATTACAATCGGTAAGAGTAACGAGAAGGTACGCGAGATGGTTGCTGCAATGAATGAAATCAGTGAAGCATCCGTAAAGATTCAAAACATCATTGATGCAATTAATAATATTGCGGCTCAGACAAATCTTCTTGCACTCAATGCTTCCATTGAGGCGGCAAGAGCAGGGGAAGC
>JAFVSN010000047.1 GCA_017503735.1 Lachnospiraceae bacterium
GAACTGATTGCATCCGAGAACTTTGTCAGCAAGGCTGTTATGGCAGCAATGGGTAGCCCGTTGACCAACAAGTATGCGGAGGGGTATCCGGGAAAGCGTTACTACGGCGGATGCGAGTGCGTAGATATCGTTGAAAATTTAGCAATTGAGCGTGCAAAGGAGCTTTACGGATGTACTTACGCAAACGTGCAGCCGCATTCCGGTGCACAGGCAAATATGGCAGTATTTTTTGCATTGCTTAAGCCGGGCGATACCGTTCTCGGTATGAACCTTGCACACGGCGGTCATCTTTCACACGGGAGTCCTGTAAACTTTTCCGGTTCCTACTTCAACATCGTACCGTACGGTGTAAATGATGACGGTTTCATCGACTATGATGAAGTACTTCGTATTGCAAAGGAAGCAAAGCCGAAGATGATTATTGCCGGTGCTTCCGCATATGCAAGAAAGATTGATTTCAAGAGATTCCGTGAAATTGCGGATGAGGTTGGCGCATATTTAATGGTAGATATGGCGCACATTGCAGGTCTGATTGCCGGCGGTGTACACGAGAGCCCGATTCCGTATGCCCATGTAACCACTACCACGACCCACAAGACTTTAAGAGGACCGCGTGGCGGTATGATTCTTTCTTCTGCGGAGTTTGCGGAAGAGCATAAGTTAAATAAGTGTGTATTCCCGGGTATCCAGGGTGGTCCGTTGATGCACGTTATCGCTGCAAAGGCGGTTTGCTTTAAGGAAGCGTTGTCTCCGGAGTTTAAGTTATATGCACAGAACATTGTTACCAATGCCCAGGCTTTGGCAAAGGGACTTCTTTCCGAGGGCTTCAACCTTGTATCCGGCGGTACCGACAACCACTTAATGTTAGTTGACCTTCAGAGCAAGAATGTAACCGGTAAGGAAGCAGAGAAGCTTCTTGATGCAGTGAATATTACCTGTAACAAGAACTCTATCCCGAACGATCCGGCTTCTCCGTTCGTTACCAGCGGTATCCGTCTCGGTACGGCGGCAGCTACCACCCGTGGCTTAAATGCCGACGATATGGCTCAGGTAGCAAAGGCAATCGCGCTCACGATCGATAAGAAGGAAGCAACGGATGAGGCAAGAGCGATTGTTGAAGCAATTACAAAGAAATATCCGATGTACGAATAGTACGTTGTAAGATCGTTTGACAGCACGAAGGAATGAGGGAATCCCGCAATGCGGGAGAAAGGAGTTTGTATGGGATTAATTGATGCAGCAAAAAATGCGGTAAAGGATGTATTTGCGGATACCTGGCGGGAATATTTCTACTGTGATTCCATGGATGATGATATCTTAATGGTAAAGGGTCAGAAGAAGGTTTCCGGTAAGTCTTCCAATACGAAGGGAACGGACAATGTAATTTCCAACGGTTCCGTGATTGCCGTAAACGAAGGACAGTGTATGCTGATTGTGGACCAGGGTGCCATCGTAGAAGTGTGTGCGCAGCCGGGTGAGTTTATTTATGACAGCTCATCGGAACCGAGCATTTTTTACGGAAACCTGGGCGATAGTCTGAAAAAGTCCTTTATGACCTTGGGAAGACGTATTTCTTTCGGCGGAGATGTGGCAAAGGACCAGAGAGTTTACTTTGTAAATATTAAGCAGATTTCCGGAAATAAATACGGTACGGCACAGCCGATTCCGTTCCGTTTATATTATCCGAACTTAAATATTGACAGACCGGTTCAGCTTCGTTGTAACGGTGAGTATGTATTTAAGATTACCGACCCGATTCTGTTTTATAAGGAAGAAGCGGGTAATGTGGTATCGGAGTATGAGAAAACCGATCTTGTACAGAATACGTTAAAACCGGAGTTTTTAAATGCATTACGTTCTGTGTTGGGGGACTATGCACAGAAGGGAATCCGATACGATGAACTTACATATCATTCCGAAGAAATCTGTACGGCTCTTCAGGAGAAGCTGAGTCAGAAGTGGACGGAAAAAAGAGGTCTTACCCTTGTCAGCATTGAACTGGCACCGAGTATTCCGGAGAAGGATTTGGAGTCCATTCAGAAGTTCTCCGATATGCAGTACTACAATAACATGCAGAATGCAGCAGGTGCTCTGGTAGAGAGTCAGGCAGAAGGTTTGAAGATGGCTGCCCAGAATTCCGGCGGAGCAATGCTTGGAATTATGGGAATGAATATGGCACAGCAGAAGGGTGGCATTGATGCTCAGAATCTGTTTGCTATGTCCCAGCAGCAACAGGCACAACAGATGCAGCAGGCACAGACAGCACCGGTATCTCAGGCACAGACAGCAGACAGTTGGACCTGCACCTGTGGTGCGGTATGCACCGGTAAGTTCTGTACCGAGTGCGGAGCACCAAAGCCGGCAGCAGACGGTTGGACTTGTACCTGTGGTGCGGTGAATAAGGGCAAATTCTGTCCGGAGTGCGGAGCGAAGAAACCGGCAGGGGCTCCGTTATACCGTTGTGATAAGTGCGGTTGGGAACCGGAAGATCCGAAGAACCCGCCGAAGTTCTGTCCGGAGTGCGGTGATAAGTTTACGGATGAGGACATTCAGTAATATGAGATGATTTCAGGCGGTACAGGTGTGTTACATCTGTGCCGCTTGTTGGTATCGGGAGCATACAAAGGTATAAATTGTAAGAGGGAGACAAAAGAATGGACGAACAGGAAGTGCAGATGGAGCAGGAGTATACGGAGCCTGTTATTACAGATACGAAAAAGGAAACCGACCGGAAATGTCCGCAGTGCGGAGGTGTGATGGATTTTGATCCGAGAGAAGGGAAACTTCACTGCCCGTATTGTGATTATCTGGAAGAAATTTTACCGGAAAATGAAGAAGAAATAAGTGCCGAAGAGCAGGACTTTTTAACGGCGGAGCAAACCGGAAACTGCGACTGGGGCGTAGAGAAAAAAACTGTGCTCTGTAAAGCCTGCGGCGGAGAAATGGTATATGATGCACTGGAAATCGCGGGGGAATGTCCGTATTGCGGTTCCAATCAGGTAATGGAAGCAAAAGGAGAAAACACTTTGGCACCCGGTGGTGTTTGTGTTTTTAAATTGGATGCAAAACAGGCGGCGGAAAAATTTAAAGCGTGGATTAAGAAACGTTGGTTTTGCCCGAAGGAAGCAAAAGAAACCGCAAAACCGAAAGATTTTAAGGGACTGTATCTTCCCTATTGGACCTTTGATACCCAGACCACAACCCGCTATTCCGGAGAATACGGGATTCGTCGTCAGAAACGTAATTCAAAAGGGGAGACGGTAACGGTGACGGATTGGTATCGTTGCAGCGGTACTTATTCCGAGTTTATTGATGATCAGGCGGTATGCGGCACAAAGCGGCATGAGCAAAGCCTGTTAAACGGAATCCAGCCTTTTAATACTGCGGACAATAAGGTGTATAAGCCGGAGTATGTGGCAGGATTTGCTTCGGAACGATATTCCATCGGATTAAAGGATGCCTGGGAAACGGCAAAAAGTTTAATTACTACCCGTTTACGAAGAAATATCACAAAGAAAATCAGAGCGGAGCATCATGCGGATGATGTGCGCTTTTTACAAATCCATCCTTCTTTTACGGGGATTAAATACAAGTATTTGTTGCTTCCGGTGTGGATGGCGTGTTTTAAATACAAAGAAAAGATATACCGCTTTATGGTGAACGGACAGACCGGAAGAGTATCAGGTAAAATCCCGATTTCGGCCCTCAAAGTAGTCATTACCGTGTTGGCTGCCATTGCGGTGTTGGGATTGATGTGGTTTATCTCGAATTTATAGAAGAGTTTTGAAGAA
>JAFVSN010000048.1 GCA_017503735.1 Lachnospiraceae bacterium
CGTAGGAACCGGACTCCCCAAAGGAGTCCCCCGTCCCGTGGAAAACAACACCATATGGCAACCGGCTGCCACCAGATTCGTCACCGCCACCATATCGTTTCCCGGACCGTTAAGTAGATTAAGGCCGTTCTTTGTCACCCGATCGCCGTAGGTCAGTACATCCACCACCGTCCCTCTGCCCCCTTTCTGGGTACAGCCCAGAGACTTTTCCTCCAAGGTAGTAATACCGCCCGCCTTATTTCCCGGAGACGGATTCTCGTAAATCTCCTGATTATGACGAATAAAGTAATCCTTAAAATCATTGATGAGACGTACAGTCTTTTCAAACACCGCTTCGTCTACGCAACGATCCATTAAAATCGTTTCCGCCCCAAACATTTCCGGTACCTCCGTCAGCACGGTACTGCCGCCTGCGGCAATCAGCATATCCGAAAACTGTCCGATTAACGGGTTAGCCGTAATGCCGGAAAATCCATCGGAACCGCCACACTTTAACCCTACTTTTAAACGGGACACAGGCACCGGCCGGCGGGTAAAGGTTTCCGCATAAGCCTTTAACTCTTCTATGAGTCGCACACCTTCCGCAAACTCATCGTCACAATCCTGTGCATTTAAAAACTTCACACGACGTTCATCCACCGCACCCAATACTTTTTTAAAAGATGCAATATTATTGTTTTCGCACCCCAATCCAATCACCAAAACACCGCCGGCATTTGGATGTTCTACCAACCCTTTTAATATTTGCTCCGTTATCCCGTGATCCTCTCCCAACTGGGAACAACCGTAAGGATGCGGAAACGAAAGAGCTCCCGTAAGGGCACTTATCTTCTCTGCCACTTTGTTCACGCAACCTACCGTATTCACTATCCAGATATCGTTCCGGATACCGATCTCACCGTTTTCCCTTACATAAGCATTGACCGTATATTCCCGCACATCCGGTAGTTCAAACACCTTCGGATGGTATTCGTAGGTCAGTTTCTCCTTTAAATTGGTCTTGAGATTCTCGGTATGTACCCGTTCTCCTTTTCGGATATCCTTCGTAGCATGCCCGATAGGAAAACCATACTTCATTACATTCTCTCCCGCCCGGATGTCGCAGAGTGCCACTTTATGGCCGGTAACAATGTCCACTGCCACATTGTCGGAAGGATGTATTGTCAGCTGCTTCATGCAAGCACCTCCGCATATGCCTTTTCCATTCCCTGCGTTGTCATAATCTTATAATAATGCTCTACCTCCGCAAGCATGAAGGACAAATCCCTGCCCCAATACTGCTCCTTTTTTAATATATCCGCAACGGATGCATTCTTCATAAACGCCATAATCTCTTCTCCGTCATTTGCCTCTTCGGTACGGTAAAAAGCAATCAATGCCGCCAGGGAAAATGTCATACACTTCGGCAGTACTCCTCTCTCTTCGTAATACTCCAAAAGCGTCGGAAGCACTCTCGCCTTAAACTTACTGACAGAATTCAATGCAATACTTAAAAGCTGATGTTTCACAAACGGGTTCGCAAAACGATCCAGCACCGCCTTACCGAAGATGACATCCTCCTCTGTACTTCCGAGGGTCGGGATAATCTCCTCCGACAAAGTCTTATCCAAAAAAGCCCTCACTGTAGCATCATCCAGACACTCCTTAACCGTAGAAAGGCCGTATAAGCGCGCCGCCAATACCATGGAAGTATGGGCTCCGTTTAAAATGCGCACCTTTCTTTTCTTATACGGCTTTACATCCGGCGTCCAGATAACATTTACACCTGCCGTCTTAAGCGGAAACTCCTGTTCAAAATCCCCTTCAATGACCCACAAATGGAAAATCTCCGCAGTGTTCATCAGTTTATCTTCTTCTCCGAGATATGCTGTCAATTCCTCTGCCTCATCCTTCGGATAACCGGTACAAATCCGGTCCACTAACGTATTACAAAAATGATTTTCCTTTTGTACCCACTGTACAAACGTCTCCGGTAGCTCCCAAAGCTTCGCATACTTCAGTACGCAGTCCAACAGTTCTTTCCCGTTATTATCAATGAGTTCACAGGACAGAATGATAAAGCCCGCAAGTCCTGCAGTAAAACGTTCATACAAAAGTCGCGTTAATTTTGCCGGAAAAGATTTCGGCGGTGCATCATCGAAGCTTTCCGTACCCAGATACTCAATTCCCGCCTCTGTCGTATTGGAAATAATCACCCGCATGTCCGGATTGTGAGCCAGTTTTAAATACTCTGCATAATCCGTATACGGGTCCACTCCTCTGGAAACAGACGTTACTTTAATACACTCGTTTCTCACTTCTCCGTTTTCGATTCCCCGCAGGAACTGATGATACACACCCTTCTGCTCATTAAGTACCGGAATCAGCCCCTTTGCAATAGGCTGTACCACAACCACCTTGCCGTCGTACAAGCCCTGTTCGTTCATTTTATGTACAAATACGTCGGCAAAACTTCTTAAAAATCCTCCCTCACCGAATTGAATTATGCTTTCCTTCATCCTTTCACCTCTTTCCCGACGTTTTACATTTCAATCAATACCTTGGATAAGCTGCCGTCGTTTTCTGCCAATGCTTTAAAGGCTTCATCCGCACGCTCCATCGGATATACGGCACTTACCATATCCAGCACATTTACTTCTCCGCTTGCAATTAGGTCGATTACCGCTTTAAAATCACTTGCATAGGAATTTCTGCTACCGAACACATTTAACTCTTTCTTCAGTAAAACAGAATGTAAGAACGTGGTCTCCTTCTTGCCGTTTCCGATTAAAATAATATTTGCCGCAAAAGCCGCACATTCGATACAAGAAAGGAAGGTAACGGAAAGACCGCAGGCCTCTACACACACATCAAACCCGTTTCCCTTTGTAATTTTCATAGCCTCTTCCTTAATATCGCTCGTAGCGGAATTAATCACACCCGCAGCACCAAAGTGCATTGCCTTTTCCAATCTTCCGTCCAAAACATCTGCCACATAAACTTCTGCACCTTGAGCTTTTGCCGCAATGAGAGCAAACAGACCGATGGGACCCGCACCCACTACCAACACCTTATCTCCCGCCTTTACCGGTGCTCTGTGCAGTGCATGATAGCTGATGGTAAAGGGCTCTACCAGTGCCAATTCTTTAGCCGACAAGCCCTTTCCGGCATAAATACGTTCTACCGGCATCACGATATATTCCCGGAAGCTGCCGTCCCTCTGCACACCCATGGTCTGGTTGTCGGTACAGCAATTTACAAATCCTCTCTGACAGGAATAACAAGTTCCGCAGTTAAAATACGGATTTGCGGTTACGATATCTCCCGGCTTTAAGCCTCTGTCGTTTTCCGGAATAGACACAATTTCTGCGCTGAACTCATGCCCCGGAATGCGAGGGTAAGTCGTAAACGGCTGATTTCCCGTATAGCTTGCCACATCCGCGCCGCACACACCGCAGTACAATACCTTTAACAGAGCTTCTCCTTCCTTTACCACAGGCATCTCCGTGTCCGTTACCGCAATTTCAAAAGGTTTTTCTATTAATACTGTTTTCATCGTGTTTGTCTCCTTTTCGTTCTGTTTTCCTGATTCTCCTACACAGTCCACCGGATTCTTCCGGCCTCCTGCTTCTTATTCCGTTTCCACGTAGTTTTTGTTCCAAATCACCGCAGTCTTCATCGGTGCATTCTTGCTGTAAATCCTATCACGATACGCCGCCATCGGGTCTTTCGTAAATTCTTCTTTGTCAATCAATTCCACAATCTCGTCATAGCAGCTCTCGGAAAGAAGTCGAATCGCCTGTTCCATATGATCCTGGCGGAAATTGATGGAACCGAAAATCAAATGATTTTCAAAACCGAAGGGCATGGTATCAAAGGTTACTTTCGGCCCTAGGGAAAAACTGTTATAAATGCCGTTGCAGCCAAGCACCTTATACTCAAAAGCCACACGATGCTCCACATTACTTCCGCTGACGCCGATAAAGGTAGTCGCACGTCCTCCCAGCTTTTCTATGATTGCCTTTGCCAGTTCTTCTTCGCTGTCATAAGTATTTTGCAAATACTCCGCATCCGCCTGTTTCAGCGCAAACCGTACTTTCGGGGAGTCCTCCGCACTTCTGCCTACAAACAGCACCTTCGCATCCGGATGATTTTTCTTAATCAAATCTCCGATAAACATTCCGGTGGTTCCCAAACCGAAAATCACGGTACGCTCAAAAATCTCTTCCTTCGCAATCTTTCTTGCCTCTTCTTCACAGCACTTGTACTTTTTCATTGCCACACGAAAATTGTGGGCACTGCCCAAATCTTCCATGCGTTCCAGCTGGAACAACATGCAGGCAAAGGGGTCCGGAAATACCATCTTTTTTGCAAAGGATAACATTAACTTTCCGTTTTCCACATAACCTTCCGGAATCGGTAACAGCATATCCGGGTGGAAATATTGCTTATCACAAAACAATCCGTCTGCCCCGTCACAACCGTATTCAAAGTATGTCTCTTCCTCCGTATAACGGGTCGGGTCATAACTGTTTCCTCCGCGAATCAGTACAATTGCAAAACGATTTTGAGACGGTACCCATACAATACCCTCGTGTCCGTTAATAAGGCGATTTGTCCCTTCCGGAAATTTCGATGTAAGCTTTCCTTCGCTTCCCATATGCATCAATTCGTTATCCGTTCCGCAAAAACCTACCATAACCGGCTCACAAAGCACTGCTTCCTTCTCTTCTTCTCCCCGAAGTCTTTTGCGTTTTGTATGAAAAATCTCCACATCACCGTATACCAACGGCTTTTCGGCGTCGTTCTGAAAATAGGTACCTTTAACAATCATGTATAACTCCTCCTGTCGGATTTTCTACCTTCATTATACAAAAAAACCCCCGGGATTTTCAGTCATATATCCGACTTAATCCCGGGGGTAATGTCACATTTTCGCAGATTCTATCTATTCATCCATGACATATCGTTGTTCTATTCCATCTTACCGTAAATCTTATGTGTTTCCAATTCAATTCCGTTTTGCTTTGCAAGTTCCGACACTGTTACAAAACGGTATCCCTTTTCCATCAGGGTCGGGAGCAAATACTCTACCGCCTCTGCCGTAGTAGCATACTGCTCGTGCATCAGCACTACCGCATTTTCCAACTCTCCC
>JAFVSN010000049.1 GCA_017503735.1 Lachnospiraceae bacterium
CATGACAGATGGATAACAAACCACAATGGCAAGCGCTTTTACAGATATATCAAGGATAGGGACACTTTTGTCGGCGAGGTAGCATATCATTTCGACGGAGAAAGACAGATTTACATTGCTGATGTGATTATTTATGCTTCGTATCGTGGAAAGGGATATGGTCGCAAAGGATTGTTGCTTTTATGTGAAACCGCAAAGACAAATGGCATTAGGGAACTCTATGACGATATTGCCATCGACAATTCTTCTGTTGCGTTATTCCTTAAATATGGGTTTGTTGAAGTTCTGCGAACCACCGAGTATGTTTTAGTAAAAAAGGAATTGTGAGTTAACCAAATTCCAATTTGTAGAGTTTATGAATCGGGAAAAGACAAATTTGTACCATTGACAGGGGGGATATTATGGAACGAACAGTAAGAAATGCTGCAAAAGCATTGATTATAAAAGAGGATAAAATGCTGGCAGTAAAAATCAGCGACGGAAAAGAAGCGTGGTATATCATGCCGGGCGGCGGACAGGATGTGGAAGAACTTCTCCCGGAGGCGGTCTGCAGAGAAGTGGCGGAAGAACTGGGAGTGCAGGTCGAGGTAAAAGATTTGGTGTTTGTGATAGAAGGGTTACATGGGGAAGATTTTCATCGTGTTGACCTTGTGTTTTTGTGTGAATACAAAGGAGAAATTGAAAACGCTATCCTACAAAGTGATACAAATCAAGTGGGCTATGACTGGCTTGATATCAAGACATTAAATATAACTCCCTTGTACCCGTCGAAACTACGCAGACAAATCATGAACCTGTATGAAGGGAAAGAATATAAAGTTTATTTGGGGAATGAGGAAGTCGGAGACCCTGAGGTGACGGACTGAATTAAAATTTATAAAAATAAAGAGGAATACAGAACGGAGGTTTCATTGATGGAGAATAAGTGGGATTCTGAAAAGTATTTGAAGTTTGAGAAAGAGAGAACGCAACCGGCCATTGATTTGGTCAGACGAGTGGAAGGACGAACCGTGTCTTCTGCGCTTGATGTGGGCTGCGGTCCGGGAAACAGTTCTGCGGTGATAAAGAGTGTATTTCCGGAGGCAGAGATATTGGGAATTGATTTTTCTGCTGATATGATAGAAAGAGCGAAGAAGGATTATACGGATATCATATTTGAACAGTGGGATGCGGATGAGTTTTCGGAGAAGACCGGTAAAAAATTCGATTTAATCTTTTCAAATGCCTGTCTTCAGTGGCTTCCGGATCAGTTTAAGACCATAAAGAATCTTTATAAGCTTTTGAATGAGAACGGAATTATGGCAATCCAGATCCCTTGTAATTTTGATGAGCCGATTCATCACTTGATTCATAAAGTGGTTACGAGTGAAAAGTGGGAAGGTGTTTTTCAACATCAGAGAAATTATGTTATGGGCACTGTGGAAGAATACTTTGATGTTCTCTCTGCTTTGTCCGATGAATTTGATATTTGGACGACTACGTACCATCATGTGCTTCCTTCCCATGAGGCAATTTGGACTTGGTACGAGGGAACCGGTTTAAGACCGTATCTTTCTCAAATTGATGATTCCATGAGGGCTGAATTTAAGAAAGATATTATGGAAGAGATTAGGCTAAATTATCCGTTGCAGAAAAACGGAAAAGTAATCTTTAATTTCCCTCGATTGTTTTTCGTGATTGTGAAATAGAAATTTACAGATAGCATTTAATTTGCGATGAGGGGAATGTATGGTTTTATATGTAGAAATCTATCGATGTGTGATATAATGGGACAAGCCGGTAAGAATTATATGGAGGATCATAGTGTGATTAAGTTTGTTCATTTATTTAAAAATTACTATTTGGGACTCTCATTCATTGGAATAATTGCATTTGTTATTCAGGAAATTCCGTACATAATTATGCCTTTCATAAAACCGGCATCAAATCCAATAATGAATATGCAAAATGAAATTCAATGGATTGAGAGAACACAAGGAGTCGTCGGGACGCTTTCAATGATTTTATTGATGTTGATTGTGAGAGATGATGTTCAGTTGTTTTCAATAGCATCAACAAAAGAAAAAATATTTTTTTCATTTACCGTTCTCATGATATTGATAAATTTTGCGGGATGGACATTTTATTATTTGGGATATCAAAACGGTTGGGTAATTGTGGTTAGCCAATTTGCAGCGGTTCCATTGTACTATTTGTTTTTTGGAATATGGAAAAGCAATTATTTATTAGTTGGTACTGCTTCGTTATTTTTCTTAATTCATACGATTAATGGGTATTTGAATTTTATAGTTAAAAAGGAGTTCATTTGGTGACAGATATCACTTGATTTGTGAAATTGTCATTGGAACATAGAAGTACCGGGGAGAAGAACGATATGAAACCGAGAACCGAACTAAGTATGCAACTATATCATATGCTTTTAGAGCGTGGTTATCAGGAAGAATTGTGCGACGTAATTACACGCAATTTGAATACGGATTTTACGGCTGCACGAATGATTGGATATTTGTGTCAATATTCCCATCTGAAAGAGGGGGAAGTGGTGGACGAGATGCTTGCCATCTTAAGTGACCGTAATGAGTTAATCAAGAAAAAGGAAACCGAACAGGCGCAGGCTAAAATCAATGAAATGTACGAGTATGGCTTGGGAGATGAAGAGGACGGGAAATAGTTTTTACAGGATGAAAAAAAGAAAAATGATGAGGTGACGAAATGTTATACAGACTTCCGGAAATGAATGATAAAAGTATTTTGCAGGAATACATACAGGAGCACTACGACAATAATGAATTCGGCATTAGTGCAAGTCTTGGATTACCGGTTTCCGAGTATGCGGACTGGGTGGAAAAGATACAAAGAAACGCTTCCGTCGGGGATGAAGAATGGGGAAAATCCTTGTTGTATCTTTGCTTTGATGATGACAAACTCATCGGTTTATTAAGCATCCGGTACGAATTACCGGAAAACCTTACGGAAGAAATCGGCGACATCGGGTATGGTGTAAGGCCGTCCGAACGTAATAAAGGATATGCTACCGCCATGCTCCGTTATGCCTTGTCTGTCTGCAAAGAAAAAGGAAAGGACAAGGTCCTGCTTGGCTGCTATAAGGATAACTCGGCATCTGTAACTGTCATCAAAAAGTGTGGCGGAGTGTTGGTAGAGGAAAACAGTAATTATAACGAAGGAAGAATCAGCCAGTATTATGCGATAAAGCTGTAAATCAACGATTTCGATTTGAGGAGTACATTACGCATACATACAGCGGCGGAGAAGAAATCTATACTATGTTATTGCAGAGGTATAATGATGAAATTAGCGATTATCATCAAAAGGAAAAAAACTTTGAGGATATGTATGGGAATATAAAGTTTAGTTAAGGAAGACATTCAATGTTCAGTTTAACGGAGTGATAAGATCTGATTTGTTAGGCAGAAGGAAATGAAAATTAAGGAGATACTGAGATGGGACAAATTGCAAATCAAAAGGTAGTGGAACTCTTTTTTAAAGCAAAAGAAAAAATAAAGGAGAGAAAGGAAAAGAACAAAGCGATTTTCTGGGATTGTGACGGTACATTAGTACATAATAATGAGTCTTTTAAGTGTTCCTTACTGAGGGCATTTAAAGAATTCGGCTATTCCGTTGCGGAGGAAGAAGTAAAACGTTTCTTACGGGAGGCTTGTTCCTGGAATAAGCCGGAGGAGGACCATGGAGATGCAAACGGAGAAGAGTGGTGGGAACGACTGCTTGGCGGAATGCGCAGGTTTTGCGAAGAACAGGGCGTGAGTCCGGCTGATGCGGTATCTGTGTGTAATGCCTTTCGAAAGAACGTGGTAAGTTATGAGTACGAGATTTATCCGGATGCAAAGAAGGTGTTACGGTATTTCAGTGAAAAAGGCTACAAACATTATATTATTTCCAATAATTTCCCTGAGCTTCGGGAGGTATTTGTTCGTCTCGGTCTGGACGAGGAGATCGCAGGCTATTTTATTTCCGCCAGTGTGGGCTATGATAAGCCACGAAAAGAGATGTTTGATTATGCAACAGCACAGGCGGGGAATCCGGAAGTGCGGTATATGATCGGGGATAATCCGGTGGCGGATTATGAAGGAGGCTTAAATGCCGGGATGAAGCCGGTGCTTGTACATAAGAAGGTAGAAGGAATGGTGTGTTGTGAAGAACTTACGGATTTACCGGATTTGATAAAGGAATGATGGGTTTGACGCAATTGGAGTTGTAATTTTAAAAAAACAGGTGTATTGGAAAGGGGAATGCTATGATTCATGTGAATGTAAGAGGTTTGATTATTCGGGAAGCGGAGAACGGAAAACAACTGGTGATTCAGTTACGAAAAAGAACGGGAGAGCCGGAAGTATATGAACTCCCGGGCGGAAGAATTAACGAGTACGAGAAAATGGTTGACGGATTGAGAAGAGAGATTATGGAAGAAACCGGTTTGACGGTGAATGTGATTCGGGGAGAAGCAGATTCCTTGATTACAGCAGGCAGGAGCTTTTCTGTGGAATGCATAAAGCCGTATGCGTCCTATCAGACCATCGAAGGACCGGTGGATTCCTTTGGCGTTTACTTCCTTTGCGAAGCGGATGGGGAACCGCAAAGGGAAGGGGACGATAGCGGGGATGTACATTGGGCAGGACTGGATGAAGTTCAAAAGTTGATTGCCGAAAAGAGGGTTTCGGAAATCGATTTGCCTGCGGTGTTGCTGTTTTTACGGGATGAAACGAAAACGGTAGGATGAGGGATAAATTTGCGGAGGTGAAAAAGATGATTACATTTTTTAATCGAAAAGAACTATTGATTACGATGGATATGAATCGTCAGTCGGAGGTTCGTGCCATCTTATCCGGGAATCGGATTCATTATACGGTAAAGGTAACAAATCTTCAAAGTGCATCTGTAGTTGGTAGTACCAGAGGCAGAGTAGGAAGCTTTGGCGTTAATCAAAATTGTTCTTACGAATATAAGATTTATGTTCATAAGAAAGATTATGATACTGCTTTAAAATTGATTGGTATAGTGAAATAAGTTATTCTGTTTAGGGGACTTTTTAGCGCAAATTCATGCCAAAAAGTTCCCTAAATTTTTCTTGCTAATTAGGGAACTTTTGTGTATAATATGACGTATAAAAGTTCCCTAAATGAAAGGGGTGTCGCAGAATGAGTGCAAATTATACGGAAATTCAGGAGTTGTTACAGCAGAGAGCGGACATACAAGCCCGACTTAATTTAATGCCTTATGACGGGAATCCGGAGATTAAGGAAGTAGGTGGGATGAAATATTTATATGTCCGCAAAAGAGTGGCAGGCAAATTGACCTCTACTTATGTGGATGTATATTCGGATGAGCTGTATCAATTGTTGCTGCGTAATGCAAGGGAACAGAAAGATTTGAATAAAGCTGTCCGCAAAATCAACAAGGAATTGGTCAGTCGTGGATATGAAGACAGAGAGCTTTCGGCCAGGGTGTTGCAGAATTTAGATTTCGCCAGAGTGAACATGAAAGCAAATATTTATGACCAGGCAGTGTTGGAGGGTGTGGCTACATCATTTCCGCAGACAGAGGATATCATTGAGAATGGGAAGGTAAACGGTGTGTCTGCAACCGATGTTCAGAAGATTCTTAATTTAAAGCATGCGTGGGAATTTATTTTGGATAAAGATGTCATTCAAAGTGAAAGCAACTATTATATGCTTTGTCATATTGCGAAGCTGGTAAATGAAGGATTTTTTTATGACGGTGGACGTATCCGGGGGATTCCGGTACAAATCGGCGGAACAAGCTATGTGCCACCGCTTCCGATTGAGTCAGTGGTAATTGAGCGAATCAATGAAATCAAGGAGCAGGCAAAAGAACCGATTGATGTCGCGATTGAGTTGTGCATGTATTGTATGAAAACAAAAGTGTTCAAAGACGGAAATAAGAGAGCGTCTGTCATTTTTGCGAATCACTATCTGATAGCGCACGGAAGCGGTTTTTTGGTTATCCCGGAAAAGGAAGTACCGGAGTTTAAAAAAATGTTAGTAGAGTATTACGAAGGGGCACCTTTGGAGATGATCGGTGCATTCTTACGTGAGAAATGTTGGAAGAATTTTTAAAATCTCTCTTGACTCTCCACCTTACTGTAATGATAGTATGACAGTGCAAGGTACCTGCAATGTAGATTAAAGGAGTGATTGGATGTATAAAATCGGTGAGCTTTCAAGGTTGAGTCAGATTCCGGTAAAAACGCTGCGGTTTTATGATACAGAAGGGATTTTGGTTCCGGATGAGATTGATGAGTTTACGGGGTATCGGTATTATGGTGCCGCGAAGCTGTCGGATTGTTACCGGATTGTGGCGCTTAAGGAGCTGGGATTCAGTCTGAGTGAGATTAAGGAGTTTCTTTCTTTGCCGAAAGAAAAGATTTTGGAGCTTGTGACGGCAAAGGAGGCGGAATTAAATAGGTTAAAAGCGCAAACCGAGGCACGCATCCGGGTTCTCCGTAACTTGAATTCGGCGTTAAAGGAGAGTGCTTGTATGTTTGATATCATTATCAGAAAAAGTGATGAAATCCGTTTGTTGTTTGACCGCAGAGTGATTTCGGACAAATCCGAATGGGACGGTGTTTTGAAAGAGCTTCGAAATGCGGTTCCGGCGGGGGCGCAGGGCGACAGAGAAGTGATTGTGGATTATGAGACGGAGTATGTCAGTGAGAATTTTGATACCGGCTTCGGTGTGGAACTGACGGGGAAGGTTTCAAATTTGCGGGGCTTTACGGAAAAAGTGGTTTGCTTTTCGGGAGATACTGCCGGGCTTGTTTGTAAGCCGGAGGAGTACGACGAGGCGGTACGGGCGTTACAGCAGTATGTATTGGACAACAATTATCAGATTGTGGGGCCGACCTATCAAATCCGGTACGGAGACGGTACCGTGGAGGTAAAGCTTCCGGTGGTAAAGCTCCACGAGTTTAATCCTGAGTTTAATGAGGAGATTGACGTACCTTTTGAAGATGATGAGGCGGTTATCGGACGCTGGGAATTGCTGGATTATTTACCGTGTAAGGAGATGTTTCTACCGGAAAAGAGGAAGTCTGCAGAGCACGGCGACCGGGTAAAGGAGCTTTATTTCCTGCCGAAAGGCGAGCGGTACTGGTGCTTTGGCTGGACAAAGGGATATGTGTTATCCGATTGCGGTTATCCGCACCGGAAGAACAGAAATCCGTACACTATTGAACGCATCGGAGAGGAAACCTATTTGTTTTTGGAGTTCAAGGGCCATAACTACTTCGAAGGCGGAAAGCCGGAGGTTTGGGTGTTCCGAAAAGTGGATTCCAAGGAGTACACGAAAAAGGATATTCGGATTGTAGATGAAATCCCGCAGGTTCCCGCGGACGACAGTGCGGTAATGGGACTGTGGAATGTATGTGACCTTGTTCGAAGTGTAGAATCCTTTGACCCGCGCAATATGTGCGCCTTTATTCCTTATGAGGCATTGTACTGGAGAAGTGCAGAGTTTCTTCCGGATGGTAAGATACGGAATGGGTTCTTAAACTCCAAAGACGGCAGCGTAACCATTGACAAGGACGAGGTTTGGCGTTGGGTAAACGGCTATGTGATTTGTAATCCGCGTGCCACTGCAAGTAAGTATGTGATAGAGCAGCATGAGGGTACGGAGTACTTGTTTGTACAGTGGAAGAGCGGGGACTATTCCTATGGTGGAGAGCAACCGTTCTGGTATGTGTTTAAAAGGTAAGTGCAAAAGGGCTGTCGCACAGTGGTGCGCGGCCCTTTTTTACAAGTGATGACAAGTGAACGAATCTTAGTTGTATGGACATTAAAATAATTAGGGGAATGAACAAACTTAATAAAATCTTAATAATTTCTTATAAATTTCTTAAACAGACGAGGTGTCGATTTATGAACATAAGTTGTATAATTGTAAGAAAAAGGGAGATTTTTACTTGCTTGTCATAGTGTAAAAAGCGATAACATTTGTGAATTAAAAAACAAAGGAGAACGATGCGATGGAGTTACTAAAGCAAAATGAAAAAGAAGCAAACAGAATCGTAGCAAGAGTCATGCGGGTAACGTTTTTTGTATTTACGTTGATTTACATTTTAAATGTAATCGGTATTTTTATTGTAGAGAAATCGATTATGACGTTTTCCTATGTGAGCGGAGGGGCTCTTCTGCTTTTGCCTACGCTATTGGTAAATGTCTTGAAAAAAGAGAAGGGGTATGTCAAGTATATTAATGTTGCTTGTGCGTCGGTGTTTGTAACACTTCTTTGTGTTACACTGACCTATCATGTGGTTGCGGTGTATGTGTATCCGATTGCAATTGCCAGTTTGTATTTCTCCAAACGGCTGAATATTGCGTCGACTTTTTTTACGGTAATCGGTGTGTCGGCAGGACAGGTTCTGGCTTTTTTTATGGATACTACCCAGGATGATAATTTCTTGGAATTTAACGATGCAATTATTTTTGGTGTGGCACCGAGAGCATTGATTGTAATTGCAATTGCTACGATTTTTACCATGCTTTGCGGAAGAACGGCTTCTATGCTTGCAAATCTGATGGGTGCTGAGGAGCAGAAGGAAATGTTGGCTCGTATGACAGAGATGAAGGACAATGCGGCTGCAACGTCTAAATCATTGTTTGATACGGTATCGGAGATGGCGGAGATTACAAAGAAATCGTTAGATGCCAATCAGAGAATTGCCGACGAATCCAAAACCTTGCTGGCAGGGTCTACGGATAATGCGGAAGCAGTAGAAAATGCACAGCAACGTATTCTTGACATTTCCAAAGAGTTGGAAGAGTTGAGTGATATGAATCATAATACGGCGTTGTTAACCGATAAAATCGGAGAAAATACCGGAGAAAATCAGGGCCGAATGGATGAAGCGACGGCGAATATGGAGCAGATTTACAGAAGTACCGACGAGTGTAAGCAGATTGTCACAAATCTCGGTGAGCAGTCGAAGGAGATTATCGGTATTGTACAGACCATTACCAGTATTTCCAGTCGTACCAATATTTTGGCACTGAATGCCTCCATTGAGGCTGCAAGAGCGGGAGAACAGGGAAAAGGTTTTGCGGTTGTTGCGGATGAAATTCAAAAACTTGCCGAGCAGACGAGAACTGCGGTGGAAAGTATCGGTGCGATTGTAAACGAAGTCGTGGGAAGCACGGAGAAAGCAGTGAATGCAATGGAGCAAAATGCCGCGTTTACCCAGGATGGTATGAATAGTATCAAAAAGGCAAACGAATCCACAGCACTCATTACTTCTTCCAATATGGAGTTGGCAAAGCAGATTCATGCCATTGATGAAACTGCAAAGCTGATTCGGGAGAAGAGTGAAGAAGTTTCTGAAAGCATGACGGTAATCAGTGAAAACACCCAGCTGAACTGCGATGCGGTGGAACATGTGAATGCGGCAACGTTAGAAAATACTGCAGGTACGGAGAGTCTGGCAAATATCGTAGAGACAATGAAGGGACTTTCAGAGATGTTAAATAAGGTGGTACAGGAGTAGTTGTATTGTAAAGTTTTGACAGAAACGAAATTTTTTGCGGAAAAGAATAGGGAGAAGAACGTGTGCTTGCAGAGTCAGACACTGCAAGCACACGTTTTTTTATACATGGAAGAAGGGATTGGGTTTAACCACTTGTCTTTGTCACGCGACCGTCCGTCCCAAATCCGTTGCTTTTCCTTACCGAAAGTTCTATAATCAAATCAGTTACTGACAGTGCACTTGAAGGAGACATTATGAAAATTAAGTATATCATTAAGGAAAAATATCCGGAACCGGAGATTCATCTTTGTGTACGGGAGAAGAACCGGGAGACGGAAGGAATCTATGAGGCTATAGAAAAGCTTTTTGAACTGCGGATTGTAGGCTACAAAGGGCAGGAGTCGGAGATTCTTTCGCCGGCACAGATTGTCTGGATTTATTCGGAGAATAAGAAAGTATTTGCGCGGACAGCCATGGAGTGCTATGAGGTAAAGGATAGACTGTATGTGTTGGAGGAACTGCTTTCGGAGCAGAAGTTTGTGCGGATTTCCAACTCGGAGCTGGTGAATGTACAGCAGATTGAAAAGTTTGATATGAGCTATGTGGGGACCATACAGGTGCGGATGAAAAACGGAGACGTGACCTATGTGTCACGACGCTTCGTGCGTAAAATCAAGGAAGTTTTGTGTTAGGAGGGCCTTATGAAAAATATATTGATTCGCTTTGTGAATGGTTTTTGTTATTCCATTGCCATCACCACGGTGATTGAATTGATTGTTATGAAGCTAATCGGGCATGTAGCGTTGTTGCCGGAGTTTGCGGAAGGATTTGCAAATGAAGTGACCGCTTTTTGCGTGCAACTGTTACTGGTAGGTGTGATGAGCGGCGTGACGTCGGCAGGTACGATTCTGTTTGAATTAAAGCGGCCGGGGCTTTTGTGGCAGAGTGTTTTGTTTCTTTGTGTGATGCTTGCGGTGTGGATTCCCACGGCCTGCTATTTGTGGGGCTTCCATAAGTATTTGACGTCCATGATTTCTTCTCTGGCCAGCATTGTGGTGACCTACGGCATCTGTTGGGGCATCCAGTATAAGCTGTGTAGCCGGGATGTAAAGGAAATTAACCAACGTTTGAATCAAAAAGAGATGTAGGAAATTGATGTTTGAATCAGAAAGAGGTGTAAACAATGGGATACGGAATAGAAATTAAGGGACTCAAAAAAGAATTCGGCAGCAAGGTGGCGGTAAGGAACCTGAATTTACGGATTCCGGAGGGAAGCTTGTATGCTCTTCTTGGGGTAAACGGAGCCGGAAAGACTACCACCATCCGCATGCTCACGGGGCTTACAAAGCCCACGGGGGGTGAGGCGTATGTCATGGGACATAGTATCTTATCCGAGCTTCATGAAGTAAAGAAGTTAGTCAATATTTCTCCCCAGGAAACCTCGGTGGCACCGAATCTGACGGTGAGGGAAAATCTGGAGTTTATTGCCGGGATTTACGGTTTCGACAAAACACGGACGGAAGAAAAGGTACGAGAGATGCTGGCGCAGTTTTCCATGGAAGAGGTGGAAAACCAGAAGGCCAAAACCTTGTCCGGTGGTTGGCAGAGAAAGTTAAATATCGCCATGGCACTGATTACGGAGCCCCGGGTTCTGTTTTTGGACGAACCGACCCTTGGTATCGATGTGCTGGCACGACGGGAGCTTTGGAGGAAAATCGAGGCCTTAAAGGGAAAAATAACTATCGTTCTGACCACCCATTATATGGAGGAGGCGGAAAACCTGGCAGACGAGATTGCAATTATGGCAAAAGGCGAATTGATGGCAGTGGGAAGTCCGGAGGAACTGATGCGCCGAACAGAGTCCGGTTGCTTAGAGGATGCGTTTGTAAAGATTGTGGAGGGGGTGTCCTATGAAGAGTAAAGTATTTGCCGTAAGGACATGGAAGGAAATTATGAGAGACCCGTTAAGTTATATTTTTTGTGTTGGGTTTCCGCTTGTAATGTTGGTGATTATGAGTATTATCGATAAAAGTATTCCGGTGGAGGCGGGAATGCAGGTGTTTCGTATCAGGAATCTTGCGCCGGGAATTGCCTATTTCGGACTTACCTTTGTGATGTTGTTTACGAGTGTGCAGGTGTCAAAGGACAGGACGACGGCATTGCTTCTGCGGTTGTACGCATCGCCGATGAAACCGGTGGAGTATATTTTCGGTTACACCATACCGGTGGTGGTGCTTGCGGTGGTACAGATGGTAATTTGTTTCGGAGTATCTTTTGTAATCGGACTGTGTACGGGGACTTCTCTTTCCGTCCCGGAAGTATTGCTGTCTATGGTTGCGTTGTTGCCTTCCGTGTTTTTGTTTGTGGGCTTCGGGATATTGTTCGGTTGTCTGGTGAATGAAAAGGCGGCACCGGGGCTTTGTTCCATTCTTATTTCGGCAGCGGGTATAATCGGCGGTATCTGGATGGATATCGACGGAATGGGCGGTGCAATCAAAAGTGTAGCAAGGGCGTTGCCTTTTTATCATGGGGTCAGCCTGGCAAGACTTCCTTTCCGGGAAACCGCGGAGGGGACAGTGGAGCATCTTCTTTGGACGGTGGCTTGTGGAGTGGTGGTATACGGATTGGCAGTTGCGGTGTTTCACGGTAAGATGAAGAAGGACATCAGATAGGCAGTCTTTGGTGTAAAAAATGAGAAAGGAAATCTTCCAAAGGAGGATTTCCTTTTTTTAGCAGGTTTATGTACTCTCTACTTGCTTTTCCGTAAGATTCGTGATATGCTTAATTCAAAGCTTTTTTTCTTAGCGTTTTTCAGAGAAAGAAGTGATTTTGCCTTTGTATAATCACATCATAACAGTGGGACAATAGTAAAAAGAAGAGTTGCCGCAGGGAGAACTTCCTTGCGGCACTAATTAATTAAAACAGCGGAGGTGCTTATGTTTTATACCATGACTTTAAATCCGGCTTTAGATTATAATATGACGTTAAAAGAGTTTGCACGGTCGCGGGTGAATCGTTCCGTAAAAGAAGAGATGATTCCGGGAGGAAAGGGGCTGATGGTATCCCGGATGCTTAAAAATTTGGGAATTGAGTCCACGGCATTCGGTTTGGTGGCCGGTTTTACCGGAACAGAGTTGACCCGGATGGTGCATGAACTTGGAGTACGGACAAGCTTTGTCAGTCTGCCTTCCGGTATGACACGTATTAATGTGAAGCTTTGGGGCGGTTTGGAAGGCGAGATTAATGCAGGCGGACCGGCATGTGATGAGAAGAGTCTGCAGGCACTTTTTGAGAAGCTGACCGTGCTGGCGAAGGAAGATACTTTGGTACTTTCCGGTAGTGTACCGGCTTCTCTGCCGAAGGATATTTATGTGGATATGATAAAGCTTGTAAAGGAGAAAGGCACTCGTATTGTAGTGGATGCAACGGGAGAACTGCTTCGGAGTACCTTATCTTACCGGCCGTTTTTGGTGAAGCCGAACCATCATGAACTGGGAGAGTTATATGGGGTGACACTTACGACGAAGGAAGAGGTGGCAGTATATGCAGGGAAGCTCCGGGATGAGGGCGCAATGAATGTATTGGTGTCCATGGCGGGGGACGGTGCGGTACTGGCAGCGGAGGATGGCAGTGTATGGTTTGGAGAGGCACCGCAGGGAACTGTGATAAATACAGTAGGTTCCGGGGATTCCATGGTAGCGGGATTTCTTGCCGGATATGAAGGAAAGAAGAGCGTAAAGCAGGCGTTTTGCACAGGTATTGCGTCCGGTAGTGCCAGTGCGTTTTCTGCGGAGCTTGGGACAAAGGACGAGGTAGAGCATTTGCTGAAAGAGGTACAGGTAAGACAGGTAGGATGAAACCGTCGGAATCTGGACTTTCACATTGACAAAAATATGTCACTGCAATATAATGATAATAAGTGATATTATGCTTTGGGAAGAAGGAGGCGGCAAAATGCAAAAGGTAATTTCAACGGCGGTAATTAAGCGTTTACCACGGTATTACAGATACTTAGGTGAGTTAAGAAAAAAAGAAGTAGTTCGCATTTCGTCCAAAGAGTTAAGTGAAAGAATGAATGTAACGGCATCCCAGATTCGTCAGGATTTAAATAATTTCGGTGGGTTCGGTCAGCAGGGATATGGTTACAATGTTGAGTATTTATATACGGAAATCGGAAAGATTTTGGGCTTGGATCAGGAACACCGTGTCGTGATTATCGGTGCCGGAAATTTGGGACAGGCCATAGCTAATTACGGTGATTTTGCCCGGCGCGGTTTTGATATTAAGGCAGTATTTGATGTGAAACCGGAATTAATCGGAAAAGAGATCGGGGACATCAAAATCCGTGCCATGAGTGAATTAAAAGAGTATGTAATAGAGCAGAAGCCGGATATTGTGGCACTGGCCCTTCCGAAAGAACATGCGGTGCAGGTGGCAAATGATGTGGTTTCCTGGGGAGTAAATGCAATTTGGAATTTTGCTCCGGTGGAACTTCGTCTGCCGAAGCATGTGGTAGTGGAAAATGTCCATTTGACCGAAAGCTTGATGCGGTTATCTTATAACATACGTGCGAAACAAAATGAGCAACAGGCAGGTGAATTGGCCAAAAAGCTTGCGGCAGAAGTGAAAAGTGAAAGTGCGGTAACGAAGGAATAAGGAGACTGGAATGATAACCGGAGTCGGCACAGATTTGATTGAGATTGCCCGGGTGCAAAAAGCAATCGGGCGTTCTGCGTTTTTAGAGCGGGTTTATACAGAAAAAGAGCGGGACTTGATTGCGGTACGCTCTGTTCGTGCAGCAAGTAATTTTGCGGGGAAAGAAGCGGTAGCAAAAGCATTGGGATGTGGTTTCGCGGGAATCGCTCCGATTGAAATCGAAATTTTAAGATATCCTTCCGGCATGCCATATGTTGTTCTTCACGGAAGAGCAGAGGAAAAAGCAAAGGAACAGGGGATTTCGAAAATTTTTATTTCCCTTACGGATACGGAGGAGTTTGTACAAGCTTATGTAATTTGCGAGACGGAGGATGCGAACGGATTCGGGGAAATAAGGGAGAATAAGGCTAAGGGAAATCCGGGTGAAAAGAAAAACTTTTCCGAGGTGGCTTATCCTGTGTTGGATGCTGCCGGGATGAAAGAAACGGACCGGCGCACGATAGAAGAAGTCGGGATTCCGTCATTGGCGTTGATGGAGAGAGCCGCCACTGCGGTAGCTGAGTGTGTGAAAGAATATGCAACAAAGGAACACCGTATCGGAGTTTTGTGCGGAACAGGAAATAACGGTGGTGACGGGGTTGCGGTGGCCCGTTTGTTAAAGCAGGAGGGTTTTGATGCTACTGTTTTGCTACAGAACGCTCAAGTATACATGGAGATGAACAGACAGGAAGAAGACCCGGCAAGGACGGATACCGGAAGGGGTGTTTCCGGTACACCGGAGTTTATTTATCAAATAAAAGAAGCAATGCGTTATGATGTGCCGGTATGTGAGCCGGAGAGGACCGATCGCTATGATATTATTGTAGATGCTTTATTCGGAATCGGGTTATCCAAGCCGTTAGAGGGTGTTTTCGCCTCTTATGCGGAACAGATAAATAAAGAACTGCATACGGTAATAGCGGTGGATATTCCGTCGGGAATCAATGCGACTACCGGAGAAGTTTGTGGTGTGGCAATACGCGCAGATGAAACAGTAACATTCGGAGCCGCAAAATGCGGACACCTTTTGTATCCGGGAAAAGAATACACGGGGAAATTACGAGTTGCGGAGATTGGGTTCCCGGAAGCTTTGTTACAGGAATACAAACAAGGGGATTACTTAGAACCGGTGGGAGTCGGTAGTATATTGCCGAAACGTCCGGCATATTCCAATAAGGGAACTTTCGGGAAGGTGGCGGTGATTGCCGGAAGTAAGAATATGGCAGGTGCTGCATATTTTTCGGCCTGTGCGGCATACCGGACCGGTGCGGGTTTGGTAAAAATCGTAACACCGGAATGTAATCGGGAGATTCTGCAGACCTTACTACCGGAGGCTATGCTGTCTACCTATGGGAAAACAGATGAACTTTTGTCGGTTGTAAAGGATGCAGTAGGATTTGCCGATGCGGTAGTGGTTGGACCGGGTCTGGGACAAAGTAGTGTTGCAGAGAAACTGTTGGATTGTTTGCGGGACACCTTGGTTGAACAGGGGGAAAACGCGCCGGTTTCCGTATGGGATGCGGACGCGTTGAATCTGATTGCAAAGAAGATGCAGGAAGCAGCGTTACGGACAGAACAAGAGCGGGTCGCTTTTATAAAAAGGTGGTTCCCGCAGAATGCGATTGTAACGCCGCATCCGGGTGAATTGTCCCGATTATTGGGCAGTCCGGCACAAAGTTTAACGAAAGAATTAACGGCGGTGGCAAAGAGGCTTGCCTCTCACGGCACGGTGACTTATGTATTAAAAGACGCAGTAACTGTAGTGGCGGGAGCCGGAGCGTGCTTTTTTAACACTACCGGGAACAACGGGATGGCTACAGGCGGCAGCGGAGATATTTTATGCGGTATGATCGGGGCATTGGCGGCGTTTGGGCTTGATTGCTTTACGGCGTCGGCCAACGGTGTTTGGCTTCACGGTGCGGCAGGCGATTCGGCTGCGAGGAAAACGGGTGAAGCACCTATGATTGCACGGGATATTTTGGCGGCAATCGGAGAACTTTTTTCGGAAAAATGGAAAGAGGTAGTGGAATGATGGAAACAGGGACGAAGGAGTATGAACTGCAACAGGTAAAAGAATACTACCGGGTGAAGGCAGACATTAATCTGGATGCCGTAGCTCATAATGCGGAAGAGATAAAGAAGCGTTTACAACCGGGTGTAAAGTTGGCTGCGGTGATTAAAGCAGACGGGTACGGACACGGGGCGGTTCCGGTAGCGGAAACGGTGTACGAAACGGCGGATTGGTTTGCGGTGTCCAATATCGAAGAAGCGTTGGAGCTTCGCAGTGCGGGGGTAGATAAGCCGATTCTGACCTTAGGATATACGGCTCCGTTACAGCTTGCGGATGCGATTAAAAACCGGATTACCTTGACACTTTGCGATATGGAGTCTGCGGAGGAAATCAGTGAAGCGGCATCCCGTATCGGGCTTACTGCGGAAGTGCATATTAAAGTGGACACCGGTATGGGACGTATCGGTTTTCCGGCAGATGCCGGATTTGCCGAGCAGGTGGCGAATGCCGTACAGCTACCGAATATTAAGGCTACCGGGATTTATACCCACTTTGCAAGGGCAGACGAGGCAGATAAGAGAGCAACCGAGCTTCAATTTTATAAATTTTTGGCATTTATCGATGCCATGGAGAAGTACGGCGTGACAGGGTTACTACGTCATGCGGAAAACAGCGCGGCAATTTTAAGTATTCCGGAATATCAGCTGGATATGGTACGTCTGGGGATTAGTCTGTACGGCATGTATCCTTCCGAGGATGTGATGCCGGAGGATATTATGTTACAGCCTGCCATGGAGATTAAGTCTCATGTGGCATTTGTGAAAACGGTTCCGGCGGGTACCGGTATCGGTTATAATGCCACCTATGTAACTTCAGCACCGCAACGGATTGCTACTGTGCCGGTAGGCTATGGCGACGGGTATCCGAGGGCGTTGTCCAATTGCGGACGGGTTTTGGTACACGGGCGCAGCGTACCGATTGTTGGCCGGGTATGTATGGATCAATTGATGATTGATGTGACGGATGTGCCGGAAGTAAAGCGTGGTGATACGGTTACGCTGATGGGCAGGGAAGGACAGGAAATCATTACAGCAGAGGAAATCGGAGCATTGTCTCATTCTTTCCATTATGAGATGGTGTGCAATGTAGGAAAGCGAATTCCACGCGTGTATTACAAAAAGGGAGAAGCCATCGGGGCACGCCATTTCGTATAACGCATACAATATAGCAAACAGTAAAAGTATAAGATGTTTTTTTCGGGGAATACTGTTGCTATAGAGTAAAGCGGAGTGTGAGAACATGGTAATTCGACGTGGAGATATTTTTTATGCGGACCTTCGTCCGGTCGTGGGGTCGGAACAGGGTGGAATACGACCGGTATTGATTATTCAAAACGATATAGGAAACAAACACAGTCCTACCGTAATCTGTGCAGCGATAACTTCTAAAATGAACAAAGCAAAATTGCCGACTCATGTGGAAATTAACGCAAACAAGTATGATATTATGCGGGATTCGGTGATTTTACTGGAACAGGTCAGGACCATTGATAAAGTAAGGTTAAAAGAAAAAGTTTGTCATTTGGACAGGGATGTGTTGGAGCGTATCAACAAGGCTCTTTGTGTCAGCCTTGCGTTAGATACATAACAAAAGAGAGAAAGGGGATTTTTAATCCATGCAAGAGTATCCCATACTTAGTATAGGAATTATTCTGGGTCTTCTTATTGTGAACGGTCTCGCTTCGGCAGCGGAGACTGCCTTTGATCAACCGCTTAGTGCGGTGGTGAAAAAAGGTTTGACAGAAGAAAGGAAAAGAGCCAAAAGTGTTGCTTACATCTGTGACCGCAGAAAGCGATGTACAACGGTACTTGATTTGCTTCGTACCGTGACAATGTTCCTCTGCGGCATTACATATGCGATGTTATTGCAGTGGGCGATTATTCCGCGTCTGAAAGCCGGTTTTTCGGAGTATAAAGCTTCCGAAGTGTGGATTTTGAGTGCGGTTGTTCTCATCACGATTATCGGGGTGTGGCTTTCTGAGCTTTTTTCCATTAAGGTGCCGAAAAAACTGGCCTATAAATATGCAGAACGTTTTGTGTTCCGGATTTCCGGTTTTGTGCGTTTTTTTATGATTTTGTTTGCACCGATTGCGTTTTTAGCGGAGCGGGCAGCAAAAGGAATCGGTGCAATGTTCGGTGTGCATCCGGGAGATATTGCGGAGAATGTGACGGAAGAAGAGATTATTTCCATTGTAACGGAGGGGCAGGAGCAGGGGCTTTTGGATGAAGAAGAAGCGGAAATGATTACTAATGTCATGGACTTTGACGCCAAGGCCGCCAGAGATGTTATGACCCGGAAGAAAAAGATTATCGGTATCCGTGAGGAGATGAGTATTGAGGAAGCATTGGAGTTTTGCTTAAAGGAAAATTATTCCCGTTTTCCGATGTATAGAGAAAATATGGATAATATTACCGGTGTTCTGCATTTGAAGGATTTGATGCTTTATTATATGGAACATCGGGATAATGAGGATGTGCTAAAAAATACACCGTTGTCCGAGGTGGCAAGAGAACCTTATTTTGTGCCGGAAACGCAAAATATCGATGTTTTGTTAAATGATATGCAGGAAAAGAAAATCCACATGGCGGTGGTTATCGACGAATACGGTCAGACGGCGGGTATTGTGGCTATGGAGGACATGCTGGAGGAAATCGTAGGGGATATTCAGGATGAATACGATGACGAGGAGCAGGAGATTATCCCACAAACCGACGGAACCTTTATGGTACGTGGATTTACTATGTTGGAAGAATTGGGCGATATGTTGGAAATAGACTTTTCGGAAGAAGATGCCGACACGATAAACGGTTTTGTGATTTCAAGGCTCGGCAGACTTCCTTCGGAGGAGGAGACGGAATATCCGCTCATTACAGAGTATGGCTACTCCTTTGAAATTTGTAAAGTAAACGGGAAACAGATTGATACCGTAAAGGTGTCAAAGACAGAAGAACCGGAAGCTACAGAAGAAGAGTAAAGTTTCCGGAATGAAAGAAAAGAGCGCATCTGCAAGGAGCAGGTGCGCTTTGTTTTTGTATCTAAGTATTGTAGGGAAGGGATATGGATTAATGATCCGTATCGTCGTCAAAATCGCAATCCGGGTCGCTTATGAACTCGCGGTTGGAGACACGTTTTGCCATACGCTCCTTCTCGATTAAATCGGAGAGAAGATTTTTTACGTCGTAGGAATTCTTTACGTTGATGATATCGAAGTGTCCCATGGTTTTATCGCTGGAATGACACTGAATGGTTCCGAGACCGAATAGTTTCTGAATCAGGGTTCTCTTTAAGGAGATATCTAAAATACGATACAAACGTACCTCGTCTTCTCTGGTGGTGAAGAATCCCGTTTTTATGAGCAAGCGTTCCTTGTTCAAACGATACACCGTAAAAGTCCAAGGCAAACCAAAAAACAATAAACGTTTCCGTGCTCTCCATAAAATTTCGTTCTGATTGGTTTGCGGTAATTCGAAATCCGCCATAACACACCCTCCTCTGATTGTATACTTTATATTGGAATTACAAATGCTATTCTTACATTGTTAGTTTAGCATAAGAACGGCAAATTGACAAGGGAAAGAGCAGGGGAGTTTTTACACTGTTTTTACGGTGTGAGAATTGACTTTATCTTAAAATCCGTATATACTGATTATAATGCGAAGACCAGAGACGTAACAGGAAAGGAGTATGACTATGGCAGCAATACCTACCGCCCATAATGCGGCAAAAGAAGGCGAAATCGCAAAGACGGTTTTACTACCGGGAGACCCGCTTCGTGCAAAGTTTATTGCGGATACTTATTTGGAGGATGTAACCTGTTTTAATACGGTCCGGAATATGTTCGGGTATACCGGTACCTATAAAGGAAAGAGAGTATCGGTCATGGGTAGCGGTATGGGAATGCCGTCCATCGGGATTTACTCCTATGAATTATACAATTTTTATGATGTAGACCGGATTATCCGCATCGGTTCTGCCGGCGGTATTTCCGACAAGGTAAAATTAAGAGATTTAGTGATTGGTATGGGAGCGTCCACCAACAGTAACTATGCGGACCAGTATAATTTGCCGGGAACCATTGCACCGATTGCGGACTATGGACTTTTACGTCGTGCGGTAGAGGTAGCGGAAGGTATGAAGGTGCCGGTAACGGTAGGAAATATTTTGTCCTCCGATGTATTTTACAATGCGGATCCGACCTTTAACGATCGTTGGAAGAAGATGGGGATTCTTTGTGTGGAAATGGAGGCTGTGGCATTGTATCTGAATGCGGCCTATGCCGGGAAGCAGGCTCTCTGTATGCTGACGATTTCCGATCATTTATACACCGGAGAGGCATTATCCTCCGAGGACAGACAAAACAGTTTCCATGAGATGATGCAGGTTGCATTGGAACTGGCATAAAGGAGAGTTTTATGGATAAGAATGTTGTGAAGTATGTGGATCATACCCTGCTTACCCAGACTGCGACTTGGGAAGAAATTAAGCAGATTTGCGATGACGGAGTGACTTACGGTACGGCATCGGTTTGTATTCCGCCGTCCTTTGTAAAGCGTGCAAAGGAATACTTGGGAGATAAGCTTCCGGTATGTACGGTCATCGGGTTCCCGAACGGCTACAATACCACGGCGGTAAAGGTGTTTGAGACGAAAGATGCGGTGGCAAACGGTGCGGATGAAATCGATATGGTGATTAACATCGGCATGGTAAAGGAAGGAAACTATGTAGGCCTTTTAGAAGAAATCAAGGCGGTAAAGGTGGCTTGCGGAGATAAGCTTTTAAAAGTCATCATCGAGACATGCCTTTTGACGGAAGAGGAAAAGATTAAGATGTGCCGTGTGGTAACGGAAGCAGGTGCGGAGTTTATTAAGACCTCCACCGGATTTTCCACGGCAGGAGCGACCTTTGCGGATATCGAGTTGTTTGCAAAGCACATCGGGGAAGGTGTGCAGATGAAGGCAGCAGGCGGCATTTCTTCTTTGGAGGATGCGGAGAAATTTGTGGCTTTGGGGGCAACCCGTCTCGGAACCAGCCGTATCGTAAAAATATTAAAAGCAAAGGGCGCGGCGGTAAAGGAAGGCTATTAGTGTGGCAAGGCTTGTGTCGGGCGGGTTTGGCAGAAATTAAATGCAGAATTAACTGCCGGAATGCCTGGTGACTTTGCTATGGATAACATGGAAAGGACGGTGTTGGTATGGGAGAGAGCAGCACACAGTTACAGACCTATGAGAAAAAGGTGCCGGCGGTACAGAATGTTGGAAAAAAACTGCCGGACGCCATGAGCGATGCGGTATGCAGAAAGCTGATTCGTGTGGCTTGTGAATATCGAAAGAAGGCGTATACACCGTATTCCGGATTTAAGGTGGGGGCGGCACTTCTGACCGACAGTCATGAAATCATCGGTGGCTGTAATATTGAAAATGCTGCTTATACACCGACCAATTGTGCGGAGCGTACCGCGTTTTTTAAGGCAGTCAGTGAAGGGAAGAAGGATTTTCTTGCCATTGCCGTTGTCGGTGGGAAAGGTGATGAATTGGAAGAGTTTTGTGCACCTTGTGGTGTGTGTCGACAGGTAATGACGGAGTTTTGTGATCCGAAGACGTTTTTAGTGATATTGGCACGTTCGGAAGAGGATTATATGATTTATACGCTGGAGGAACTGATGCCCTTCGGCTTTTCCGGGAAAAATTTAGAATAGCGGGAACAAAAGAAGTAAGAGAGAGTAAGAGAGGATTTGTATGAGCGATTATCAGGATTACATTGTGAGAGCAAGCGCGGCGGACGGACAGATTCGTGTGTTCGCGGCAACAACAAGAGATTTGGTAGAACAGGCAAGAAAGATTCACGGCACCAGTCCGGTGGCAACGGCTGCTTTGGGACGTTTGCTTACGGGAGCCGCCATGATGGGCAGCATGATGAAGGGCAGAAGCGATGTACTGACAGTGCAGATTATGGGCGACGGACCGATCGGGTCTCTGACCGTAACCGCAGATTCCATGTCCCGTGTGAAAGGTTTTGTACAGAATCCGGAAGTAATGCTTCCGGCAAGTGCAGAAGGAAAGCTTGACGTCGGCGGAGCGGTTGGTATGGGTATGTTCCGTGTCATTAAGGACTTGGGCTTAAAGGAGCCGTATGTCGGTGAAATCGAACTGATTTCCGGCGAAATCGCAGAGGACTTTACGGTTTATTTTGCAGCATCGGAGCAGACTCCGTCCTCTGTTGCTTTGGGTGTGCTTATGAACCGTGACAATACGGTGGCACAGGCGGGAGGCTTCATTATCCAGCTCATGCCGGATGCAACGGAGGAAGTAATTTCTCATCTGGAACAGAAGCTGACCGAGGTAACCTCAGTGTCCGGTCTGTTGGAAGAAGGAATGACTCCGGAGGAGATTTTGGAGTACATTTTCGCGGGATTTGATTTGAAACTCCTTGATAAGGTGCCGACCTCGTACTATTGCAATTGTTCCAAGGGGCGTGTGGAGAAGGCATTAATCAGCCTCGGCACAAAGGAATTGAACGCTATGATTGCGGACGGCGAGCCGATTACCATGAATTGTCACTTTTGTGATAGCAGCTATACCTTTTCCGTGGATGAGTTAAAGGAATTGGTACAAAATTGCAGATAGCAGAAAGATACAAAAGAGAAGACGTTGTACGTAGGTAAAAGCAACGAAGAATTGAAACATAGAAAGGCAGGAAAGAGAATGAAAAAATGCCCGCAGTGTGAGGGAAAAGGAATCTCCGTTTGTGTGGTCTGTTTCGGAGATAAAATAAATCCCATTCACAAAAATAAGGTGTGTGGTTTTTGTGGCGGACACGGAGAAACAAAATGTATTATTTGCGAGGGAAAAGGGGAGCTTGCGGATGATGACATCTTTGCGGTGGACGGAAAGCTGCCGAACTACCCGGCAAAATTAAGTAAGGACTAGACGAAGGGCTGCCTGCTGTGAAGCAGGGGCCTTTCTTTTTCTGCGCTTTGGGGCTATTCGTAGAACCGTCCGCTTTAAAATGCCTTTTCTCTCGTGTTTCGGATATAAGTCTTTCTAATTACTCCGAGGAAAAGATGTAAGGAATTACGCAACCGGTCATTACGCGACATCCGTGTCGCGTGCGACCTCGTTTGGACGTCCTGTCCAAACGTTGCTGACAGACGAACGGAGTAATAAGAAAGTCTAATATCCTGCTCAAAGTTCGAAAAGGCATTTTAAAGCGGATGGTTCTATCTGATAGAATACAATGACACAGAAAAAGAAAGTGATCCTTAGAAGGGCAGGCAGCCCTTCTTTTTTCTTTTGAAATTCTTTCGCTTTTTCTGAAGTTGGTCTTTCGAATTATCTGGTAGGCTTATATCAGGATGATTAAAAGGAGGAAAGATGATGAAGCAAAGGATATTAGGTGTTGTTATATTGTTGTCTATGTTGCTTATGTGTGGCGCAGGGGCTTGTTCCGGAAGTGACGGAGATGATTACCCGTTTCCGACTCTGGCACCGGATTGGTCCAATCGGACGAGCGAGGAGATGCCGGGGGCTTATGGCGGATGGTTTAATTTGTGGAAAAGCAGAGGCGGAGTAGGTACGGACTGGGAGAAAAAAGTTCTTAGGAATGCCATGCTGGACAGGGAGGTAACCACGAAGGACGGAACTATAAACGTGTTTCTGAATTATTCGTTTACGGAGGGAGAGTATAAGGGAGAAAAAACCATGAAGACCGTGATACTTGTTACGGTAAACGATGAGATTTGTGATTTTACTTTAGACGGGCAGACGTCGGAGAAGGGGCTTTTGATTACGGAAAAACCCATGGGAAAGGAACTGACGGAGGCTCTTTCCGTGGAGAAGTGTAACCTTGTGAAGGGTGACAACGAGTTGGCCGTATATGTGGCGGTGTATTACCCGAGCGGATTTGTCACGGCCACAAGTATCAGCCGGATTTTTGTGTCAGAGGTAGAACAAATTTGTAATGTAGATTATGGCTATGATGTCAAGGAACTTTCCGGAAGTGAAGTGGTGACAAGTGAGGGAAAGGATGAGAGGGAAATCAGAAGCTGGTTGGGAAAAACTACAGATTTTCTGTATGACAAGATTTCCTTTAACTCCTCTAACCGTTGCATGACCGTAGCTACGGATAGTGAAATACAGATGTCCTTTCCGAACCAGAGAGGAGACGAGAAGCCGGTGGCGCGGCAAGGAATTGTCCTGGTACTGAAAAACGGCGAACCTATCGGGGCATGGGACGGAGAACTCATCGGCAGACTGACGCTTACGGATACGGATTTAAATGTTACACTACCGATTACCGTAGAAAAGGAAGCCGAAGAATATGCGCATTTGACGTTTGTCTTTTTTGATGCAGACCATGACGTAGGAACTTTTTTTACGGAACGATTGTTTTACTTTCAGTAATGGGGATGTTAAGCGTCTCATGAGTGGACAACCCGGTACGGAGAGTTTCTATATGCATGAAAGTCTTTCCTTGCGGTTTGCATTTCTTGGGTGTCCACATTTTCAATGCTATGTGACTTTCTTTTGGTAATCAGCGACTTCCCGGTGCTTGGTTAAAATGCCCTCTTCTTTCTAAGCCGCACCGGGAAGAAAACTGAATTGTTGCCGGAGATTTGTCCAAACAATTATGGAGGTTATGGAGTTACCGATAGCAGTTTCTTTCGAAATTCTTTCGTTTTTTCTGAGGTTTTTCTTTTGAATTATGTGGTAGGATGGGAGAGAAAGAATTGTATCATAAGAGAAAATGTCGTATAATAGAGGCAGAAGTACGGAAAAGGCGGAGGGTTACCATGTATAACATATTAGTTGTGGAGGATGACCGGGAAATCAGAGACGGTATCGAGATTTTTTTAAAAAGTCAGGGCTATCGGGTGTTTAAGGCAGAGGACGGCATCCGGGGATTGGAACTGATGAAGGAAAACGAAATCCATCTTGCCATTGTGGATATTATGATGCCACGGATGGATGGAATTACCATGACCATGCGTCTTCGTGAGACCTACGATTTTCCGGTGATTATGTTGTCTGCAAAGTCGGAAGAAACCGATAAGGTGGTGGGACTTAACATCGGAGCCGATGATTATGTGACAAAGCCTTTTACGCCGCTTGAGTTGATGGCCCGGGTGAATTCCCATCTGCGACGCTATATGAAGTTCGGTTTACCGCAACCGGAAACCGGTGGACGGAGATATGCAGAAGGCGGTTTGGAAGTGGATGAGGATACGGTGGAGGTAACCGTGGACGGCAATCCGGTAAAGCTTACGCCCATGGAGTTTAAAATATTGTTGTTGCTCATAAAGCATCCGGGACGGGTGTTTTCCGCCGAGGAGATTTATGAGAGTGTCTGGAATGAACGGGCGGTAAATACAGACACGGTCATGGTACATGTAAGAAATCTTCGGGAGAAAATCGAAGTGAACCCGAAAAATCCAAAATATGTAAAGGTGGTGTGGGGCGTTGGCTACAAGCTCGAAAAACAAAAATAAGTTACGGTGGCTGCTCGGAATTATACTGGGACTTCCGGTGATTTGGGTGGGGGTTGTGGGAATGTGCTACATTTCCGCCATCGACACGATGGCGAGCCCGGGGTTTTGGTCGGGAGCTATCAAAATCGGAAAATGGACCTATAAGAAGTATACCGCCGGGAAGACCTATTATTTTACATCTCTACCTGATTATAGTAATTCTGAAATCAGTGAAGAGACGGTTTTTTTTATTTCAAAGTACGGAACGATATTGTTGGTGGCAGGATTGGCACTTTGCATGCTTCTTCTGGTGGGACTTTTGCGAAAGAAACGGATTTGGAAGCAGACGGAGATGCCCCATCGAAAAGGGGTTGCCTATGTGGCGGAATTGGTAGTGCTTGCACTGGTGTGTGTGCCATTGGTTTTTGAATTGTTTGAACAGTATTTTGAACATTTATATGCTTGGAAGGAATGGCAGGCATATCAGAGCGTAGAACTGTTCGAGCATATACCCGGTATTGCAGTCCGGGTTGCGGGATGGTGCATTTACTTTTTCGTTTGCTTCTGGTATTTGTGGCCGGTATTTACACTTGGTGTGAAAGCGTATGTGGAGGAATACAGCCTGTTGTTTCTTATCGGCAGGAAAGTTGCAAAGCTATGGAGACATTTCAAAGCCGAACTGAAAAAAGTGGATTTTTCAAAAAAGACAGTGAAGTTGCTTTTTAAAGCGGTGCTGATTCAATTTGTGATTTTGCTCGTCTGTGTTTGCTGTCGGTATATCGGAATTCCGTTGTTGATTTTGTATTCCGTTGCATTATTCCTTTTTCTGAACAGGTACTATGAAAAGGCCGAGAACGGATACCTTGCGGTGTCCCGTGAAGTGGAAGGAATCGCAAACGGCGATTTGAACGGACAGACGGAAGCGGACTTTGGAATGTTCCAACCGCTTGGGGACGGTCTGGCCCGGATTAAAGACGGTTTTCGCGTGGCGGTGGAAGAGGAAGTAAAAAGTGAGCGAATGAAAACGGAACTGGTGACCAATGTGTCTCATGATTTAAAGACACCGCTGACTGCGATTCTGACCTATGTGGAACTGTTGAAACAGGAGAATATTACGGAAGAGGAACGGGCTTCTTATATCGAAACTCTGGACAAGAAATCCAACCGCTTAAAGGTGTTAATCGAGGATTTGTTTGAGGTGAGCCGTGCGGCAAGTAATACGGTGGAGTTACATCAGACGGAAGTAGATTTGGTAAAGATGACAAAACAAGCGGCGGTGGAATACGGGGAGCTGTTTGAAGCGTCTAATCTGAGTTTGCGACAAACCATGCCGGAAGAGGCATGTATGGTGTACGTAGACGGACAAAAGACGTATCGCATCTTTGAAAATCTGTTTACAAATATTTGCAAATATTCTATGCCGGGAAGTCGGGTGTATGTCCGTGTGTACGAAAAAATGGGATGGTATTATGCGGAGTTAAAAAATGTGTCTGCCATGGAATTGACGGTAGATGCGGAGGAACTGACGGAACGCTTTGTACGGGGAGATGTCTCCCGGAACACGGAAGGCTCCGGTTTGGGACTAGCGATTGCGAAAAATCTGACACAGACGCAGGGTGGAAGCTTCCGTATCGAGACAGACGGGGATTTGTTCAAAGTAGAAGTGGGCTTCCAAAAGTTGATGTATGAGGAAGAACCGGAAGATGAGGATAGTGTGGAAGAAGTGGAAGATGTAGAAAAAGCGGATGGTGTGGAAACGAAGGAAGAGTAAATAGAAAGGGTGTCAGAAGCACTTTTGGGTCAAATCGTATAGAATGACGCTTCTTGAGAAAAAAGCATAGCGACTATATCCGGTCGCTATGCTTTTTTTGAACGTTAATCGTAAGAATATCCCGGTTTTTTATATAAATATCTCTCGTCAGGAACGATATCGGTATCCCAGACTTTTTCTTTCCATTCCGTTTCGGAAATATCTTTTATAGCAACGGATACGCTTGATGTTTCACATCCGAGGATTTCTGCAATGTCTTCCGCAATTTTTTCGGCGCAGCGTGTTTTCTGTTCGTCGGTTCGTCCGGAAAAACATTTGATTTCTACATGAGGCATGTGTGTTCTCCTCCTAAAGTCCAATTTGTTTTGACGAGATATTTTCGTTGTGAGGAATAAAACATCATAAAATTTTATAACGGAATTGTTACCAGACGGTTAATCGGCTGGTACTTGCGGTAGGTTACACCCGCGGAGTCAAACATACGCTTGGAAGCTTTTACGGAATCTGTCTCGGCGTATTTATCCGAGTGGTAGATGACTTCGGAGATCCCGGTCTGAATCAGAGCCTTGGTACATTCGTTACACGGGAACAGGGTGGTGTAGACCTTAGCACCCCGCATGTTGACACCGGTGTAGTTTAAGATGGCATTCAGCTCCGCGTGGCACACATAGAAGTATTTTGTTTCCAAAGCACTTCCCTCACGTTCCCACGGATATTCGTCATCGGAGCAGCCTGCCGGCATGCCGTTGTAGCCTACCGAAAGAATCTTGTTGTCCTGACTGACGATGCAGGCACCTACGCTGGTGTTCGGGTCTTTGCTTCGCATGGCGGAAAGCATGGCGATTCCCATAAAGTATTCGTCCCATTTCAAGTAATCCTGTTTCTTCATAGCTCCTCCGTAAGTGTGTTTATTTGTAAGATACAATGCATCTTGTTCCCATATATTCAGTGTAGCACAGAGTAGGAAATCCCGCAATTTCTTTTTGATATTTTGGTAAAAAAGTGGTACGGGAAAGGAAAAGAAATTGTAGAAAGTGCCGTTTCTGTTGAAAATCTGAAATTTTGACAAAAAAGGTATAGACGAAATCGGTTTTTTGTGAGAAAATAGGAAAGGAGTGTGCGCAGGTGTGTATGAGGTGGTTTGTTAAAGATATCACATTCTTCGCAAGATGCGAACACTAATATTGCAAGATGTATTGAAAGGAGTCTAGGCATGATTTATTCACACGAAGTAGAAAAGATGTGCCCGGTAGCACAGGGCGTACATCACGGAGCAGCTCCGATTCCGGAGGAAGCAAAGTGGGTACAGGCAAAGGAAGTTAAGGATATTTCCGGTTTGACACACGGTGTCGGCTGGTGTGCTCCGCAGCAGGGTGCATGTAAGCTGACCTTAAATGTAAAGGATGGTATTATCCAGGAAGCATTGGTTGAGACCCTCGGTTGTTCCGGTATGACCCATTCCGCAGCTATGGCTTCCGAGATTTTACCGGGTCTTACGGTAATGGAAGCATTAAACACCGACCTTGTATGTGACGCTATCAACACCGCTATGAGAGAGCTCTTCTTACAGATCGTTTACGGTCGTACCCAGAGTGCATTCTCCGAGGACGGTCTTCCGATCGGCGCTGGTCTTGAGGACCTCGGTAAGGGCCTTCGTTCCCAGGTTGGCACCATGTACGGCACCTTAAAGAAGGGACCGCGTTACCTTGAGATGGCAGAAGGTTATGTAACCGGTATCGCTCTTGATGCTGATGACCAGATCATCGGTTATCAGTTCGTAAACCTTGGTAAGATGACGGATTTCATCAAGAAGGGTGACGATCCGAATACCGCTTACGAGAAGTCTAAGGGTCAGTATGGTCGTGTAGCAGACGCTGTCAAGATTATCGACCCGAGAGAGGAATAATCAAAAATAAATCAGGAGGATACATATCATGGCTTTGTTTGAATCATATGAAAGAAGAATAGACAAAATCAACGCTGTATTAAAAGAGTACGGCATTGCTTCCATCGAAGAAGCAGAGAAGATTACGAAGGATGCCGGTCTGAACGTTTATGATCAGATTAAGGGCATTCAGCCGATTTGCTTTGAGAACGCTTGCTGGGCTTACATTGTAGGTGCTGCAATCGCAATCAAGAAGGGCTGCAAGAAGGCAGCAGACGCTGCAGCAGCAATCGGTGAAGGTTTACAGGCATTCTGTATTCCGGGTTCCGTAGCAGACACTCGTAAGGTAGGTCTCGGTCACGGTAACCTCGGTAAGATGCTTCTTGAGGAAGAGACCGACTGTTTCTGCTTCTTAGCAGGTCACGAGTCCTTCGCAGCAGCAGAGGGCGCAATCGGTATCGCAGAGAAGGCAAACAAGGTTCGCCAGAAGCCGCTCCGCGTAATCTTAAACGGTCTCGGTAAGGACGCAGCTCAGATTATCTCCCGTATCAACGGTTTCACTTATGTAGAGACCGAGTACGATCCGTACACCAACGAAGTGAAGGAAGTATTCCGTAAGGCATACTCCACCGGTCTTCGTTCCAAGGTTAACTGCTACGGTGCAAACAGCGTTCCGGAAGGCGTTGCAATTATGTGGAAGGAGAACGTAGACGTTTCCATTACCGGTAACTCCACCAACCCGACCAGATTCCAGCATCCGGTAGCAGGTACCTACAAGAAGGAAAGAAATGAAGCAGGTAAGAAGTACTTCTCCGTAGCAAGCGGCGGCGGTACCGGACGTACCCTTCATCCGGATAACATGGCAGCAGGTCCGGCTTCCTACGGTATGACCGATACCCTTGGACGTATGCACTCCGATGCACAGTTTGCAGGTTCCTCTTCCGTTCCGGCTCACGTAGAAATGATGGGTCTCATCGGTGCAGGTAACAACCCGATGGTTGGTATGACCGTAGCTGTAGCAGTTTCTATCCAGGAAGCAGCAGAGGCTGGCAAGTTCTAAGAGAATGATTCCATTCGTTTGATTTTGTGTAAAATGTGACACGTCATCCTATGAAACTATTGGGTGACGTGTCAATTTTTGAAGGAAGTAATAGCAGATTTTTAGGAGGGGTGTATATGTTGATTATTGGATTAGGTGTTATTGGTTTGTTATTTCAACTGGTGTTCATTAATATAGAGAAAAAGGGAGATATGAAAAAGGCGCTTCTTTTTAAAATGATGGCGGCGTCTCTTTTCTTGATTGCAGGGTTCATTAGTTTGAAGGATTGTCCTGATAAAAGGTTTGGCTTATTCATTGTTTTAGGACTGGCATTTGGATGGTGTGGAGATTTTTTTATGAACTATCAGTTTATTTCCAAAAAGCAAAAAGCCGTATTTTTGATAGGAGCAATGTCGTTCTTCGTGAATCATATCTTTTATATTGTAGCTTTGACTCCTTTTGTAGAAGGGACATTTCTAAAAGCATTTTTGGTGACCGGAGTTGCACTTGTAACGGTTACGCATTGGATTGTAAAGCAGGCTGATGCAAAATTGGGATTGAAAATATTCGGTCATGTGTATTTAAGTACGCTTACTTTCATTACGGCTGAGACACTATTTATGTTTTTGGCAGACACCGGTAACATAGGAAGTCTGATTATGTGTATTGGTGCAGCGTTGTTTACTGTGAGTGACTATATATTAATCTTAAATGCCTTTAGTAGTAAGAAGAAAAAATGGATGCGTCCGGCAAATTTAATTTTTTATTATTTAGGTCAGATTATTATTGTATGTAGCATCATGCATTATGTTGGTTAGAAAATTCGGATTTTTGAGAGGCATGTGTGAAAACATAGATTGGAAAGTTATGGAAACGGGAATAGAGTAACCTCCGATATACGTAAACTGATATAGAGACAGTTTACGTATATCGGAGGTTTTTTTATGAATGACTTAAAACGATTTTGTGTCATCGGATTTTTTGTAACTACGGTACTCGGCATTTTGTCCCACTTTGTGTATGACTGGACCGGGAGAGGATTCTTAATCGGTCTGTTCTTTCCGGTAAATGAGTCTACCTGGGAGCATATGAAGCTGTTGTTTTTCCCGATGTTTTTGTTTGCATTGGTTGCGGGAAAACGGATAGAACAGCAGTATCCTTGCATTTATAATGCTATGTTTACCGGAATTTTGGTGGGACTGGCGTTGATTCCGACGTTGTTCTATACCTATTCCGGTATTCTGGGGTATCATGTGGCATGGGCAAATATTGCGGCGTACATTTTGTGTGTATTACTGGCGTATGTGGTGGTGTATAAGGGTGCAATGACTTGTAAGAATAAGGATTCGAAGGTGTTGCGAATCGTGATGTACGGGTTGGTGGTTGCGTTTATGGTATTTACGGTATATCCGCCGGAAATCGGACTTTTTGAGGTACCGCCGCCGGAAGGAATGCGGTAGAGGAAACATAAATTGTAAAAATAAAAGGTAAATACTATTGACAATAATGGTAAATGGATGTTAATATAAAGGTAAGTGAAATTTACTATGATTTATAGAACACAAAGGGGGATACCATTATGAAATACAAAGGACTATATGTATTGGTTGCGGTGGCAATGTTAGCATTTGTAGCAGGTTGCGGAGAAAAGCAGAGGGAAGAAATTTCGCAAAATCAGATAACAGAGGCGGTTAACCCAGAGATAACCGTGACTCCGGAACCGACAGCTACCCCGGAACCGACAGCCACTCCGAAACCGACCGCGACCCCGGTACCGGCAAACTATATGGAAGCCAACGGGATTGAGGTATTGGGAGCGGGAAGACATATTGTTAAGGGCTATTTCGCAATCGGAGAGGACGAGAACGGCGGTCCGATTATGGATGTCACAGATTGTGAGTGCAGTTTTGAAGTAATGGAAGAGAAGAATGAAGGAGGTACGAAGACAATCCGTGTAACGATGAATAGGACTCCTTATGTGTATTGGCACAGTGGTTATAGTTCTTTTGCAATGGGAGGCTTTGTGGATTTAAAGACGGGAAAGGCAATGACACCGATTAGTACAAACGAGCCGTACACTACACTCTTGCAACAGGGGGATAAAGAATATGAGTTACAGATTGTTATGGATTATGCATATCCGTCTGTGACCCATCCTTATTATACGGAATGGTATACTTTGATTTGCCCGTCAGATTATGAGGATGCAGGATTTTATATGACAGGATGGGACCTTGATGAGGCAACATTTATGGGAAGGGTAGGTACTTGGAAAACATTAAAATTCATTCGTCACGGTAAGTCGGACATGGTAGTATTCGGTGTGAATAAAGGACTGGCTACCGAGCCGGAGAGGAAACCGGCAGACGGAGCGGAGCTCGCCGAAGAGAACTACTTTGAAGAAAACGGATTAACTACAAGAGGAGAAGGAAGAATTACCTATCTGGGGACGGAAGGATTCGATAGATTGAATAGTGAGACCGGTGTCTGGGAATCGGTTTCGGTGGAAACTAAGGAAGTGGAAATTGGATTTTCCGTAACGGAGGAGCTGTTGGGAGACGGAACCAAACTAATCAAGGGCAGCTTTTCCTTTGAGGATGAAATAACCGAAACCGAATGGAGGGGGATTTTGTGTAAAATGGGTGTTGTTGATAAAAGAACCGGTTTAGTATACCCTACAAGAACCTATGATTTGGCGGAGCCTTATGTGTTAGAGAAGGATGGAGAACAACTATCCATACTGGTTGGAAAGGAATATATTGAAAAAGAAGTGGGAAAAGTTGACGTTGTGATTTCTGTGGTCTGCCCGGAGAATTATGATGATCTGGTATTTTTTATAACAGGGAATTATATGACGGAAGAGGTAGATTATTCGGAACCGGTGCAGGTGTGGCCGATTCGTGATATCAAGCATGGTGAAACTGATTTGGTGTTCTTACGGTAGAATGTAAAATACATAGCAAAGGAGAGTACCATTATGAAATACAAAGGACTATATGTACTGGTTGCGGTGACAATGTTAGCATTTGTAGCAGGTTGCGGAGAAAAGCAGAGGGAAGAAACTCCGCAAAATCAGATAACAGAGGCGGTTAACCCAGAGATAACCGTGACTCCGGAACCGACAGCTACCCCGGAGCCGACAGCCACTCCGAAACTGACCGCGACCCCGGTACCGGCAAACTATATGGAAGCCAACGGGATTGAGGTATTGGGAATGGGAAGACACACGGGCAAAGGTTATGTTGCAACCGGAGTGGATGAGAACGGTGGTCCGATTCTGGAGATTGCGGATTGTGACTATATTTTTACTGTAGAGGAAGAGGAAATTGAAAGTGAAACAAAAGTCATTCATGTAACGGTGGAGCGGGTTCCGTATGTGAATGCAGATGGTGGATGGAGTTGCTTATTTTTTAGTGGTTTTGTGGATTTAAAGACCGGGAAGGCATATTCCCCTGTAAGAGGGGAACTGCAAACCATACTTTTGGAACAAGGGGAAGAAAGCCATATCATGCAGATTCTTGCGGAATATGAATCTCCGTCCGTAACCCGTCCGTATTACACAGACCGGTATACCCTGGTTTGTCCTTCGGATTATGAGGATGCGGGATTTTACGTAACCGGATGGGACCAGTCCATGGATGTGTATGTGGAAAGACTGGAATGTTGGAAAAAATTACAGTTTATCCGCCACGGAAAGTCGGATATGCTGGTATTCGGTGTAGACAAGGGACTGGCTACGGAACCGGAGAAGAAACCGGCAGACGGTGCGGAATTTGCGGAAGAGAACTACTTTGAAGAAAACGGATTGACTACAAGAGGAGAAGGGAGAGTTACCTATCTGGGAACGGAAGTATACCAAAAATTGAATGATGAAACCGGTATATGGGATGTGATTTCGGTGGATACCAAGGAAGTAGAAGTTGATTTTTCTGTAACGGAGGAGTTGTTGGGCGACGGAACCAAGCTGATTACAGGAAGATTCGGGTTTGTAGATGAAGTAACCGAAACGGAGTACCGGGGTGTTTCCGCAAAATCCGGTGTAGTGGATAAGCAAACCGGTTTAGTATATCCGGTAAGAACCTATGGCATAGCAGAGCCCTTTGTAATAGAGAAGGATGGAGAACAACGATCCATATTGGTTGGAAGAGATTTTTTGGAAAGGGAAGACGGAAACGTTGACGTTGTGATTTCTGTGGTCTGCCCGGAGGATTATGATGATCTGGTATTTTTTTTGACGGGAAACTATATGGAGGAAGAGGTGGACTATTCAAAACCGGCAGAGGTAGTTTCCATTCGTGACCTTGAGCACGGTGAAACCGATTTGGTGTTCTTGCGATAGCGGATAACATATGACGTGGGATAGGGTAGGAAAAAAGAATGCTTGTATTTTAAAAATACTTGTGGTATGATGGGGATAACAAAAAGAAAGGCGCAGTTTGCGTAAGGTGAGGAAATGAGTAACAGATAGTTTTTTTCGGACATGACAAACAGTACAGGAAAGAAGCCTAGGAGATAGGTTTGTTTGTGTATGCCGAAATCAGACTATCGCACTTATGTACCGAGCCTGAAAAGCCGAAGAATTCGAAAGGGATGGAGCGTGCGACGGGAGTATGTCGCAGATGCCCGGATTCGATGAATCGGCAAAATAGGTTTGATTTGTGTAAGTCTGCTTTCGGCAACGGAGGCAGACTTTCTTTGTGCAGGCAGTGCTCCGCACTCCCCACACTTCGCGGCGCAGCCGCTCAGTCGTGGGCGCGTTCGCATGACTGCGTATCTGCTTGTATGCAAGCACACGCAGAGTACTAGCATGCTCGCTTTGCCTGCACGCAAATTTCTTCGGCTTCGGTTAGGAGGCAGTATGTTACAGATTAAAAATTTAAACATGACTCATAAAAAGGATTTGCGTTCCATCGTGCAGAATTTTTCCCTTGTGTTAAACGACGGGGACAAAGCGGTGATGATCGGTGAGGAAGGAAACGGAAAGTCCACGGTACTAAAGTGGATTTATGACCCGGTATTGATTGAAGAGTATGCGGAGGGGCAGGGAGAACGCATTTTAAACAGAGAACGGCTTGGATATCTGGCCCAGGAACTGCCGTCAGAGCATAAGGAAAAGACGTTGTATGAATATTTTTCCGAAGAGCCGGCATTTTGGGAACAGACCCCGAAGGAGTTAGGAAAAATGGCGGGAGAGTTCGGACTGTCTTCCGAGTTTTTCTACGGAGAACAGAAGCTTAAGAACCTTTCCGGCGGAGAGAAAATCAAGGCACAGATGTTACGGCTTCTTATGGCAGAGCCGACGGTGTTGCTTCTTGATGAGCCTTCCAACGATATCGATATCGAGACCCTGGAATGGTTGGAACGGTTTATTCTGAACTGGAATCATATCGTGCTTTACATATCCCATGACGAGACCCTCATTGAGCGTACCGCCAATATGGTGATTCACATGGAGCAGTTAAAACGGAAAACCGAGAGTAAGTATACCGTGGCAAAGATGCCTTATACGCAGTATATTGAGGAACGGAAGGCGGGCCTTACACGACAGGAGCGTCTGGCGCAGAATGACCGGAGAGAGAAAGAAATCCGGGACGAAAAGATTCGGAAAATGGAGCAGAAGGTGGGAAATGCTCTGGACAACATTTCAAAGGCGGAGCGGGATGCCATCGGGCGTCTCTTGAAAAAGAAAATGAAAGCCGTAAAGAGCATGGAAAAACGCTTTGAACGGGAAGACGAGAGTATGACCGAGATGCCGGAAACGGAGGAGGCAATCTTCTTTAAACTGGGGGATAAGGAATCCAAAGTTCCTGCGGGGAAGACGGTCATTGAGTACAGCCTGGACCGTTTGATGACACCGGACGGGGAACGGGTACTGGCAAGGGATATTAAGCTTTTGGTCCGGGGTTCGGAGAAGCTGTGTTTTATCGGGAAAAACGGTGCCGGAAAGACTACGTTACTCCGGAAAATGGCGGAGGAATTGCTTTCCCGTCCTGATATCCATGCAGAGTATATGCCGCAAAATTATGAGGAGTTGTTGGATCTTTCCATGACTCCGGTGGATTTTCTGGACACATCCGGGGACAAAGAAGAACGCACAAGAATCCGTACCTATCTCGGTTCTTTAAAGTATACCGCGGATGAGATGGACCATCCGATGGCGGAACTGTCCGGTGGACAAAAGGCGAAGGTGTTACTTCTTAAGATGAGCTTATCCAAGGCGAATGTTTTGATTTTGGACGAGCCTACAAGAAACTTTTCCCCACTGTCGGGAGGCGTGATTCGGAAGCTTCTTTCCGAATTTCCGGGGGCAATCCTTAGCATTTCCCATGACCGGAAATACATAGAGGAAGTCTGTGACAGGATTTACCGGTTGACGGAAGAGGGGCTTATCGAAGAGGAAAAGAATTCCGTGGAGTAGAGAAGGTGACGCTCAAAGAGAAAGCCAAATACGGAAACAGTAAATTCAAAAAGTCAAGCAATTGTTTTGCTACCATGCTATAGTGAAATCAGAAGATGTTTTACGAAAGCGTGGTGAAAGACATGAAAGCGAAACGATCGGATAGTTTGAAGAATCACTTATTTATACTGGGGGTCGCCCTGAAACAGAGCAAGCTTTATTTTTGCATCTTTTTTCTTGTGATTTTGGTTGCAAATGCAAAAGAGCTTGCTTTAGTGGTGGCACCCAAGTATATTTTTGATGCGCTCCAGTTCGGAGCTTCCTTTCATGCCATTCTTCTCCCGGTTTTCGTTTATGTGGCACTATATCTTGGTTTGCACGGAATCTTGCATGGGCTGACCTATGGGAAAAAAGTGTTGGAAATGAAGCTTAAGATGCAGTTAAACGTAAAGCTTTCTGAGAAGTTTATGAGGGCGGACTACAGCTTTTTGGAGGAGCATACCGCTGTGGATATGTTCCAGAGAGCTAAGACGGCCATCTCCGGCGGTATCAGCGATTTGCAAACCATCGGGGTCATTGAAGAACAGGGAATCTCCGGCTATTTTGAACAGCTCTATCGCTTGATAAAGGACATCATTTTGTTGTTCGGTGTATTGTATGTATTCCGATATATGGAATGGACCACCTTTGTGCTGGTACTTGTCTGTATCGCGTTGAATACGGTATTCAGTATGATACAGATGCGCGCCAAAAACGCGGTACGGGAGAAATCGGCTCCGGCACATAACAGAAGACGATATTGCAACCGTTTGCTTCGTTCCTTTGAATACGGAAAAGAATATCGTGTGTTTGGGATGAATAAGTTGGTTGTTTCCAAATGGGAGGAATGCACAAAAGAGTTTTTAGACGTACGGGATTTTTATCAGAAACGTTGCTGGTTTGCATCCATCCTGTTTTTCATTGTGAATAACGGGATGCGGCTTTTTGTATTGGTCAGTTTGATTTTTAAGCTTAAGGACGGAGCTATATCCGTAGGTGACTTTACCATGATTTTCGGGGCTATTGTTACCTTCTCCGATACGGCACAGGATTTGTTGCAGGCGATACTGGCACTGAATATTTTTTCCGGCTTTATGACGGATTACCGAAAGTGTATGGCCTTACCGGAAGTGCAGGAAACTGCCGGGACGGAAGAGCTTTGTGGCGGAAACTGTGAGATTGAGTTTAAAAATGTATGGTTCCGCTACACCGGAGTGGCAGAGGATACTTACGCATTAAAGGATATCAATGTGGTCCTCAAACCGAAGGAAAAAATATCTGTGGTGGGATTTAACGGAGCAGGAAAGACCACCTTTATTAAGTTACTTTTGGGATTGTATGAGCCAACCAAAGGGGAGATTCTTATCAACGGAAAAAATCGGAAGGAGTATTCTTCCGAAAGTTTGCGCCGGTATATGAGTGCGGTGTTCCAAGACTATAAAATCTTTGCCATGAGTGTGGAAGAAAACATTACATTGGGAACGGTTGCCGATGGGAGCGGATTAACGGAAAGCATGGAACGGGCCGGTATACGGGAACGGATAGAGCGTTTGGAACATCGGGAAAAATCGGTCATTGGTGGGTTCTTTGAAGAAGGGGATCTGCTTTTGTCCGGAGGAGAATCCCAAAAGATTGCCATGGCCCGGAGCTTTTTTAGGAAAACTCCGGTCATTGCCCTGGATGAACCGACTTCTGCTTTGGACGTGATTTCCGAGGATAAAATGTACAAAAGTGTCATGGAGCAGGCGGCAGATGAAATGATTTTATTTATTTCCCACCGGCTTGCAAGTGCCCGGTTCTGTGACCGGATTTTGGTGTTTGATTCCGGAAACATCATTGAAACAGGCTCTCACGGAGAATTACTTGCAAAGCGCGGTTGTTATTACGATATGTGGAGTGTACAGGCAGAAAAATTCAACGGAGGGGATGCGGATGAAGAACTGTAGCAGAATTATTTCGGTAATGGCAGACAGCATCAAGACCCTGTTTCGGATGGACAAAGCATATTTGTTCTTTTTTGCTGCTTCCATGATTATTATGGCATTGATTCCGTTTGTGAATGCGAATCTGGTCAGTGAAATTATCAATCTGACCGTGTCGGAGCAGGAGACAAAACAAGCGATTTTGGCGGCATGTGTTATGTTGGGGGTGTTGACGGTGTTACAGATTGCAGATGCGTATGTGATGTGGCACCGCAGCAGACATTATCTTTCCATGTGTAACCGGTTTGACGTAATGCTGGTGGAAAAGACGCTGGGAATGCGTTATGAGAAGGCGGAAAATCCGAAGATTGCGGAAATGCGGATGCGGGCAGCAAGGGGAGCTTCCGCTGTGCAACTGGTGGGGGAATCCGTGACGGATTTCGGTTCCAACTTGATTAAGATGGTAAGCTGTGCGGCAATCTTTACCATGGTAAATCCTCTGATTTTATTGATTGTGGTGCCGTTTGCCGCATTGAATTACTTTATCAGTAACCGGTTTCAACAAAAGAATTATGAGCAGGAACAAAGAAGCTACAAGCCGCAGCGCAAAATCGATTATTTCCTGGATACGATGCTTGATTATGTGGCGGGAAAGGAAATCCGGGTGTTTTCGGCAACGGAGTTCTTTCGGGAAAACTATTGTGAACGGGAAAAAGAGCTGTACGCGATTCAAAGACAGAAACAAAAGTATTCCCTGGCGGATCGAATCATCGGTGTGGGAATCGTGGCGGTTCAATTACTTCTTTTGTATTTACTGGTGGGAAGAGAGTTTTTTAACGGGCAAGTAGGTATCGGTGATATCAGCCTGTATATTAACCTGGTTCTGGTTTTTTCCGGGGCTTTTGGTGGGCTGTTTAGCAGTTTTGCCGCAGTGAACTGGCAGGGAGAACGGTTACGGGATTTTAAAGCGTATCTTGCGTTAGAAGATGAAGACGAGGAGAGAGAAACCGAATCCATATCCGAAAACTTTGTCAGGATTGAGTTTGACCATGTATGGTTTCGATATGAGGGTGCACAGGAGTATACCCTAAAGGATATCAATCTTGTCATAAACGAAGGAGATAAGCTTGCCATCGTAGGGGAAAACGGTTCCGGAAAAACCACACTGATCAAGCTCCTCATGCGGTTTTATACGCCGACGAAGGGACGGATTCTGATAAACGAGAAGGATTATCTGACCTTTCGTAAAGAAGAGTATTATCGTTTGTTTTCCACGGTGTTTCAGGATTTTAATCTGATGGCGTTTACCATCGGAGAAAACATCGGACTGACGGAGAATCCGGAAGATACGGAACAAATAAAGCAGGTACTGAAACGGCTGGAACTTTGGGATAAAATTGAAAAATTACCGAAGGGACTGGATACGCCGATTACAAAAGAGTATTTGCCGGACGGAGTGAATTTTTCCGGAGGAGAACGACAAAAGCTGTCCATTGCCCGGGCGGATTTTAAGAATGCGCCGATTATGATACTGGATGAACCGACTTCTGCCCTTGACCCTATTGCAGAAAAGAAATTATATGATAAACTATATACTATAATGAGCGGGAAGACGATGTTGATGATTTCTCATCGTTTGCAAAGTACGGCGATTTGTAATTCCATTTTATTTGTAAAGGGAGGAGAAATCATTGAAAAGGGGAGCCATAAAGAGTTAATGCAAAACGACAGGGAATATGCCCGGATGTATGCGTTACAGGCTAACTGGTATCAGGAGACGGAGGGATAAGACGTGAACAAAATGGAACTGTTAACAACCGCATTGGAATATATCGAGTCTCATCTTATCGAGGAAATTAAGACGGAAGATGTGGCAAAGGCATGTTATTGTTCCAAAGCGGCACTGGAAAAAATGTTCCGGTGTCTGAACCACATGAGTATCCACGATTATGTCACTCGCAGAAGGATGACGCTGGCGGCCCGTATGTTGGCAGAGAAGCCGGAGGTGAGTGTGCTTGATGTGGCACTGACTTATGGTTACAGTACCAACGAGTCTTTTTCCAGAGCATTTAAAAAGGTGTGGGACTGCAATCCTTCCGAATTTCGGGAAAATCCAAAGCATTTTACTTTGTTTCCGAGATTACATACACCTATCAAACGGGACGGGGAGAATTTTACCAGAAAAAATGTAGATATCAGTGAGTTATACGAGCTGTTTCAGAGGAGAAGAAACTGCTATTTTGTATGCTGTGATATAGAACGGTTATTACCGATTAATTCCATTGCTCATAAAGCAGGGGATATGGCAATTTTAGAAGCACTTCACCGCATGGAGCAGGAAGCGGGAGAGGAGGATGTGGTATTTCGTATCGGCGGAGATGAATTTACTCTTTTGACCAATAAAGAAGACAGTGGGTACGCGGAAGCAATTGCGGAACGTATCCGGGCTTACAACGGTACCCCGATTGTATATAACGGGATGGAAATTCCGGTTGCACTTCATATTGCTGTGACAAAGCTTTCACCGGAGGATACCAAACAAAAAGAGATGTTTGACCGGTTGCTGCATGCCCTTTGGGAAGTGAAAAATACAGAAGAATAAGAAAGTAAAAAGAGAGTGTCGATAAAACGGCACTCTCTTTTTGAGGGGAATGATCTATTAAAAGTAGTTAATAGCAGATTGTTTATAGGACTATTGTACCATATTTTTTGGAAAAAGATACAATAATCATGCTGTTTGTGTCAATATATTGTTATTGATTTCATTGTACACTCCATATCCTTGTCTTTGGCAACATTGAATCGAGAGCTAAAATATGATATAATTAACTTGGTTATGAATTGATACTGTATAAACGGAGGCGGTTTATATGACAAAACGATATCTTTGGAATGACGGTTGGGAGTTTAAGGAAGTACCGCTTGAAACGAGAGCGGAGACGCTTTGGAAAGAAAACGAAGGCTGGGACCCGGTGGATGTGCCGCATGACTGGCTGATTTATGATGCGGAAGAGTTGTACCGGGATGGGGAAGGCTGGTATCGAAAGCGTTTTTCCTATGAGACAGGAACCATACCGTTCGAGGAGCGTGTGTCGTTACGGTTTGACGGTGTTTATATGAATTGTACCGTATATGTAAATGAGAAACGGGTGTATGACTGGAAGTACGGTTATTCCGCCTTTGAAGTGGATATTACGGATGCTTTGGAAGAGGGAGAGAATACGGTTTGGGTGCAGGTAAGACACCAAAGTCCGAATTCACGTTGGTACTCGGGAGCAGGAATTTACCGGAATGTGTGGTTGGTGACCCGGCCGCAGGTACATCTGGCAAGTGACGGCGTTTATGTGCACATGACAGAGCAAAACGGAAGCTTTTACGTGGCGGTAACTACGGAAGTGGAGTGCGGCGCGGGAACAAATCTGGGGACATTGTCTGTCGGGGATACGGCAGGGGCAAACCGTGGGGACAGGTTGGGTGCTTTGCAGGCTACCGGAGAAATGAACGGCGTAAAGATAAGACACAGAGTGCTTTCGCCGGAAGGTGATGTGGTGACAAGCTGTGAAGGCAGTTTGCTTGCGGGGAAGTTTGTGGCGGATACCCAGGAGCTTTTGGTAAAAGCACCGAAGCGCTGGGATATTGAAAGCCCGGTGTTGTATACCCTTGTAACGGAGCTTGTAAAAGAGGAAGCGGTGTTGGATGAAATAAGACAGGCAATCGGTTTTCGCAGCCTTGTGTTTACCACGGAGCAGGGGCTTTTCTTAAACGGAAGACGGATCAAACTGTACGGTGTTTGCGAACACCATGATTTGGGCTGTCTCGGTGCGGCATTTAATAAAGCTGCATTGCGCAGACAGTTTATGAAGTTAAAGAAGATGGGAGTCAATGCCCTTCGTACCTCCCACAATATGCCCGCCAAGGAGTTTATGGAACTGGCGGATGAAATGGGTTTTTTGGTGGTAGCGGAAGCCTTTGATATGTGGGAGCGGAATAAGACACCGTATGACTATGCCCGGTTCTTTAAAGAGTGGTACCGGGTGGATGTGGCAAGCTGGATTCGACGGGACCGGAATCATCCGTCATTGCTTATGTGGAGTATCGGGAATGAAATTTACGATACCCATGCGGACGAACACGGATTGGAGATTGCGAATTATCTGACGGAGGCGGTACGTTCCCACGACCCGCAGGTGAATGCGCCGGTGACCATCGGTTCCAACTACATGCCTTGGGAGAATGCACAGAGGTGCGCGGACTATGTGAAGTTTGCCGGATATAATTACGGAGAAATGTGTTATGAACCGCATCATAAAGAGCATCCGGATTGGTATATATACGGCAGTGAGACCTGTTCTACGGTACAAAGCCGCGGAATTTACCGGTTCCCGTTTGCCCAGTCCGTATTGTGTGATGATGACGAACAGTGTTCTTCTCTCGGAAATGCTAGCACCAGTTGGGGCGCAAAGTCCACGGAACAATGTATTACTTCCGATAGAGATGCAACGTTTTCTCTGGGACAGTTTATCTGGACCGGATTTGATTATATCGGAGAGCCGACGCCGTACCATACGAAAAATTCTTACTTCGGGCAGATTGATACGGCGGGATTTTTTAAAGATCAGGCGTACCTATATCAGGCTGAATGGACGGATTACAAGAAGGCACCTATGGTGCATATGTTTCCGTACTGGGATTTTTCTGTGGGACAGACGGTGGATGTACGGATTTGCTCCAATGCGCCGCGGGTGGAGTTGTTTGTAAACGGTGTTTCGAAGGGGACCTATGACATTGACCATAAAAACGGGAAGCAGCTTCTCGGTCATTGGCGGGTACCGTATGTGCCGGGGGAGATTACGGCTGTGGCTTATGACGAGAACGGAGTAGAAATCGCGAGGGATACGGAGCATTCTTTCGGTGACCCGGCAAAGCTTGTGTTAAAGCCGGAAAGCACGGTTATGAGGGCAGACGGAAATGATTTGATTTTTGTGGAAATCGGTACGGAAGATGCAGAAGGGTATCCGGTAAAAAATGCCACCAACCGTGTCCATATTTCTGTGGAAGGTGCGGGACGTTTGGTTGGTCTTGATAACGGCGACAGTACGGATTTTGATCAGTATAAGGCAACAAGCCGGAGATTGTTTTCCGGGAAGTTATTGGCAGTGATTGCCGCGAAGACGGAACCGGGGGAGATTTTAGTAAAGGCGACTTCCGTGGGGCTTTCGGAGGCGACGGTTACGTTGCGCGCGGAAGCATGTGAAGTTCCGTCCGGGGTATCTGCAACAGAGGATAATACGGCAGCGGAAGATAGGTGGCTTCGGAAGCGGGAAGAAAAGGAATGCTTGCGGAAGAATTCCGGAGAAACGGCAGTAGCGGAAACCGTGGCACAATGGAAGAAACGTATGGCAGAGGAAGTTCCGGTACGTCGGATTGATATTGTAGCGGAGGGAAGGAATCGTTTGGATTCGGAATGCAAGGAAGCAGTACTTACGGCCAAGATTTATCCGGAGAATGCTACTTATGGGGATATCTTGTGGCGTGTGACCAACAACGGCGGTGTGGATTCCAACATAGCGAAACTGACGGATGAGGAAACGGGAGAATCCTCCTTCAGTAAGGAGAGTGGTCTTGCGTTCGGAAAGAAAGTGAAGTTGACGGCTCTTGGTGACGGTGAGGTCCGGGTACGTTGTAATACGAAAAACGGAGGGAAAAAGATTCGTTTGATTTCCGATATGGACTTTACGATTGCAGACATCGGTACGGCATTTTTGAATCCGTATGCGTTGATTTCCGGCAGTTTGTTCAGCCGGCATGACGGTGTTGTGACGAACGGAAATGAGCGGGGGGTAGCTACCGCCAGAGACGGAAAAACCACGGTAACCTTTGATCATGTGGATTTTGGTGCCTTTGGTTCCGATGAAATTACACTTCCGATTTTCGAGCTCGGAAACCAGCCGGTTGCCATCGAAATATGGGAAGGGGCACCGAACGATGAGGGAAGCGAGCTTGTGGACACGGTAATGTATCATGTGCCGTCGATTTGGAATACCTATCAGGAACGGACGTATAAACTTCCGCGAAGATTCCGGGGTGTAACAAGCATCAGCTTTGTGACGGAAAATAAAATTCACTTAAAGGGATTTTTGTTTGCCAAGAAGGAAAAAGCCTTCGAGACGCTTTCCGTAAAAGAGAATACATCGATTTACGGCGATACGTTTACGGTAGAGGAGGATGCGATTACCGGCATCGGCAATAATGTGACGGTTGTATTCGAAGATATGGACTTTGGAGAACAAGGAACGACGAAGTTGATCATTTGCGGTAAGAGTAACCTGCCGATGAATACCATTCATGTCCGATTCAATACAGAAAACGGAGATAGAAACGAGGTGGCGGAGTTTGCCGGAGCAAAAGAGTACACGGAGAGAGTTTTTGAGTTTTCCAAAGTAACCGGGAAAGCAACGGTAAACTTTGTGTTCCTGCCGGGGTGCGATTTTGATTTTAAGTATTTCAGATTTGAATAGCACGACATCCCATTCGTGCAAGCTTGGGCACGGAGCCTTTTCGCGTTTTTGGGGGCCTCGTGCCTTATCCATTTTTGCATGTCGCAACGCTCCGTCAAACTTCCTCTAAGAACGACTAGGACGCTCGGGAGCGACCTCGCGCCCAGTCTTTTCTAAGAGGCGATTTCGACTGCGCTAAGGACGCGGCCCTTCGGGCAAATGACAAAAACGGGATAAGGCGCGAGGTCCCCAAAACGCGTTAAAGCAAGTTGCTATTCTGCTTGCAAGAATCCGCCATGCCCGGAGACGCCGTGCGGAAAAATGAGAAAGCGGAAATGCTGATAGAATGTCTGAATAGCCTTATGGGGCGCGGGCATTCTTTTTTTGCACAGAACGGCGGATTTACATACTCTTAACGGAAATGCTTCCTAGCTTTACGGAGATTTAACAGCTTTTTCCTGTATACTAAACTTGTCTTCGTATGACGAAAGCGGGGATAAAACAGAGAAACCGGTCAAAGACCGGCTTTAGGAGGTTTGTACATGAATATTTCGTTTTCCTACTTCTTGGAACAGATGTTGGCAAATCCGGTGTTGCTGATTGCGGTTTTACTGACACTTGGCGTTATTTTTGTAAACGGTTGGACCGATGCACCGAATGCCATAGCAACCTGTGTTGCAACAAGAAGTATGCCGGCAGGAATCGCTATTTTTATGTCGGCGGTTTGTAACTTTTTAGGCGTGCTGGTAATGTCTTTGGTAAACACCACGGTGGCTATGACCATTAAGAATATGGTGAATTTTAACGGAGACAATAAAAAAGCACTGATTGCACTGTGCGCGGCAATGTTTGCGATTGTGGTATGGGCGGTAGCTGCCTGGTATTTCGGGATTCCTACCAGTGAAAGCCATGCACTGATTGCAGGTTTGTCCGGTGCGGCAATTTCCCTGCAGGGCGGCCTTTCGGGGATCAACCCGGCAGAGTGGATGAAGGTTATCTATGGTCTGGGACTTTCCAGTATTCTCGGTTTTGCATCGGGATTCGGAGCATCAAAGATGACCGTAGCCCTTTGTAAAAACATGGAGCGTAAGAAAACCAATAAGTTTTTCACGGGGGCACAGATTGCGGGCAGTGCGGCAACATCCTTTATGCACGGGGCTCAGGACGGACAGAAGTTTATGGGAGTGTTGCTTTTGGCATTGTTTCTTGTAAACGGGTCCGATACGACGACGGCGGTACAGCCACCGTTCTGGATGATGCTTCTTTGTTCCGTGGTAATGGGGCTGGGTACCTCCATCGGTGGTAAGAAGATTATTAAGTCTGTGGGTATGGACATGGTGCGGTTGGAGAAGTTCCAAGGATTTTCCGCGGACATTGCAGCCAGCTTTTGTTTGTTTTTATCTTCCACCTTCGGAATTCCGGTCAGTACCACGCATACGAAGACCACGGCGATTATGGGTGTGGGTGCGGTAAAGCGTCTTTCGGCAATCAATTTCGGTGTGGTAAAAGAAATGGTACTTACCTGGATATTGACCTTCCCGGGGTGCGGCTTGATCGGCTTTTTGATGGCGCAGTTGTTTATGTTGTTGGCGTAAAGAATTTTGAATAGGACAATAGAAGAATACATAGTTTAGAAAAGGAGAGAAAAGGTATGGCGAAGAAAGGTGACCGTTATTACTTTGATAATTTTGTTGCATGTGTGGAGTGTTCCCAACGTGCGGCTACGTTACTGGGAGAAACTCTGAAGAATTATTCCAAGGAAGACATGGGAAAGAAACGGGAGCAGATTCATGAAATCGAGCATGAGGCAGACCGGAAAAAGCATGAGCTGATGAATATGTTAAACAAGGCGTTTATTACGCCGATTGAGCGGGAGGACATCGTTTCTCTGGCGCAGAATCTGGATGATATTACGGATACCATTGAGGATGTTTTTTTACGAATTTATATTTGCAATGTGGATGCCATTAAAGAAAATGCAATTGCCATGACGGATTTGGTCATTTCTGCATGTGAAGCGTTAAAGGTTGCCATGGAGGAATTCCCGGAATTCCGTAAATCGACGAAGTTAAAGGAATATTTGATTCGTATCAACGATTTGGAAGAAAAGGGAGACGAATTGTATATCGAGGGCATGAGAGCCCTTCATACCGACGGAGAAGATGCATTGACCGTTATTGCATGGAGAGATATTTATTCCTATTTGGAACGTTGCATGGATGCCTGTGAGCATGCGGCGGATATCGTGGAAGCGGTTATCATGAAAAATTCGTAGGAGAATTGTGTGTGTCGCAGTGCAGGGATTGATGCGTGGCAATGTTGAGAAGCTATAGCAGAAAACAGTAGGAGTGGAGGTATAAAACTTGGAAGTTTTTTTTAAGGGACTGTGGATTGGCGGTACCATGACGGTGCCCGGCGTGTCCGGCGGAACCATGGCAATATTGGTGGGGATCTATGACCGGCTCATCGGCGCGGTCAGCGGGCTGGTGCCCGGAAAAACAGGAGATGGCGCGGAGGGTGCCGGCGGTACAAAAGAAAAGATATGTTGGACCGATTACCGAAGAACAGCACTACAGAGTATTCTGTTTTTGGTAGTGTTTCTTTTGGGGGCCGGGCTCGGAATACTCCTCTTTGCAAAAGTGATTTCCGGCCTTTTGGAACAACCGATAGCCGGTAGTTATGTGCGGTTTTTCTTCCTTGGCGCGGTAGCGGGAGGGATTCCGTTAATATTGTCGTCTGCCAGGGTGAAGAAATTTTCGGCATGGCTGATTCTTCTTCCGATTATCGGTGCGGGGCTGGTGTACGGATTGACCTTTCTGCCGAAGGAGATGTTTTCTCTGGAAACAGCGGGTGGCGTAGGAGCCTTCTTACTGAAGCTGGTGGGAGGTGTAATCCTTGCGATTGCGTTGGTATTGCCGGGAGTGAGTGCGTCCCAGATGCTGTATACGTTAGGGATTTATGAGGAGCTTCTTACTTGCATCAGCGACTTTCGTGTGGTACCGTTGATTCCACTGGGAATCGGGACTGTGTTTGGAATTCTGTTGATCACAAAGGCATTAGATATGCTGATGAGTAAATATCCGACCCAGACATTTCTGATTATCTTTGGTTTCATTTTGGGGTCTCTGCCGGAACTCTTCCCACAGAATGCGGAAGGAAACTATTTGCTTTGCGGAGTGTGCGTGGCAGTGGGATTTTTACTGGCTTATTGGATAGGGAAGAGGGAAAGGGAAAAGGCGTAGGTTTACGTCCGTTTATTCCAAACTTTATAGGATTGACAAAGGGCCGCGTTTTTACACGCAGCCCTTTTGTAAATTTTGTAGTTTATCAAATGTACTTTTATTCCGTGTCCTTTTTCTTGCCACCTGTCTTGGAGAGCAGGAACACAACAATCATAACAATGATGATGGTAGCAAAAATACCTAACATGCCTTTGCCCATGATTTCCAGGGTGTCCATTACATTATCCCAATTGATATTCATAGTAGCACCTCCTTAACCTAACATGCCAAGAACTAACTTGATTACAAGACCGCCCGCAACTGCGGAAGCAATCTGACCTGCTACATTTGCGCCCGCCGCATGCATCAGGATGATGTTACCCGGTTCTTCCTTTTGTGCCATTTTCTGAACCACACGGGAGGCCATCGGGAATGCGGAAATACCTGCCGCACCGACCATCGGATTGATTTTCTTCTTACGGAACAGGTTCATGAATTTTGCAAGCATTACACCGCCGATGGTATCGAAAATGAATGCAACCAAACCGATTACCATGATAAGTAAGGTGTCTACCTTTACGAAGTCTTCAGCACGCATACTGAAGGAAATGGTAAGACCGAGAAGCAGAGTAATCAGGTTTGCAAGATTGTTCTGAGCGGTATCGGACATGGTGCCCAGAACACCGCACTCACGCAATAAGTTACCGAACATGAGGAAACCGACCAGGGAAACGGATTGCGGAGAAATGAAGCCTACTACAAAGGTAACGATAATCGGGAACAGAATACGGGTTACCTTGGAAACGTTCTTCGGGTTGTATTCCATATGGATCCGGCGTTCCTTCTTGGTTGTAGTCATCTTAATAACCGCCGGCTGGATAATCGGAACCAATGCCATGTAAGAGTAAGCAGCAACGGCAATTGCACCTACGTACTTGGACTTTAATACCTGAGATACCAAAATTGCGGTCGGACCGTCCGCAGCACCGATAATACCGATGGAAGCAGCGTCCTTTAAGTCGAAACCGAAAATTGCCGCAAGGGTAATCGCAAAGAAAATACCGAACTGTGCCGCACCGCCGAATAAGAACATGGACGGATTGGAAAGAAGCGGTCCGAAGTCAATCATTGCACCGATACCGATAAACAGAAGAATCGGCATTGCCTCGGAAGCATGAATACCGACATCAAATAACCATTCGATAATACCGGCTGCCTCAACGCCTTCAATGGTCTGATTCAGTACAGACGTGAACGGGAAGTTTACCAAAATCGCACCGAAGCCCATCGGAACCAAGAGGGACGGTTCGTATTCCTTTTTGATACCGAGCCAAATGAGCAGGGCACCGATTGCGTACATGACACACTGCTGCCAAGTGACATTCAGAATGCCTTCGATTAAGAAATCCATAGTTTCTCTCCTTTAAGTAAGATTGTGTTCGGGAATAGCAAAAGAAATGCTATGCATAAAAGGGACTATGTAGCCTAGTATGTCCCTGAAAGCAAAAAAATAGACTTCTGTCACAACAAATCTAATGTTGTAACAAAAGTCTTGCCATTTCAATTCCGGGCGGATTATTTCTAACCGTTTTGACGCGACGGAATGCACCATAAGTGCCGGCTACTCCCTTTTGAGTACCTAACATATTAATTATACACTAATTATATAAAAAAAGCTAGTACTTTTTGTGTAAAGGGGGCGTTAAGAAAGTGGGGGATAGGCAGTTTTTCGGCATAATAGTTCTGTTAACCCGAAACAAAATTATGGTTACCGCAGAAAGTCTGCCACAATCTTTCCGAGGATCTGACTTTGTTCCGGTGTAAGGGAAGAGGTACCCATGGTATTTTTTGCACGAAATAACTCCGCTAACGTAGCCAAAATCTCCGATTGCTCCTCGGTTAAGCCAAAGGTAGACAAGGTTCCTTTTGCTTCGGTACTAAACAAAGTATCCAAAGAAATATTTAAAATCTGTGAAAGCTGCATGGCAACTTCAAGGGAAGGTTTGGTGGCTCCGCTTTCGTATTTGCTGATTGCCGGACCGCTGATGCCACACTTTTCTCCTAAGTATTCCTGAGACATATGCAGGGATTTTCTGATACGCTTTAAATTTTCTCCAAAATCTTTATACATAGTCAAATTTTCCTTTCGAAAGTTTATTTATACTTAGATTTTACTGAATAGAACTTGAATATGAGTTAAATATGATGTATAATAGTTAAACAAGAGTTACGAAACACAGGTTGAGAAAATGTAAATATTTGGACGAATGACAAGCAATTATCTAGTGAGAAGCATAAGGAGAATAAACTATGAGCGTAGTGTTGTCAGTATATACAAGCAGTGCATTTAGAGATTATCTTTTACCGGCAGTTAATAATTCAAACTATGAATTGATTCTCAAAGATAACGTATTTGCACTGGAGGAAGATGTTGTTTTAAAGCTGGATATAATTGACGGTTTGTGGAGCTTACTTGGCTCAGAGTACTATAGGTTTGCAGAGGGGCATAATGAAAGAAGACCCCTCACCGATGGAGATATCTTTAATATAGAGACAGTTGCAAAGGAAAGTATTTCCTGTATGGTAAGGGAAACTACACAATCCTTTACTGCGTTTGAAAAATATGATTTGACGAATGTTTTACAATTAACGATAGGGAATACGGAGGAAAATGACTTTCAGTATCAGTGTGCAAATTTTGTATCAAAACATCATGCGACTTTGCAAAGAGCTGAACGAGGGTTCGCAATTAGAGATACCAGCTTAAACGGTACGTTTGTAAATTATATTAAAATAAATAGTTCGCAGCCACTACGAGTGGGTGATTGTATTAATATTTTCGGACTTAAGATTGTTTATTTGGGAACGGCAATAGCTGTTAGTAGTATTGACGGTGCAGAACTTAAGGTGAATGCAAAATTAGATAGAATTGACCCGAAGGAGGCAAATGCAGAAGTAGAAAAAGATGAAAAGGAACAATTCAGATTTCATAGAGCACCTCGCTATTATACAAATCCTGAAAACGAATCAATAGAGATAGAAGCACCACCCGCATTGAAAACGGTTGCAAAAAAACCTATATGGATGACGATAGGTCCATCCTTTACGATGGCGATTCCGATGCTTTTGGGAAGTATAGTTGCAATTATGAGTGCGAAGTCTTCCGGTGGAGAAGCAAGTATATATATGTTTACCGGCATATTTACAGCAATCAGCTCGGCATTAGTCGGAGCTTTTTGGGCGATTACTAATATAAGATATGCCGGAAAAGAATCTTTGAAAGAGGAAAAAAATAGGCAAGAAGCATATGGTGCATATCTTGCGGAACGGGAAAATCTTGTTAAGGAAAAGTATACTAAATATTCGGAAATGCTGCATCAAATTTATCCTGACGCAGAGGCGGTATCTAATTATGATCAGGAAAGCAAAGCTTTATGGAACAGAAATAGAAGACATGATGATTTTTTGTGTCCGAGAATAGGATTGGGAGACATGGAATTCCCGGTTGAAATAGCGATTCCAAAGGAAAAGTTTTCGTTGCTTACGGATGAACTTGCCGACAAACCTAAAGAAATAAAAAGCCGGTATAATTACTTGAGAAATGTGCCAATAAAGTTGGACTTATCTGTAAATCGCTTGTTTGGTGTTGTCGGAGGAAAGGATAAATTAGGATGTTATAGTGTTGTTCGTGCTCTTGTGGCTCAAATAGCAGCTTGTAATTGCTATACGGATGTGAAAATTGTTCTATTATATGACAAAGCACATGATGATGGAGCATGGGAATATGTGTATTGGTTGCCTCATGTATGGTCGGAGGATAAAAAAACGAGGTATATTGCTTCCAACAAGACAGAAACAAGTGAAGTCCTTTATGAGCTTCTACAAATATTCAGAATGAGAACAGAAGCAGAAAGAGATAAGAAGAACGCGATTCCAAGACCGTTCTATCTAATGATTATCGCAAATCCGGAATTGTTGGACGGGGAGCCGATTGCAAAGTACATTTTAAATGGAGAACCATGTTGTGGTTTGACGACATTTCTTTTGACAGATTCGGAAGAAAACTTACCGAATGAGTGCGAGAATATTATCCAAAGTAATGACCATGAGGCTGTAATATACAATTTAAATAATGAGAAAAAGCAGAGTGTTATTTTAGACCAAGTTTCAAGTGAAAATTTGGAGAAGTTTGCTAGACGCATTTTATCTATAAAGGTAAACGAGACGGAAACAGGAAGTGATGTACCGGGATCAATGACATTTTTTGAGATGTATAACGCTAATAAACTCTCAGATTTTGGTGTGATAGAGAATTGGAAGAAAAATAGAACATATGAGACAATGAGAGCAATGGTAGGTGTGAAGGCCGGAGGGGCACCTTGCTATTTGGATATTCATGAAAAATATCATGGGCCGCATGGCCTTGTTGCCGGCACAACAGGTTCGGGTAAGTCAGAAACCTTACAGACATATATGCTGTCGTTGGCACTTAATTTCAGCCCGGAGGATATTGGCTTTTTTATAATTGATTTTAAGGGTGGAGGAATGTCCGGTTTATTTCATGGATTACCGCATTTGATTGGTTCTATCTCAAATCTTTCTGGAAATCAGGTAAGACGTGCCATGATTTCTATAAAAAGTGAAAATAAACGGAGACAAAGAATTTTCAATGAAAATAATGTTAATAATATTAATCTTTATACAAAGCTCTACAAGAACGGGGAAGCGAAAACACCACTTCCGCATATGTTCATCATAGTAGATGAGTTTGCGGAGTTAAAACGTGAAGAACCGGAGTTTATGAAAGAGCTTATTTCGGTTGCACAGGTGGGGAGAAGCCTTGGAGTCCACTTGATTTTGTCGACCCAAAAACCAAGTGGAACAGTGGATGATAATATATGGAGTAATTCTAAATTCAGACTGTGTTTACGGGTACAAGATAAACAAGATAGTAATGATATGCTTCATAAAGCGGATGCGGCTTATATCACGCAGGCAGGAAGAGGCTATCTCCAGGTTGGAAGCGATGAGGTATATGAACTGTTCCAATCCGGGTATAGTGGTGCGTTTTATGACGAAAATGTGGAAGGTGCGAAGTCAGAGGTTGCGAGTATGATTACTACGCATGGTAAAACTTCTTTGATCGGCAATCACCAAAAGCGCTTAAAGCAGGAATTAGCAAAACGAAATTGGATAAAAGAACTTGTTATGAGCGTTGCAGAAGCAACAAATATTTGTGAGCAGGGAATAGAAGAGTTTGCCCATAACGAGAGACGTATAGACTATGTTATGGATAGTCTGGAGCGTCATCAAATTACTTATGGGAAAACAGATTATAATACGAAGCGTATAGATGCACTTATAATAACAGTAAAGAACATACTTGATGAAAATATAGACATATCTATAGACGAGATAGTTGACAAGGTGATTTCTTTTTCTGAGCAAACAGGAGTAAAATTGCCGGAAGAAAAAAAGAAGACACAATTAGACGCGGTAGTAGAATATCTTGCGGATGTTGCAAAAAAAGAAGGATATTCAAAACAGATGCAGTTGTGGATGCCACCATTGCCGGACATGTTGTATTTTGACAAAGTCCAAAATGATGAAAAGCTGATATTTGATGGAAAACAATGGAGAGAGCATACACAGTGGAATCTGAAGACAATACTTGGAATTACGGATGATCCGGAAAATCAGGCACAGCTTCCGTTAGAAGTTGATCTGATAGAAAGCGGAAACATCGCTGTGTTGGGTGCTGTGACCAGTGGTAAGAGTACGTTTATACAGACATTGGTATATGGACTCATAACATCACATGTACCTTCTTGGGTTAATTTCTATGCCATTGATTTTAGTAGTCGTATGCTTAGTTGTTTCTCGACGGCACCTCATTTTGGTGATGTTTTGTACGAAGATGATGCGGAAAAGATTGAAAAGTTATTTTTTATGTTAGATAAAATAATTGCAGAACGTAAGAAGATGTTGAATGGTGGTAATTATGTACAATACATAAAAGTAAATGGAATAAAACTACCGTTAATAGTTGTATTAATTGATAATATTGGTGCATTCAGAGAAAAGACAGAGGGGAAATATGATGATAATCTGACTCGAATTATGAAAGAAGGAATCAGTTATGGAGTGCAGTTTGTTGTTGCAGCTTCTGGTTTTTCTTCATCAGAAATTAACACGAAAATGGCAGATTGCTTTAAAACAACATTTGCATTGCAATTAAATGATAAATATGCATATTGTGATGCCTTGCGTACGAATCAAGTGGATATCCTTCCGGAAAATAATGTAAAGGGACGAGGTTTGACAAAAACGGGGGCATCCGTTCTCGAATTTCAAACGGCACTTGTTACGAATGCTACAGATGATTATCGAAGACTTGAAGAGGTTGAGGCTATGTGTCTTCGAATGTTGGATGTATGGAAAGGAGAAAAGGCAAAAACGATACCGGTTATTCCGGAGAAGCCGGTCTGGACTTCATTTGAGGAACAGGACGCTTATAAACGGATGTTGGCAACAAGACGTTATCTCCCAATTGGATGGGATACAAACAGCGCGGAAGTTTATGGGTTTGATTTGACGAAGACATTTGTACAGTTAGTGTCAGGAAAGGCAAAAACCGGAAAGACAATGATGCAGAAGGCAGTGATGTGTTCTGCAAAAAATATGGGAGCACGAATCATTGTTATAGAACATTCTTCTGATTCGCTGAAATTGTTTGCCGAGAAGATGGGAGCAGAGTATATAACGTCAATATCAGAACAAGCAGATTTCTTTAGTAATAACTTAAATTTGATAAAGGAGAGAAATCAGAAGAAGAAGGCAATGGAACTCATGGGAAAAGATGATATAGAAATTTTTAATGAAATGAGTTCGGAACAGCCGATTTTTGTTGTCATCTCCGACATTGTAGAGTTTGTGAAAACAGTTAGTAAAAATGAAATCGGTGTTGTGGATATTAGTGCCTTTGTTAAAAACGTATTTGATAAAGGAAGCCTGTTAAACATTTACTTCTTTATCGGAATAAATCCGGATACGATAGCGGCGGTGCTTGGAAACGAGATTTTTACGGCAATTACGGCATATCACGAAGGAATGCATTTTGGAGGAATGGTAGAAAACATTAGGTATATGGACTTTAGCAATTTTGTATATAACGAAAGAAATAAAGTACGAAAAACCGGTGTTGCAATGCTTCCGGTTGCTAATGATGAGAGGACAAAAGAAGTGGTGATACCATTAGTTAAGAGGTAGTATATGGTAAATATGTTAGCATATGAAAATAACGTGAAGGAACTGGATGAGTTGGTTGCTACTACAAGAAGTCTGATTGCATATTATAGCGAAGACATGTGGAAGATGGAAAAGATAAGTTCAATAGGTACGCTAAGGAGTTATTTTGAAGGAAGGCCCATTATTGATTTGGCCTGTTATGATGTCTCAGCAAAAGTGAATATCGACTTTTTGCGGAAGGTGCGAGGCAACGGATATGAGAATACTCTTTTAATGCTTTTAGCAGATGAAAAGATGTCGCCTATGGAGTATATCAAACCAGAGATTCTGGCATCGGAGTTATTAATTAAACCTTATACCAAGGAGCAGATGAAAGATAAAATGAGAGATTTATTATCAACCTATTGCAATAAGACAAGTGGAGATGCATCAAAGAATATTTTTGTTTTAGATATGAAAGATGGAAAAACAAGAATTCCGTTTAACCAGATTTACTATTTTGAGGCAAGGGAAAAAAAGATATATGTGAGGACTTTAAAGGAGGAATATCCGTTTTACCAGACGTTGGATGAGTTGGAAAACAATTTGCCGGAGGAGTTTGTTCGCTGCCATCGAAGTTATATTGTGAATTGGAATCTTGTTGAAAAGGTTGATTTATCCGGGAGTGAGTTACAGTTGGCAGATGAGTTATATGTTCCGTTTTCAAGAACCTATAAAGAAACAATTAAAGGATTAAGGTAAGGATATGGTAAGGACAATAGTATTAAAGGATCTGGAACTGCAAATTTTGCTTGTGGCTTCCGGAGTGAAGGGGATATTGGGATTTAAACAGGCAGAAGTAAAAGAGGAAGGCAGGATCCCTTATCTTATTCATGAAATGGTGAGAAAAGGGGTTGTTGAACAGAGGGAAGGCGAACTGGCAGTCAAGGAACCTTATAGAAGTATAATTGATGGAATCAAAAACGCAAAAGCAGTTCTTTTGGCTAGAAATGGTGAAAGTAAGAGAAATATAGAGTATCTTTACTTGGGAGCAAGAATCATCAAAATGTCAGATAGCATTAATGATAAGGATGCAGTAAAACTACAATGTTTGACAGACGAAGAGGTTACTGAATGGTTAAATGTGCATTTTGTGGCGGAGAAACCGGTAATCTGTCCAAAGGAGTTTATAAAAGATGTCTTTTGGGAAGGTGGGAGTTGTAAAGAGGTGGTTGAGTTATATTTGGTACGTGATTTAAAAGAGGCGATTCCTACTTGTACATGGGGACTATATGAAGGGAAATATCAGACATATATAAAGATAACGGACAAGGATGTTGTGATATATAAGGCATACGAAGAATGGAGTAATGCGGAAATAGTTGAAGTTGTTAATAAGAAAACCGGGGGGATATAAAATGATATTAGCAGATGTATATGTACCAAGTGTATCAAAACATTATGCATTCCGATTGGATGATAATGTGAAAATCGGGGTCTTAATTGAGGAACTTACGGAATTGATTTGTCAAAAGGAGCAGTGTTGTTTTATCGGAAATAAAGAAGAACTTGTTCTTTGTACTTATAATGCAAATGCAATTATGAGTAATAAGTTGAAGCTGAAGGATTATGGAATTAAGGATGGGGGAAAGCTGATTCTGGTATAAATCGGTTATCGGTCTGTTTTTGTGTACATTTCGTCGCATTATCAGCAAAGGGAATAATGTCTATGATAAGGTTAATGCAACGGAGGGAGAAAATATGTTTAGGATATCAATAAATGCTATTGAAAATATTATTAGTAATTATAGTAGTTTAGACAGATGCTTAGCGGAAAATATTGATAGGTTGACTGTGGCGGTCGGACAATGTAAAAAACTTGAATACGAAGATGGTTGTAAGAGACTTAGAAAAATACTGGATAATATGTTAGAGGATAGACGAGCCTTGTACGAATGTGCGACAGGGTTGGATAGGATAAAAAAGATATACATGGAATGTGAAGAAAGAACAATAGAGGAAGTAGAGGGAACTTGCCCAAAAGAGACAAGGGAAATTGCATGGATAGATTTTGTTTTTTCAGAGGAAACAACAGAGTTAATAAATAAAATAAGAATATAAGAAAGGGAGAAATTATGGGTAACATAATAGAAGTTAATATTGGTCTTTTGGAGCAAGATGCAGGAATTATAGAGGAAAGACTTCGAAAAATTAAAGGGGACGTCAACAAACTTTACGAGATAATGGATCAGTTGAACGGAATGTGGGAAGGAATGTCGAAACTTATTTTTCTAAACAAGTTGGAGCAGGATAAGGATTGTATAGAGGAATTGTTAGGTGAAGCAGAAAAAGTTGCATTACATATGAAAGAAGCAGTAGAAATCTACAGAAACTGTGAAAGCGCAGTGAGTCTGGAGATTGACGAAATTTGTGTTTAGGAGGTGGCGATGATTTTAACGGGAAAAATAAGTGTTACACCGGAACGTTTAAATGAAAAAGGAATCGAACTACAACATATTATCAGAAGTCTTACATTGCAGTTGGGTGAACTGGCTAATATTGTAAATTCATCCGAGAGTTATTGGGTAGGAACGGCAGGAAATGCGGTAAGAGATGAGTATACGAAACTGAATGGCGATGTACAAGAGGTGTTAAAACGACTGGGGGAACATCCAAGAGACCTTCAGGAGATGGCAGGCATTTACAAAAGGCATAATATGGAGGCACTTCAAAAGACTGAGGCATTACCAGGTAGTATACTGGAATAGAGGAGGCATCATGCGGACAGATATTACGATTACGGCAGCGTATAATAACGCAAAAAGTACGGCCACTGAGTTGGAATCAATTGCAAGTGATTTGATTCGGTTGGCAAATTTGGAATACGAAAATATTTTGGCATCACTATGTAATGTTTGGCAAGGAGAGAATAGTGAGAGGTTTGTGAAGAAAGGAAGAGTGGTTAAGGAGCAACTTTTAAATACCGCAAAAAACATTCGAGGCGCAGCGGCAGAGCTCCTAAAGGATGCAAAGACTACATATAATGCAGAGATGAGAGCACTGGAGATTGTCAGAGAAGAGGAAAAGCGTTTACTGTTAGAGAAAGAGGAGGCAGCAGAAAAAGCAAAGGGAAGTGCAGGAAACTTTGGAGGCGGTGGAGGAGGTTCCAGATAGGTTTCATGATCAGTTGAAATGATAAGCGAAAGCTACATTTATAAATTTACAAAAGGAGGATTGTTTTATGGCTTTTTTTATGGTAACACCATCTGAATTGCGTTCTACTGCAAGCACATTGCGTGAATACAATTCGAACTTCAAGACGCAGGTGGCAGCATTGGAGGCTGCAGAGGGAACACTCAATTCGTCGTGGGAAGGCCCGGCAAGGGATACATTCCATACGTCATTCATGAATGACAAAGCTTATATGGATGCTTTCGTGGCAGAAATTGAAAAGTACTGTATAACTTTGGAAGGTATGGCTACGGAATATGAGAAGGCTGAGGCTGCTAATGTTGAGACTGCCAGTGCGCGCAGATATTAGGAGGTGAACAGATGGAAGGAAAGATTCTTGTAACGACAGAGGCATTAAGAACTACGGCGACCGAGTTTCAGAGTGCAATGACACAGGTTCAGAATTATACATCTTTGATGGTAGATCAGGTAAATGGATTAAGCGCAAAGTTTCAGGGTGAAGCGGCACAGGCATATATTAATAAATTCAATATGTTGCAGGATGATATAACAAAGCTGGCAAACATGATAAATGAACATGTGACGGATTTGAATGATATGGCTACGATGTATGAAAGCGGAGAGAACAAAAATGTTGGAAGTGCACAGGCATTATCCGGCGATATACTTATATAAGTTCAGAACGAGATCAGACCAAGGCATACTATTGTGCCTTGGTTTTGGTCAGTAAGGAGAGTATCAACAAATGAGATTGCGGATTGGTACATATACAAAGCCGGGAACACGTCCGGTAAATGAAGATTATGTTATGACACATATGAAAGATGGTAGGTTATTAGCTGTTGTTGCAGACGGACTGGGAGGACACGACAAGGGGGAGGTGGCCTCTAAACATGTGGCGGAATATATAAAGGAACATTTTTGTTTCGAAAATGATGCAGAGGAAGAATTGAGAAGAGTAATAAATGAAGCGCAGAATTCTTTGCTAGAACTACAACGCAAAGAAAAAGCAGTGAATGCAATGAAATCAACAGTGGTAGTCCTTGCAATAAAAGATGGGGCGGGTTATATCGCACATGTAGGAGATTCAAGAGGTTACGTGTTTGATAAAAAGAAACGTTATAAAAGAACAATAGACCATAGTGTCCCACAGATGCTGGCCTTGGCAGGGGACATAAAGGAAAAGGATATCAGAAATCATACAGAAAGAAGTAGTTTACTTCGGGTACTTGGTTCCCCATGGGAAAAAGAGGCTGTTGAGAGTAGTGAGCCGATTGACCTGAAGGGGGTAAGGGCTTTTTTGTTATGTTCTGATGGATTCTGGGAATTAATCACTGAGAGGGATATGATGAAGTGCTTAAAAAATTCGAAATCGCCGGAAGAGTGGTTATTAGAAATGGCAGAAATAATTGACAATAACGGTAAAGGAAACGAGATGGATAATTATACTGCCGGCGCGGTATTTGTTTTGGAGGATTAGAATGGGTAAATTGGAACTGACAAGAAGAGAAAGCTATACCAACGCATTGTACCAAATTGAAGAATTTAGCACAATCGGAACCTGCGAGATGCAAGAGGATACTACGGGAAGTGGAATTGCCGGTAACACATCTGTAATGGTTTTGTGTGACGGAATAGGAGGATTGGAGCGCGGTGAATTGGCATCCAAAATTGCTGTAGATACCATATTAAAATGTGCAGAAGAGTATGTTTGGAAGGAAAGACCAATTGATTTTTTACAGTTTTTAATTGAAGAGGCGAATGATGCAGTGTTTGGCTTAAACGATGAAAGAGGAACTCCGATACAAGGAGGTTGCACAGTAGTGATTACACTTACGATAGGGCGAAAGTTGTACTGGGCTAATGTCGGAGATTCAAGAGCATACATAATAAAACAAGGTGAAATGCAACAATTGACGAGAGATCACAATTATGGAGAGTTATTAAGACGTCAACTGGAACAGGAGGTAATAACACAAGAAGAATATGGCGAGAATATTGCAAAAGGAGCGGCACTGACCAGCTATCTTGGGATGGGAGAGTTAAAGGAATGGTTCGTATGCCGTGAGCCGATTTTGCTTGACCGTGATGAGGTGGTGTTGTTGGAATCTGATGGATTGTATAAGTTGCTCGACGAAGAAGAGATTATGCAAATTGTAAGGAGAAATGTAAGAAGTCTGGATGTAGTAGGTGAAGAGCTGCTGCTATGTGCAAAAAAGAATGTGACAAATTATCAGGATAATACAAGTATTTTACTTCTAAGAATAAAATAACGGAGGATAGCATGGAAATGAATAAGGTACAGTGTTTAAATGGTCATTGGTTCGATGCGGATAAATATTCTGTTTGTCCACATTGCGGAGCGGGAAAGAATGCAGGTGATGTGACAGGGGAACCGGAAACATCGATGTCAACAGGAGAGGATTCATCGGAGCGGATAAAGAAGAAGGGACTTTTTTGGAATCGAAAAGAGAAGAATAAGGAGTCGGAAATCGGAACAACCGGTGGCGTGTCGGAGGCGGCAAGGAGTATTAATACTGTGGGAATACCATATGGTAGTTCTGTTATACACAGTGTTACGACAAACCCGAAAGAAATGCCGATTAATCCGGAGGGGCTTGAGGAACATAAGCTTCCTAATACAGAGGTGCTATTTAAGCCGGTAGTTCAAAATGCTGATGTAGAGAAAACCGAAAAGGAAAAGGTTCCGAAGAAGGAGGAACAGGATATATCGACAGTAAGAAGAGAGATTGATGATATTAAAACAATTAGTATTTATGCGAATGTGCAAGGTGAAGAACCTGTTACCGGATGGCTAGTGGGTGTTCGAGGTGAGTATAGAGGAAGTTCATTTAATTTAAAGGCAGGAGTGAATGTGATTAGCAGGGATGCCGGTTCCTACATATGTTTGAAAAAGGATGCCCAAGTATCAAGAGGAAAGCATGCAACTATCATATATGAACCGAAAAAGAAGGTCTTTTATCTGGGGGAGGGAGATAATACAATGACTTATTGTAATGACGAACTGGTTTGTGGAAAACAGGAGTTAAAACCTTATGATTCGATTGAAGTAGGCGGGGGATTGTACCTGTTTGTACCGTTTTGTGGGGAAAGGTTTGATTGGGATAAGGCTGAAGAATAAGCGGAGGAAAGCGACATATGCAAAAGAGATGCAGTAATTGTTTTGAATTATATGAAGATATTGATGAGATGTGTCCACATTGTGGATATTCCTTTGGAGATAAGGCAGAAGAGGCATACTTCTTACAACCGGGAACGGCATTAAACAGAAACAAGTATATTGTAGGGAAAAAGGTCGGACAAGGTGGTTTTGGCATTATTTATAAAGCGTGGGATACCGGTTTGCAACGGGTTGTTGCGATAAAAGAATTCTTTCCAGTATCTATGGTGACACGTAGTGAAGGACAAAAGGAAGTGATTGTATTCTCATCAAAAAGAGAAAGCGATTATGTAAAGCATCTTGAAAAATTCCGCAGAGAGGCTAGAATAATGAGTCTCTTTACGGATTCAGTAAACTGTATTAAGACATATGATATTTTTGAGGAAAACGGGACTGCATATATAGTAATGGAATATTGTGATGCTCCAACATTGAAAATTTTTATTAAGGCAAGAAAAGGAGAACTATTGCCGGAGAAAGAAGTGATTGAAATCATTTCACAGGTGTTGTCCGGCTTACAGGAAATTCATGCAAAAGGGGTTTATCATCTGGATATCGCATTGGACAATATTTTTATTAAACAACAAGAGAATGGAACGAAGATAACGATAATATATGACTTTGGAGCCGCTTGCTTAGAACGTGAACTTAGAAAGAGGCTCGATGATGAAATTGTTGTAAAACCCGGATTTAGTCCGGCAGAACAATACAAAAGGAATGGAAAAATCGGACCGTGGACAGACATTTATGCGGTAGGAGCCAACTTATATTATCTTTTAACGGGAGTGGTTCCGTTAGAGGCAACGGATAGAGAACATGAAGATGCATTGGAGGAGCCGGCAAAGTTAGAGATGATTTCTCCTGCAATTAACAATGCGACATTACGTGCAATGGCATTAAATCCGGAATTAAGATATAAAAATGCAAAGGAATTCCTAGAGGATTTAAAAAAGGAAAAGGTAAGAAGCGATAAAGAGGAAGCGTTACATAGGAAAAAGGCCAGAAATAGATTTGTAGCCTTAGTATCTACTGTGCTTGTAGTAGCGGCGGCACTTATTTTTTTCATCGGCTATACAAAGGGACGTATATTTGAGGATGAAATCACTATGTGGGTGGTTTCGGATTCGGATTTGGTTATGGAACGGAAACGTTATGAGGAAGTAATAAGTTCATTTCACGAATATTATCCGCAAGTACAAGTAAATTTGAAGGTGATGAGCAGTAGTGAATTAGAATCCGATTTTTTTGCTGTGCGGGATGAAGATAAGCCGGATCTGTTAGAGACAACAAAGGCTTCAGAGGAATTACTCGAAAAATGCAAATCGCTTTCTTCTGTGTTAAATGAAAATAAGGGAGGTTTTATTAACGGACTTCGAGAAGAAATTGTTTCCGATAACGCAAAACAAGTTCCGTTAGGTTTATATATGACGGTAGTGTATAAGCAAGCCAACGTAGATTTGGATATGCTTTCGGCAGTCAGTGCATTTGACTTTATGAATGATGCGGGCGGATATGTAGAAAGTGATACAACAATATATGCTATGGTGCAGAAAAATGTAGCGGGAAGATATGAGGTTGTTGCAGGAAACAAGAAGGAAGCATATCTGGCAGAGAAGTTTAGTGTGTTTTCCAGAGGAATCAATAAGGAAAAAGCTGCAAAAGCGTTGTTGGGGTATATGTTAACAGATGTGGGACAAGAGAAACTACATATTGCCTATAAGAGTGACTATCTGCCAATATCTGAATCAATATTTGGACTGTATGTAGATGAAGTGTTTAGGGAACTGGACTTTTTAAAAGAGTCTATAGATGAGTATGTAATAAAGTAAGGAGATGATTTCATGAAGTTATGTATGGGCTGCATGGAGATGTTTGAGGATAAATTTGACATTTGCCCGTATTGTGGATACGAGGAAAACTCGTTGCCGGAAGAAGCATTTCATTTGACGCCGGGAACTGTAATTGGTGAGCGTTATATTGTAGGAAAAGTATTGGGATTTGGTGGGTTTGGTGTAACCTATATCGGCTTTGATCGGGAACTTGAGAAAAAGGTTGCAGTCAAAGAGTATCTTCCAAGTGAATTTGCGACAAGAACACTCCATCAGACAAGAGTCACCATATATGGAGGAGACAAAACAGAACAATTTGGTCTCGGCATGACGAAATTTGTGGATGAGGCAAGAAAATTAGCAAAATTCAGTGAGGATACTGAGATTGTAAATGTCTATGATACCTTTTTGGAAAACGATACGGCATATATCATAATGGAGTACCTTGAGGGTGAAAATCTGAAACAGTTGCTTGAGCGGAAAGGAAAGCTTCCATTAGAGGAAGCAGAGGAAATTATGATTCCTATTTACCGCTCGTTGAAAAAAATACATGATGCAGGTATTATTCACAGAGATATTGCGCCGGATAATATTTTTATTACAAAGGATGGACGGGTAAAGCTTCTTGATTTCGGAGCAGCAAGATATGCTTCGGCAACCCATAGCAGAAGTTTGACTGTAATTTACAAGCCGGGCTATGCACCGGAAGAGCAGTATCAAAGTCGGGGGGAACAGGGGCCGTGGACGGATGTATATGCACTTTCTGCAACACTGTATAAATGTATCACCGGCATTACACCGGATACTTCGCTCGAAAGAAAGGTAAAGGATACTTTAAAGGAACCGTCTAAGCTTGGAATAGATATTCCTAAGAATAAAGAAATCGCATTGATGAATGCTTTAAACATTCAAGTTGCTTCGCGTACCAAATCCACAGAAGATTTCTTGAAAGAGTGGGAGTCAAAAAGAGAAGTTATACGAATTGTTGAAAAGATAAAGTCAGTGGATGTGGGTCGCCTTAGTAAAAAGGCAAAAGCAGGGATTATAGCAGGCATTGTTGCACTGGCAGCGGGAATTGCAGTAGTAATAGGTCTGGGTGGTGTATCTAAAATTACGGATAGTATAAAGATTGCGCAAGGAAACGTACGAGTGCCGTCGGTGGTAAACGAGCGGTTTGATGATGCAGTTATGATTACAGAGAATGCCGGTATTCATATGATGCAGGAAGATACAAAATACGATGCATTGATTGAGAAGGGCAAGGTTCTGACACAGAGTGTAGAAGCCGGCCAGCTGATGGATTCGACAAAGAGTCTTATGGTCATTGTTTCAGGCGGTATCCGGCAGATTTATGTGCCGGAGGTGATTGGAGGTAAGAAAGAGGTTGCATTGTCCACTTTGTCGCAGGAAGGTTTTACTTATCGTGTCGTAGAGGAATATTCGACCGTGGCGGTTGGTAATGTAATTCGTACGGACTATCTTGCCGGTGAGCAGTGTGACGAGGGAACTGAAATTGTAGTTTTTGTTTCGAAAGGTATAGATCCCGCAACGATTGAAGTGCCGTCTGAGGATGAAAAGCCTGTAGAGTATGAAGTTGTAGATTACTCAAATATGTCAATTGAAGAAGTCAGTTCTATTCTGGCAGAATACGGAATCTATCTGGATTACTCCGAACAGATTGCATCGGAAACGGTAGCAAAAGATTGTATCGTCTCGCAGAAGACACCGATAGGAACAAAACTTACGATGGGCGATACTGTAAAGGTAGTAATGAGTACCGGTATTCCGATGGTTAATGTGGGAGACCTTATCGGATGGCAATATGCAGATAGAAAAGAGGCACTTGAACAAGCCGGTTTAGTGGTGGAAAAAGGGAAAGAAGAATACAGTAATAACCGCGCGAAAGGCTTAATTCTTTTGGTAAAGACAGAATCCGGTGAGGTTGTAACAGATGGTATTGCATTGAAAAAGGGTACGAAAATTATTTGTACGATAAGTAAAGGACCAAAGCCGGCGAATACGCCGACGTCAAAACCAACAAATACGCCGACACCGAAGCCAACGAATACGCCGAAGCCGAAGCCGACAAATACACCGAAGCCGACAAATACACCGACGCCGACAAATACACCGACGCCGGTAGTACACTATCATAGTTATAGCCCGGCAACTTGTTCAAAACCAAGAACATGCGTGTGTGGGGCAACAGAAGGTTGGGCGTTAGGCCATAACTGGACTGATGCGACGTGTAAAGATCCAAAGACCTGTACGAGATGTAAGGCAACGGAAGGAAGTGTGTTAGGCCATAACTGGATTGATGCGACGTGTAAAGATCCAAAGACCTGTACGAGATGTAGGGAAACGGAAGGAAGTGCGTTAGGTCATAACTGGACTGATGCGACATGTAAAGAACCAAAGACCTGTACGAGATGTAAGGCAACGGAAGGGAATGCGTTAGGCCATAACTGGACTGATGCGACATGTAAAGAACCAAAGACCTGTACGAGATGTAAGGCAACGGAAGGAAGTGCGTTAGGCCATAACTGGAGTGATGCGACGTGTAAAGAACCAAAGACCTGTACGAGATGTAAGGCAACGGAAGGAAGTGCGTTAGGCCATAACTGGAATGATGCGACATGTAAAGAGCCAAAGACCTGTACGAGATGTAAGGCAACGGAAGGAAGTGCGTTAGGCCATAACTGGACTGATGCGACATGTAAAAATCCAAAGACCTGTACGAGATGTAAGGCAACGGAAGGAGGCGCGTTAGGCCATAACTGGAAAGCCGCAACATGTAAAGAACCAAAGACCTGTACAAGGTGTTGGACGACGGAAGGCAATGCACTGGGACATACGTTTACATATGGAACAGATTTAAATTGTAAAGTATGTAATGCTGTACTTGGTTATTGGAGTGATTATGGTGCTTGGAGTGCATGGCAGGATGCGAAAGTAACTGCTAGTGTTAGTCGGCAGGTAGAAACGGACAATTATGTAATCGTTGGCTATGATAAAAAGACACAGTACAAGTATAGTAGATATTATGGTCATAATGGTTCGTTCTGGGTTGCATTAAGTTATAGAAGTGGATATTGCCAGACGTATGAAGATACGGGGTGGCTTGATTATCAACTTTCATGGGATAAGATATGGAGTGAACCGCAACAGAGATATAACGAAGGATTTGGTTATGGAAAGCTAGGAAATGGATACAAAATCTTCTGGTATAATCAGGAAACACGTGAAGTGGATGATTTGAATTCTCCGATATACAAAACGCAGTACAGATACAGAGATCGTCATATAATTTACTATTAATCTGCTATTCATACGAAAAAAGATGTGTTCCGTCGCTAAATCGGTAGTCTGGAGTAGGTGTGTTGTAAACTGTGTACAGAGGAGTGAGTGAATCTTCTGTACACAGGTATATTTGGGAAATGAAGTCTAAAAAACAATTCAAAAGAAGAAAGGGGGACATAATGGATGGCAGGATTTAGTACTTCGTTGTCGGATATGAAACAGGATGCATATGAGTTAGAAGTAATTGCCTCGAAGCTGAGAAAGAAGAGTGGAACCTTAGACCGATTAAGTGTAAAGGCACAGGCACACTCACGGAATGCAGGAAGACAGATAGCTAATGCTAACCGTCAACTGGGGGAAGAAGTCAAGATGATTTCTAAGATGTCTGAAACACTTCAGTGTATCGCGGGGATGTATGATGGGGCTGAAAATGAAATTGCAGGTCTAACGTCGGAGATGTTGAATATTGCTAAAAAAATATCCGTCCTTGGTGGGGATGTGGCGACTGGTGGATTGGAGTGTTTGCAAGATGATCTAAAATTAGAAATGGGCATGGATGAATATTCAAAAGTTGTGATAGAGTTTATAGGAAATGCATTGTATTCCGGGCTTCTTTCAAAGGATGTTGAAGAGAGAACCAAAGAGCTCATAGAGGGGGATTATCTTTCTAACAATAATTTTGTGGTTTCCAGTGTGCTTCAAGAAACTAGTGGTTATACAAAAGACTGTCTCGAACCGTTTGAAAATGTACAGAACATTATACAATGGCTTGAACAGGATGATGAGATTGAGATTCCTGTAATCGGAAAAATGATAGACTGTGTGAAGACAATTGATTTGGGAATTGATTTAATAAGAGGTTTTGAGGATTTTGTTGTTGGAATGACACAGGACGATTCGGAGTCGTTGGCTAAAGGTGGTAAAGAACTTACGAAGGCGATGATGAAATATTTAGGTAAAATAAAGTGGACAAAGCAGGAAAAAGTGATAGCACCAGATATTCTGAATCCCGTAAAACTTTTGGGGAGTTATGCTACAAATATGGTTACGGGATTTATTGACGGGATAACTGATGAGAATTCAACAATGCAGGGAATAGTATATGAAACTTTTATAGATTCAGGCTTAAACGTATCTGTTGATGCCGTTGAAGAGACAGCAAATGCGGGGATTGGGCTAGTGTATACACCTATATCGTGGGTTGCTGATAAGTTTGGTGTGGATGTAGATTCCGTATATGAAAAGCATTCAGATAAGAAAGGAGTCTTTGCTGCGATGGATAATGTGAGTCAAGTAGCAGATCTTATAAAAGAAAATAGTTCGTGGGAGTCATGGACCAGCGGCCTGAAAGTTATGGGTAAAGGAATAAAGAATGGATTAAAAAAATTGTTTTCATAGGAGGAAGTGTGATGAAGGAATTTTGGCCGATAGGAACAGTGGTAAAAATACTGGAAGGAGAAGCGGCAAAATTTATGATAGTAGGATATTTTCCGCAAAATGAGAAAGGGGAACAGCGTGATTATGTATCTGTAAGATATCCTATGGGAGCGTATAATAATAATGTTTATTTCTTCTTTAATCATGAGCATATTAAAGAGGTTATTTTTGAGGGATATAAGAGTGAAGAGTTTAAAGCATTTTTACAGATTATGAATCGTTTGGTTGCCCAAGAAGAGAAATAAAAGGTTAAGGATTAATAAAGTTAGTTTGGTATTGTTTATTATTCAGGCACTTGCAGTTATTGGATCTATTGCAGGAGGAAGTTTCTTTGAAATGAGAAATGCATTTGCTTATATTGGATTCCTCTTGCCGACAATTATCGGGGGTATATTGATGCTTGTAAAACGAAAGAAAAATTTATAGGAATAAAATTTGTGTCAAGTGCATTATGATATGTCATTTGTCCCATTTTATCGGTCATTCGTCGTAAAAAAAGTAATTATCCTTCTTGTATGATATTATGAGTACAACAAAGGAAGCCAAGCTTCCAAAGTTAAATCATATTATCATGCAAGGAGGAATTTGTTATGGAAAACAAGCAGCATGCAAAGAAGGCAAACAAGAAGTTAGGAAGAGCAATGGTTGTTATGGCGATGGTCATCGCACTCATGGTCAATTTGTTTCCTCTGAAGGTAAGAGAGGCACAGGCGGCAAGTGAAGTAATCGGTTACGGTACTTTGAATGCTTCCTGGGTAAATCTCGGTTTAAACTGGAACATGACCGGTGGCACCAGCGGTAAGGTGGTCCGTGGAGAGTCTTTCGTGGTCTACGAGAAGAAGAATGTAAACGGAACCAATCGTTACTACGTGTACGCAGAAAACGCAGATATCTACGGATACATCTCCGAGCGTTTCATCAATTATACTCCGTTTAGCGGTGATAAGGATGAAATTATCGGTTACGGAAAGCTGAATGCCTCCTGGGTAAATCTCGGTTTAAATTGGGAAATGACCGGCGGAACCAGCGGACGTGTTGTGAGCGGAGAGACTTTCCTCGTATACGCAAAGAAGAATGTAAACGGAACCAACCGCTATTATGTGTATGCTGAGAAGGCAGGTATCTACGGTTATATCTCCGAGCGCTTCATTACTGTTTTGGAAGCAGAAGATGCCGGTGTTGAAGACGAAAATCGTATTGCATTGGATGTTGCTCTTCATGTGCAGGAGACTACTACCACTTGCGGTGTTGCCAGTGTTAAGATGGTTCTGGATTATCTTGGTGTAAAGAATTCTTCCGGCCAGCGCATTTCCGAATCTACTCTCTGGAAGTGGGCAAACAGTAATGGCGAGGGCACTTATGTATACCGTATCGCACAGACTCTTACCAAGTATGGCGTTGCCTACAAGTATCTCAACATGAGTGATGCGGTAAGCGATGATTACTGGGATGAGTTGGAGAAGTCCTTGAAAAATGACAGACCGGTAATCATTCCGATCAAGCCTACCAAGAATAGCTACTGGGATTACAATACCGGCCATTACATTGTTGTAACGGGTGTGTATACTGACGGAGATGGTGATAAGCAGGTAATTATCAATGACTGCCACTATAAGTATAGTGCAGAAGACAAGGTGGTTCCGTTAAAGGAGCTGGTGCGTGTGAGTAAGAATCACAGTGCATATATCATTGTTGGTAAGTAAGAGGTAAGAGGGGCCCCCCATCGGCAGAATGCCGGTGGGGGCCTTTGTTATTCGAAATAATAAGTAAACAGTGAAAGCAACTTATTTGCTTGTTGCTTTTTTTATTGGAAATGCGATATAGTATGATTAGACCGAAAGGGAGGTAGATTTTGTGGATGAGGATGGAGGAAGTTACAATGGAATGTGATTACAGCAAAATTGTTTTATACCAGGCAGGGGAGTTTAATAAACAATATAAGACCGACATATGGAGTAAAGTCAGAATTCTTCCGTTTGTTGAGATAGAGGACGATGAGGTCAGAAGAAGTTTTTTGCACTCGGAGTATAAATTGGTGGAAGCCTTGGATCCGATTGTTTTATACCGTACATTCGGAAAATATGCGGGTAAGGGTTCCGGAGCCGGTGGAGCATATGCCACTACGGAGTTTGCGGAATCGGTAATTGACGCAAAGATTCGTTTGGCATTACTTCCGAAGTGGGGAAATACAAAGATGTATGAGGGTAAGTTTATTGTCCCTGCAGGAGAGTAATTCTATATCGGTATAGCTGCACCACAGGTGACGAAAGGTGGGACAACACTGGAAGGAGGGGCAGAGCAAATATTTATTCCTAAGGCTACAGAGAAATGGAATGATTGGGTTTGTGGCTACAGGAGAATCACGGCAAGGCAGTTGGATGCACCTCCGAAGTACCCGTTAAAAAAAGTAGATGAAGAGGTGGAAAAAGAAAGATTATATCCATTGATGTGCCCTAAATGTACCGGTACGAAGGTAGAAAAACTGTGTATGGCAAGTGATGGTTTCGATAGGGACAATATCGGTGAACCGGTATATAGATGTTGCAATCCGGAATGTGGATATATGTGGTAATGTAAAAAATGCGGTGAAGATTGTAGAAATTAACATCAGCCCGGACGTATCCGGGCTGGTTTTCCGTCTATTTGCTTTCCGCAGAGGCTGCATCCAAAAGTGCTTTTAATCGGGCGATTTCCTTGTTTTTTGCTTGAAGTTCCTCGTCCTTCTCCTGCAATTGTACCTCGGCCCGTTCCAGACGGATTTCAAGACCGCGACGGCATCGACGGGCTTCTTCTACGGCTTCGCAGTAGGTGCGGACACAAGCGTCATGGTAGGATTGCAACATGGTTTCGGATGCTTCCGCAAGGTATTCGTTTTTTGCAGCTATCATTTTAATCGCCTCCCAGGTGGTTGCTTTAAAGAGTTGTGCCCAGTGGTCGATTCCGTATTTTCGGTCTTCCTCTGTGACTTTGTCTATCTGGTTTAAGTTTACCACAGCAAGAACGAATTTGTCACTATAAATTTCATGATTTTTTACATTCAATAGTTTGTAAGTGGCATAGAATTCGGGCGTAATCCCTTTTAAATCGTAGTCCAGAAAACCGATATGATAGACCGGCTTTATATCCAGATAGCTTTGCCCGCTTTTCAGTTGGTCAAAGGTGCGACAAGCATAGCTTAAGGAACGTTCCGACCAGTTATTTTCGTCCATGACCTGAACTTCGAAATTAAGGATACGATTGTCGTTTAGCATGACCTTTAAATCAAGAATGAACTCCTTGTCTATCGGTGTTTTTCCGTATTCAATCGGATTTAGAACCTCAACAGAACGGATTTCTTCCGGATGCATGTGAAGAAGTGAGGCACAAAGACCCAGCAGGGCTTTGGGATTGTTCTGGAATACGATATGAAAAAGACAATCATTTAAGAGATTATAGTCCAGCTTGCCATAGGCATCTTCTAATGAAGTAAATATGTGTTTTGGCGTCATTTGTTATTTCCTCCCTTGTTGTTGAACTATACGTTGTGCGCACAGGAAACAGGTGACGATCTGTCACTGAAATAAAATAGAGATAGTAGAATCTACAATAATTAGTATAGCAGAAAATGAGGAAAGGAACAAGAGGAAAATCCCGCAGTGCGGAATTGATTTAGTAATAAAAAGATGCATCAAACCCAGAGAAATCAGGTGCTTGCGGGGTGCGTAAGGGTGAGAAAAAGTTTGTGAAAAGTAACCAAAAACACGGGTCGTGTTTTGGTGGTTTTGCTATTTCCGATTTGACTCCCGAATCGCTTTGTGGTATTCTGATGTTGAATTCTATGTAAAGCTTTTCGGGAGGTTTTTATGGAAAAGTATAGTTATACCGCATTTGCGTATGTATATGATGAGCTCATGGATAATGTGCCTTACGATGAGTGGGCAGAGTATTTAATCGGGCTTTTAAAGGAGAACGGTGTGGCAGACGGTTTGGTGTGCGAGTTAGGTTGCGGTACCGGGCAGATGACAAGACGTCTGGCGGCAGCGGGCTATGATATGATCGGCATCGATTTGTCGGAGGATATGCTTGACGTGGCCAGAGAGCAGGAGTACGGGGCATATGAGGGAGAAAGCGATGTTGACGAGGAAGCAGACCTTGCCGAGCCTTCCATCCTTTACCTGCAACAGGATATGCGTTCCTTTGAGCTTTATGGTACGGTATCGGCGGTAGTCAGCATTTGCGACAGTATGAATTATATGACGACCGACGAAGATATGTTACAAGTGTTCCGTCTGGTAAATAACTATCTGGACAAGGACGGAGTGTTTATCTTCGACATGAATACCGAGTACAAGTATAAGGAGCTGATGGGGGATACCACCATTGCGGAGAATCGTGAAGATGTCAGCTTTATTTGGGAGAATCTGTACGATGAGGAGAAGCGGTTAAACGAATATTGTCTGACCTTGTTTGCAAAGGTTGAGGCAGAGGATGAGGACGAAGAAAACGGAGAGAGCGGAAGAACAGCACTCTATGAGAAATATGAGGAAGTGCATTTGCAACGGGCATACCCGTTAGAGGAAGTGAAGCGGTTGCTCTCTGAAGCCGGAATGACCTTTGTGGCGGCTTATGACGTACTGACCCATGAAGCACCGGGACCGGAGTGCGAGCGGATGTATATCGTGGCGAAGGAAGGGCACCAGAGCGGGAAGACGTATTTGTAGACGTTTCATGTGATAACATAGGAGTAAAGGAGATCTTATGAACAAAGACGACAAAAAAACCTTCCGTAAAGCCATGCTTTTAAAGCGGGATGCCATTCCTTACGAAAACAGAATGAAAGCGGACAACGCCCGAAATGAACATATCCGGAGATGGGAGACCTACAAAGATGCGGAGCTGTTGCTTTTTTACGTAAGTTACCGCAGTGAGGCGGATACGTTACAGTTGATAAAAGAAGCACTTGCGGAAGGACGTGCGGTGGCGGTGCCGAAGGTAGTAGGTACCGATATGGTGTTTTACCGGATTACAGAGAGTTCCCAACTCGTAGAAGGCTACAAAGGAATTTTGGAGCCGGATACGGAACAAGTGGAAGTGCTTGTGGACTGTGACGGGGGGATTACCGATGCGGACAGAACGGAACCGCAAGTCGGAGAGAAGAGAGAAGCTTTACCGAACCATACCCTTCTTTTTGTCCCAGGCTGTGCTTTTGACGAAAAAGGCGGACGCATGGGCTATGGCGGTGGTTTTTATGACCGGTTTATGGAAAAGTACCCGGATGTGTTGCGGGTGGCCCTTGCTTATGAGGAACAGTTGGTGGAAGAAGTGCCGAGAGAGATTCATGACAAGCCGGTGGATGCGATTGTTACAGAGTCGCGAATACTGAAGATTTCGTAAAGCTACGAAAGAACGGAAGCAGTCTCACGTTGAGGAATGTAAATCAGTGTGTAGGGAAAGCAGACGTAAGTAAAACAGACCGGTGATAATAGAAAACGGTGACAGAAGCGGAGGAAGCAAGTATGGACAGAGGATACGGAGCCAGAGGAACACGTGCAAAGGAATTGTTTTTGGAAGGGTATAATTGTGCCCAGGCGGTGGTGCTGGCCTATGAGGATTTTTTTGAAGAGAGTCCGGAAACGTTGGCACAATTAGTGTCGGCTTTTGGTGGCGGAATGGGAAGACTTCGTGAAGTGTGCGGTTCCGTCAGCGGTATGTTTTTTGTGCTCAGTAAGATTTACGGCTACGCAGACCCGAAGGCAAAGGATGGGAAGATGGATTTGTATGCCAGAGTACAGGAATTGGCGGCGCGGTTTAAGGAACGGAACGGTTCTATCGTATGCCGGGAGCTTTTGGGGTTGTCGGAAAAGGTAAGCGCACCGGTACCGGAGGAACGGACGCCGGAGTATTATAAAAAACGTCCGTGCCCGGATATTATCGCGGATGCGGCGGATATATTAGAGGAGTATTTAAGAGAGCAGGGGAAGCTGAAATAGGAGCAGAATACCGATATAAGATATAGTGCCGGGGGTACTGCGCCAAAGAAGCGACAATAAGAGAAATTTTGAAAAAAAGAATAATTTAACAAAATCAAGACACGCTAACCTAGAGTGAATTTTTGGATGTATGACAGAAACGTTTGAAGTGGCGACGAAGCCCGAAACAGCAAACAGAGTCGGTACAATTCAAAACGATAGGAGGGCGTGTCTTGACCGGTTTAAATGAGAATTTTGAAGAGAGTGTAGCGTATTTTAATAATACGTTGCGGGTAAATGAGAATTTTGACGTACTGTACCATACTTTTGAGATGGGTGGGAAAAAAGCCTGCATGTACTTTATCGACGGCATGGTAAAGGATGAGGTCATGCAGAAGCTGTTGCAGTACTTTTTCGGATTAAAAGCAAAGGATATGCCGGAGGATATCCACGGGGTATTAAAGAAGTTTATGCCTTATGTGGAGGTGGGATTGATCGAGTCTGCGGACGAGGTGATTCGAAATATTTTGTCCGGTGTTCCGGTGTTGATTTTGGAGGGCTACGGAAAGGTCATTTCCATTGATGCCAGAACTTATCCGGCCCGTAGTGTAGACGAACCGGAAAAGGATAAAGTAATGCGAGGCTCCAGAGACGGTTTTGTGGAAACCTTGGTGTTTAATACGGCATTGATCCGTCGTCGTATCCGGGACCCGCGACTGACCATGTATATTACGGAAGCGGGGACGGTTTCCCATACGGATATTGTGCTTTGTTACATGGAAGACCGGGTGGAAAAAAAGTTTTTGGAGGAGTTGAAGCGACGTATAAAAAAGATTTCCGTAGAGTCGCTGACTATGAACCAGCAGAGTCTGGCAGAGTGTCTGTACCACGGAAAATGGTTCAATCCGTTTCCGAAGTTTAAGTTTACGGAACGACCGGATGCGGCGGCAGCGGCGGTGCTGGAGGGTGATGTCATTATTCTGGTGGACAATGCGCCCCAGGCCATGGTGTTGCCTACCACGATTTTTGATATTGTGGAAGAGGCGGATGATTATTATTTTCCGCCCATCACGGGAACCTATCTGCGTCTGACCCGGTTTGTAACCAATATTCTGGCACTGATTTTAACACCGACGTTTATGCTCCTGATGCAACACCCCGAATGGATCAGCGAGCGGTGGCAGTTTATTGTGGTGAAGGACCCTCTAAATATTCCGCTTTTGTTGCAATTTTTGATTTTGGAATTTGCTTTGGACGGGCTTAGATTGGCTTCGCTAAATACACCGAACACGTTGAGTTTGCCTTTAAGTGTCATTGCCGGTGTTATCATCGGTGATTTTACGGTGCAGAGCGGTTGGTTTAATTCGGAGGCAATGTTATATATGGCTTTTGTGGCCATTGCAAATTATACCCAGGTAAGTTTGGAACTGGGGTATGCGCTGAAATTCATGCGGATTGTACTTTTGATTCTGACCCATTGCTTTGGTTTGTGGGGGTATATCGGCGGTATTGTCTTGGATGTTCTGGCGATTTCTCTTAACAAAACCATCGGCGGCAGAAGCTATTTGTATCCGCTTGTGCCGTTAAAACCGAGACAGCTTATGCAAAGGATTTTCCGTGTTCCGTTGCCGAAAAGCGAAAATCAGAAGGCGGCAAGATAGAAAAAAAGAGCTGTACCGTTGGGCTCCGGTCACTAAGTTCCGGAGAAAACGTGTACAGCTCCTTTTGTATGCAGACACGAGGCATGTCTGACAAAACAGTTCTATTTTATGGGTTTCGCCATTTGACTAACGATACCAGTCTTTGTTGAATTCATCAAAAATCGGATCATAGTTTTTGTCCTCTTCAAATACGGAAGTGGTCAGATCATTCAGATTAAGTTCCGGTTCTTTGCCGTAAACATGATAATTGAAATAATCAATCATGTAGTTCATATCTTCGGCAATTACAGCGTGTCCTTCTCTGTGAATGTTAATCGCAATGTGTTCCGTAAGGCCAAGGAATTCGTAAATGGATTTGGTTGCCTTGTAGCACAAGTGCATGGACGGTGCATTTACCCAGTCTTCGTTTACACAGGAACCGATGATAAACAGGTAACGGTCGTCATCGGCACACAGGGAAGCCAGCATATACTGATCCACCGGTAAGTAGGTGACATCGGAGAAGTTTAAGAACATATCGTTAAACCATCCTTGTTCTCCGGAGGATTGTAAGCTGCTGAGCGGTTCGTTTGCACCGTAGGTATATGCAATCGAGCCCATTTCGGACGAAAAGTCGTAGGTCTTTCCGGTGGAGGTGTAACGATATACCGCAAGTCCGCCGGCACCGGAACAGGACGGAGCCACCATCTTAAATCTAGGTTCAAATGCACCGCATACGGAAGCTGCTTTACCCCAACGGGAAACACCGGTAATAATGGAATTCTCCCCATTGATATGTAATTCTTCACCGAGTCCTGCTTCCAACGCATCCAAAACTTTGGAAGCACCCCAGGACCATGCCATCAAAACGCCGGTCTGCTCTTTCCAGCTTTCCCCGTACGGATACAGGTCGTAGAAGGCACCCACATGTTTGTTGTCATCGGAGGCAATTTCATACGTGTTTAGGATTACGGTCGCATAGCCTTTCTCTACTGCCAGTCCTTCCTGGATACCGCTGTGCATACCGACGATAACCGGCCAACCACCTGCCGGCATTTCACACTTGGTAGCATCCGGAACGGATACGGTGACAGTAAAGGAAGCGGTTTTTCCTTCCCGTTCCACGGTGATTTTCAGTTTGTTGCCGTTTAAATCATAGGACAGGGTTTCACCGGTGCCGTCACGCCATACGCCGTACATGTAGTATTGGTACATGTCGGTTATTTCTTCCGCACGCTTCTCCCAATCCTCGGTAGTTTCCACATATGTACCGTCTAAGAAAAGATACGGGTCCGGCAGGTTTTCGTTTGCGGTAAGTTTTTTGGCGGACACATACCCGCTGCCGTCGTTTAACTGTCCCACAGCATCTTTTAAATTTGCCAACGCAAGGTCAATCTCTTCCTGTGTTGCGGTTTCCTTTGCCAGAAGAGTTTCCGCAGTCTGTATCGGGGCATCCAGAACTTCCGGATTTCCGTACAAGGAAAGATTATATCCTTTCACTTGTTTTAAATAACCTTCCAACGGTCCTTTTACAATTTTGTTTTCGGTTCCTTCTTTGCAGGTTAAAATCACTTCGCCTAAGGCTGCCGGCTTTTCCCATGCGGTACCGGTTTTATCGAAAACGGTAACGGTACCGACGCGCATCCCGTTGTTTCCGGCTTCGTTTACCTGTAAGTCGAATCCCATTACGGTTCCGTTTTCCGGAATTGCACTCCACATAACACCGGCTTCAATCAGGTAACCGATTTGTTTGCCGTTTTCATCGGTCAGTACCTTTGTAGCTGTTACAAAACGGGTCGGATCACCGGCATCCGTACTTTGTTCGTTATCGAAGTTGACACGGTAATGTATGTCATCAGACTGATAGGTAGCAGCTTTATCGTTGCATTCATCTAAAAATACTTCTACGGAATCTTGCTCGTAGGCATTTCCGCTGGATTTATTCAGTACGGAATCCGTCACCACCGTCAATGTATAGAGAAATCCTTCATCCCACATTACCTTAAATAACGGGCGGGCCTTTATGGCCGGGGAGGAGTAGAGTTCCGGAGAAATCACGGCAGCTGTTTTCCATACATCATCCAATTCGCCGTCCAGAATCGGAGAACCGTATACGGCATTGATTCTGCCGGCATCGTCAAAGGCCGCGATTTTTGCTTCTGTCGGTAATTCCATTGCCGGCTCCGGAGCTTTGGTCGGCACAGGAGTGGCGGTCGGTTTCGGAGTAGCGGTCGGTTCCGGTGTGGCAGTCGGTTTCGGCGTACTCGTTGGCTCCGGCGTACTTGTAAGTTCTGTTTCCTCGGTAGGAGCGGTTGTTTCCGAAGGTTCTTTTGTGCTTGTCGGTTCGGTTTTACTGCATGCTGTAAAGCAAAGAGTAAGTAACAGAATCATTGTGGTACATATAACTTTGTTTTTGCGTTTCATCCCATAGTATCCTTTCTCTGTTTCATGTTAAATTAAGCATTATTATTGTACGATATTTGTTGAGGTTTTGCTAGTGTTATTTTGCTAAAAATACAACTTTTTTACTTGTTGTCTGTCTACAATATTTGTTTTATTTGGTATCACAGTAAAAATTTTGTTGTTTCCTATCCTTAAGTGTGCTATCATAAAATTGATAAGGTGTTGTCTGGAAAAGATAGCCGGTGAAAGGAGAAAATCATGGGTTTTAAGTTGGTTCACGGGAGCAGTGCAATCCCGTTTGTGGTAGAGAAAGAAGCATTTGAGGGGGTACGTCTGATTGCCGGTAAGGTTTGTAAAGATGTGCAGTCGGTGGCTGGGAAACTCCCGAAAATAGAACAGCCGAAAAAGGTGAAAAAACCGGCAGGGTGCGTACTTGCGGCAACCGTGGGACACAGTCCGATTCTGGATTTGTATGAGAGCGAAGGATTACTTGACTTGTCCGAAATTAAGGGGAAGAGAGAAGTTTATAAAATCGTAGTGGTTGGAGAAGGCAATAAGGCTGTCCTTGTGGTTGCCGGCAGTGACAAGCGGGGAACTATTTACGGTTTGTTCCATATCTCCGAGTGTATCGGAGTGTCTCCGTTGGTGTACTGGGCAGATGTGCCGCCGGTAAAATGTAAAGAGCCGGAGGTGTCGGATGCGCAGATGATTACCTCCAAGGAACCGTCGGTAAAATACAGAGGTTTCTTTATCAATGATGAATGGCCGTCCTTCGGAAATTGGACGATGGAGAAGTTCGGCGATTTTAACGCAAAGATGTATGACCATGTGTTTGAGTTGTTGCTTCGTATGAAGGGGAATTATTTATGGCCGGCTATGTGGTCAGCTTCTTTCCCGCTGGACGGACCGGGACTGGCAAATGCTGAGCTGGCGGATACATACGGCGTGGTAATGGGAACGTCCCATCATGAACCGTGTCTGCGTGCCAGCGAGGAATGGGACAAGGTAAGAGGACCGGAGACCCGGTTCGGAAATGAGTGGAATTATTACACCAACCGGGACGGCTTGTTAAAGTACTGGGAAGAGGGACTTGCCCGCAGCGGTAAGTTTGAGAATATTATTACCATCGGGATGCGTGGAGAACGTGACAGCTCCATGCTGGGACCGGATGCTACCCTGGAGCAGAATATCAGTCTCTTAAAGGATATCATTACAGAGCAGAGAAAGCTGATTGCAAAGCATGTAAATGAGGATACCACAAAGGTGCCGCAGATGCTGGCACTTTATAAAGAGGTAGAAGCGTACTACTACGGAGATGAAACCACCGCAGGCTTAAAGGATTGGGATGGGTTAGACGGTGTGACCCTGATGCTTTGCGAGGACAATTTCGGTAATATGCGTACCCTTCCGACAAAGGAACTGCGGGAGCGTAAGGGTGGTTACGGTATGTACTATCACTTTGACTACCATGGTGGTCCGGTTTCTTATGAATGGGTGAATTCCACGCCGATTGCAAAGGTGTGGGAACAGATGTCTATGGCATATGATTACGGTATCCGTGATATCTGGATTGTGAATGTGGGTGATTTAAAACCACAGGAGTTTCCGCTTTCCTATTTTATGAATCTTGCCTATGATTTCGGGAACAACGGAACCACCGCACCGAATCGGACCGAAGCTTTTACGGATGCTTTCGTGAAGCAACAGTTCGGGGGCGGTTTTACGGAGGATGAGTTAAAGGAGATTTCTTATATTTTAAAGGAATATACGAGATTAAACGGAATCCGTCGTCCGGAGGTGATGACGGCAAAGGTATATCATCCGGTACATTACGGGGAAACAAAAAAGATTAGAGCCCGTGCAAAGGCGCTTACGGAAACCGCAACAAAGTTATATTCCGCATGTAAAAAGGAATACAAAGCGGCTTTTTGTGAGCTGGTGTATTACCCGGCAGCGGCTTCCGCAAATCTGATTTTGATGCAGACCGCATCTTCGTTAAATCAGTTTTACGCATGGCACGGCATGACCGTGGCGAACCGGTATGCCAAGGAAATCGAGACTGCCATTGCCCGTGACGGTGCATTGACGGCGGAGTATCATAAGGTGGCAGACGGTAAGTGGAATCACATGATGTCCTCCGCACACATCGGGTTCCGGGCATGGAATGACGAAGGCTGGCAGTATCCGGTGGCACAAACGGTTTACGGTGTAAAGGGCGCCAGACCTGCCCTGCGTTTGTCCGGCGAGAGCAGAGTATATCTGGGTGGTAACCTGGCGGTGGAGGCACCGCGGGCAGGCGGAACGGTTCTTGTGGAGCTGTTAAACGGCGGAACGGAGCCGGTAGAGTTTACGGTTACCGCAGAGGGTGAGTGTTCCACGGACATTGTGCAAGGTTCTTATACAGAGAGTGGATTGCTTACCGTAAATGTGACCGGAGGAGAGGCCGGAGCGGCAGGAACGGTTACGATTTCGGCAAACGGCAGACGGTTTGAACTGAAGGTAGAACGTGTAGCACCGGCTCTTGTGAAGCTTTGTAAGGGAAGTTTTACAAAGGCGTACACCAAGCAGGTACAGGGAATCGGTGATTATGCGATGTTTGAGGCAGGAGATTTTGTGGAAAGCCGGAAGGAAGGTACTGCAGAGTATGTTCTTTTGACAAATTACGGTCGTACCAAGGATTCCGTGAAGGTATATCCGACAACGGAAGGTTTTTCCGCAGAACAGGCGCTAAAACACGAAACCGCAGAACTGTCCTATTTACTGGAGGTGGCGGAAGACGGAGAATACGGCGTAGTTGTATATGTTGCACCGACCAATCCGTTGTATCCGGGGGATGAACAGCGTTTGGCATTGACGGCAAATGAGGATGCGACACAGGTATTTACGACGCTTCCGGACAATTTCCAGGCCGGAAATTGCCACAATAATGAATGGAATATAAATGTATTGGACAATATTAGACAGTGTAAGTTGACCGTTACATTAAAGAAAGGGGAAAACCGCCTGAGAATAGGTGCGGTGGATGCCGGTGTGGTAGTGCAGAAGCTTGTTGTGTACCCGCTTGCGAAACCGCTTATGGAATCCTATCTCGGACCGTGCGGTGAGTAGAAAGATGAAGCTGACGTACGAAGCAGTAAAAGCAAATCCCAGTGTACAGACGTACATTAAAAAAGCGGATGAATCCTTGAAAGCACTGGGGTACACGGAGCACAGCTTTGCTCATGTGACAAAGGTTGCTATGGTAGCCAGCCATATTTTGCAGACCCTCGGTTACAGTGAAAGGGAAATTGAACTGGCAAAGATTGCCGGATATCTTCATGACATCGGGAATGTGATTAACCGGATTGACCATGCCCAGAGCGGTGCCGTGATGGCCTTTCGTATTCTGGATAAGATGGGAGCAGACGAGGAAGATATTGCTACGATTATTACCGCTATCGGTAATCATGACGAGTCCACCGCCTACCCGGTAAATCCGGTGGCGGCGGCGCTGATTCTGGCGGACAAGACCGATGTGCGTTATACCCGTGTGCGCAACCAGGATTTTGCTACCTTTGATATTCATGATCGGGTAAATTATTCGGTGAAGGAATCGGAGGTACTTGTACGCAAGGGTGAGTGTATCGAACTTAGGCTGACCATAGATACAAAGGAATGTTCCGTGGCGAATTATTTTGAAATATTTTTAAACCGGATGATTCTTTGTAAGAAGGCAGCGGAGCATTTGGGCGAAGTGTTCCGGCTGGTAATCAACGGACAACAGTTGATGTAGGTCTTTGTAAAAGCCGGCTTGGAACAATAGGGATAAAGTCATGCGAGAAAAGGGGGAATTGCATGGTTACGTGGTTTTATTTGATTGCTTTGTTGATTGCCGTAATTATGACGGGAACTATCTTGGTAAAGAACAAGAAAGTGGATAATGCATTCGTACTGTTTTGTGTGCTTTTGACGATTAATTGCGCCGGACGGTATTGGATGGCGATTTCGCAGACGGTGGAAACTGCCATACTGGCAAATAAAATTTTATATGTGGGAGCATGTTATCTTCCGTGCGTGATTTTCTGGGTAGTAACCAGGCTGTGCAGTATAAAAGTCAATCGGTATTTTAATTATTTTTTGCTTGGTTATGCCACGGTAGTGATGTTTTTTGTTTTGACAATCGGTCACAATGATTGGTATTATGTGTCGGTTAACTTGGTACGGAAAAACGGATTTACCCGATTAATAAAAGAGTACGGAACCTTCCATTTTTTGTATCCGGTGATGATGGTGATGTACAGTATAATGCTGATTTCGTTTGTTTTCTTTGCAATTAAGAAAAGAAGAGAGATTTCCACAAGAACGGTAGTTATCATGAGCTGTCTTTGCTCTGCTGTGTTTCTTACCTATCTTTTTGAAAAGCTGATAGATTCCGAGGTGAGTTATCTTTCAATCGGTTATATTATCGGGATGGTTCTTCTTATGGGATATTATGACCGGATTAATATGTATGATATGTCGGCGAACATTGTAAGTTCCGTAGACCAAATGAAAGAGTACGGGTACATAGTGTTGGATAAAAAGTGCCGGTATGTCAGCGCGAATATGTACATAAAAGAGATATTTCCGGAAATTGAGCAGTGGGTTGTGGATAAGGTAGTACCGGAAAGTGACAGTCATCTTTATCGGAAGGTAATCCGTGGACTGCTGGATGAAAATGACGAGATAAGGACGAATCGTACAATAGAAGCAAATGACCGTTATTTTCATGTGGATGTGCGGGAACTGTCCTACGGAAGAAAGAAGCACATCGGATATCTGATTGCCTTTGTTGACCGGACGGCGGAGAAGAAATACTATAATGCCATCGAAGAATACAATACGAAACTGGAACAGGAAGTCGACGAAAAAACAGAACATATTGTCCACATGAAAGATATGCTGGTGCTTGGCATGGCGGAAATGGTTGAAAGCAGAGATGCCAATACCGGTGGTCACATTAAGCGAACCAGTGAAGTGGTACGAATTTTTGCGGAAAAGCTGATGTCCTGTGAGGAAAAATTCGGCTTTACAAAGGAATTTTTAAAGCTGGTAACCAAAGCGGCACCGATGCATGATTTGGGCAAGATTGCCATTGACGACGCGGTACTCCGGAAACCGGGAAAATATACGGAGGAGGAGTATGCGGAAATGAAACGTCATTCTGTGGAAGGCGCCCGGATAGTGAAGAATATTCTGGATGGTGTAGAAGATGAAGCCTTTGTACGGGTGGCGAAAAATGTGGCTTTCTTTCATCACGAAAAGTGGAACGGACAGGGCTATCCGTTAGGGAAAAAGGGAGAAGAGATTCCGCCGGAGGCCCGTATTATGGCTTTGGCAGATGTGTTTGACGCGCTTGTAAGTAAACGTTGCTATAAGGAAGCCTTTTCCTATGACGAGGCCTTTTCCATTATGGAAGAGTCTTTGGGACAGCAGTTTGACCCGGAACTGGGCAAGGTTTTTATGGAGTGCAGACGGGAACTGGAAGCGTTCTATGATGAGAATAAGTAAGACGACGGGATATTTCTTCACGTTACTGTAAAAAAGTGCTTGCATTCTAAGAAAAGAAGCGTTACAATAAGTTTCATATTAGTAAGAAAGGCAGGGTGCAGATGAAGCTGATTGCTACCGTAGATAACAATTGGGCCATCGGAAATAAAGGAGGACGACTGGTTCGTATTCCGACAGACGAGCGTTTCTTTCGTTTTGAGACTATGTATAAGACGGTGGTAATGGGACGCTGTGTGCAAGAAGAGTTTTCTGCAGGACAGCCGCCTCGTGACCGTAACAACATTATTTTAACGAAAAAGAAAGAGTTAAAGTTAAATGATGTGACTGTGGTACATAGTTTTGAGGAGGCAATGGAAGCGATTTCGCAGTATCCGACCGACCAGGTGTATGTCATCGGCGGTGCATCGGTGTTCGAGCAATTTTTACCGTATTGCGACGAAGCCTTTATTACAAAGATTGATTATGAATATGATGCGGACACATTTTTCCCGAATCTGGATCAGGACCCGGATTGGGAACTGGCAGACGTTTCCGATGAGCAGACCTATTACGATTTGATTTACGAGCGTTGCCGTTATGTCCGTAAGAAAACAAATAGTTGAAGGAGGATGTTACCATGTTAAACATCAGAATTGAGAAGACTACCAATCCGAAGCCGTTGCCGACTCCGGACAACCCGTTAAAGTTCGGTACCATTTTTACCGACCACATGTTTATTATGAATTATGAGACCGGCAAGGGTTGGTTTGACCCGCGCGTCGTACCGTATCAGCCGATCGTTCTTGAACCGTCCGCTATGGTATTCCATTACGGTCAGGAAATGTTCGAGGGCTTAAAGGCTTACCGTGCCGATGACGGCAGAGTGCTTTTGTTCCGTCCGGATATGAATGCAAAGCGTACCAACAACACCAACAAGAGACTGTGCATTCCGGAGCTTCCGATTGAGGATTTTGTTGAGGCGGTTAAGGCAGTTGTTAAGGTTGATGAGGCATGGGTTCCGAATAAGCCGGGTACTTCCTTGTATATTCGTCCGTTCATCATCGCAACCGACCCGTTCCTTGGTGTACGTCCGTCCGATACTTATCAGTTCATTATCATTCTTTCTCCGGTTGGTCCGTACTATCCGGAAGGTCTTAACCCGGTTAAGATTTGGATTGAGGATGACTATGTAAGAGCTGTAAAGGGAGGTATCGGTGAAGCAAAGACCGGCGGTAACTACGTAGCTTCCATGGCAGCTCAGATGAAGGCACATGACGCAGGCTATTCCCAAGTATTGTGGCTGGACGGCGTAGAGCGTAAGTATATTGAAGAAGTAGGTGCAATGAACATCTTCTTTAAGATTAACGGTACCATTGTTACTCCGATGTTAAACGGCAGTATTTTACCGGGTATCACCAGAAACTCTGTAATTGAGCTTTGTAAAGAGTGGGGCCTCCCGGTAGAGGAGCGTCGTGTATCCGCTCAGGAGTTAGTAGACGCATACGAAGCGGGTACTTTGGAAGAAGTATTCGGTACCGGTACCGCAGCGGTTATCTCTCCGGTAGGCGCGCTTCGCTTCGGTGACCGTGTAATGCAGATCAAGGACGGTTCCATCGGTGAATACAGCCAGAAGCTGTACGATACCATCACCGGTATTCAGCTTGGTAAGATTAAAGAAACCAAGGGCTGGGTAGTTGAGGTTAAGTAAATAAATTGTAATAATTACTATTTCGTCGCCACCTTATGGGTGGCGACGAAAGCATAGTATTAGGGTGTTCTGGAAACTTCTTTTTAGTAAATCTGGTTAATTTCATTTTATTTTTGCTCAGTTCGGGTGTTGATTCTCTTGGAGATTAAGAAAAATAGGGACTATGGGGAAATATATTTGGAGTACGGGAGAATTTTAAGAGTATGGCGACAAGTTACCATGATGTAAGGCAAACGTGGTTTTCTCATGGTACACATATTTTGTGTGGGAGCTAGGTTACCATGAGAATTCGGCGTAAGTGCTTTCTCATGGTATGGAAAACAAGAAGATTCTCGGGTGTTACCATGAGGAACAAGGATAGGAGGGGATATCATGGTAAGAATGTAAAGTAGATTCTTAAGTTGTACCATGAAATGATGAAAAAAGAGTTCTATCATGGTAGTGATTCAGACGTGATTGTATAAAAGTACCATGAAGAAGCAGTAAAAGTGTTCTTTCATGGTAAAGCGGAAGGAGGGAACAGATTTGTGTGCCATGAGAAATATGAAAAAAGGTGATTTCATGGTAAAAAGGAAAGGGTGTATTTTGAATGTGCCATGAAAAACGAAGAAAAGGAGATATTCATGGTATAAGTTTTGTAGACAAGAAAAAAGAAAGGTTGGGGTGAACTATGGACAGAGAAAGTAGATTTGAATTGGAACAGGAAAGAGATGCTTTGGTAAAACTTGTGCCAAAACTTGAGAAGGAAATTGCAAAAGCACCGGAAGGTGGGCTTGTGGTGTTAAAAGCAAAGGGGAGATATCCACAGTACTATCTCTACACGGAAGGAGACAGAGAAAAAGGGAAGAATGGGAAATATTTGCCTAAAAAAGAAATGAAGTTTGTGCAACGTCTTGCACAAAAGCAATATGAAATTGAAATCTTGGAATGTGCAAAGAAAAGAGCAGATGCAATCTCTGCATTTCTGAAGCAGTATCAAGAGAATGATACAGAAGCAGTTTATGAGAAGTTGTCGGAGGAGAAAAAGAAGTTGATTCTTCCTTGGTTTGAAACAGAGGAAATTTTTTTTAATAAGTGGAAAGAAAAAATGCGGGGAAGCGCAAATGAATTTCCGAAAGAAATCGAATTATATACAGAAGCCGGGGAATGTGTGCGGTCAAAGTCCGAGAAAATTTTGGCAGATGGATTCCGACGCATGGGAATTCCTTATGTCTATGAGCCGGAACTGGAGCTGGCGGACGGAAGTCGGATATATCCGGATTTTGCACTGTTACATAAAAGGAAGCGTAAGACAATTTATTTTGAACATTTCGGAATGATGGATGTTCCGGAGTATGGCATAAGAGCAATAAAGAAGATAATGAAGTATGAAGAAAACGGGTATTGGTTTGGAGATAACTTTTTATGTACCTTTGAGACATCAGAGAATCCGTTAGATATGCGAATTGTGGAAAAGATGTTGAAGCATTATTTTTGATATGATAGACTAACAAATGAGAGATGAATTACGCTTTACCGAATAGATCATGTGCAAAATGAGAGGAAATTGACGAAAATGAGTGTACGGAGGGAAGAAGGATGAACGAAGAGAAGATAATAAAACTTTGTATAAAATGCTTTTCAGAGCAACCAAAAAACATAACCCGTTGCACCGTAGGTCATGGAAACTATGTATATATCGTAGAACTTTCGGATAGGAAAGTCGTGGTACGCTGCAGTGAGGAGATAGGAGCATATAAGGACACGATTTACTGGCTGGAGAAGCTTGAGACGATTGATATTCCTGTGCCGAGAGTACTGGAAAAAGGTGTGTATGAAGGCTATGAATATTTGATTTTAACTTACTTTGAGGGGCAGGATATCGGTCTTGTATATACAAAGTTGACCGATGCAGAAAAACGGGAGATTGCGAAAACGGTAGTAGAGATTCAAAATAGGGTGGCGGTGCTTCCGTTAGAGCATATTTCTGCAGATTGGTCTTGGAAGGTGTCTTATGTGGAGGATAGTTTGAATAGGTCGAAGGAGCGCATCATTGCAAACGGATGTTATTTCGAGCCGGAGAAGGTGGATCGGCTTATGGAAGTCTCAAAGGAGCCGGAGCTGGCGGAGTATTTTGAAACAATCAAGCCAGTTGCGTATCTGGATGATATCAGTACCAAAAACTTGTTAATTCATGAGGGCCGGGTAACCGGTGTGATTGATATTGACTGGATGGGCGAGGGAGACAAACTGACCTTCGTGGCATTGACGAAAATGGCGCTTATGAATATGGGCTGTGATACGGACTATGTGACCTATTTGCTTGACGAGATGCGTTTGACGGAAATGGAGAAAAAGGCCTTTGTGTTTTATACGTTACTGTGCTGTGTGGATTTTATGGGAGAACGGGGCATGTGGTTTGGGGATAAGCAGGTGCCGGTGAGTGAAGAAATTGTGGAAACAATGAACGGGATTTATGAGAAGTTGTGGGAGGAGTATGAGACGCTGTTCTGATAGAATGGAATAGAGGTGTTTCATGGTGTGAAAGGACATAAAATACCGAAGTGAAACAAGGAAAGAGGGAATGTCATGTTTGAGAAAGTGACAATTGAATCGGAATTGAGAAAAATGCTTGCTCTTGATTTTAACTGCAATGCAGACGATTTTGACAAAAAAGAAAACATCATCGTCGTTCCGAAGGAACTACCGGGACGACGTGAGTATACGCCGAAGAAAGCGTTCTTTTCCATGGTCACTATGGGAAAGAATGTGGTGATGAATGCGCCGGAGGAGATGCATGAATGGCTGGTGAACTGGGGCAAAGGAAGAGAAGGCATCTGGCTGTTTGAGCATCACAACATGATGGAATTGGAAGAGGAGCTTACAAAGTACGGAAAGCGCTTGTGGCAAAGTCATCATATGTTTCTGCCGAAGGCGCGGATGGAAGAGGTAGATGCTCTTGTAGAGATGCAGGCAACGAATAATGGACTTAAGATACAGTGGTTCGAGCAGGAAGAAATTCAGCCTTTGTACGGTAGGGAGGAGTTCCCCAATGCGCTGTGTGATTGCTTCAAGCCGGAGAGACCGGATGTGTTGGCAGTGGGAGCCATGCATGAGGGACAGATTGTCGGTCTGGCGGGATGCTCTGCGGATACGAAGCTGTTTTGGCAAATCGGTATTGATGTATTGCCGGAGTGGAGAGGTAAGGGAATTGCAACGATGTTGGTAAAGCTTTTGAAAAATGAAGTTTTCCGGAGAGGCGCGATTCCGTTTTACGGAACCAGTTTGTCAAATCTGGGTTCCTGGCATGTGGCACTGGGTAGCGGGTTCTATCCGGCCTGGGTTGAGATCGCAACGAAAGAACAGTAGGAAATGTAATATGTAGTATACAGATTTTTATGTGGTTCGGATGGTTTTTCCGGTATGGGACTTTGTAAAGCCGATACTTGAAAACTTCCGAACTTTCTGTTATACTACCTTTATTATGGGTTTTTGTGCTCTTGTGTGCACGAGCCTGAACGTGAATTAGTTTACAGGACGGGCAAAATGTGGCTTGTCTTGTTTGAAAGCGAGGATTTTGTATGGCAGCGGACCAGACAAAGATTAGAAATTTCTGTATTATTGCGCATATCGACCACGGTAAGTCTACGTTGGCGGACCGTATTATTGAAAAGACCGGTTTACTTACCAGTCGTGAAATGCAGGCGCAGGTATTGGACAATATGGATTTGGAGCGTGAGCGCGGTATTACCATTAAGGCGCAGACTGTTCGTACGATTTATAAGGCAAAGGACGGCGAGGAGTATGTGTTTAACTTAATCGATACACCGGGTCACGTAGACTTTAACTACGAGGTGTCCCGTTCCCTTGCGGCGTGTGAGGGCGCGATTCTTGTGGTGGATGCGGCACAGGGTATCGAGGCTCAGACTCTGGCGAATGTGTACCTTGCACTGGATCACAATCTTGATATTATGCCGGTCATCAATAAGATTGACCTGCCGAGTGCAGATCCGGAGAGGGTTATCAATGAGATTGAGGATGTCATCGGTTTGGAGGCACAGGATGCTCCGCTGATTTCAGCCAAGAACGGTATCAATATCGAGGATGTGCTGGAGCAGATCGTGGCAAAGATTCCGGCACCGAAGGGGGATGTGAACGCACCGCTGAAGGCGTTGATTTTTGACTCCGTATACGATGCGTATAAGGGCGTTATTATTTTCTGTCGTGTCATGGAAGGTAGCGTAAAGGCAGGTACCCGTATTCGCATGATGGCAACCGGCGCGGAAGCGGAGGTTGTGGAGCTCGGTATTTTCGGACCGGGTCGTTTCATTCCGTGTGACGAGCTTTCCGCAGGAATGGTAGGTTATATTACCGCCAGCCTGAAAAATGTAAAGGATACTCGTGTGGGTGATACGGTGACGAGTGCCAAGGAGCCGTGTGCCGAGGCACTTCCGGGTTATAAGAAGGTAAATCCGATGGTATACTGCGGTATGTATCCGGCAGACGGTGCGAAGTATCCGGATTTGAGAGATGCTTTGGAGAAGCTTCAGTTAAACGATGCAGCATTGCAGTTTGAACCGGAGACTTCCATTGCGTTAGGCTTTGGTTTCCGTTGCGGTTTCCTTGGACTTCTTCACTTAGAGATTATTCAGGAACGTTTGGAGCGTGAGTACAACTTAGACCTTGTGACCACCGCACCGAGCGTAATTTACAAAGTATATAAGACCAACGGCGAGGTGATTGAGATTACCAACCCGTCCAATCTTCCGGACCCGTCGGAGATTGAGCATATGGAGGAGCCGTTTGTTTCCGCGGAGATTATGGTAACCACGGAGTTTGTGGGTGCGATTATGACTCTTTGTCAGGAACGTCGCGGTATTTACCTTGGCATGGAATACATGGAGCAGACGAGAGCACTCCTTAAGTATGAACTTCCGTTAAACGAAATTATTTATGATTTCTTTGATGCATTAAAGTCTCGTTCCAGAGGTTACGCGTCCTTTGACTATGAGCTTAAGGGTTATGTACCGAGTGAGCTGGTAAAGCTTGATATTCTTGTTAACCGTGAGGAAGTGGATGCCCTGTCCTTTATCGTACACGGCGAGACCGCTTACGAGCGCGGCAGAAGAATGTGCGAGCGTTTAAAAGACGAGATTCCGAGACAGCTGTTCGAGATTCCGATTCAGGCGGCTATCGGTAGCAAGATTATTGCCCGTGAGACTGTTAAGGCAATGCGTAAGGACGTACTTGCAAAGTGTTACGGCGGTGATATTTCCCGTAAGAAGAAGCTTCTGGAAAAGCAGAAGGAAGGTAAGAAGCGTATGCGCCAGGTGGGTAACGTAGAGATTCCGCAGAAGGCGTTTATGAGTGTGTTGAAGTTGGATGAAGAGTAATAGCAGAAAGGGGGCTGTCGCATTAAGATGCGTGCCCCCTCTCTTGCTTATCGGTATCGGAATATAAGAGACCGACTTTTGTTCATCTACAAGGACAACGCAAGAGTTCGCCGCGCCCGAGCCTGCGCGTATCTTAATGCGACAGTCCTTTCAATTTTTTCAGGAGATGGTACTATGAATATAATAGAAGCAACCTATGATGATGCAGATCTTGTCGGAGAGGTCCATTCTTTGGCATGGAAGCAGGCATACAAGGATATTTTCCCAACAGAATATATAATGGCTGATACGACAGAAAAAAGAAAGCAAGAGTTCTTAGAGTCGTTCCGTAAAGAGAGTTGTAAATACTACCTGGTGTATGAGAATGGCTGTTGCGCTGGTGTGGTAAAAGCTATTCTTGACAATTCAGTGTGTGAAATATCTAGCATCTATTTTTTAAATGAATATCGGAATAAAGGGTTGGGTACAGAGACTACAACTCGATTAAAAGAAATATATAAAGATTATCGAATTGTGCTTTGGACATTAGAAATGAATACTGCGGCACGAAATTTTTATGAAAAAAACGGATTTGTTATAACTGCAAATACAAGAAATATTAATAGAGGGAAAGCGTTTGTGCAAGTGCAGTATGAATTTAAAAAGTGATTGCATAAAAAGAAATGATATGATACACTGAAATCAGAAAAAGGAACAACCGCCCATAAGGTGGGTTGACTTGGTTGATTAGGCAGAAAAACCACCCATGTAACCGGCCAAAGTTAATAGGGTGGTTTTTCTATGTTTATTTACTTATGGGAGAGGGTATCAGCATGGATTTTACAGTAAAAGAATATAGCGCATACAACGAAGAAGAGATATTAAACTTATACCAAAGTGTCGGTTGGTTAAATTATGTGAACCAGCCGGAGATGCTTAAAAATGCGTATGCGAATTCATTGAGGATATTCGGAGCATATGAAAATGAGAAATTGCTTGGGATTATCAGAGTTGTGGGGGATGGTCATTCTATTGTGTTTATTCAGGACATTGTAGTTCTGCCGGAATATCAGCGACATGGTATCGGTACAGCACTGCTGAAAAAGGTTCTTGATACCTATGCGCATGTTTATCAGAAAACTTTGCTTACCGATGATACGGAAAAAACAATTCTTTTTTATAAATCCTTAGGGTTTCAGATGGATACGGAAATAGAGTGTAGAGCATTTATGAAAATGAGGTAATCAGTATGAAGAAAAAAGAAGTAGCAGAAAAACGTCCCTTGGGACTTTATATCCACATTCCTTTTTGTGTAAAGAAGTGTGCTTATTGTGATTTCCTTTCCTTTGCGTCGGACGATGCCACAAAGGAACGGTATGTGAATGCTCTATGTGAGGAAATTCGGGCAAATAAGGGAAGCACGGAAGAATATACGGTAGAAACCGTTTATTTCGGCGGCGGTACGCCGTCAGTTCTTTCTGTGGAACAGCTTGGAAAAATATTCGGAGTGATTCTGGAAACTTTTTCTGTGCGAGGATTTGAAGAAGGAAAAACGGGAAAGAAAGAAAAGAAGAAACTACGTCTCGGGAAGAAAAAAGCAGAGGAACCGGAACAGACAGAGACTCCGGAAGAACGCTTGCAACGTGTCCTTGCCGGTGAACTGGCAGAAGTTACCATTGAAGTAAATCCGGGAACGGCGGATGCGGAGAAGTTTGCGGCACTTTACGAACTTGGTTTTAATCGTCTCAGTATGGGACTGCAATCTGCTATAACGGAAGAATTGAAATGTCTCGGACGAATTCACACAAAAGAGCAATTTGCGGATTGTGTGAAGGCTGCGAGAGAAACCGGATTTCGGAATATCAGCGGAGATTTAATGTCCGGTCTTCCGGGACAGACGGAAAGTACGCTTACAGAAAGCATTCGTTTCCTTTTGGCACAGCAACCGGAGCATATTTCGGTATACAGTTTGCAGATAGAGGACGGTACCGAATTTGCAAAACGATACGGAGAGGACGGACCGGAGCGGTCAAAGCTTCCGGACGAGGATGCGGACCGTGCGATGTATGAATTAACGGGAAAACTTCTGGAAGAAGCCGGGTATAAGCGTTATGAGATTTCTAACTATGCAAAGCCGGGCTTTGAGAGCCGTCACAACAGTTCTTATTGGAAAGGAACGGAGTATTTGGGAATTGGTCTCGGTGCATCGTCCCTGATGTCCAATGCGAGATTCCATAATACTACGGACATGGAAGAGTACATTGCAGGAGCATCTGATCCGTTTTCACTGCGGGAAGACATGGAACGTCTGGTACAAAAAGAGCAGATGGAGGAGTTCATGTTCCTGGGACTTCGGATGTGCAAAGGGATTGAAAAAGCGGAATTTAAACGTCGTTTTAAATGTGATATTGAAACAATTTACGGAGATGTGATGAAACGATTAGTATCGCAGGGAGTACTTGCGGAAGCAGAGGGAAGAGTGTTTCTGACTGCCAGAGGAATTGATGTGAGCAATGTGGTACTGGCGGAGTTTTTGTTGGAGGAGTTTGTAAGGAGATAAGAATAGCCGCTATTCGGAATAAAACCGGGTAGCGGCGTTTCCTTTTTACAGGAAACATCGCGTTGTAAGAGTACTCTCTGTTTTAAATCTTTGGAGGAATGAATTAAAAGAACTTGACAAGATGCTCCTACAGGTGTAGTATTGTACGTGGATACTACATTTGTAGGAGGGAGACAAAATGAATTTATCGGAACGTGAATGGACTGTATTAAATGCCCTGTGGAAAACAAACGGGGCAGAACTGGGAATTCTTGTGAATGAGCTTTACGCAGAGACAGGATGGAGCAGAAATACGGTCCTTACTTATTTGACGCGGATGGAAGCAAAGGGACTTGTACGAATTGATAAAAGCACAACACCTCACAGTTATCATGCAACGCTTGATAGGGCGAGTTGTCAGAAGAAAGAGCGTCACAGTTTTTTGAATCGCGTGTATAGCGGCTCCACGGGAGAGTTGATTGCGGCATTTTTAAAGGAAGAACCGATTTCAAAAGAGGAAAAAGAACGCCTTCGTAAGTTACTTGACGATATGGAGGTGTAGAATATGTTTGACATTTGGAGTTTTATGATTCAGACACTTACTGTATCGGGAGCGGCGGTATTGATTCTGGGAGTAAAAGCCTTATTTAAAGATAAGCTACCGCCGAAGTGGCAATTCGGAGTTTGGAGTGTATTGGGGATTCTTATGTTGTTTCCGACGGGACTGGGAGGTCGTTATAGTTTGTTTCGATGGCAGTTTCTTGTAGAATTGCTGAAATTGTGGGTAGGAGAGTACAGCGTTACAAGGGTGTGGTTTCCGGTCCCGGTAATATATAAACTGCCGGAAACCGTTGCGGATTGGATGTTTGTCGGATATGTATGCGGTGTGCTTGTGTCCGGGCTACGGTATGTTGTTTCTTATGTGAAATTGAGAATCGTGTTGCACATGGGTAGAGAGATTTCTGCAGAACGAAGGGAACGTTTTCGTGAGTTTGCGGGAAAGTATGAAGTAGAGCTATGCAGGGTGATAGAGGTTCCGGGGCTTTCCGGTGCTTTCGTATGCGGCGTATTGCGTCCTGTGTTGGTTTTGCCGGAGGGGGAGGACCCGGATGACAAAATCATTTTACACGAATTATTTCATTTGAAGCATAAGGATGTACTGTGGAACGTCATCATCTGCATATTCCGATGCTTACATTGGTGTAACCCATTGATTGTATATTGTGCCAACCGTGCCATAAACGATATGGAGTCCCGTTGTGATCAGTATGTTTTGGAACAGTTGGAAGGGGAAGAACGCAGGGAATACGGCCGTATTTTGCTTTCTATGGCGAATGACCGGTTCGCGAGGACGTCAGGAAGCACCTGTATTAATAATGGTGGAAAGAATATTGGGAAACGGATTGAGGCTATCGCACGATTTAAAAAGTATCCGAAGGGAATGGGGTTGGTTTCTGTCTGTGTCTTAATTCTACTGGCATTTCCCCTTGTGATGGGAGTGCGGCCGGTTGTTGCGAGTGATTTCCGGGATTCCGTAAGACTATCCTTTGCATCGGCGCGAAGTACGCCTTGTACTACCTATGGGGGGGCTTTTGATGCTTACGCAAAGTCGATACTTGCACAAAATGGATATTATCGTGCTATGTGTGCCTCGGAACAGTTACAGAAGGAACTTTTTCAGGAAATGCAGAAGAAGGAAGGAGCGGCGTGGTATCTTCCTTTTTGGAAGTGTGGTCTTATAGTTCCGCCGGATGTACAGAAAGGGTATGCAGTGTTTAATCTTACACAAGAGGGAGAGAACGCATATGAGGGTATGCTGGCAGTGATGCTTGCGTATCCGCCGGGACCGCCGGAGGAGCAGAACGGTGATGAAGAAAAGCTCTGGCTTGCGGTACAGAATGTTCGTGTGGAAAAGGATTATGACAGATGGGTTGCGCTTCCGTTAGAGGAGTTCCGCTATGTAGAAACAAAGAATTATAGCTTTGCCTGGGGGTGCAAGGAACTTCCGGGGATTGTTTATACAGGAGAAGTGGGAGGGTTTCGAATTGAGAATGTATTCCAAAGGGTACATGTGATGGAACATCCGGCGACGATACAGGGAAAGGCTGCTCTTACATTTGATTCGTGTTATGAAACAACGCCGAAGCCAAGCGGTGAGTTTACGGAAGTGACAGAGATGCAATATGTAAATTGTACTTATTTGGGAGATGAGGAACAAAAAGAGACTATTACAAGAATCGGAGTTTCGCTAGCTCCGGTTTATGAAGGCGAAGCACCACCGGAGGTTTTGCGGATGCCTTACGGAGCAGATATGGCAGGCAGTTCCAATTCCGGGGAGCAATGGGGCAGTAGGGATGTAAAGCCCGGTTGGGGGCCTACGGTGGAACTGAGCGGAGGAGGAACCGTTGTCCCGGCGGATATGGCAGAAGAACTCCCGATGTACTATGTTACCGAACTGTATCTAAACGGTGAAAAAGTTGCGGAAGTAGATTTGACGTTGCAGAAGGGAGATAGGGAGTAATGGGTAATGAGAAACGGTATACCGGAATAGGGAAGGTGGCTTGGGGATATCTTTTTGTTTACTTTAATTTAAAAATCAATTCGGTCAGCCTTCTTCCTGCCTTTGTGGGGTACTTGTTGTTCTTATCCGCAATTGGGGATCTGCGGGAGGATGAACGGGAACTGGAGTTACTAAAACCGTTGGGCATTATTTTGGCAGTGTGGCACGGACTGAACTGGCTGGGAAGCTTTTGGAATGCCGGGCTGGGCGGAAAGTGGCAGGTGGTGGATATCTTGATTGGTATGATAAATCTTTATTTCCACTTCCAATTGCTTACTAATCTGGCGTCCGTTGCAAGGAGATATCAATCGGAGAGACAGGTGTTTGATAAGAAGCTTTTAGGGTATCGTACCGTGCAGACTGTGATTCTGACTGCCTTGATTGTGATTGGTCATTTTTTTGAGTGGATAGGAAATTTCGGAACCGTGGTTTCTGCACTGGCAGTCCTAGTATATCTTGTGCTTGGAATTGCGTTGATGAGGGTGTTGTTTGCGTTTAGGCGGTGTTTGAGGGAAGATAGGCAGGGGACCGAGTATCTATAGTGTAAGGAAATGCAATATGGTAAAAGGAGAAAACCATGAAAGTGATTGTATTTGACTTAGGCGGCACTTTGATGCAGTATGTGGGGATGCCGCATTCCTGGGTAGAGTTTTATGCCCAGGGATTTGAAGCAGTATGTCGAAAGTTTGACTGCCATATGACGCAAGATGAGATTGCACGGTCGATACAGTGCCTGACAGAAATGAATCCCAGAGTAAATTACCGGGAGGAAGAATATTTGCCGGAGGAAATGTTTGCGAAAGCGATGGCTCACTGGCCGGAGAAATTGCCGGTGGAAGAATGTGTTCAGGTGTTCTGGGATGGTTTGGAGTTACGAGCGGAGCTTTATCCGGATACTATTTCTATATTGCGTGATTTGAAAGAAAAAGGATATAAGATAGCTGCTTTGACGGATTTGCCCAGCGGATTTCCGGATGAGTTCTTCCGACAGGATATTGCGGAACTGATGGGATATTTTGATTATTACGTTTCGTCGGCAATTTCCGGTGTCAGAAAACCCAACGATGGTGGACTGCGAATGATTGCAGATAAGTTTGGAGTGCCGGTTACGGAACTTATTTTGGTAGGGGACGAGGAAAAAGATTTCCGGACGGCAGAACGGGCAGGTTGTAGGTTCGTTCGGATTGACCGGAGCGGAACATCGGAAGGCAGTATAAGAAGTCTGGAGGAACTGTTAGAAATAATATAAGGTAGAAAGCATATTTTTTGTTGACAATTTGTAGAAAATTATGTATACTGTTTATAAAGTTAGCGAATGCTAACTTTATAAAATATTACGAAGTTAGCCGGTGCTAACCTTTGAGAAATAAGCGGAGGTGTACAGAATGAGTGTTGCAATTGTTGGAGGAAATGAGTGCATGGTTCGTAAGTATACGGAGCTATGTGGGAATTATAAGTGTAAAGCGAAAGTGTATCCCAAGATGACAAGCGAGTTAAAGAATATGGGTTCACCGGATTTGTTGGTGTTATTTACCAATACAGTGTCACACAAAATGGTGCACTGTGCGTTGGGAAAAGTAAGAGAACATACGAAAATTGCCCGGTCACATAGCAGTTCTATAGCGGCACTCAAAAAAATTCTTGAGGAACATATGGTATGAGGAGGGATTAAGTTGTCGGAAGAGTTATTGGTTAAACATTGTTCGCCTACACTTGCGGGAATAAAAACAGGAAATCTGTTTACTTGCGAATATAATGACGAAAAGAAGCTGAGAGAATGTATTCGTTGTTGGAACCGGACTTTGACAAAGAAGGGGGTACGTGCGGTTCCGTTGCGTTTTTGGGAAAGACGTGCATTGATTTATGTGTATCGCCCTTCAAGGCTGGATGCGGATTTCAGACATGGTATGTCGGAGCAACTGTTACAGGAAAGAGGATATTGTAAAGAGAAGCCGGGAAACTGTGTGGTTCACTTGATAAAGCGGTTACATGAATATGAAATGTTTCCGCATGAGATAGGGTTGTTTTTAGGATATCCGCCGGAGGATGTCAGCGGGTTCATAGAAAATCATGCGGATGGCTATAAGTGGGTCGGTAGTTGGAAGGTATACGGTAATGAGGAAGCAGCGAAAAAAACGTGTGCAAGATACAAAAAATGTACGGAGGTATATCGGAATCTGTTTGCGGAAGGAAAAACCATAGAGCAGCTTACGGAAGCCGCACGATAAAAAACTTGCTTTTTTTCTGATTTTGTGTATTAATAGAGATAGAGAATAAGTATACTGCCACCGGGTAGTGAATGCGAAGCATTCGTAGCACATCGTTAGGTCTTAGAAGATGTGTTTGCGAGTGCTTTATCTTTTATTAGCAAATATGATAAGATAAAGAGAAGGAGAACTCTATATATGAAAAAGATGACGACCTATTTCACTAAAACAGAATTTGCGCTATGGCTCGGTTCTATTGTTTTGATATTAACTGCATTTTACCTGTTTGATCGAGAAAGCTACCTGACAATGATTGCCTCCTTAATCGGCGTGACCTCCCTGATTTTTGCGGCAAAGGGGAATCCGGTGTCTCAGGTGTTGATGATTGTGTTTAGTATTTTGTATGGAATTATCTCTTTTTCTTTTGCTTATTATGGGGAAATGATTACGTACCTTGGAATGACGCTTCCGATGTCGCTGGTGGCGTTGGTGGCGTGGCTTCGTCATCCTTATGAAGGAAAGAAATCAGAGGTAAAGGTAAACCGAATCGGAAAGAAGGATATTGTATGGATGGTATGTTTGACGGTGGCGGTGACCGTCGCCTTTTACTTCATATTAGAGGCTTTTGATACGGCAAATCTTATACCGAGTACGATTTCTGTAACTACCAGTTTTCTGGCGGTGTTTCTGACCTTTCGGCGCAGCCCGTATTATGCTTTGGCATATGCGGCAAATGATATTGTATTGATTGTACTTTGGGTGTTGGCATCCTTGAAGGATATTCACTATGTATCCGTGGTGGTTTGCTTTGCGGTATTTTGGGTGAATGATATGTATGGATTTGTCAGTTGGCGGAGAATGGCAAATCGACAGCATGTGTCAAAGGAAAACATAGAAGATATGGAAACAGAAGGTGCGAGGTAAAAAATGTGAGTTTCCTGTAACGAATTGCATCAAATTCGGATTAACATAGTAGAAAGCACAAAGGAGGAGACGATGGAAGAGCTTTACAAACAAAACGCAAGAATAGTCTATCATTTCCTCTATACCAGGTGTAAGGATGAAGCTTTGGCGGAGGAATTGTTGCAGGACACGTTTTTAAAGGCCTTTGAGTCCATGGAACGGTTTGACGGGAGCTGTAAGATTTCTACCTGGTTGTGCCAGATTGCAAGGCATCTGTTGTATCAGCATTGGGAAAAGGCAAAGAAAGTGTCCTTTGAGGAACTTCCGGAAGAGATGCCGGCAAGGTCTGATACAGAGCAGCAGGTACTACATAAGGTGGAGCTTTCGGAGGTGTTGGATGTACTGAACCGGATGTCGGAGGATGTGGTGCAGGTGGTAAAGCTTCGTACCATGAGTGAGTTGTCATTTAAGGAAATCGGAGCTATGTTAGGAAAGAGTGAAAACTGGGCACGGGTGACGTTTTTCCGTGCAAAGAAGCAATTGTTACAGGAGGTGCGATATGAAGATTGATTGTGGGATTGTGCAGGATTTGATTCCCTCCTATGCGGACGGGCTGTGTTCAGAGGTCTCCAAGCAGTGCGTGGAGGAGCATATAAAGGAATGTGAGGTGTGTCGGGCATTCTTTGAGGAGTGCCGGATGGTAGAATTTTCCGGAAAGGTGCTTGAGGAACAGCAACTGGACGGACTGCGGAAGGTGAAGAAGAAGCTGAAGCTGCAGAATATGTTCAGTTATGGATTGTTGTTGGTTGTGATATTGTTTGCGGCGTACTTTTTTACGACGAATATCGGAGCAATCGGGGTACGATGGTATTACGGCCTTTACGGGGTGGCACTTGCGGCAACCTTTGTGGTAACGATGCATGGGAAAGTAAATGTGAAATACGAAAAAGTGGAGAAAGGAATGACCGGACTTTCCTTGGGAGCAATTGTATATGCGCTGTTTTGGTATTGCATTATGATGATTCCTACGGGGGACGGGAATGTGCCGTTAGGCCTTGAACTTGGTCAGGTGGGGCCGTTTTTACATGGGCATACCGGAATTGCCCTTGCGGTGGAAATTGCGGTGTTTGCGTATACCATGGTGCGCTATATGAAGCGGGATATCGTATGTCGCGGAACGTTATTAATCAGTCTGACCGGACTCTTTTTTATCCTTGCCCAGACGACACTTTTGGGAAGCTTGAGTGAGTTGGAGACCCATATGAGAGATTTCACGGAAGCGGCGGTAGTGATACTGGGAGCCGGAGCGGCATGTGGTCTGGTGCTGTGGGGTGTGGGAAAATGCGAAAAAGAAAAACGAAATAAAAGATAGCTTGTCCTTTGAAGAGAATGGTGCTATACTTGTTTTGAGATGTTAATCTTGCAAGTAAGAAAAAATGTATGTAACTATGATAGAGGGAGGAGACTATGTACAAACATTACGACAAGGACGGTGCGGCAATCAGTCTGCATGACAGCAGTGCCGAAAAGGCAACTTTTGAAAACGGTGTATTGACCTTTTATTTCCCACAGGACGGATTTTGGGTGCTTTCGGAACACGAGGCGAATTCTACGGTCGAACCGGTACGGACGGATGCCTCCGAGGTTAGGTTTCATTTATTATATGAAGACGCAGAGGATGATTTAAAATGCTATGTGTTCGATAAGAAATCGGCGCGAAAGACCGTGCGGAAGGAATGGACTGTTTCGGAACTGGTCACGGCGTTAAATAGCGGAAAGTATCGGTTGGAGTTTCTGTACCGTTATGTGGGCGGATATAAGGAACAGGTATTTACATGTGAGTTACTGAGTGATAAGAAACCGTACCATAGAGAATGCCAGTTGTGGCTGAGTGTGCGGGATGTGACGTATTGTTGGAATGAATTGTGGGATGGGGAGAAAAACTAGTGGCGCTTTAAGAAAAAGAATGCTATACTGAAATAAAGAAAGTGCTACCGATAGAACGGTTGCCCTGAAATTTGACGAATTACAAAAAAGTAACGGTCAGCTTACCAGGCGAGGACCGTTACTTTTTTTGTACAGACATGCGAAACACTGCTTGCATGACCATAGATATAGTTTGTGCAAAACCGCAAGAAATGAGAAGACACTTGTCCGAGCATGGTAGTATACTGGATACATCGGACCGATACTACTTACGAAAGGCGGTTTAACAGATGAATAACTTACAGTTAATTGAACAGGTACTGTATTATATCGATGAACATATCAGTGAACCGATTACTTTTGAGCATCTGGCAGAGAAGTTCGGGTATTCGGCATTTCACTTTCACAGGATTTTTTCTACGGTGACGGAGCAGACCATAACGGATTATATGAAGAAGCGTAGGTTGACTTTGGCGCATATGCAACTTTGTGAAACCGAGAAGACTGTTACCGAGATTGCGTATTCCACAGGATTCAGCAGTATCCAGTCCTTTAACAGAACCTTTAAAGAAACCTTCGGAATGACACCATTGGAAGCAAGAAAGAGGAAACCGAAGATTACATATCGAAGTGTGGAAACAATCGTTACAGGGTTCACCAAGCGTGTGTATATGGAGGGTGAATTTTCGCTCACACCGCATTTTGAAGAACGAGATGAATTTTTGTTGGTGGGGTATCGCGGACATACGAGGAATGGGTACGATGTGATCGGTGAAGCATGGTACAATCTGAAAACCAATATGGCGAAGATTGCACGAAAGAATCCGAATACCATGTACGGATTTGAGGATTATATGGAGGAGTTTTCGCAAGAACCGTTACAGTTTTATTATATGGCGGCAGTAGAGGCTGATCCGGAGGCCGCGGTGCCGGAGGGAATGGTAGCCAAGAGAATACCGAAGGCATTGTATGCGGTTTTTACCGTGAACGGAAATAACGGGAACTGTGAAATCGGAAAAGCATTTCAATATATTTATCAGGTATGGCTTCCGCAGTCGGAGTATTGTTTGGATGAAATGTTTCTTGCAGATTTTGAGTATTACGATGAACGTTGGGACTGTCAGTCGGGAGCGGCGCAGATGGAACTATATATTCCGGTAAGAAGATTGGAGGAATAACGATGGCATTTTGTGATCTATTTAAAGAGTTTCAGCCGATTCGTGTGGATGAGGATATCTATTTGCGACAGACCGATCCGAAGAAAGATGCCAGACCTTTCTGGGAAATCTACTATGATGAAGAGAATTTCAAATACTTCGGTTTATATAAAAGACCGGGGGACTGGAATGAGGAACGAGAACTCAGAGTACAGGAAAGCCGTCTCAAAGGCTTTCGCGGAAAGCGGGAGTATACCTGGGTGGTTACGTTAAAGGGAGAAACCATAGGACAAATTCAACTTTTTAATTTCGGGAATCACAATACTTTGGCAGAAGTAGGGTATTTTATAAAGAGAAAGTATTGGAATCAGGGGATTAATACAAAGGTGTTAAAAGCAGTGTGCCGGTTTGGATTTGAAGTTATGGGGTTAGAGCGGATTGAAGCAAATGCCCATGTAGATAATATTGGTTCTAACAGAACTTTGGTGAAAGCCGGTTTTACCAAGGAAGGAACCTTGCGTCGGCGTTTTTGTTTAAACGATAGAAATGAAGATGGGAATATCTATTCCATTTTGAGGGATGATATTGTATAGAAAAATATTTGAAGGAGTAGTACGAATGCGGCCATCCACATTTGAACTTATTTATAATGTTGTCAAACAAATCCCCAAAGGCACCGTCGCTACCTACGGTCAGGTGGCATCCCTCGCCGGTAATAAACGCTGGGGGAGGGTGGTCGGCTATGCCCTGCATGCCAATCCGGACCCGGCGCATATTCCGTGTCACAGGGTTGTGAATCGGGAAGGTGCGGTGTCAGAAGCCTTTGCCTTCGGCGGAGGGAACCGGCAGGTGGAGCTTCTGCGAGAGGAAGGCGTGGAGGTTGTTGATAAGAAGGTGGATTTAGAGAAGTACCGTTGGAAGCAAATGACACTGGAGATGCTGGAAAGGGAATAGAATGTCTGTTACACAAAAGTTCTTAGTTGCATTTTATTAAAAAGAGTGCCATACTGAAACAAAGAAAGTGCTACCGATAGAACGGTTGCCCTGAAATTAACGGATTACAAAAAAGTAACTGTCAAGTTTTCGAGGCTCGGACAGTTACTTTTTTTGCGTTTCTAAAATTTTTTTACTTACCGCTTGACAAATCTTTCCCGTGGTGTTATCTTATAGACACAAGGTATTAGCACTCCATCGAGTCGAGTGCTAACAAACAGAAAAGGACACCGAGTAGCACGCAAACCAAGGAGAAGGGGACAGGAGGTATCCGGTGGAATTAGATGAGAGAAAACTTAAGATTTTACAAGCGATTATCAAGAACTACCTTGAAACCGGTGAGCCGGTAGGCTCCCGTACCATTTCGAAGTTCACGGATTTAAATTTAAGTTCCGCCACCATTCGAAATGAAATGTCTGATTTGGAAGAACTGGGGTATATTGTACAGCCTTACACTTCCGCAGGCCGCATTCCTTCCGATAAGGGCTATCGCCTTTATGTGGATACCATGATGCAGAGTCGCATGCTGGAAGTAGAGCAGATGTGGGATGCATTAAACGATAAAGCAGATAAGATGGAGACCTTACTTCAGCAGGTGGCAAAGCTGTTGGCGGTAAATACCAACTATGCAACGCTTGTTACCGGACCGCAGTATCGGAGCCGGAAAGTAAAGTTCATTCAGCTTACGGATGTGGATGAGACCCAGCTTTTGGCGGTGATTGTTTTAGAGGGCAACATCGTAAAGAATAAGATGCTTCCTCTGGCGGCGGGCCTTGAGAAAGAAGATATCTTAAAATTAAATATCGTACTTAACACCTACCTGACGGGATTGGATATGTCCGAGATTAACCTTTCGGTCATTGCAAAGCTGAAGGAACAGTCGGATGGATTGGGAAATGTGATTACGGAACTGTTGGATGCCATTGCACAGGCTATCAGTGAGGAAGAAGATATTCCGGTTTACACCAGCGGCGCGACGAATATTTTAAAGTATCCGGAGCTTTCCGACCATCACGTTGCCAGCGATTTGCTTTATGAACTGGAAGAAAAGAAATACCTGACGGATTTGTTAAACGAGAACAGCGAGGAGCACGGCATTCAGGTATATATCGGTCAGGAGACCTCGGTGGAGTCCATGAAGGATTGTTCCGTGGTAACCGCTACTTACGAGATAGAGGACGGCATTTACGGTCGTATCGGTATTGTAGGACCGAAACGTATGGACTACGAAAAAGTAGTAGGTACGCTCCAGACCTTAAAGACACAGTTGGATGATATTTTTAAGAAGAATAAAGAGTAACAAGAAAGGTGAGTAACATGGCAGAACAGGATGTGAAGAACCAGGACGTGACCATGGAAGAAGCAGAAGAAACTGTAGCAGAGACCATGGAAGCACAGACCGAAGAAACGGTTGACGGGGGCACGGAAGAAACTGCAGATACCGCAGAAACGCAGGAAACGGAAAACGAGGAAGCAGCCGAGTCTTCCAAAGAAGGCAAGGGTCTTTTCAAGAAAAAGGAAAAGAAAGACAAGAGAGACGAACAGATTGCGGAGTTAAATGACAGAGTGCTTCGCCAGATGGCAGAGTTCGAGAATTTCAGAAAGCGTACCGAGAAAGAAAAGGCAATGATGTTTGAAATCGGTGCAAAAAGCATCGTAGAAAAGCTTCTTCCGGTGATCGATAACTTTGAGCGCGGACTGGCGGCTCTTTCCGAAGAGGAGAGAAACGGCGCATTCGCTCAGGGCATCGAAAAGATTTACAAGCAGCTTCTGACGGAGCTTGCGGAAGCAGGTGTTACACCGATTGAAGCGGTAGGCAAAGAATTCAATCCGGATTTTCATAATGCGGTAATGCACATAGAAGATGAAAATTTTGGTGAGAATATAGTGGCAGAGGAGTTCCAGAAGGGTTACATGTATAAGGATTCCGTGGTACGCCACAGCATGGTTAAAGTAGCGAACTAAAATATTTATATAGGAGGACAAAGACATGGGAAAGATTATTGGTATTGACTTAGGAACAACAAACTCCTGCGTAGCCGTTATGGAAGGCGGTAAGCCGGTAGTTATCACAAATACGGAAGGTGTAAGAACCACCCCGTCCGTATTGGCATTCACAAAGACCGGAGAGCGTATTGTAGGTGAGGCTGCAAAGCGTCAGGCTGTAACCAACTCCGACAAGACGATTTCTTCCATTAAGCGTCACATGGGTACCGATTACAGAGTAACCATTGATGATAAGAAGTACTCTCCGCAGGAGATTTCCGCATTCATTTTACAGAAGCTTAAGGCAGATGCTGAGAGCTACTTGGGTGAGAAGGTTACCGAGGCGGTGATCACCGTTCCGGCATACTTCAACGACGCACAGCGTCAGGCAACCAAGGATGCAGGTAAGATTGCGGGTCTTGAAGTAAAACGTATCATCAACGAGCCGACCGCTGCAGCACTTGCTTATGGTCTTGATAATGAAAAAGAGCAGAAGATTATGGTATATGACCTGGGCGGTGGTACCTTCGACGTATCTATCATCGAAATCGGTGACGGTGTTATCGAAGTACTTGCTACCTCCGGTGATAACAGACTCGGTGGTGATGATTTCGACGAGAGAGTAACCAGATACTTCATCGACGAGTTTAAGAAGGCAGAGGGCGTTGACCTTTCCTTAGATAAGATGGCTCTTCAGAGATTAAAGGAAGCTGCGGAAAAGGCAAAGAAGGAGCTTTCTTCCCAGATGACCACCAACATCAACCTTCCGTTCATTACTGCAACCGCAGAGGGACCGAAGCATTTCGATATGAACTTAACCAGAGCAAAGTTCGACGAGTTGACTCACGACTTAGTAGAGAGAACCGCAATTCCGGTACAGAATGCATTAAAGGATGCAGGACTTAATGCTTCCGAACTTAGCAAGGTACTCCTTGTAGGTGGTTCTACCCGTATTCCGGCAGTACAGGATAAGGTAAAGCAGCTCACCGGTCACGAGCCGAACAAGAGCTTAAACCCGGATGAGTGTGTAGCAATCGGTGCTTCCATTCAGGGTGGTAAGCTTGCAGGCGATGCAGGTGCAGGCGATATCCTTCTCCTTGACGTAACCCCGCTTTCTCTTTCCATTGAGACCATGGGCGGTGTTGCTACCAGATTAATTGAGAGAAATACTACCATTCCGACCAAGAAGAGTCAGATTTTCTCTACCGCAGCAGATAATCAGAGCGCAGTAGATATTAACGTTGTTCAGGGTGAGCGTCAGTTTGCGAAGGACAATAAGAGTCTCGGCCAATTCCGTCTCGACGGTATTCCGCCGGCAAGAAGAGGTGTTCCGCAGATCGAGGTTACTTTCGATATTGATGCAAACGGTATTGTAAACGTATCCGCAAAGGATTTGGGAACCGGTAGAGAGCAGCACATCACCATTACCGCAGGCTCCAACCTTTCCGATGCCGATATCGATAAGGCAGTAAGAGAGGCGGCAGAGTACGAGGCACAGGATAAGAAGCGTAAGGAAGCAGTAGAGGTTCGCAACGATGCAGATTCTATGGTATTCCAGACCGAGAAAGCTCTTGCCGATGTGGGCGATAAGATTTCCGCAGAGGATAAGAGTGCGGTTGAGGCTGATCTTGCTCACTTAAAGGAACTCGTTGAGAAGAGCAATCCGGAAGTAATGTCCGAGGGCGAAGTTGAGGACATCAAGGCTGCAAAGGAAAAGCTGATGAACAGTGCACAGTCTCTTTTCACCAAGATGTATGAGCAGATGCAGGGTGCAGGCGGCGCAGGTCCTGATATGGGAGCTGCAGGTCCGGATATGGGAAATGCCGGTGGAAATGCAGCTGATGATGTGGTAGATGCAGATTATCGTGAGGTATAAGAGCAATCTCAGTAGAGATTAAGTTCTGAATAGAGGAGTAAGGGCAGAAAGCGCGTTTATTCCGTGGATTAGAATGACTATGGCGCAGGGGGTAAATATCCCCTGTGCCATAAAAGTGTTTTAAGGAAGAGGCACCTTTGAGACGGAAACGGTGTGAAACGGAGGAGTTTAAGATGGCTGACAGTAAGCGGGACTACTATGAAGTCCTTGGCGTGTCCAAGACCGCTACGGACGATGAAATAAAGAAAGCGTACCGCCAGACGGCAAAGAAGTATCATCCGGATATGAACCCGGGAGATAAGGAAGCGGAGGCAAAGTTTAAAGAAGCTTCCGAAGCGTATGCGATTTTAAGTGATGCGGAGAAGAGAAGACAGTACGACCAGTTCGGTCACGCAGCGTTTGAACAGGGCGGTGGCGGAGCCGGTGGGTTTGATTTCTCCGGCATGGATATGGGCGATATCTTCGGCGATATTTTCGGTGATTTATTCGGTGGCGGAAGAAGAAGCAGAGGAAATACCGGTCCGCAAAAAGGGGCCAATGTACGCACCGGTATCCGTATTACCTTTAACGAAGCGGTATTCGGTACCGAAAAGGAATTGGAATTAAACTTAAAGGAAAAGTGTGATACCTGTAGCGGAAGCGGTGCAAAGCCGGGAACCCAGAGTGAGACGTGCGGAAAGTGTGGCGGTAAAGGTCAGGTTGTATATACCCAGCAGTCCCTCTTCGGTATGGTGCGTAATGTGCAGGCTTGTCCGGATTGTCGCGGCGCAGGTAAGATTATTAAGGAAAAGTGTCCGGATTGCTACGGCAACGGGTATGTAACGAAGCGTAAAAAGATTCAGGTTACGGTTCCGGCCGGTATTGATCACGGTCAGAGTATCCGTATTCGTGGCAAAGGGGAGCCGGGAGTAAATGGCGGTGAGCAGGGGGATTTGCTTGTAGAGGTATCGGTAAGTTCCCATCCGATTTTCCAGCGTCAGGATTACGATATTTATTCCACGGCACCGATGTCCTTTACTCAGGCGGCCCTGGGTGGTGACGTGCGCATCAGTACCGTAGACGGGGATGTATTATACACCATTAAGCCGGGGACCCAGACCGATACGAAGATTCGTCTGCGTGGAAAGGGTGTGCCGACCCTTCGGAATAAGGATGTTCGCGGTGACCACTATGTAACCCTTGTGGTACAAGTGCCGTCGAAGCTGACTTCCGAGCAGAAGGAGCTTTTGGAAAAGTATGCGGAAGCTTCCGGAGAGAAAGACGGAGGTGCACCGGATAAGGGCGGAAATAAAGGTAAGAAATCAAAATTGTTCGGAAAATAAATGAAAAGCGGAACCGGGATAAGATTCCCGGTTCTTTGTGTTATGTGGTTTTGATTGAATAGTGAGGGAAGATATGGTATACTAAGCACGGTAATGGTCGTTGGTGGTTGTGTTCACCGGGAGCAAATGCTTATGGTACTGCAGAAGTCGATGTTACCGGTAATATCAGATGGTTTTTGGTCGGTCCTGATTTTGTTTATGTTGTGCGACCGGCGTTATGGATAACTTAGTAAGGAGACAGATTATGAAATGGATTAAAATGGAAATGCAAACGACAACGGAGGCGGTGGACTTAGTAAGTTCCATGCTTGCCGACCTTGGGGTAGAAGGAATTGAAATCTCGGATTTTGTGCCTCTTTCCGAGGAAGATAAACAGAAGATGTTTATCGATATCCTGCCGGAACTTCCGGAAGATGACGGAAGTGCGGTAGTAAGCTTTTATTTGGATACCGATACGGATATTGAGGAATTAAAAGCAAATATTGCGGTGGAACTTTCCGAACTTCGTCAATTTGTGAATGTGGGAAGCGGTGTGCTTTCTGTTTCCGAAACCGAGGACAAGGATTGGATTAACAACTGGAAGGAGTTTTTTAAACCGTTCCGCGTGGATGACAGCATTGTAATCAAACCGACCTGGGAGACGTTGACCGAGAAAAAGGATGGCGATCTGGTGGTGGAAATCGACCCGGGGACCGCGTTCGGTACCGGTGCCCATGAGACTACAAAGCTTTGTATCTGGAATTTAAAGAAATATTTAAAGAAGGGCGACTTGGTATTTGATGTGGGCTGCGGAAGCGGGATTCTTTCCATTATTTCCAGAATGTTAGGTGCGGATTATGCAGCGGCGGTGGATATCGACCCGATTGCGGTAGGTGTAACCGCAGAAAATGCGGAAGTGAATAAACTGGCGGCAGCGATATGTGAAAAGGACGAAAAGGGATTGCCGGTATTTACGGGAAAGAGCGGTCTTATTGAAGTGGCAGACGGTAATGTGATCGGAGATGAGGCTCTTCGGGCGGCGGTAGGACTTCAGAAATATGATATTGTGGTAGCAAATATTTTAGCGGATGTGATTATTCCGTTGTCCGGTGTGGCAAGGGAATTTATGAAGCCGGGAGCACTCTTTATCAGTTCCGGTATCATCAACATGAAGCAGGAAGCGGTTGAGGAGGCACTTCGTGAGAACGGGTTTGAAATCGTGGAAGTGGTAACTCAGGGAGACTGGGTGTCTATCGTGGCAAAGTAAGAGAAAGGAAAAACTATGTATCGTTTTTATATCGAACCGTCCCAAAAGCAGGGCGACATCATCGAGATTATGGGGGAAGATGTCAATCATATTAGAAATGTGCTTCGCATGAAAAACGGTGAAAAGTTTATGTTGTGTGACGGAGCCGGTACGGACTACTTGTGCGAGCTTTCCGGAAGTAAGGAGCGGAATTTAGTTGCTACCGTTTTGGAAGAAAAGAAATCCGATACGGAGCTACCGGTGCGACTTGTGCTGTTTCAGGGATTGCCGAAAAAGGATAAGATGGAGCTGATTATTCAAAAGGCAGTAGAACTGGGTGCGGCGGAGATTGTGCCTGTTATGACGAAGCGTACGATTGTAAAGACCGAGGGTGGCAAGGAAGAAAAGAAGCTGACCCGTTGGCAGGCCATTGCGGAAAGTGCGGCAAAGCAGTCTGGGCGCGGTGTGATTCCGACGGTTGCGAAGGTACATACGTGGAAAGAAGCACTTGCGTCCATGAAGGATTTAGACTATAATGTAATTCTGTATGAAAACGCGGAGGGCATGAAGCCCACAGCGGAATGTCTGAAGAATGCAGGCAAAAAGGGCAGCATCGGAATCTTCGTAGGACCGGAAGGCGGCTTTACGGAAGAAGAGGTAACACAGTGTAAGGAACAGGGGGCGGAGTGTCTTTCTCTGGGGAAACGCATTTTGCGAACGGAGACGGCGGGACTTGCCATGCTGTCTATGTTGATGCTGTCGATTGAATGTAGGAAAGAATAGGAGATTTCATGGAAGCGTATTTGGATAATTCGGCTACAACTAAAATTAATGACGACGTGCTGGCTTTGATGGAGCGTGTGTATCGGGAGGATTTCGGCAATCCGTCTTCCCGCCACAAAAAGGGCATGGAAGCGGAGCGTTATATAAAGACTGCGAAGGAACAGATTGCGGCAACCTTAAAGTGTAAGCCGGAGGAAATTTTCTTTACGTCAGGCGGTACCGAGTCCAACAATATGGCCTTAATCGGTACAGCACTTGCCAATAAGCGCAGCGGAATGCATATCATTACCACTTCCTTCGAGCATCCGTCGGTATATGAGCCGATGTTTTTCTTGGAGGAGCTGGGCTTTCGTGTGACCTATTTGGCACCGGGACCGGAAGGGACCGTTACGGTGGATGCCTTAAAGGAAGCACTTTGTGAGGACACGATTTTAGTATCGGTGATGGCGGTGAACAATGAAGTCGGTGCGGTGCAGGATATTACGGCACTGGGAGCTGCGGTGAAGGAATATAACCCGGCCATATTGTTTCATGTGGATGCCATTCAGGCTTACGGAAAGTTTCGGATTTATCCGAAGAGACAGAACATCGATTTGCTTTCGGTCAGTGCTCATAAGCTTCACGGACCGAAGGGCTGTGGCTTTTTATATGTAAGAGAAAAGACGAAAATAAAACCGATTCTTCACGGCGGCGGTCAGCAAAAGGGCATGCGGTCCGGTACGGAAAATGTGCCGGGAGTAGCGGGGCTTGGTTTGTCGGCAGAGCTTGCAAATAAGGATATTGAAAGCGTACAGGAGCATTTATTTGAGCTCAAGAAATATTTTGCGGAAGGTCTTGCGAAGCTTCCGGATGTGACGGTGCATTTGGTAGATAATAAAGACGGCACACCGGTGGGGGCAGAGGAATGGGAAAAAAGACTCAGAAAAACGGCGCCTCATATTATGAGTGTGGGCTTTGCGGGGGTACGGAGCGAAGTTTTGCTTCATGCTTTGGAGGAAAAGGGAATCTATGTATCCTCCGGTTCGGCTTGCTCGTCGAACCATCCGGCAGTCAGCGGAACATTAAAAGCGATTGATGTAAAGAAAGAATTGCTGGACGCTACGGTGCGGTTCAGTTTTTGTAAGGATACGACAAAGGAAGAGCTGGAGTATACGCTTTCTGTGTTGAAGGAGTTATTACCGCAGCTTCGGAGGTTTTGGAGAAAGTAATAAGAACTGTGTAACAGTATCGGGTGGTATGATAACCATTGCCGGACGATAAAGAGAAAATTGGAGGAGAGTATGTATCAGGCTTTTTTGGTAAAGTACGGTGAAATCGGATTAAAGGGAAATAATCGTCACATTTTTGAAAATGCATTAAAAAACAGAATTATGGACAGTCTGCGTCCGCTGGGCGAGTACATTGTAGTACGGGAGCAGGGAAGAATTTTTGTGGAGTGCCCGAAGGGCTATGATTACGAGGATACGATAGAAGCGCTGGGCCGTGTGTTCGGTGTGACCGGCTTTTGTCCGGTCAAGGTGGTAGAGACCACGGATTGGGAGACCGTAAAGCAGGCAACCGGTGATTTTGTGGAAGAGATGTATCCGCAGAAGAACTTTACCTTTAAGGTGGCTGCAAAGCGTGCGGACAAGCACTATCCGATTACATCCCCGGAAGTATGTGCCAAGGTGGGTGAGTATTTGTTGTCCCGTTTTTCGGAACTATCCGTAGATGTACATGCTCCACAGGAAGTGATTACGGTGGAAATCAGAAATCGTGCCTATATTTATTCCAAGGTTCTGGCAGGGCCGGGCGGAATGCCGGTGGGCACTGCGGGAAAGGCGATGCTTTTGCTTTCCGGCGGTATCGACAGTCCGGTGGCAGGTTATATGATTTCAAAGCGTGGTGTTGCAATTGAGGCAACCTATTTCCATGCACCGCCGTACACCAGTGACCGTGCCAAGGAAAAGGTGGTGGACTTGGCCAGAATTGTCAGCCGTTATACCGGTCCGATTCGCCTCAACATCGTAAATTTTACGGACATTCAGTTAGCTATTTATGAAAAATGTCCGCATGAGGAACTGACCATTATTATGCGTCGTTACATGATGCGTATTGCGGAGCATTTTGCAAATAAGAGTGACTGTCTCGGAATGATTACCGGTGAAAGTATCGGTCAGGTGGCCAGCCAGACCATGCACAGCCTCCTTACGACCAACGCGGTATGCGAACTTCCGGTATACCGTCCGTTAATCGGTATGGACAAAGTAGAAATCATCGACATTGCCCAGAAAATCGGCACCTTCGAGACATCCATCCTGCCGTACGAGGACTGCTGTACCATCTTCGTAGCAAAACACCCGGTAACCAAACCGATCTTGTCCGTAATCGAAAAGTCTGAGGAACTTTTGGCTGACGTGATAGATGACTTGATGAGGGAAGCGATCGAGACGACGGAAGTTATTGAAGTAAAGGCTTAAGTGTTCTTACAGAGGGATTGTGTTAGAGTAATAGATTATACCGAGTTTTTTTATGCAGACTTCAAAGAAGCAAAAATTGGAGTGGTCTTTTTGAAGTTTTGTATGCCGGCATACAAAACTTCGAATACTCCGATTTTTGCTTGGGCAATGCGTGCGACACGGTGCTACGCACCTATCCACACCTCGTGGCATAGCCACTCGGTCGTGGACGCGCTCGCATAATCTGAGATTTTCGGAAGTAAACTTCCAAAATCTCTTCTATGCTCACTTTGTCTGCACGCAAAGAAAGAGGATACCACAGTATCCTCCCCGTTTGTAACAATACCTTATTTTCGATTATTCAACGATGTACGGAGCCAATGCGGTAAGAATTGCTTCCAAATGGTCCTGTGCATGAACGTTTAAGTCAATCGGCTTAGAAAGGTCTAAGCTGAAAATACCCATGATGGACTTTGCATCGATGACATATCTTCCGGAAACTAAATCGAAATCGGAATCAAACTTGGTGATTTCGTTTACGAAAGCCTTTACCTTGTCGATAGAGTTTAAGGAAATTTTTACGGTCTTCATAGTTACCCCTCCTTTTTTGTTAGTAGAGATACTTACTCAAATAAAGTATCTTTATACCTATATAGTACCGTTTGCTGATAAAAATGTCAATATACAAATGTGATAAAAAAGTTAGTTAATTTTGTTGAAAAGTGTAAAAATGTACGAAAACTTATGAGAGGAGTGCAGGAAATGGATGATGAGAAGTGTATCATAGAAGGAAAGAAAGTAGCGTTTCTTACACTCGGCTGTAAGGTGAATGCTTATGAAACCGAAGGAATGCGGGAATTGTTTCTAAAAGCGGGAGCAACAGAAACCGATTTTGATAAAGAAGCGGATATTTATGTGGTAAATACCTGCTCCGTGACCAATATGGCGGACCGGAAATCAAGACAGATGTTGCACCGGGCAAAGAAAAAGAACCCGGAAGCTTTGATTGTGGCAGTGGGCTGTTATGCCCAGGCGGCGGGGGAACGTCTTTCCGAACAGGAAGGAATCGACCTGGTGGTAGGAAATAACCGGAAAGCAAAGATTGTGGAATTAGTCGCTACGATGCTTACCAAAAAGGAAATCAATCGCTGTGCATTACCGGATATCGGGAAAGAAAATCAGTACGAGGAATTACCGATTGAAACCGTAACGGAACGTACAAGAGCCTATATAAAAATCGAAGACGGTTGTAATCAGTTTTGCAGCTATTGTATTATTCCTTACGTGAGAGGAAGAGTACGTTCCAGAGGGAAGCTGGAGATATTAAATGAAATTGCCCGGTTGGCGAAAGAAGGTTATAAAGAAGTGGTTTTAACCGGAATTCATCTTTCTTCTTACGGATTGGAAAAGAAAAAAGGAGGGGAACAGAATCAGACGGAGGAAATCGTTTCGGAATTTGATGTGACATTAACCGGTGCAAAGAAGGAGGAAGAGACCGTGCTTCCGCTTCTTGCTCTTTTACGGGAAGTGCAAAATGTCGAGGGAATTGAACGAATCCGTCTCGGATCGCTGGAACCACGGATTATGACCGAAGCATTCGTACGGGAACTGGCATCGTTGTCCAAGGTATGTCCTCACTTCCATTTGTCTTTGCAAAGCGGTTGTGATGCGACCTTAAAACGTATGAACCGGAAATATACTACCGCAGAATATATGGGAGCGGTGGAAAATCTGTGTCGTTATTTCCGAAATCCCGCAATTACTACCGACATTATCGTAGGGTTTCCGGGAGAAACCGATGAGGAGTTCCGGGATTCCCTGCAATTTGCAAGGGATGCGGCATTTTCGCAGATTCACATTTTTAAATATTCCAGACGCCGGGGAACTGTGGCAGACCGGATGGACGGACAGATTCCGGAACCGGTCAAAGCGGAGCGAAGCGATGCAATGGAACAGGTAGAGAAAAAATTACGGACGGCTTACATGGAAGCGTGGTTTGGCGAAAAAGAAGAAGTGCTTTTGGAAGAGGCGGTAGTTTTGCCGGCGGATAATAAACGTTATATGGTAGGGCATACCACCCGTTATGTGAAGGTATATGTGCCGGACGTGGGTGGTGAATTACGAGAAAACGAGACGGTTTCGGTAATTGTATCAGACTGTCTTTGTTCTGATGGTGTCCTGGCTGAAATAAGCAGAGAGTCTTAGAACGAATGAAGATGTCCTTTAAAAATATATGGAAAAGGATTGAATTTTTTCCAAAAATATATTATGATGAATAATAATGGGACAGATTGCGGCAATGATTATTACGGAGGAGCGTGTAGACCTATGCAGGAAACGAATCACACACAGTTTTTTAAAGTGGAAAAAAATGTTGCACCGGATGTGCGGGAGATTTTGGCTACGGTACATCGTGCGTTGACAGAGCAGGGCTACAACCCGGTAAATCAGATTGTCGGATATATTATGTCGGGAGATCCTACCTACATTACCAGCCATGAGAATGCAAGAAGCTTAATCATGAAGGTAGAACGGGATGAAATTATTGAAGAACTTTTGCGCAATTTTATCAAATACGAATTATAGGATTCGCAGAAAGTAACGCGAGGTGGAAGTATGCGGATTATGGGTTTGGATTTTGGTGCGGCGACGGTAGGAGTGGCAATCAGTGATGCACTTTTGCTTACGGCACAAGGGATAGAGACCATTCGGAGAGAACAGGAATTACAACTCCGTAAGACTTATCGGAGAATCGAAGAATTGGTACAGGAGTACGAAGTGGAACGGATTGTTGTGGGATATCCGAAACATTTAAACAATTCCGTGGGGGAACGAGCAAAAAAAGCCGAAGAATTTGCGGATGCATTAAGAAGAAGAACGGGACTGACCGTAGAGTTACAGGATGAGCGTTTGACAACCGTGGAAGCGCATCGGATTTTAGATGCAGGGAATGCGGGACTTGAGAAAAAAAGAGAAGTTGTGGATAAACTGGCAGCAGTATTGATTTTACAAAGTTATTTGGACCGGATGAATTATAAAGTCGGAGAGGAAGTTTAAATGGAAAGAAATCAGGATATCATTACCTTTACAACAGAAGATGGAGATGAAGTGAAGTTTCATGTAATCGAGGAGACTCGGATTAACGGAAGAGACTATCTTTTAGTGTTGGACGATATCGAAGACGAGGAACAGGAAGCATTGATTTTAAAGGATGTTTCCGCAGATGGGGAGTCCGAGGCAGTATATGAAATTGTTGAGGATGAGAAAGAATTAAAGGCAGTAGCGGATTTATTCAGCGAGCTTTTGGAAGATACGGAATTTGTATTCTAAATTTGTAGTTTGTAGTGAATTTTTTTTTTGAAACAGGGAATTATTTAGTAAGAAATAGATGCATTGTGAAACAGGAGTGAATCAGTTTGTGTCCAAGTCGGATACATGACCTTTGGCCCCGGGCGTTTTTTGTGTATAAAAATGGCGGTGTCGAAGTTGTCATGTATTTGTGTAAGAAGATTACAGAGGCAGAACGTGCGTGATATGTAGACTGGAAAATAGTGCTGGCAACCGCATTCGGCGCGAGAGTCCGTAAGGCGGACTCTTTGTTATACTTTGTTTTGCGATGCACCGAATATGGAGGTGCAATTTTGAGAAGAAGAGGAGTCAGAGCGGCAGTAGCTGCGATGGAAGAAGAACAGTTTATTGTGGAAGAGCAGGTGGCAAAACCGAAGCTTCGTATTATTCCGCTTGGCGGGTTAGAGCAAATCGGCATGAATATAACCGCTTACGAATACGAGGATAGTATTATTATTGTAGACTGCGGTTTGGCATTCCCGGAAGATGATATGCTGGGAATCGATTTGGTTATTCCGGATATTACCTATCTGAAGGATAACATTGATAAGGTAAAAGGCTTTTTGATTACCCATGGTCACGAGGACCACATCGGTGCATTACCGTATGTTTTAAAGGAAATCAATGTACCGGTATATGCAACGAAACTGACGGTGGGTGTCATTGATAACAAGCTGAAAGAACATGGGTTATTAAAAACCACAAAGCGTAAAGTGATTAAGTATGGGCAGTCCGTGAATTTGGGTGCATTCCGTATCGAATTTATCCGTGTGAATCACAGCATTGCGGACGCGGCGGCATTGGCGATTTTTACTCCGGTGGGAACCATTGTGCATACCGGTGATTTCAAGGTGGATTACACGCCGATGTTTTCCGATTCCATTGATCTGCAGCGTTTTGCGGAGTTGGGAAAGAAGGGTGTGTTGGCATTGTTGGCCGACTCTACAAACGTAGAGCGCCCGGGCTTTACCATGTCGGAGCGTATGGTGGCAAAGACCTTTGACACGATTTTTGCGGAAAACATGAATCATCGTCTGATTGTGGCAACCTTTGCTTCCAATGTAGACCGTGTACAGCAGATTATCTATACAGCAGAAAAATACGATCGTAAGGTTGTGATTGAGGGCCGCAGTATGGTCAACATTATTTCTACAGCGGCGGAGCTGGGATATATCAATATTCCGGACAATATCATGATTGATATCGAGCAGATTAAGAATTATCCGGACGAAAAACTGGTACTCATTACTACGGGGAGCCAGGGGGAGGCCATGGCGGCGTTGTCCCGTATGGCAAATTCCACCCATAAAAAGGTGTCCATTGTGCCGGGGGATGCGGTCATTTTAAGTTCCCATCCGATTCCGGGAAATGAAAAGCAGGTTTCTAAAATTATTAATGAGCTCACCAGAAAGGGAGCCAGAGTGATTACGCAGGACACTCATGTTTCCGGTCATGCCTGCCAGGAGGAAATCAAGTTAATTTATGCCCTTACAAAGCCGAAGTACGCGATTCCGTTACACGGAGAGTATCATCATCGTGTGACCCACGGTCAGTTGGCACAGAGCATGGGTGTGGAGAAGGACAATGTGTTTATCCTTTCTTCCGGAGATGTGTTGGAACTTGACGGTGAATGCGGCAGTGTGGTGGATAAGGTAGAAGCCCAGGGGATTTTTGTAGATGGTCTCGGTGTGGGTGATGTAGGAAATATTGTACTTCGAGATCGTCAGCATTTGTCCGAAAACGGATTGATTATTATTGTGCTTACTTTGCAGAAGTATACCAATGAAGTTCTGGCGGGACCGGATATTGTGTCCAGAGGTTTTGTTTATGTGAGAGAATCGGAGAATCTGCTGGATGAAGCTAGAGAAGTGGTGATGGATGCACTTGACCGGTGCATGATGAAAAATGTATCCGATTGGGGTAAAATTAAAAATGCCATGAAGGATTCTTTGAGCGAATATCTTTGGAAAAAAATGAAGCGTAACCCGATGATTCTTCCGATTATTATGGAGGTAGATGCATAATTATGGCGAGACAGTCACAACAAACGAAAGCGGCACTTGATATTTTAGGCTATTTTCTCGGAATATTACTAAATTTAGTGTTTTATGCCGTTGTTGCATTCGGTATTTATTTTGTTGCAACAAATGTATATGAATATTCGTATCAGGTGTTTGGGGATCGTGTATGTGAGGCGGCGCCGGGACGTGACGTAGAGATTCATATTGAAGAAGGTGAGTCCACCATGGACATCGCGGAAAAGCTTTATATGAATAAACTTGTGGTGAATAAAACAACCTTTTATTTAAAGGTACAGTTATTTGAATACAAAATTATGCAGGGAACCTTTTTACTGAATACATCCATGACCTATGATGAGATACTGGATGTGATAACGGATTTATCGAATGCACTGCCGGAGGGAACGTAATGATTGTGAGCGAACGATTGTCAGAGTATATTAAGGCATTGGAATGTGATTTGCCGGAATACCTGGATGAATTGGAACAAAGAGCACTTGCGGATGAAGTACCGATTATCAGAAAGGAAGCGCAGTCTTTACTGCGTTTCCTTTTGTGCTTATTAAGACCGAAAAAGATTTTGGAAGTAGGTTGTGCGGTCGGGTTTTCTTCGGCATTTATGAGTGAGTATATGCCGGAGGACTGCACCATTACCACCATTGAAAAAGTCGAGATGCGGATTAAGGAAGCAAAGAAGAATTTGGCAGCCATTCCGAAGGCCGATAAGGTGACCCTTCTTTGCGGGGATGCCAATGAGGTATTAAAGGAACTGGCAGAAAAAGGGGAGTCGTATCCGTTTATTTTTATGGATGCGGCAAAGGGGCAGTATATGAACTTTCTTCCGTATTTGATGCGGTTGTTGCCGGAGGGGGGGATCCTTATTACGGATAATGTATTGCAGGAAGGAACAATCGTGGAGTCAAAATATACGATTCCGCGACGGGAACGTACCATTCACATGCGAATGAGGGAATATGTTTACACCCTAAAGCATATGGAGGAACTGGAAACGGTGGTACTTCCGGTAGGGGACGGCGTGACCTTAAGTGTAAAGAAGAAAATGCCGGAGAAGTAGCGTGCGGTAACACCACACGGAGACAGCCGGACGGACACAATAAATCAGAAAGCAGGAGATAATATGAGCCAAAGAAAGAAACCGGAGCTTTTGCTTCCGGCGGGAAGCCTTGAAGTATTAAAAATAGCGGTAAAATACGGTGCCGATGCGGTATATATCGGAGGAGAGATGTATGGACTCCGTGCAAAAGCACATAATTTTTCCAAAGAAGACATGATAGAAGGGATTGCCTATGCGCATGCCCATGGAGTAAAGGTATATGTAACGGCAAATATTACAGCCCATAACCGTGACTTAAAAGGGGTAGAGGAATATTTTACGGAGCTAAAAGAGGTGGCTCCGGATGCCCTTATTATTTCCGATCCGGGAGTGTTTGAAATTGCGAGGGAGATTTTGCCGGACACGGAACTTCATATCAGTACCCAGGCAAATAACGTGAATTATCGTACCTACCGGTTCTGGCACCGTCTCGGAGCAAAACGCGTGGTGTCTGCAAGAGAACTTTCCATGGACGAGCTTTCCGAACTCCGCCGTAATATTCCGGAGGATTTGGAAATCGAGACGTTTATTCACGGAGCTATGTGCATCTCCTATTCCGGAAGATGCCTTCTCAGCAATTATTTTACGGGACGGGATGCAAACTTGGGAGCGTGCACCCATCCTTGTCGTTGGAAGTATTATATTATGGAGGAAAGCCGTCCGGGAGAATATCTGCCGGTGTTTGAAAACGAGCGGGGAACCTATATTTTTAATTCCAAGGATTTGTGTATGATTGAGCACATTCCGGAGCTTATAGCAGCCGGAATTGATAGTTTTAAAATCGAGGGTCGTATGAAGACGGCACTTTATGTTGCCACGGTGGCACGAACCTATCGTCAGGCAATTGATGATTTTTTTGAAAGTGAAGAAACGTATAGAGAACGTCTGCCGTATTACAGGGAGGAGATTTCCAAGTGTACGTACCGCAGTTATACCACCGGATTTTTCTTCGGAGCACCGGGAAGTGATGCCCAGGTATATGAGAATAATGATTACAATAAGGAATATACCTATCTCGGTTTTCCGGTGGAGGTGACAGAGGACGGACGCCTTTATATGGAGCAACGGAATAAATTTTATGTGGGAGATACGGTTGAAGTAATGCGGTTTAACGGGGAAAGTTGTTATGCCAAAGTGTTAGCCATTACGGATACGGAAGGAAATGCCATGGAGAGCTGTCCGCATCCGCAACAGATGCTCTATGTAACGTTGGATTGTAAGGCAGAACCGCTTACAATAATGAGAATGAAAAACGAATCGTAAGAGAGGGCGTTTTTGGAATAGGAGACTTTTTGCACCAAATGAGAAAAGTTTGGAGGGCGACAGGCACGGGTCATGTTTTGACATCATAGGCTGTTAGAAAGAACGGTCGGAGGCATGGCGTGTTATCTTTTCCGAAACCGCTTGATGCAAAAGAAGAAGAGTCTTTATTCGCAGAATTTCGTGCGGGGGATAAAAAAGCACGGGATGTGTTGATTGAGCATAATCTTCGTTTGGTGGCGCATATCGTGAAAAAGTATACGCAGCCGGAGAAAGATTGCGAAGATTTGATTTCTATCGGTACGGTGGGGTTGATTAAAGCAGTGGATTCCTTTGACGGTTCCAAAGGGATTCGTCTCGGAACTTATGCGGCCAGATGTATTGAGAATGAACTGCTGATGTTTTTCAGAGCAGGGAAGAAAACAGCAAAAGAGGTCTATCTCTATGACCCTATCGGAACAGATAAAGAGGGAAATGCAATCAATTTATTGGAAGTGATTGTGGCGGAGGAAGAAGATTATACCGAGCAATTTGAACGAAAAGAGAAACTGGCGGTGTTACCACAGTTACTTAAGAATCATTTGGAGGAACGCGAACGGGAAATCATTTCACTTCGTTACGGAATCAGCGGCGGAAGGGAGTTGACCCAAAGGGAAATTGCGGACCGCCTTGCCATCAGCAGAAGTTATGTGTCCCGTATAGAAAAAAAAGCACTTCGGAAGCTGCGGGAAGAATATGAGAAAATGGAATCCGAAAAAGGGAAGGCGGAGTTCTGACCGTAATGCAGAGGTACAAAAGGAAAAGGAGGTTACTATGCCGGAAACACTGTTGCAGAAATTAAAAGAATATGACAAAACTATGCTTCCGATGCATATGCCGGGGCATAAGCGTAACCTCGCTCTTTCCGGAAAAGACGGCTATCTTTCCGCACTTTGTGCCGATTGTGATATTACGGAGATTGCGGGGTTTGATAATTTGGCGGAGCCGGAGGAGGTGTTGCTGTCTTTAAAGGAACGTGCCGCAAAACTTTGGAAAAGCGAAGAGGCTTATCCACTGGTAAACGGCAGTACCTGCGGGATTTTGGCAGCAATTTACGCTACGGTTTCAGCGAACGATAAGGTGCTCATGGCAAGGAATTGCCATAAGTCCGTGTATAACGGAGTTCGCATCGTAAATGCAAAGGTGGCCTATTTACAACCGGAGAGGGAAACGGAGACGGGGGCTTGCGGTGCGGTGACACCGGAGACGGTAGAAGCAGCATTACAGAAGAATAAAGATACAAAACTGATTATAGTTACAAGTCCGACGTATGAGGGGATGGTAAGTGATGTGGAGGGCATCTGTAGGGTTGCACATTCCTATGGAGTGCCGGTGCTGGTGGATTCCGCACATGGGGCACATTTCGGTTTCGGAAGATTTCCGAAAGGTGCGGTGGAATGCGGTGCGGACCTGGTGGTACATAGTTTACATAAGACCTTACCGTGTCTGACGCAGACGGCAATTCTTCACAGATCCGGAAACTTGATCGCCGGGGAAGCGGTACAAACGGCGGTTAATATGTTCCAGACCAGCAGCCCTTCGTATTTACTGCTGGCATCCGTTGAAGGTTGTATCGGACTTTTGGAAGAACGGGGAGATGCTTTGTGCGGAGAATGGAAGGAAGCACTGGAAGAGTTTTATAGGGGAGCCGGTTTGTTACAGCATATCAGGGTTATCGGCGACGAAAAAACAACCGGAGATTATAAGAGAGGAACAGCGGTATACGACAGAGACCCCGGAAAGCTCGTAATTTTGACCCGGGGAACGGAGATGACAGGTCCCCAGCTGATGGATCGATTGCGGGAAACGTATCGGATTGAGCTTGAGATGGCAGCGGAACAGTACGGTCTTGCCATGACAGGGGCAGGAGATACAAAAGGAAGCCTTGCACGCTTATTACAGGCGTTACTGGATATAGACGCACAGTGCGGAAAGGGCGAGGTTTGTGAGAGTTTTTATCCGAGCTTACCGCCGGTTCGTATGCGTGTGGCAGATGCGGAGCAACTTTTCAAGAAGGAGTACAGATGGGAAGATGCAGTCGGAAGGATTGCGGGGGAGTATGTATGGGCTTATCCGCCGGGAGTACCGCTTTTGGTTCCGGGAGAAGAAATAACGGAGGAACTGATTTGTTTTCTGATGCGAAAGGAGGCAAGCGGTGTACGAATTCACAGAACAGGCGGTGGGAACCAAGAAGCAATCCGTTGTATTGAGCGGGAAGGTACGCTATAGGAATGAATGGTGTGAGAAAATATAATATCCCGTAACATAGCGGTTGACAAATTCCGTGGCTTTGGACTATAATAGATGCAATGACGAAGATTCTACATAAAGGAGTATGAAATAATGAACAGAATTAATACACTGAATACCAGAGATTTAAGCGTAAGCCTTACCGACGGAGGATGCGGCGAGTGCCAGACTTCCTGCCAGTCTGCTTGTAAGACTTCTTGTGGTGTGGCAAATCAGCCGTGTGAAAACACCGGTAGCCGTATTAAGACCTTAAACACCCGTAGCCTTAGCGCAAGCCTTGCTGACGGTGGATGCGGTGAGTGCCAGACTTCCTGTCAGTCTGCTTGTAAGACCTCTTGCGGCGTAGCAAATCAGCCGTGTGAGCGCTAAGAGTAGTATTTGTAAAGTAAATGCGGACCGCCGGATTCCGGTAATGGAATTCGGCGGTTCTTTCTGCTATCGCAGAAAGCGTCGCTTTGCGGAGGAAACGCATCGATGAGTGTATTAGAAAAGGAGAGATTCTATGATACATCAGTATAAGATGAACGGGTATAACATTGTGATTGACGTATTCAGCGGTTCCATTCATGTGGTAGATGAGGTGGCATATGATATCATAGCATTATACGAGACCACACCGGCAGAACAGATTGTGGAACAGATGGTAGAAAAGTATAAGGACCAGAATCTGTCTGCGGAGGAAGTGAGTGCTTGTCTTCATGACATAGAGGCACTTGTGGCAGCGGGTCAGTTATTCTCGAAGGATATTTACGGAGATAAGGCAGGCGTATTAAAAAACAGAAGCAATGTGATTAAGGCACTGTGCCTTCATGTGGCACATACCTGTAATTTGAATTGTAATTATTGCTTTGCAGCCCAGGGGAAATATCAGGGAGAGCGTGCCCTTATGTCCTTTGAAGTGGGAAAGCAGGCATTGGATTTTCTGATTGCCCATTCCGGTACAAGAACCAATCTTGAAGTAGATTTCTTCGGCGGTGAGCCGCTTATGAATTGGGATGTGGTGAAGGAACTGGTGGCTTATGCCAGAACACAAGAGCCGATACATAACAAGAAGTTTCGTTTCACCTTAACAACCAACGGTGTGCTGGTGGATGATGATGTAATTGAGTTTGCCAATAAAGAGATGCATAATGTGGTATTAAGTCTGGACGGACGGAAAGAGGTTCATGACCGCTTGCGAAAGAATTACGAGGGCAAAGGAAGTTATGATACCATTGTTCCGAAGTTCCAAAAGTTTGTGGAAAGTCGCGGAGGAAAAGACTACTATATGCGCGGAACTTTTACTCATAATAATGTAGACTTTACCGAGGATTTGTTCCATATGGCGGATCTCGGTTTTACGGAGTTGAGTATGGAACCGGTAGTTTGTGCGCCGACAGATCCGTATGCGCTGACCGAGGAGGATTTGCCGAAGCTCTTTGACCAATACGAACTTTTGGCAAAAGAAATGATAAAGCGTAAGAAGGAAGGCAGAGGATTTACTTTCTACCATTATATGATTGATTTGTCCCACGGCCCGTGTATTTATAAGCGTATTTCCGGTTGCGGTTCGGGCACGGAGTATCTGGCTGTGACTCCGTGGGGGGATTTGTATCCGTGCCATCAATTTGTAGGGGACGAAGCGTATCTGATGGGAAATGTTTGGGACGGCGTGACCAACATCACTATGCAGGAAAAGTTTCGTGGTTGCAATGCTTACTCCAGACCGGAATGTAACGATTGCTGGGCAAAGCTGTATTGCTCCGGTGGTTGTGCGGCCAATGCATATCATGCTACGGGAGACATTACCGGTGTTTATGAGTATGGCTGCAAGTTGTTCCGGAAGCGGATGGAATGTGCCATTATGATAAAGGCGGCGGAAGCAGAGATGTAACTAAAGACAGAAGCGAACAAAAGGCTATCTTGCAAACGATTGAAATCGGAAACAAGATAGCCCTTTTATTTGGAACAAATTATGTTGTGATATCATGGTCGGATGCATTTTGAACCGGCTCTTTTTGTCCGTTTTGTTTGCTTTTCTTCTTTGGACGGGAGCCTTTGTTTGTTTGCAAAATCGGCTTTGACTGTAACTCCAATTCCGCTTCATGAACGGTTTGGGAAAAGGTAGTGTCTTCCGGAACAGTAACTTTAAATTGTTTTGTATAAAGCTCCGGCTTACCGGAGAGGGAAGAAGCGGCAGGCGTACAGTAATGCAATTCGCCTGCGGTATAATCAATGGAAGTTAAATCAATATAGTTTTTATGTCCCGGAGGGAGTCCTTTCTTTTTCAGGCGGTAATGGATAAAACAGCGGAATAAGTAACTGATAACCGCAAAAGTAGGTACACCGAGGAACATACCCATAAAGCCGAAGAAACCTCCGCCGATGGTAATGGATACAACAACCATCAGAGGGGAAATGCCGGTGGAATCTCCGAGAATTTTCGGCCCTAAAATATTACCGTCGAACTGTTGCAGGCAAATGATAAAAATAACAAAGACGATCATTGGTTTTAAGTTTGTCGGATCTGCCAGAAGAATTAAAACGGCAGACGGAATCGCACCGATAAACGGACCGAAGAACGGTATAATATTGGTAACGCCCACAATGACACTGACAAGTAACGTATACGGGGTGTTAAAAATGCTGAGACCGATAAAACATATGATACCGATAATCAGGGAATCCAAAAGTTTTCCGGAAATAAAACCGCTAAAGATTTTATTACAGCGGGAAGCCATTTTAAGAACCGTATTTGCTGTTTGCGGTTTAAATGCCACATAGGCAAACCGTTTTGCTTTTGCGGTATATTTTTTTTTGCTGGACAAAATGTAAATGGAAACAATTAAGCCCACTACAATATCGAGAATGAGATTAAAGATACCGATGATGCGGAAAGCGAAGCCGGACAGGATTCCGGATAAGCTGGTAAGCAAAGAAGTACTGAGCCAGTCTTCGATGGAAGCCAGCATTTTATTTAATGTGGAGGATAAATTGTTGTAAAGAGCCGGATTATCTTGTAAAATTTCCAGTTCGGAAAACCAGGTAGTAATGGTAGTTACATATCCTTCAAAGTTAGACACAAAGTTTTTTATGTTCTGGTATAATTCCGGTAAAATTAAGGAGATCAAAAAATACACAAAAAAGAGGAAGATTGCCATGGAAAGAAAAATGGAAAACCATAAGGCAAGCCCTTGTGCTTTTCCTGCCGTGAATTTAACGGAAAGAAACAGTTTTGTCAGAAGCTTGTCTAAAAAATTGACAATCGGGTTAATTAAATAAGCGATAATGGCACCGATAATCACCGGTAATAAGACACTGCTCAGTTTCTTAAAAAAAGCACCTAATTCATTGGAACGGAACAGCAAAAAAAAGACAATCAGGCAAATTGTTACGGTACAAATTGTGGTAATTGCCCAACGAAAATGATTGGAATACTTTTCTTTCATAATAAGACCTCCCCGTAAATAAACCTTCTTATCTTACTATAGCATGAAATTGTTCTTTTCGCAATGATTCGGGAGTTTAGTTTTTGTAAAAAAAACAAGAAAAACATCGTAAATTGAAAAGGATAGACTTCTAGTTTGGAATCTGTTATACTGAAAGTGGCAGAAACGAGAAACCGGGAGAAAACCGGCACGAAAGAGGGGAATAAAATGCTTCGTAAGGTATGGAATACGTTACGTCACGGAGATTCCAAAACAAAATTTTTTTTGTATTCGGTAATGGGGTTATGTGTCGCCGGAATGATTCTTTTTGTGACGGCAATCGTGCAACAATCCCTGCTTCCCGGACTGGCGGCTGTGGCGGTAACGATTATTGCGGCAGCGATGATGAAAGATGCGGTGCTTGTAGTGAAAAACGGGGGAATGTCCGGAAAAGAAAAGCATTCCGTAAAGGCAGCAAAAAGAGAGAAACATCAGAAGAAATTACCGGATACGGTGGCTGACCTTCCCCTTGGGGAACTGGAAGAGTTCGGAGAACAACAAGGGAAGAAAAAAAAGAAGGCGGAGAGGAAGGAAGCACAGGCAGAGAAAGAGCGTCTTGAGCGGGAACAGGAAGACGAAAAAGAATTCGGTGATAATGCACTGGGAGCCATGACCGAAGAAAAGTTAAAAAATTTGTTGCTTCGCTATAAAGTAAAGCAGGAGCATGTACCGGTAATTATCGATTTGTGTATTCCGGAACGGGTACGTCAGGCACCCGGGTTTGCCTGGGTGGATGCCGGGATGTTGAAAATTTTATTGATTGAGCGAAAGACCCGGATGATAGAGCGTCCGCTTTCTGCATTGCAGGTAATGGAAGTAGAGAAGGGAATTGCGGTAAAGGCTTCTGCTGAATACACGGAATTGAGGGACACCGATTTGATGAAACGGGTATTTACACCGTATCTTCCTCGTTACCAAAAGAAAGAAATCGGAGGGAGAACGGTTCTGTTAAAAAATCTCTATGTACTTGACGAAGAGATAAAATTTACATCGGCCTCGGTAAACGAGCTTAAAAAATTATTTTCGTTCCGAATCGAGATAGCAGACCGTAGATTTCAGGAAATGGATTTGAGCCCTTATTATAAGAAGATATATGTAGATTCTTTCCTTTGGCGGGACGGAATCTTGACGTTACAGGAGTATAAGGCGCAAATCGAACAGGTCATTGACAGCCTTGCGGACCCGGCAGTGCCTTACGGAGAATTTGAAACTACCATTTCCGCTATGATTAATTCCGGTCTTCTTCCGGCAGAGTATCGCAATTATGCGAATACAAAACGGGAAGAAAAGGAAAGGGACGCGGAAGAGAAGAAGGGGAAGCGGAAAGGGAAAAAAAGATAGACGGGAACAGTCGGGCCGACGTCGGTACGGAAAGACGAAAAGTAAGAAACAGAGAAAAGGAGAACATAGATGGAAGCAGCGGATTTTATTAAATTTACCATTGGAAAGCAAAAGCGTATTGCGCTGATTGCCCATGACGGAAAGAAGCAGGAACTGGTTTCCTGGTGTGAAAGAAACAAGGAGATTTTGCAGAGACACTTTCTTTGCGGAACCGGAACCACCGCACGTCTCATTGCGGAGAAGACGAATCTTCCGGTCAAAGGCTACAACAGCGGTCCTCTGGGCGGCGACCAGCAAATCGGTTCCCGTATCGTAGAAGGCAACATCGATTTTGTGGTATTCTTCTGGGACCCGCTGGCTGCACAACCGCATGACCCGGATGTGAAGGCACTTCTTCGTATTGCTCTTGTGTATGACATTCCGATTGCCAACAATCTGGCAACGGCAGACTTTTTGCTCCATTCCAAGTATATGGAGGAAGAGTACGAGCGTAAAGTGGAGAACTATAATAAGACCATTGCGGAGAGATTGAAAGAGTTTAATATGTAAAAGCATATTTTTTTACATGAGCAAAGTTGTGGATGAGGAGTTTTCTAAAAAGAACCTTAAAGCAACGTCAGTATTTGGCGAGGTATTGTCGAGCCTAGTACTGTTACGTTGCTGCAAGAGCGAGAGCGCGTTCTTGTAGAAAACTCCTCATTTACAACTTTATACTTGACATTAAACGTATAATTGTATACAATTACTCGATAGTGGATAATAAAGGAGCGTGTATACATATGGAAAACAGAAAAGTATATCGCAATCCTCATAACAACTTGCTTTCCTTAGAGGAGCATATGTATGAGCTTGTAGATGTGAAGACCCCGAACGTATTCCGGAACTTGTTCCCGTACGACGAGGTTCCGAAGATTGCATTTAATGATCGTATTGTACCTCATTGTTTTCCGGAGGAAATCTGGATTACGGATACGACCTTCCGCGACGGACAGCAGTCCAGAGCACCGTATACCACGGAGCAGATTGTAACGATTTTCGATTACTTGCATCGCCTGGGTGGACCGAACGGTATTATCCGTCAGAGTGAATTCTTCCTTTACAGTAAGAAGGATCGGGATGCGGTTTATAAGTGTTTGGAGAGAGGCTATGAGTTCCCGGAGGTAACTTCCTGGATTCGTGCCAGCAAGAAAGATTTTGAACTGGTAAAGGAAATCGGGTTAAAGGAAACCGGTATTCTGGTAAGCTGTTCCGATTACCATATTTTCTATAAGATGAAGATGACAAGATCCCAGGCAATGGAGCACTATTTGAATGTGGTGCGTGAGTGTCTGGAAACCGGTGTGGCACCGCGTTGTCATTTGGAAGATATTACCCGTTCCGATATTTACGGTTTTGTAATTCCGTTCTGTTTTGAACTTATGAAGTTGGGCTTTGAGTACGGGATTCCGGTAAAGATTCGTGCCTGTGATACCATGGGTTACGGTGTAAACTTCCCGGGTGCGGTAATTCCGCGTTCCGTACAGGGTATCATCTACGGATTGATGACCCATGCGGGTGTGCCGTCCGAACTTTTAGAGTGGCACGGTCATAATGATTTTTACAAGGCAGTTTCCAATTCCACCACGGCTTGGCTGTATGGTGCATCCGGTATCAACTGTTCCTTGTTCGGTATCGGTGAGCGTACCGGTAATACGCCGCTTGAGGCAATGGTATTTGAGTACGCACAGCTTAAGGGAACCTTAGACGGTATGGATACCACGGTAATTACCGAACTTGCGGAGTACTATAAGAAGGAAATCGGTTACAAGATTCCGCACAGAACTCCGTTTGTAGGGAAGAACTTTAATGTTACCCGTGCAGGAATTCATGCAGACGGTCTTCTTAAGAACGAAGAAATTTATAACATTTTTGATACGGAGAAGTTCTTAAATCGTCCGGTTTTGGTTTCCGTATCCAATACGTCCGGGCTTGCGGGAATTGCTCACTGGATCAATACCTTCTACCGTTTAAAGGGTGAGGAGGCACTTGATAAGTCCAATTTGCTTGTTCACAAGATTAAAGAATTGGTAGACAAGGAATATGAAGACGGGCGTATTACGGTGATGACCGATGCGGAACTGGTAGCAATGATTGAAGCACATAAGGCGGAATTTGGTGTAGACCTTCCGACGGTTGTTGTAGAATTATAAGTTAGAATAGATACATAAGGAGGATATAAAAATGCAGGCTAAGATTGAAGCAGCAAAGGAAGCGTTCGGCAAGCTTTTGACCGAGCAGTTAGCAAGAGTAGAGGAAATGAAGAAGCAGGGAGATTTTGTTGATTACAAGTCTCTGGATCAGATTACCATCGGTGTTTGCGGCGGTGACGGTATCGGACCGGCAATTACCGGTCAGGCACAGAGAATTATGGAGTATCTTTTAAAGGATGAAATCGCATCCGGCAAGGTACTCATTAAGAATATCGAAGGTCTTACCATTGAGCGTCGTGTGGCTGAGAATGCTGCAATTCCGGCGGAAGTATTGGAAGAGTTAAAGACCTGTGATGTTATTTTGAAGGGACCGACCACCACTCCGCAGAAGGGTGATCCGTGGCCGAATGTTGAGAGTGCAAACGTAGCAATGCGTAAGGCGCTTGACTTGTTCGCAAACGTAAGACCGGTTCGTATTCCGGAGCAGGGCATCGACTGGACCTTCTATCGTGAGAATACCGAGGGTGCTTACGCAGTAGGCAGCAAGGGTGTTCATGTAACCGAGGATCTCGGTGTTGACTTTACCGTAGTTACCTCTCAGGGTTGTGAGAGAATTATCCGTGCCGCTTTTGAGTTTGCAAAGGCAAACGGAAAGACCAGAGTCAGTGCGGTTACCAAGGCAAATATCATTAAGACCACCGACGGTAAGTTCTTAGAAACATTCCGTGAGATTGCAAAGGATTATCCGGGCATTACCGCTGATGAGTGGTACATTGATATTATGACCGCAAAGCTTGTGGATGAGAAGAGAAGAAGAGATTTCCAGGTTGTGGTACTTCCGAACCTGTACGGCGATATTATTACCGACGAAGCAGCAGAGTTCCAGGGCGGTGTAGGTACCGCAGGCAGTGCAAACATCGGTAAGAAGTACGCAATGTTCGAGGCAATTCACGGTTCCGCACCGCGAATGGTAAAGGAAGGCAGAGATATTTATGCAGATCCGTGTAGCGTAATTCGTGCGGCAGCAATGCTTCTTGCACATATCGGTTTTAATGATAAGGCGGATAAGCTTTATGCTGCACTTGATATTTGTACCGTTACCGAGAAGAAGCTTGTGATGACCGGACGCGATACCGGTGCTACCGGTGCGCAGTTTGCGGATTACATCATGGAAACCATCGAAAAGATGTAATAGAAGAGGAGGTCGCTATATGAGCGATGCCAAGCTGCAAAACGACAAGGATGATAAGTATTCCTTACGGGGACGAGTGTTCAATCACATCCGCGAGGGGATTTTGTCGGGCAGATATGAGGAAAACGAAGAATTAAAGGAAAATACCATCGGGGCAGAGCTCGGCGTCAGCCGGACTCCGGTGCGAGAAGCTTTGCGTCAGTTGGAGCTGGAGGGTCTTGTCAGTATCATTCCCAATAAGGGAGCGTATGTTACCGGTATTTCGGAAAAGGATATCCATGACATTTACACCATTCGTTCCTATTTGGAAGGCTTATGCGCCCGTTGGGCTTGTGAGCATGTGACCGAAGAGCAGCTTGATTCCATTGAAGAGGTTATTTATTTGTCCGAGTTCCATACAAGTAAAGGGCACTTTGAGCAGGTGGTGGAGCTGGACAGTAAGTTCCATAAACTGATTTACAGTGCTTGCGGAAGTAAAATCCTGGAGCATGAACTTTCCGTGTTCCATCATTACGTGGAGCGTGTAAGAAAAATCACCCTTTCCATGGAGGAGCGTGCAAAGCGTTCTACCGCAGAGCACACGGCGATTCTAAATGCTATTCGGGCACGGGATAAAGAACTGGCGGAAAAACTGGCTCACGAGCATATTATCCGCACCATTGAAAATATTGAAAAGCTGGGACTATAAAGGAAGAGCGGGAGTTGTAACAGTTACTGTACAGCTTCCGTTTTTTTGCGCTATAGGAAATTGCGCATTTCCTATAGCGCAAAAAAAGCTCCGCTGCGGATGCGCATGCTTTAGCAGAAGAAGGTGTCGCATAGATGCGACGCAAAAGCGGCGCGAGAGTTCCGCAAGCGGAACTCTTTGTTCCTGCTAAATGAAATTTTAATAAAATTTACATAACAGTTCTTGATTTTTCGCATTCTATTGATAAAATAATAGTGTAGTTTATTTTGGTTAAGGAGAAAGGCTGTAAGTAAGACGGCCGGTAAGATGCGATGGATATTTTCAATGTATTATCGATGATAGGTGGTCTGGCATTGTTTCTTTACGGAATGCATTTGCTGGGCGAAGGGTTGGAAAAGATGTCCGGCGGACGTTTGGAACGCATTTTGGAGAAACTGACTTCCAATCCTATTAAAGGGGTGCTTTTGGGGGCTGTGGTAACGGCCGTGATTCAGTCTTCCTCTGCTACCACGGTCATGGTAGTCGGTTTTGTAAACTCCGGTATCATGAAACTTTCCCAAGCAGTCAGCATTATTATGGGTGCCAATATCGGTACGACAATGACAGCATGGGTTTTAAGCTTAACAAGTATTGAAGGTGACAGCATCTTCATGCAATTGTTAAAGCCGACGAACTTTACAACCGTTCTTGCACTGATCGGCGTGATATTCATAATGTTTCTTAAGAGCGAAAAGAAGAAGAATCTCGGCATGATTTTGGTGGGATTCGCCATTCTTATGGTTGGTATGGATACTATGAGCGGTGCTGTGGAAGGATTGCGTGATGTTCCGGAATTTACGAACATTCTTCTTATGTTCTCCAATCCGATATTAGGTATGCTTGCCGGGGCGATTTTAACGGCGATTATTCAAAGCTCTTCCGCATCTGTGGGTATTTTGCAGGCTCTTTGTATGACCGGAAAAGTTCCCTTTGCAACGGCGCTTCCGATTATTATGGGGCAGAATATCGGTACCTGTGTAACGGCACTTATTTCCGCAATCGGTGCCAAGACCAATGCAAAGCGTGCCGCACTGGTACATTTATATTTTAATTTAGTCGGTACTTTGGTGCTTATGCTTGGCTTTTACGGTATTAATATGTTTGTTGATTTTGCTTTTTTGGATATGGCGGCAAATCCGGCAGGGATTGCAACCGTTCATACCTGCTTTAATATTTTTGCAACCTTATTATTGCTGCCGTTCTCAAAGTTGTTGGAAAAGCTTGCTGTTTTGACGGTGAAAGAAGCAAAAGACCCGGAGAAAGAGAAGCTCGAAAAACAGTTACAGATGCTGGACGAGCGTTTTTTAGAGACTCCGGCATTGGCAGTGGAGCATTGTAAGGTGGTTGCCAATCATATGGCAGAAATTGTGAAAACAGCACTGGATTGTTCGTTGGATTTGTTAAAGGAGTATGACGAGAAGACGGTGGCAAAGGTATTTGAACTGGAGTCTGAGGCTGACCAATTTGAAGATCATTTGGGACAGTACCTTGTGAAACTCAGCAGCAAAGACCTTTCCGTAAAAGACAGCGCGGCAATTTCTATGTTACTTCACAGCATCGGGGATATGGAGCGTATTTCCGACCATGCGGTAAATATTGCAGAGAGTGCAGAGGAGATGCATCAGAAAAACATGGCGTTTTCCACGGAAGGTGCAAAAGAAATCGGAACCTTTGCGGATGCGGTACGAGAGATTCTTCGCTTATCTCTGGAGAGTTTTGTAAAAGAAGATATGAAGGAAGCTGTTTTGGTGGAACCGTTAGAGGAAGTGGTAGATGATTTGCGGGATGAGTTAAAGAATCGTCATGTAAATCGTTTGCGGGAAGGAAAATGCACCATTGAGCTGGGGTTTGTGCTTTCCGATTTGACTACCAATTTTGAGCGTGTTGCAGATCATTGTTCCAATATTGCCGCATGTTTGATTCAGACCGGTGAGCAGGATTTTGAAATGCACAATTATATTCATAAGTTGGCGAAAGGAGAAAACACACCGTTCCATGAGCATTATACGGAATATCGGAAACGATATACGTTGTAAGTTTGCGCGGCTGAAGGGATTAAAATTTTATGGACAAAAGAGTATCTGTCCGAAAGGAGAGAATAAATGAGCAAGATTCGGATTATGGCAGACAGTACCTGTGATTTATCGCCGGAGCTGATCGAAAAATACGGGATTAAGGTGCTTCCGTTAAATATTGTGATGGATGATACCTCTTATTTGGACGGAGTCGAGACGACACCGGATAAGATTTATGAATGGGCAGATGCCAATCGTACCACACCGAAGACTTCCGCGCCGGGCATTGAGGCAGCGGTGGAGTTTTTACGTCCGGTGGCGAAGAACGGAGACGAGATTTGCTATTTGGGAATCAGTGAACAGATGAGTGCTACCTGTCAGGTACTTCGTTTGGCGGCAGAGGAACTGGAGTATACGGATCATGTCCGTGTGGTGGATTCCATGAATCTATCCACGGGGATCGGGTTGCAGTTGCTGTTTGCGGCAGAGAAGGCACAAAGCGGATGTTCATTGGATGAACTGGAGGAACTTTTAAAAGAATACAGACTGCGGGTAAGGGCCAGTTTTGTGGTAGATACGTTGACCTATTTACAAAGAGGCGGACGTTGCAGTGCGGTGACGGCGCTGATGGGAAATGCGTTGAAGTTGAAACCTCGTATTGCGGTGGCGGACGGAAAGATGGGTGTTTCCAAGAAGTATCGGGGAAATCAAAAAAAGACCGTAATCGATTATGTAAAAGATATGGAAGAGGATTTGAAACGTGCGGAAAGAGCCAGAGTGTTTATTACACATTCCGGAATTGCGCCGGGAGTCATCGATGAGGTAAAAGCCTATTTGGAATCGTTACAGCATTTTGATGCGATTTATGTAACCAGAGCCGGAGGGGTGATTTCCAGTCATTGCGGTCCGGGAACGCTAGGGGTACTGTTTGTGGAAGGAAAATAAATAAGAGTTATGTTGGGAAAGAGGCCCATGTGGTCTCTTTCTTTTTTTTGAAATATGAATATAATGTAAATATTTAAAAAATGAATAAATAAAGTGACAATTAAAGAAAAGTATGGTATAATATTAAAAAATAAAAGGACTTTGAGACTATCCTGAAAGTACGAAGGAGGATGCTATGGAGTATAATGAAAAGCAGTTTGCGAAAAGCGCAAATAAAAAAGCGCTTTGGATGTGGTTTGTTGTTATTTTGGTATTTTCCGTAACATATGCAATCGAGGTGATGAGGCACTTAAAAACACCGATATTCTATATCGCTATGGAGTTGCTTTGCTGGGGACCGTTTCTTTTCGGTTTAGTTATTCTTAAGGTGAAGGGGTGGCATACAAAGTGGTATCAGAATATTGTCGGGGTCGGATACGGACTTTTCTATTTGTATATCATGTTAACGGCACCGGGAACACTGGCATTTACTTATGTTCTTCCGATTACCGGTATTTTGATTATCTACAAAAACAGAGATTTGATTTTACGGTGCGGAATTGCCAATGTGGCTATATTGGTTTTTGCGATTATTCGTAACTATTTGAACGGAATGAATTCGCCTTCCGATATATCAAATTTCGAAATACAGCTGGGGGTTGTCCTGTTTTGTTATATCAGTTATTTCGTTGCAATTAAACATATGATTACATCGGATGAGGCGTTGCTTGGTTCGGTAAAAAATAATCTGGCCAGAGTCGTAAAGACGGTAGAACAGGTGAAGGGTGCAAGTGATCATATTGTAGAAGGGGTAACGGTAGTCAGAGAGCTTTCGGAGGAGAATAAAGATAGCGCCGGAAGCGTAGTGGAAAGTATGGAAGGGTTGACTGCAGAAAGTGACCGGCTCAGTGACCGGATTGACTCTTCCATGGAGATGACGGAGGATATTCATGAACAGGTGGGAAATGTTGCGGATTTGGTGGCTCACATTGTAGAGCTGAGTGATAAGTCCGTAAAACAGGCAAGCGCAAGTTCTGCCGAATTGGGAAATGCGGTGGAATCTACGAATACCATGGCACAGTTATCCGCGGAAGTAGAAGAGATTTTGAAGGAGTTCCGGTATCAGTTCGGCCGAGTAAAAAACGAGACGGGAACCATTGATAAAATTTCAAATCAAACCAATTTGCTAGCATTAAATGCTTCCATTGAGGCAGCAAGAGCAGGGGAAGCGGGAAAAGGCTTTTCTGTAGTGGCGGATGAGATTCGGGACTTAAGCCAGGGAACCCGTGTTTCTTCTGCCGGCATTATGGAAGCGCTGAAGTCATTGGAAGAAACATCGGATAAGATGACGGAGTCCGTTACGACGATCCTGCAATTGATTTCCGAGACTCTTTTGGTAATGCAGACGGTAAATTCCAGTGTAGAAGCCATCGAGGATGATTCCAAAAAATTGGGAGAAGAAATTCAAGTGGTGGATACTGCAATGAAGCAGGTGGAAAGTGCCAATAAAAACATGGTGGGCAATATGAAAGAAGTACGGGATATCATGGAGGGAATGAAAGAAAGTGTACGTACTTCCGAATTGACCACGGAAACCATGCTGAGTAAGTATGATGAAAGCGCCCGGAATGTACAAAAAATCGAAAATGTCGTAGGAAAATTGGTAGAAGAATTGGGCGAAGGCGGATTCATGGGAACCAAGGATTTGTTGCCTGGAATGAGTGTGTTACTGACGGAGGCACAGACAAAGAAAGAATGCAAAACAGAAGTAGACCATGTAGCGGATCAGGATTTCATGATTTTAAAGGGAAAAGAAACAGAACGTTTTCTTTCGGAATTTACTCCGAAAACATTATATGCTGTCAGGATTGTTGTTAGCAATGCGGTTTATTCCTGGGACAATGTAAGAATCGTAGCCGATAAGAAAGAGGATCGGTGCTACCGTGTTTTGATTGACGGGGAGACGCCGAAGGTAATGAACCGAAGAAAGTATCCGCGGCTGTCCTTGAACCATCCGTGTGAGATTAAGATAAAAGAAAAAGAATTACGATTGTTCGGTAATATGATAAATATCAGTGCCGGAGGATTTGCGTTCCTGTGCAAAGACAAGGCGTTAGCAGATGTAATCGGAGCAAAAGTTGAGCTTTCCGTCGAAGAATTTGATTTGTTGAAGGACGAGGTGTTAAACGGTATCATCATTCGTTCTTCCGATAATGAAGGCGCGTTCAGTGTCGGATGTCGTTTAACGGCCGATCATAAAGGGATTGAAGAGTATGTAAAACTGCATATGGGCGACAATGTTCATTGACAAAAGAAAAATATCGCGGTATAATACCCATGGTTAGTATCGGCTAACCATGGGTGTTTTTTTCGAGGAAATTGTGCATTTCCTATAGAGCAAAAACGTTCTGTGAGAATGTGAAAAGAAAGGCGGGAAAGCATGCAACAATATACGGTGACGGGAATGAGCTGCGCGGCATGCAGTTCCCGGGTAGAAAAGGCAGTGTCAAAGGTGGTCGGTGTCAACAGCTGTTCTGTGAGCCTTCTGACGAATTCCATGGGCGTGGAAGGTACGGCATCGGCGGAAGCGGTGATTCGGGCTGTGGAGCAGGCAGGATATCATGCCGAAATAAAGGGCACGGAACCGGTACAAAGAAGTGAGAGTGCGGAAGAAGATGCATTAAAGGATCGGGAGACCCCGGTATTACGACGTAGACTGATTGCTTCGGTCGGTTTTTTACTGGTGCTTATGTATGTGTCTATGGGACATTGTATGTGGGGCTGGCCTGTGCCGGTATTTTTTGAGAATAACCCGGTGGCAATCGGGCTGATACAGATGATATTGGCGGCGATTGTCATGTGGATTAACAAGAAGTTTTTTGTGAACGGAATAAACGGAATCTGTCACCGTGCGCCGAATATGGACACATTGGTAGCACTGGGGTCGGCGGCTTCCTTTTGTTACAGCACGGTAATGTTGTTTGTTATGACGGGAGCCCAGGCAAAGGGAAATTTTGTTGCGGCTCATAAGTATCTTCATGAGTTCTATTTCGAATCGGCGGCTATGATTCTGGCGTTGATTACGGTCGGCAAGATGTTGGAGGCTCGTTCCAAGGGAAAGACCACGGATGCGTTAAAAGGGCTGATGAAATTGGCTCCGAAGACAGCGACCCGATGGGAAAACGGCACAGAAGAGGTCGTGGCAATCGAACAGCTGAAAAGGGACGATATGTTTGTGGTACGGCCGGGAGAGCGTATTCCGGTGGACGGCGTGATTGCAGAAGGGTCCTGTGCTGTGGATGAAGCGGCACTGACGGGAGAAAGTATTCCGGTAGATAAAAAAACGGAAGATCAGGTATCGGCCGGAACTGTGAATTGCTCCGGTTTTATCCGGTGCAGGGCAACCAGAGTGGGAGAAGATACCACCTTGTCCCAAATCATTAAAATGGTCAGTGATGCGGCAGCTACAAAGGCACCGATTGCAAAAGTGGCAGATAAAGTGTCCGGCGTCTTCGTACCGATTGTGATTGGAATCGCAGTTTTGACCATTCTTGTGTGGCTTTTGGCAGGAGAGTCCTTTGGCTTTTCACTGGCGAGAGGAATTTCGGTGTTGGTAATCAGTTGTCCTTGTGCGTTGGGATTGGCAACGCCGGTGGCTATTATGGTAGGAAACGGTGTCGGAGCCAAAAACGGTATTCTGTTTAAAACGGCAGTATCCCTGGAACAGGCAGGGAAGGTGTCGGTGGTGGTTTTGGATAAAACGGGAACGATTACAGCAGGCAAGCCCCGGGTAACGGATCTTTTGCCGGCAGATGGATACAGTAAAACGGAACTGCTGCAACTGGCACTGGATGTGGAGTGTAAGAGCGAACATCCTCTTTCGCGGGCTATTTTAGCGAGGGCACAGGAAGAAAGGATGACCGCCGGAGAAATAACGGAGTTCCGAGCGTTGCCGGGGAACGGGCTTTCTGCTTTGCGGAACGGGAATCCGATATATGCGGGGAACGCCTCTTATATAGCAGAACATTGTACGCTTCCCGATAAGGTAAAGGAACAATCGGAGGCATTTGCGGCAGAGGGAAAAACACCGTTGTTTTTTTCGGAGGGGAACCGGCTGATCGGTGTCATTGCCGTGGCGGATGTGATAAAAGAAGACAGTCCGCAAGCAGTAAACGAATTGAAGAATATGGGCATCCGGGTCGTGATGCTGACGGGGGATAATGAACGCACCGCCAAAGCAGTCGGAAAACAGGCAGGCGTAGATGAGGTCATTGCGGAGGTGCTGCCGGATGGCAAAGAAAAAGTCATCCGGGAATTAAAGCAAAGAGGTACGGTAGCTATGGTGGGCGACGGTATTAACGATGCACCGGCACTGACAAGAGCGGACATCGGCATTGCCATCGGTGCCGGTGCGGATATTGCGGTGGATGCGGCAGACATCGTATTGATGAAAAGCAGGTTGACCGATGTACCGGCTGCAATTCGATTGAGTCGTGCAACTTTGCGGAATATTCATGAAAATCTGTTTTGGGCATTTATTTATAATTCCATCGGGATTCCGTTGGCGGCGGGTGTATTTATTCCGGTGCTTGGCTGGCAGATGAATCCGATGTTTGGTGCGGCAGCCATGAGTTTATCCAGTTTTTGTGTGGTATCCAATGCATTGCGCCTGAATTTTTTTAAATTATTCGGCACAAAGAAGGATAAGAAACGACAGCATAAGAAGCCGTCGGACACTACGGAAGTGTTACATTATACCATGAAGGTCAAAGGGATGATGTGTGAACATTGCGAAAACCGGGTAAAAAAGGCGTTAGAAGCGCTTCCTCAGGTGGACACTGCCATGGCAGATTTTAAAACGGGACAGGTAGAGGTGGAGTTAAACAGGGCATTGTCTGTCAAGATATTGAAAAAGACAGTGGAAAACGAGGACTATAAGGTCCTTATGATAAAATAGCAAACGGAGGATAGAACTATGGTTAGAATCACACTTGGAGTAGAAGGAATGAAGTGCGTAAAATGTGAGGCACATATGGATGATACGGTACGAAAAATGTTTGCTGTGGAAAAAGTAACTTCTTCCCATGAGAACAATGAAACGGTAATTCTTTCTGCAGAGGACATTTCGGATGATAGGCTTTCGGAAGCGGTAGCAAGTGCAGGATATACGCTTACCGGTATTGCAAGAGAGCCGTATGAGAAGAAAGGTTTGTTTGGTTTGTTTAAGAAATAAAACTCCAAAAAAGTGAAACCGTGAGATGAGCCGGTGTCGAGAATTGCTTGCATGAAATCTTGACATCGGCTTTTGTATGGAGTATCATTGATTTACGAAGGGAGCGACAAGAGTTCGGTCTCAGGAAAGGAGAACGTATGGGAATTACAACAAAGAGTTTCGGTAAGACGAAAAACGGAGAAGAGGCAAAGCTTTACATTTTAGAAAACAAAAACGGTATGAAGGCAGTATTTTCCGATTTCGGTGCGGTACTTGTGGAGCTTTGGGTGCCGGATAAGAACGGTAAGTTAGAGGATGTGGTACTTGGTTTTGATACCCTGGCAGAGTATGAAGCGAATCCGACTTTCTTCGGTTCTTTTATCGGTAGATGCGGTAACCGTATCGGTGGTGCGAAGTTTACCATTGACGGAAAAGAATATGAAGTAGAGAATAATGACAACGGGAACTGTTTACATGGTGGGTCCGTAAGTTATGATAAGTATATGTACGAGGCAGAGACCTTTGTGGAAGAAGGTGGTTTGAGTATTGAGTTTTCCCGTCTCAGCCCGGATATGGAGCAGGGATTCCCGGGAAATCTGGATATTACCGTGACTTATACATTGACGGATGAGAATGAACTGGCAATCGAGTACTTAACAGTGTCCGATAAAGCGACTATCGTAAATTTAACCAATCACTCTTACTTTAACCTGGCAGGACATAACTCCGGTCTTGTAACGGATCAGGAAGTGTACATTGATGCGGATGCATTTACGGCAACGGATGCGAAGCTTATCCCGACCGGAGAGCTTGCGGATGTGACCGGTACACCGATGGATTTCCGCGTAAGGAAACCGCTTGCAGAGGGAATTAACGATGTTGATTATGCGCCGATTCGTATGGGTGGCGGCTATGACCACAACTATGCATTAAACAATACCGGTGAGGAAGCGGAGTATGTGGCAGAACTTTATGATAAAAAGAGCGGACGTGTCATGGAAGTATATACGGACCTTCCGGGCATGCAGCTTTACTCCGGTAACTTTATTCGCGAAGGATTGAAGGGAAAGGGAGGTTGCACCTACGGCAAGCGTCACGGTGTATGCTTCGAGACCCAGTACTTCCCGAATGCAATGAACATTCCGAGTTTCAAATCTCCGGTGGTAAAGGCCTACGAAGAAGTAGAATCCATGACCGTATACAAGTTTACTGTGGAGAAGTAAGGAAAGAGATGATCCGGGAGAAAACAGATGCCGTTTCTTATATTTTTAGTTTTATGTATTCTATGGGTGCTGTGGGTAAAATTTGGGCCGAATCATTCGGATTTAATAAGTGACTTTCAACGGATTAAGCGATTGAAAGATAATATTGCTTATCAGGTAACCGGGCGCGTGGACGGGAAAGACCCGGGCGTACTCCGTTATGAGGAAGAATAGGTTATAGGTCAAATAATAACAAAAGGGCTGTCTGTGACAGCCCTTTTGCAAATTACTTTGTTCCGTAAATACGGTCTCCGGCATCGCCGAGACCCGGTAAAATGTAGCCCTTCTCGTTCAGACGTTCATCCTTTGCACCTACGAAGATGTTGACATCAGGATGGGCCGCCTGTAGCTTTTCAATACCTTCCGGAGCGGCAATTAAGCAAAGGAAACGAATCTTTTTGATTCCGCGTTTTTTCAATAAGTCGATGGCAGCAATGGCGGAACCGCCTGTGGCTAACATCGGGTCAACCACAAAGATTTCGCGATCTGCGGCATCGGACGGAAGCTTGCAGAAATATTCTACCGGTTCTAAGGTTTCCTCATTCCGGTAAAGACCGATATGACCAACTTTTGCATTCGGCGTTAAGTTCAAAATGCCGTCTGCCATATGAAGACCGGCACGTAAAATCGGAACGACGCAAAGCTTTTTGCCGGCAATCTCTTTTACTGTAGTGGTTACAAGCGGTGTTTCAATGACTTTGTCGGCAAGCGGAAGATTACGGCTTGCTTCGTAGTAAATTAACATTGCAATCTCGGCTACCAAAGCGCGGAATTCTTTTGTGGAAGTGTTTTTGTCACGCATAATGCCGATTTTGTGTTGAATTAACGGGTGATCCATAACAGTTACAGTTGACATAAAATAATCTCCTTTCCGGAATAGAATCATTATGATAAGTATAGCAGATTTTGTCGATAAAGAAAAGAGGAAATCATAAGATTTGTGCAAGCAGCGTGCTTCGTTTGAAAGTAAATCGTTCGCGGGTTGCTCGTATGCTCACTTTGCTTGCAAAAAAAACATACCTCCGTGTTTCGACGGAGGTATTCAGAGGAGAAGCCCGAAATGGGGAGGGGTATGCCGGGCTCAAATGTATGAAAAAGTAGTTTAAAGTATGCTGATAAATGTAATTTATCTTATATTGTTATTATATTTGTTACATATGTTTTAGGTGTGGATAGTTTGTGAACAATTTGTTAATTTGTCTATTGATCGGGAAAAACGTGAAATCATAAATTAAGATATTGTAATTATGTTGAAAAAGAATTAAAATAAAAAAGGTGGAAGTTATTGTTTGAGAAAGGAATGGTTTTATTGCATATACTTTTATTCGAACAATGCTGAACAACAGGAGCGAAAGAGAGTCGATATGAATATATTTAAAAAACTTCTCCGAAAGGATTTAGGGAAAAAAAGATATAACGGACTGGTGCTTTATGTGAATAACAATTGTGGTCCGGATGTAAAAGAAAATAAGGAGCTGTACGAGGAATTATATGAGTACTGCAACTGCTTGGACTCCGACCGGATTGTAGGAATGCATATGCGCTTGGTGGATGCGTTATACCATTCGTTTCAAGTGGGACGTACCTATTCTCTTGCTTTTTTTATTTATTTGATTGCGTGGTTTTGTTTATTGGGTATGGGGTTACAGACGGAAGTGTTACTCGGAGGGATCGTGGCGATCACCGTATGCTTCGGCTTAAAGACTTATCAGTTTTTCACAAATCGTTGTGCATATGCCGATGCCAGGATTATTGAGACTTATCGCCTGGTATTGGAACGCATTTTGATACACCGCACGAGAGGCCAACAAAATTAATTTGCCATGGAGGAAAGGTATGGAAGAGAAAAAAATGGGGCTGCCGGCAAATGCCGAATACCTGAGAGTACTTGGGAGAACAAAGGGAAAAGAATTTCCGTTGGTGCTTTTTTGGACCGGGTCCGGAATTGAATTTAATTATAAGGGGACAGAATTGTGGTGTGATTTTGAATCGGATTTTTCCGATTATGAACAGTGGATTGCGGTTTACGTGAACGGAGCATTACTTTCCAGACAAATGTTGCCGAAGGGACGACAGAGTGTTTGTCTGTTCCGTAATTTGCAGACATTGAAAATCAATCATGTGAAAGTGATAAAAGAAGTACAGGCGATGCCGGGAGACGAACATGCGTATTTGGCGATTCACGGATTGCGGGGTGACGGGGAATTTTGTGAGCTGCAAGAGCCGGCATGCAGAATTGAATTTATCGGAGACAGTATAACGTCCGGAGAAGGTAGTTACGGAGACGTAGGGGAACAGGATTGGATTGCAATGTGGTTTTCTGCAAGCCGGGCGTATCCGCACCTTGTGGCGCAACGACTGAATGCAGAAATTCGGGTAATCTCCCAAAGCGGTTACGGCGTGTATTGTGCTTATGATAATAATCCGGACCATGCAATCCCGCTTTACTATGAACAGATATGCGGAGTAGTATCGGGGGAACGCAATGAAACGGCGGGAGCAAAAGAACGCTATGATTTTTCCCAATGGCAACCGGACTATGTTGTGATTAACCTGGGAACCAATGACGGGGGAGCGTTTCATAATCCGGAATGGTGTGACGAAGAAACCGGCAGAAGAAATAAAATGTACCGGACTGCGGACGGACTCCCGGCAGAAGAGTGTCTGCGGAAGGTGCGGCAGGCGGTAACGGAATTTCTTGAATTGGTGAGAAAACATAATAAAAATGCACATATTTTGTGGGCGTACGGAATGATGGGAACCGTAGTGGAGCCTGCAATAAAAGAAGGAATCGGGGAATATGTAAAGAAAAGCGGAGACGAGAACGTGCATTATGTTCCGTTGGACGAGATAAAAGAAGAGCAAATCGGTGCGAGAAGTCATCCGGGGATTTACGGTCATAAAGCTACTGCGGAAACGATTTGTCGGAAAATATGTGAATTAACGAGAGAGGAAGAGAACTAACAGATGGATAAAGTGTATGTTTTTTTTGCGGATGGATTTGAAGAAATTGAAGCTTTGACTGTGGTGGACATGCTTCGCAGAGTAAATATAGAGACGGTGATGGTTTCTGTGGGTAAGACAAAGACCGTAACAGGGGCACACAAAATAGTAGTTCAGACCGACGGAGTGTTTGAAGACTATGCCTATGAAGACGGTAACATGGCAGTACTTCCGGGCGGAATGCCGGGAACAAATCATTTGATGGCGCACGAGGGGTTGAAACAGCTACTGTGTGATTATAACAACAAAAAGAAGTACCTGGCGGCAATTTGTGCGGCACCGAGTGTGTTAGGACAACATGGTTTGTTGAAGGGAAGACATGCAACCTGTTATCCGGGGTTTGAAGAAAAATTGTTGGGCGCAGAGGCAATGCCGGATGCGGTTGTGATGGACGGACATATTATTACCAGTCGGGGAATGGGGACTGCCATTTCCTTCGGTGCAGCACTTGTTTCAGTGTTTGCAGGCGAGGAAACGGCAGAGGAATTATTAAAGGCAATTCAGTATTAGTTCCGGGGAGGTTTGATGCTGCGGTGCAAGAGAAAAAGTGCCGCAACATTCGGCAAGACCATACAGGCATTGATAAAATCGGTCATTTCCCATATCAGCGGAAGTGATAACACGGAACCGAGAAATATCATACCGAGATAGCAAATGCGGTAAGTCGGCAGTGCATCTGCCTGAAACAAATAGGTAACAGCCTGTGCCCCGAAGTAAGACCAGCCGATAAGTGTGGCGTAGGCAAAGGCGATTAAAGAGATGCCAAGCAACAGTTCACCACCGGGCAATAGAGAAAATGCGGCACCGGTAAGGGTGGTGACGGAACGGGTAGAGAACAGAGACGGATTTCGCAGGAGGGAACTGACGATCACAAGACCCGTTAACGCACAAAGGACAACGGTGTCCCAAAAAACTGCAGACATGGAGAGTAAAGCAGCCTGTTCCGGGCTGCTTTCTTTGTTTTCCGTAAATGCAAGAGGTGCGGTGCCGATACCTGCTTCGTTGGTAAAAAGTCCCCGGGCAATTCCGTAGCGGGCGGAAAACAGAAAAGAGCCGCCGGCAACTCCGCCGAGGGCGGCTGTAGGAGTAAAGGCAGAAGAAAGAATGAGTTTTAAAGCCGGAAAAATATAGTTTCGGTTAAGAATAAGCAGTACGGAGCAGGAAATAAGAAAGAGCAGTGCCATGGCTGGAACCAGAACAGCGCAAAATTTCTTTATTCCTGCAGAGCCGTGCAGAATAACATAACCTACCGCTATGACAAGAATAAATCCGGTGATGACCGGGGAAATCCCGATTAAATCAGAAACCGTTTCCGTTACGGTGCCGGCCTGGGTAGAACAGCCGATGCCGAAGGAGGCAATAAGCAGTAAAGAAGCAAAAATCCGGCCGGCGGTTTTGTTATGTAAGGCATGTTCCAGTACATACATTACTCCGCCCCGGATTGTTCCGTCTTCGCCGGTCCGGCGATGAAGCATACAAAGATAACATTCTGCATAAGCGGTAGCCATACCAAGCAAACCGGTAATCCAACACCAGAAAACAGCACCGGGTCCGCCCAGAGCAATTGCGGAAGAAACGCCTACAATATTTCCGGTTCCCAGGGTGGCGGCAAGTGCGGTGGTAAGGGAACGGAAGGCAGAAGTTTTTTTTCCGTCTCCCGTGTAATGCATAGCTGTCGGAAGATGCCGCTGTACGAAACGGAGACGAAGGGTAAAAAAAAGATGGGTACCGAGCAAGAGAATTAAAAGGGGACCGTTCCAAAGGAAGCGGTTTGCAGTGGATAATAAGTGATAGAAAAAGGACATAAGAACCCCTTTTTTGTTTACTGTATGAGAAAACGAGAAAAACTATTCCATTGTTCTTATGTGAGGTGAAAAACAGAGAAAAAAAGTAACAAAAATAACAAAAATTGTAAAAAAGGGTTGCATATTTAAAAAAAACAATGGTATAATCAAGATGTAGTGGTTTGCAATCTGTTAAATCTACAATGTATAGCGTAAACGCAGGCGGAGGTTTGTATGGGACAGGTCTTTTCCAAACAAGGAACAGACAGACAAAAGTGTACGCTGGAACGTAAAAATGTACAGCGTGTGTTTTTCGTTACCCTTTTTATGGCCGTGTTGTCTTTCTTATGTGTTGTATTATTACGAAAAAAAGAAACCGCAGCTTTTTCGGACAAGTTGTGGGTGGCTTGCGTCTTTTACGGAATCGTTTCGGCTGCGTTTTCTTGTTTTGCGTTCCATTTCTTAAGACGTAAGAGTAAAAAGAGTGAATTATGGTTGTTTCAGATGATTTACCTGATTGCAAATACAAGTTTTCTTACCTATCTTTCATTCTCTTTTTGGGAGTGTACCGGTTCATTTGTGGTATACGGTTTTTGTGTTCTTATGAATTCCTGCGGTTTGTTGTATAACAAAGGTGAATACGGATTATGTGTCGGTATTGAATTCCTTATGCCGGTGGTTTTATTTCTGGAAAAGGTATTGTTACCGCAACAGGTTTTCTTTATGGGAGCAGTTCATTTGCTGGGTGCTTTTGTGGCCTTTGAGTTGTACAGAGGGCATAAGTTGGCGGAAGAATACCGCAGAAAATATGTACAGGAAGTAAAGACGGCGGAGATGGATCCGTTAACGAAGGTAAATAACCGGAGAGGTATGATGCGGAGAGTTGTGTCGGTATGGCCGGCACTGGAGCATGCAAGACGACCGGTAGCAGTTATGGTAATCGACATTGACCATTTTAAAAAGTACAATGACCGGTTCGGTCATCCGGGAGGAGATGCCTGTTTATGCCGTGTGGCAGAGACGGTGCGTAATACGGTAAAGGGGTTCCCGGCACTGGTTTCCCGTATCGGCGGAGAAGAGTTTTTGGTATTTCTTCACGGGATGGAAGGAGAAACGGTTTATGAATTGGCGGAGCAAATCCGGACGAATGTGGAAAAGATGGGAATGCCGCATGCGGAAGAAGCAAAATACCGTTATGTTACCGTAAGTATTGGGGTGGCAACGGATCGTTGCAGTTCCGAGATCAGCTTCGGAGGATTGTACCGTCGTGCCGACAAGGAATTATACCGGGCAAAGAATTCGGGGAGAAACCGGGTTTCTTATCACAGCGCAGAATTTTTGACAAGAATGGAGCGCAAGGTAAATATCCGGTAAGGAAATCGAAAAAACATGAGAATGTTGCTTGCATTTCATTTCCAGTTATGATAGAGTATACTCTATGTGAATGAACGGAAGTAACGGAGGGACTATGGGTAAATATTTTGGTACGGACGGCTTTCGCGGGGAAGCCGGCGTAAATTTGACAGTAGAGCATGCATTCCGGGTAGGTCGTTTCCTGGGATACTATTATGGGAAAGATCATAAGGCTAAAGTGATTATCGGTAAGGACACGAGACGCTCCGGCGATATGCTTCAATATGCATTGGTGGCAGGATTGACAGCCAGCGGGGCGGATGTTTATTTGTTAAACGTAACTCCGACTCCTTGTGTGGCGTATGTTGTTCGTCAGGACGGGTTTGATTGCGGTATTATGATTACCGCCAGCCATAATCCGTTTTATGATAACGGAATCAAGGTCATCAACGGACAGGGTTACAAACTGGAAGCCGATGTGGAACAACAAATCGAAGATTATATTGACGGCATTATCGAAGAAGTACCGTATGCAAGACGGGAGAACATCGGAAGAACCATGAATTATTCGGAGGGGAGACGCCATTATATCGATTATCTGGCTTCTTTACCTACGGTTCGTTTTGTCGGCGTAAAGGTGGGACTGGATTTGGCAAACGGTTCCGCAACTACGGTGGCAAAAGAAGTGTTTGAGGCGTTGGGTGCCGAAACTTATGTCATCCATTCGGAGCCGGACGGATTGAATATCAATACGAATTGCGGTTCCACTCACATTGAGAATCTACAGAAACTGGTAGTGGAAAAGAAGCTGGATGTTGGATTCGCGTATGACGGAGATGCGGACCGATGCCTGGCGGTGGACCATGAGGGGAATCTGGTTGAGGGCGACCACATCATGTATTTGTGCGGTAAGTATATGAAGGAACACGGGGAACTGGCAAACGATACGGTAGTGACTACGGTAATGTCAAACCTCGGTTTATATAAAGCACTGGATGAGCTTGGAATCCGTTATGAAAAGACGGCGGTAGGCGATAAATATGTGCATGAGAATATGATGGCAAACGGACATTCCATCGGAGGAGAAAATTCCGGACACATTATTTTTATGAAGCATGCAACCACCGGAGACGGGGTACTGACTTCCTTAAAGGTAATGGAAGTAATGGCGGAATCAAAGAAATCTCTTTCCGAACTTGCCGGAGGAATGAAGGTGTATCCGCAACGCTTGGTAAATGTACGGGTGACGGATAAAAAAGACGCACAGGCGGACCCGGCAGTGCAGGAAAAGGTAGCAGAGGTTGCGGCGCTGTTGGGAGACGAGGGACGTATTCTGGTAAGAGAGAGCGGGACCGAGCCTTTGGTACGTGTAATGGTGGAAGCAAAGACGGATGAATTATGTATTCAATACACTGACGCGGTTGTTGAGACTTTACAGAACCGGGGCTTTGTGTTATAATTAAACGATACGATTTTAAGGAGGACATTTTGAAATGAGTTTCAAAGTTGAAGAATTAGGTAAGAGCATGGTAAAACTTACCATCGAGGTTGCAGCGGATGAGTTTGAGAAGGCAATGGAGACGGCATATCAGAAAAATAAAAATAAATTGTCCGTACAAGGTTTTCGTAAGGGTAAGGCACCGAGAGCAATGATTGAGAAGATGTACGGTGCAGGCATTTTCTACGAGGATGCTGCCAACGAATTGATTCCGGAAGCTTATGAGAAGGCAGCGGTTGAGAGTGGCCTTGATATCGTTTCCAGACCGGAAATCGATTTGGTTCAGGTAGAGAAGGGTAAGGAGTTTATCTTTACCGCAGAAGTAGCAGTAAAGCCGGAAGTTACCCTCGGAAAGTATAAGGGCGTAACCGTAGAAAAGACGGATGTAGCAGTAACTGATGAAGAAATCGATGCGGAACTGAACCGTGTAAGAGAGCAGAACGCAAGAATTCTTACCGTAGAAGACAGACCGGTAGCAGACAACGATGAAGTAGTAATCGATTTTGAAGGATTTGTAGACGGTGTACCGTTTGCAGGCGGTAAGGGCGAGGATTATAAGTTAGTAATCGGTTCCCATTCTTTTATCGATACGTTTGAAGAGCAGTTAATCGGCAAGAACATCGGCGAAGAAGTAGACGTAAACGTTACTTTCCCGACCGAGTACCATGCAGAGGAACTTGCAGGTAAGCCGGCACTCTTTAAGGTTACCGTAAAGGCTATCACCGCAAAGGAACTTCCGGAGCTTGATGATGAGTTTGCTGTAGATGTATCCGAGTTCGATACCCTTCTTGAGTACAAAGAAGATATTAAGAAGAACCTTCTTGAGAAGAAGGAGAAGGAAGCAAAGTTTGCAAAGGAAGATAAGGTAGTGGATGCGATTATCGAGAAAGCTACCATGGAGATTCCGGATGCGATGATTGATACCCAGACTCGTCAGATGGCTGAGGAGTATGCACAGAGATTACAGATGCAGGGTCTTAACCTTGAGCAGTACTTCAAGTTCACCGGTATGAATGCAAACAGCTTCATGGAGAACTTAAAGCCGCAGGCATTAAAGAGAATTCAGTGCAGACTTGTTCTTGAGGCAGTTGTAAAGGCTGAGAACATTGAGGTTTCCGAGGAAGAACTGGATAAGGAATTCGAGACCATGGCACAGAGCTATCGCATGGAAAAGGATAAGCTTGTTGAGCTTGTAGGCGAGAAAGAAAAAGAACAGATTAAGATGGATATCGCAGTACAGAAGGCTGTAGACTTTGTACGCGACGCTGCAAAAGAAAAGTAAGAAAGAATCAACATAAGGGATGTTCCGCATGGGCATCCCTTCGTTGCCAGAAAGGAGTTTAGTACGATGAGTTTAGTTCCTTATGTATTGGAGCAGACCGCAAAGGGTGAGCGTACCTATGATATTTATTCCAGATTGTTAAAGGACCGCATTATTTTCCTCGGGGAAGAGGTAAATGATGTAACCGCAAGTCTTGTGGTTGCCCAGCTTTTGTTTTTAGAGAGCGAAGACCCGAAGAGAGACATCAGTTTATATATTAACAGCCCGGGTGGTTCCGTAACCGCCGGTATGGCAATTTATGATACCATGCAGTATATAAAGTGTGATGTTTCTACCATTTGTATCGGCATGGCTGCCAGCATGGGAGCATTTCTTCTTGCAGGCGGTACCAAGGGAAAGCGTTTTGCTTTGCCGAACGCGGAGGTTATGATTCATCAGCCGTCCGGTGGTGCAAGAGGTCAGGCAACAGAGATTGAGATTGCGGCAAAGAATATTTTAAGAACGAGACAGAAGTTAAATGAAATTCTTGCGACAAACACCGGAAAGCCGATTGAGGTGATTGCGGTGGATACGGAACGTGATAACTATATGACAGCGGAAGAAGCGGTTGCATACGGCTTAATCGACAGCGTTATCACAAACCGGTAACAGCAGACGTGAATAGTTGAGGTGAAAGTAACGTGGCAAATAAGACAGATGACAGACAAACATTTTTTTGCTCTTTCTGCGGAAAAGCGCAAAAGCAGGTAAGAAAAATGATTTCCGGTCCGTCCGGTGTATACATTTGTGATGAGTGCATTGAGCTTTGTGCAGAACTGGTAGAAGAAGAATTCGAAAAGGAAGAATCTTTTGAACCGGAAGAAACAAACGGGATTAATTTATTAAAGCCGATGGAAATCAAAGCCTTTTTGGATGAGTATGTAATCGGTCAGGAAGATGCGAAAAAGGTGCTTTCCGTATCGGTATATAATCACTACAAGCGTGTTTTGATGCAGCCGAGTATGGATGTGGAATTACAAAAATCCAATATTTTGATGATCGGCCCTACCGGTAGCGGTAAGACGTATCTTGCACAGACCTTGGCAAAACTTCTGAATGTACCGTTTGCGATTGCGGATGCAACCGCACTTACGGAGGCCGGCTATGTAGGTGAAGATGTAGAAAATATTCTGTTAAAGTTGATTCAGGCAGCGGATTTTGATATTGAGCGGGCGGAACACGGTATTATCTACATTGATGAAATCGATAAGATTACTCGTAAGTCTGAAAATGTATCCATTACCCGGGATGTATCCGGCGAAGGTGTACAGCAGGCATTATTAAAGATTCTGGAAGGAACGGTAGCTTCCGTGCCGCCGCAGGGAGGCAGAAAGCATCCGCATCAGGAATTCCTCCAGATTAATACCACCAATATCCTGTTTATTTGCGGTGGCGCATTCGACGGTTTGGAAAAGATTGTAGAGGCCCGTACCGGTCATAAGTCCATGGGCTTTAATGCGGAAATCGGCGACGGTTTGGAACTTCGTATCGGTGATATGTTCCGTCAGGTGATGCCGCAGGATTTGGTAAAATTCGGTATGATTCCGGAGTTTATCGGTCGTGTTCCGGTAACGGTTGCTTTGGATATTTTGGATGAAGAAGCGTTGGTTCGTATTTTGCAGGAACCGAAGAATGCACTTACGAAGCAATATCAGCGCATTTTTGAATTAGACGGCGTGGAACTGGAATTCGAGGAAGAAGCACTTCGTGTCATTGCAAAACGTGCGGTAGAGCAGAAAACCGGAGCCAGAGGTTTGCGTGCCATCATGGAAAATATTATGATGGATACCATGTATCGCGCACCTTCGGATGAGAGTATTTTAAAGTGTATTGTGACGAAGGAATCCGCAGAGGGAACGGAAGAACCGACTCTTGAAATTGCGGAACAGCGCAAAAGGCCGGTTGCAAAGAAAGCCGGACAAAGAAGCACGAACGAGAGTGCATAACAGATAAAAGGTGATGGAATGGAAAACGAAATTAAAGTGATGCCGCTTGTAGCACTGCGAGATATCGCAGTGCTTCCCGGTATGCTGTTGCATTTCGATGTAAATCGTAAGATTAGTATTCAGGCAGTGGAACAGGCAATGAAGTCGGATCAGATGATTTTTGCCGTAATGCAAAAAGATGCATCCGTAGATATGCCTACCATTGACGATTTACATCCGGTGGGATGTGTGGCGAGAATCAAACAGATTATTAAATTGCCGGGGAATTTGATTCGGGTATTGATTATAGGTGAAAAGCGAGGAGAGCTTGACTATTTGGTAAGTGTCTCCCCTTATTTTTCTGCGCAGATTACGGTGACAGAGCAGGAAAGGGCCACCGGTTTTTCTGCGGTGGAACAACGGGCAATGACAGGTACCCTGCAGGACTTGCTACAGGTTTACTTTTCCGTGAATAATAAAGTGGGGAAAGATGTTGCGGAGCAGTTGTTCGGTGTAACGGAGCTGGAGCGATTGATGGAGCAGATTATCGCCATGATTCCGCTTACCACAAAACAACGTCAGGCGTTATTGGAAGAAATAGAATTCTTTTCCAGATTTGAACTGCTGGCACAAATTCTTGCCAATGAAATCGAGGAACTTCGAATTCGGAAGGAACTGCAGACGAAGGTAAAAGCAAAGGTAGAAAAAAATCAAAAAGAATACGTGCTGCGGGAACAGATGAAGGTCATTCGTGAGGAACTGGGAGAAAGTAACGAAGCGGATGAATTTGTAAAGAAGGTAGAAACGCTGGAGGCTTCTCAGGAAATCAAGGAAGCGATTTTAAAGGAAATTGAACGTTATAAGCGTCTGGGCGGTGCGGCATCGGAGGGTGCGGTGGCCCGTACCTATATCGAAACCTTACTTTCCATGCCGTGGGATAAGGCGACGAAAGAGGAGTTTGCTTTAGAGGAAGCAAAAACGGTACTGGAACGGGACCATTACGGAATGGAAAAGGTAAAGGAACGTATTTTACAGTATCTTGCGGTTAGAAAACGGACCGGAACGGCAAGCGGCACGATTTTGTGTCTGGTGGGACCGCCGGGAACCGGTAAAACTTCCGTTGCCCATTCGGTTGCCGAGGCACTGGGAAAGCAGTATGTCAGGGTTTGTCTCGGAGGCGTACGGGATGAAGCGGAAATCCGGGGACACAGACGCACCTATATCGGTGCGATGCCGGGACGGATTGCGGCCGGAATTAAGCAGTCGGGAGTAAAAAATCCGTTGATGCTGTTGGATGAAATCGATAAAGTGGCCAGTGACTATAAAGGAGACCCGAGTGCGGCATTGCTTGAGGTGCTGGACCCGGAACAGAATGCACGCTTTATGGATCATTATCTGGATTTGCCTTTGGATTTGTCCGAAGTTTTGTTTATTGCCACGGCGAATACGTTACAGACCATACCGAAGCCGTTGCTGGATCGTATGGAAGTAATTGAATTGTCCAGCTATACCGAGACGGAAAAGTTCTTTATTGCCAAAAAGCACCTGCTAAAGAAACAAATAAAAAAGAACGGTTTGACCACAAAGGAAATCAAAGTGACGGATGGTGCGCTTCGTGCAGTCATCAGTGGCTATACCAAAGAAGCAGGTGTGCGTAAGTTGGAACAAAAAATCGGTGAACTTTGCCGGAAAGCGGTTTGGAATATTGATGCCGGTACGGATGAAACAAAACTTCCGATAAAAATCAGCGAAAAAGAATTGTTTGAGTATCTTGGAAAACAAAAGTATCATAAAGATACGGTGTCAAAGAAGGCGCAGGTTGGAATTGTGCGTGGTCTTGCATGGACCAGTGTGGGCGGAGATACGTTAGAAATCGAAGTGAATGTAATGCCGGGAAAGGGCGGAATTACGCTGACCGGAAAACTGGGTGATGTGATGAAGGAATCGGCGCAGATTGCTTTGACTTATGTGCGTTCCGTTTGTGGGAAGTCTTTGGCAAAGGATTATTTTGAAAAACACCTGATTCACATCCATGTACCGGAAGGAGCAGTGCCGAAGGACGGCCCGTCGGCAGGCATTACCATGGCAACCGCAATCTATTCTGCGGTAACCGGGAAGAAGGTGCTGGCAAATGTAGCCATGACCGGTGAAGTTACGTTACGCGGTCGTGTGCTGCCAATCGGTGGTTTAAAAGAAAAGCTTTTGGCAGCAAAGCAAGCCGGTGTAAAGAAGGTGTTGGTGCCGGCAAAAAACGAGTCGGATGTTGCGGAGCTTGAGGAAGAGATTACAAAAGGGCTTAGCGTTTTGTTTGTATCCGATATGGAAGAAGTGTTGTCGGAAGCATTGGTAAAATAGAACGGAGCCGGAAGTACCCGTTGGGAAGAAGCCCCCAATGAGGAAGGAGAACACGGATGAATGTAACCAAAGTGAATCTGGAGACCGTATGCGGAATTACCAGCAAGTTGCCGGAAAATCTTTTGCCGGAGTTTGCCTTTGCGGGAAAATCCAATGTGGGGAAATCTTCGTTGATTAACGGACTTATGAATCGAAAATCTTATGCAAGAACTTCCTCACAACCGGGAAAAACCCAGACTATAAATTTTTATAATATTAATGAACAACTCTATTTTGTAGACCTTCCGGGGTACGGATATGCGAAAGTATCCATGGAACTACGGGCAAAATGGGGAAAGATGATTGAGCGATATCTAAAGAAATCGTTGCAGTTGAAGTTGATTTTTCTTTTGGTGGATATTCGTCATGAGCCGTCGGAAAACGACAGGGATATGTATGACTGGATTGTGCATAACGGATTTCAGCCGATTGTAATAGCAACGAAGCTTGACAAAATCAATCGTAGTCAGATAGCGAAACAAAGTAAGCTCATCCGGACAAGCCTGAAGATGCCGAAGGAAGGAATTTTGATTCCGTTTTCGGCGGAAACGAAACAGGGAAGAGATGAGATATGGCAAAAAATCGAAGCGCTTCTTCCGGAAAATGAGACAAATCACGAAAAAAGTATAGCGGAAGAGGGAGAGTAACTGAAAGAAAACCACCGAAGGGATGTCGCAGAGCGATTCTTTTCGGTGGTTTTGTGTTATAAATCCGTATAAGTTTCCTGGGTTACAAACTTACTCCTCGGAGCCGGAGGACTCCTTTTCTTTGGAGGCTAAAAGCTTGGTGACGATATAGGTATAAATATCGGTGCTGTTATCCTTCCAATTGTTGCAAAGCCGCTCGGCTTCCGCTTCGTTGGAGACGGTAATCTGCAAATCCAAAAGTACCGATTCCCGATCCAGAATTTTGCATTCGGCAAGATATTCGGAATGCTTGATTTCGTAGTAATCGGCAGGCGTGGATTGTTCTTCCTTTAACTGATAGCGTTGTGCGGAAAGATACTCGTCGATATCGGCTCTGGCGGCGGGAGAAATATCTTTAAAGAAAAAGGAAAGGGCTTCTCCGCCTGCTTCCGTAATGTGGTAAAGCGTTTTGTTACGTACCACTTCTTTTGCAATAAATCCGTCCTCGGTCAAGTCGTTGATGGTTTCGTGTAAGGTAAAATAGTCGGTATAGTTTTTGCCGATGAAAAAGTCGGTAAGCTGGGAATCCGTCATGGAAAAATCAATCCGGTCCAGAATATACAAAATCATTAATTTGTAAAGCATTAACATTTCGGATTGCATAAGGAACTCCTTTCAAGACGTTGTTTCAGCGTATTCAGTACCGCTTTTTTGTTTCCGCTCCAAAGCGGAGCCAGTAAAGTTCGTTTCGGACCGTCCCCGGTAAGTCGGTAAATCACCGTGTCCTCCGGAATATGAGGAAGCAGGGCACATAACGTATCCAGATAGGTGTCCATCGACATACAGGCGAATTCCGAAGGAGAGGCCTGACGGTAATAATCAGCCAAATCGGTATCATGTAAAACATGCAGTAATTGCAATTTGACTCCGTGTACCTTTGCATTTACCACATGTTTTACCGTGGCAATCATATGGTCAAGAGATTCCCCCGGTAAGCCGAGAATGATATGTGTAATTACGGAAAGACCTGCGGCATGGAGGCGAGCTACCGCATCATCGTAAACAGACAAAGGGTATCCGCGCCGGAGAAACAGGGCCGTGGATTCGTGAATCGTTTGTAATCCCAATTCGATAAAAACCGGTTTGGTACGGTTAAGTTCCGTAAGCAGGTCAATACACTCCGGAGACAGGCAATCCGGTCGCGTGGCTATGGAAAGTCCCACCACTTCCGAGTCGGACAGAGCTTCTTCAAAAATGGATTTCAAGTAAGAAACCGGAGCATAGGTATTGGTAAAGGCCTGAAAGTAAGCCAAATAACCCGCAAAAGCACCGGACTGTTTCGGAAGCTTTGCGGCGACTTTCTTTTTTGCGGCGATAAGCTGTTCACGAATCGGAAGGGATGCGGAAGGGGCAAAATCGCCGGAGCCTCCCCGGCTGCAGAAAATACAGCCCCGTGTATCTATGGTGCCGTCCCGGTTGGGGCAGGTCATACCGCCGTTTAAAGAGAGACGGTATACTTTTCCCCCGAATCGGGTGCGGTAATAATCGTTGGCAGTAATCATAGGGTTAGCGGATATGTGCTTTTACGGCTGCACTGACAACATCGCAAACTCTTGGGTCAAACGGTTGCGGCATAATATTGTCTTCGGAAAGTTCATCTTCCGAAACAAGACCGGCAATGGCAAGAGCGGCAGCCAGTTTCATTTCTTCGGTAATCTGAGATGCGCGTCCCTCCAAAGCACCTCGGAAAATTCCGGGGAAGGCAACTACGTTATTTACCTGATTCGGGAAATCGGAACGTCCGGTTCCGATGACTTTTGCGCCGGCTTTTTTGGCGAGATCCGGCATGATTTCCGGTACCGGATTTGCCATGGCAAATAGAATTGCATCGGAGTTCATGGAAGCGACCATTTCTTCCGTAACGATATTCGGAGCGGAAACACCGACAAAAATGTCCGCACCCTTTAAGGCATCCGCAAGTGAGCCTTCTCTTTCTTCTAAATTGGTAACTTGTACCATTTCTTGTTGCATCCAGTTGAGACCTTCGGTTTTTTTGGAAAGCATACCTACTTTGTCGCAAAGAATCATTTTTTTGAAACCGTAGGACAAAAGTAATTTTGCGATGGCGATACCGGCAGAGCCCGCACCGTTAATTACTACCTGACAGGATTCTTTTTCCTTTCCCACCACTTTTAATGCATTGATTACACCGGCTAAAACTACAATGGCAGTTCCGTGCTGGTCATCGTGAAATACCGGAATCGGTAATAATTGTTTTAAGCGGGATTCTATTTCAAAACAACGAGGTGCGGAAATGTCCTCTAAGTTGATTCCTCCGAAGGCCGGAGCAATATTTACAACGGTTTGAATGATTTCTTCGGTGTCCTGGGTATCCAGACAAATCGGAAATGCATTTACACCGCCGAATTCTTTAAATAACACGCATTTGCCTTCCATAACCGGCATGGCAGCGGCAGCACCGATATTGCCTAACCCTAAAACGGCACTTCCGTCGGAAATAACGGCAACGGTATTTGATTTGATGGTATAGCGATATACTTCCTCCGGATTTTCTGCAATCATTTTACAAGGTTCCGCAACTCCCGGGGTGTAAGCAAGTGCCAAAGCTTCTCTTGAATCAACGTTACATTTTGCTTCGGTGCTTAATTTTCCTCCCCATGTTTCATGCAGTTCCAAAGATTTTTCCTGTATTGTCATATGTACTCCTTTATAGAAAAAATAATTCATAAACATATAAATTCCCATCCGTATTATACAATATAAGGAAGGAAAGTGCAAGAAGACAGAGACACAAAAAAGTGTTTGACGAAACGGAAAATAAGGAGTACAATATAGTCACAAATACCTATAGACGGTGACGATACGGTGGAAAGGGGGAAAACTGAATGAAAAAGCGGAAAATTGCATTGCTTGCAGCCTCCTGGGACGGTGAAGTGATGGAAGCGACCATTCGTGGAATTAAGTCGCGCATGGAAGGCACCGGCATGGATTTACATGTGTTTATGTGTTTCCCGGCATTTGGTTTGGATTCGCCGGAAAATTTCGGCCATTACAATATTTTTGCGTTGCCGAATTTAGAAGAATATGAGGGCATTCTTTTTTCAATCAATGTAGTGCACGGCTATGATATGATAAAACGTTATTTCCCGAATTTGTTATCCCTTCCTTTACCGAAAGTGTCGATTGAGTTGGAGATGGAAGGAATTCCGTCGGTAGTTTTCAGCGGATACGGTGCAGAGTATCAATTGGTGGAGCACCTGATTGTAGAACATGGGTGCCGTAAAATCAATTATGTGGGCGGTTCCCCGGACCATCCGGATAATATAATCAGAAAAAAAGCATATATGGATGCATTGACCGCACACGGAATTGAAATCGAAGAAGCCAGAGTCCGGGATTATGCCTTTGTGGAAGTGAACGGACGGCAGGCGTATGAAGATTTTAAAAAGTTGGGTTTGGAAACGGATGCTGTAGTCTGCGCTAACGATGCTATGGCATTAGGATACTGCCAGGCGGCGGAAGAGGACGGGAAGTATCCGCCGGAAGATTTTCTGATTGTCGGATATGATAACGATGAAAATGCCAAAGGCTTTACGCCGATGATTTCCTCGGTGGACAAAGATTCCTTCGGCATGGGACACGAGGCGTGTGATATTTTATTCCGAATTATGAACGGTGAGGAAGTAGCGTTATGTCATGCACACGAACAGAAGCCGGTTTGGCGTGGTAGTTGCGGATGCTATTCCGAAGAGGAAGGGATGGAATTAACCCCGAAGCAGTTACGACGTCAGATGTATTACCGAGTGAAAGCAGAAAGTGAGTACTTTGATAAGTTAAACGGTGTCCGGCAGAATCTGGCGCTTTCCGATAATGAGGGGTTGTTTGGTTATTATTTGGACGAGACTTTGACAAAGTATGATCTTTACGGATATTGTATGTGCATTAACCAGTCGATCTATTACGGGACTCATCAACCTGAGTTTTCATGGGAAGCGGGGTATGATGATGAACTGTATGTGTTAGGCGGGGGCAGAGGCGGTGTACGTGAGGAAGAGTCGCAAATCATTCAAAGGACCGATTTGGTTCCGGACTATTTGCAGCAGGAAGATGAAACGGTACATGATTATATCTTTGTTCCGATGCAGAAGAACGGACCTTGTCTCGGTTATCTTGTTTTGGTGGACGCGACGTCTGTTTTATTCAGGCGGATGTTGCTTTACATTTCCGCAACGGTAAACAATGCATACTATAACTTGCGTAACCTTGAAAATTTGAGAAAAATGAATAAGCGTCTGGATAATGTTTATGTGAAGGATGCTTTGACGGATATGTATAACCGTTTCGGTTACATGCGTGACGGATATGCGATGTTTGAAAAGAGCAGGGTATATGGTAAGCCGTTGGTGGTAATGTTTATGGATATGGACCGGTTAAAGGATATTAATGATATATTCGGTCATTCTCAGGGAGACAATGCATTAATTCTGTTTTCCGATGTGTTGAAACGTTGCGTCGCGGACGAGAAGATTGCGGTGCGCTACGGCGGCGATGAATTTTTGATCATCGGTGCAGTGGAGAATAAGGAAGAAGCAGAGCTTTTTAAACACAGGCTGGAAACGGAATTGTCAGATATGAATGCAGCTTCCGGACTGCCGTATCCGATTGAAGCAAGTATCGGTTATGTCTTGACCGACCCGAAAGGGAAGGATGAGTTGGATGACTATGTAAAACAAGCAGATGAACTGATGTATGATGTGAAAAGGCAGAATCGGAAGAACAGAAAAAGTTTTTTTGATAAATAAGGAATCCCGGGAGGCAGGCGCATGGCGCGTGCCTCCTAATCAGTTCAGGGGAATGATTGTAAAAAGAGATGGAGAGGACAGAAGAAAGTATGCTTACAAGTACGGCAAATCCAAGAGTGAAAAATATTGTTGCTTTACAAAAGAAAGGAAAAGAACGGAAACAACAGGGATTGTTTGTTATTGAGGGAAGAAAGTTGTTTGAGGAGGTTCTGCGGGATGCACCGGAGGCGGTAAAAGAAGTGTATGTCACCGAGGCGTTTTTAGAGGTACCGGCACAAAGGGAATTACTTACAGGGGTGGTATATGAAACGGTTTCGGAAGCGGTAATGAAGGCAATGGCTGAAACAATGGAACCGCAGGGGGTTTTGGCAGCAGTGCGTATTCCGCGGTATGATAAAGAGCGTTTGTTGAAATCGGAATCTGCGGTGTGGGTGGCTTTGGAGGATTTGAGAGACCCGGGCAATTTAGGGACAATTCTTCGTACGTCCGAGGCTGCGGGGGTTGCCGGCGTAATATTAAGTGCCAATTCTGTGGATATTTATAATCCGAAGGTGGTGCGGTCAACCATGGGAGCTATTTTCAGGGTACCGCATTTTTATGCGACGGACTTTTTGGGTGAGTTACAGCAGTTTCAAAAAACGGGAGCTTCCATATATGCGGCACATCTTATGGGAAAACTTTTTTATGATGAACCGGAGTATGCCGGACGTACGGTTATTCTGATCGGAAACGAAGCAAACGGACTGAGCCCGGAGGCATCAGCTATGGCGGATTGCCTTGTAAAGATTCCGATGGAAGGCAAGGCAGAATCTTTAAATGCTGCCGTTGCTACCTCTTTGTTTGTATACGAAGCATACAAGAAGAGACGAAAAAAGGAATAATATGTCGAAACAGCGATGAAAAAACTGTAAAAAACTGTAAAAAGCAATTCCCAAAAACTGTAAAAACATGTATACTGAAAATCGGTACAGACAAGAGAGTATTGTTTTACGGAAAGGAGTATATATGAAAGAATTATTAGAACAGGGATTGGGTATGGTGTTAATCGGAAGTATAGCCGGATTGGGTATAATCACCCGAATGATTTTATGGAGATATTACAGGAAGTTGGTAAAATCCTGCAGAGAAATCGGAGCGTCAAATAATAAAACCGTTGCGTACATAAGGGAAGATGTAAATCGTCGAAAACAATGCGGATTGGGAATGAAAAGCACCTTGGTTTATACCGAATGCCGGTTATCGGAATGTAAAACTGCCGGATTTCGTTTGGGGGTATTGGAAGGTGTTTCGGAACAGTCGCTGTTACTCGTGTTGTTAAGCGGTGTGTTGTCTGCACTGGCAGGGATTGTGTGGGGGTGTAAATTAAAAGGTGTGTTGTTCCTTCTTTTTTTTAGTGGTTGTACTCTGTTGGTGTTATTGTTACTGGATTTGATTACCGGATTGCGGGAGAAACATAAAAGAGTATGTTTATCAATCCGGGATTATATCGAGAACGGAGCGATAACCGGTACGGAATACAGAATGCAGGGAAAAGAACAGCCGAAGACCGGAAAAGAGAAAAAAGATAAGAAAAAAAATGCACGTGCAACGGAGAAAAGGGAACGAAGAAGCAGAGGAACCTCCAAAAAGGTTTCGGTCAAAAAACATGGAAAAGCGCAAGAAGAAAAACGCAGACTGACCGAAGAATTGTTACGGGAACGCAGACAGTTGGAAGCGCGAAGAGCAGTGGAATTAAAAAACAGGGAGCAGGAGAAGGAGACAGTTGCGGAAGCAGCATTTACAAAAGAAGTTGCGGAAGAAGCAGCCGTTACGGAGTTTTCCTATGAATCTTTATTAAGTGAAGTATTGGCGGAGTATCTGGTTTAGAATAAAATGAGATGCGGAACGCATTTGTTCTGCATATTGAAAAACAAAGGAAAGCGTGGTATAATAGCCACATAGTGGCTATTATTGTGGGCAGTCGCTGAAAGGAACAGGAAGTTCCTTTCAGCTCGTTGCTTTATGGTATAATATCCGCGATGGCAAAGTGACCATGCCACAAAGACAAAAGAATACAGTGAAAGGATTTTTAATGATGAGTAGAGTTACATTTGATGCTTCTGCAGCAAACGTGTTTGTACGCGGAAATGAAGTAGAGATGATGGAACAACCGGTTTTGGCTGCAAAGGATAGCCTTCTTGCTAAGTCCGGAGCAGGAAATGACTTTCTGGGCTGGATTGACTTGCCGGTTGATTATGACAAGGAAGAGTTTGCACGTATTAAAAAGGCAGCGGACAAGATTTGTTCCGATTCCGAAGTTTTGGTTGTAATCGGTATCGGCGGTTCTTATTTGGGAGCTCGTGCCGCAATTGAGTTCTTAAGACACAGTTTTTATAATTCCGTATCGAAAGAAATCAGAAAGACTCCGGAAATTTATTTTGCCGGCAACAATATCAGCAGTACTTATCTTGCACAATTGTTAGAGGTAATCGGTGACCGCGACTTCTCCGTAAACATTATCAGTAAGTCCGGAACTACCACGGAACCGGCAATTGCGTTCCGTATTTTCAAGAAGGTACTTGAGAAGAAGTACGGTAAGGCAGAGGCAGCAAAGAGAATTTATGCAACGACCGACAAGGCACGGGGAGCACTTAAGAAACTGGCAACAGAAGAAGGCTATGAAACCTTTGTGGTGCCGGATGATGTAGGAGGACGTTTCTCCGTACTCACCGCAGTAGGTTTACTTCCGATTGCGGCAAGCGGTGCGGATATCGATGCATTAATGGAAGGTGCTGCGGCAATGCGAGAAGTTTGTCTTAATGCACCGTATGACAAGAACCCGTCCTTGCAGTATGCGGCAATTCGTAATGTGCTTCTCAGAAAAGGAAAGAGCATTGAGATTTTAGCAAACTATGAGCCGAATTTCCACTATGTGGCTGAGTGGTGGAAGCAGCTTTACGGTGAAAGCGAAGGTAAGGATCAGAAGGGTATTTTCCCGGCATCCGTAGATTTGACCACCGACCTTCATTCCATGGGACAGTTTATCCAGGACGGACAGCGTACCATGTTTGAGACCGTAATGGAGCTTGAGACCCCGACCCACGAACTTTTAATAGAGGAAGAACCGGTAGATTTGGACGGTTTGAATTACCTGACCGGAAAGAACCTTGATTTTATCAATAAGAGTGCCATGAAGGGAACGAAACTGGCACATACCGACGGCGGTGTACCGAATCTTGTAATCAAAGTGGCAAACCGTGACGAATACTCTCTCGGTGAGTTGTTCTATTTCTTCGAGTTTGCATGCGGTGTCAGCGGATATCTTCTCGGTGTGAATCCGTTTGATCAGCCGGGTGTAGAAAGCTACAAGAAGAACATGTTTGCACTTCTCGGTAAGCCGGGCTTTGAAAAAGAGCGTGAAGAACTGTTGAAGAGATTATAATCCGAAATAACGGATTGTGAATAGGATTGGTTGAAGGGTTGCGCATCATGTGCGACCCTTTGCCTTGTTATGGGAGCCTGTACGGGGAGTAAGGGATCTAAACATAAAAAGTTTTTCCTTTTGTCACACATTGTACACAAAAGAAAAGTATGATAGAATACAAATGAAGGGAGGTCCGGAAATGGCAATCGAGGTTTTTAACCGATATGAGAAAAAGTACCGGATTACGGATGCCTGTTATCAAAAGCTGAGGGAACGGTTGCTTGAGTATATGGAACCGGATGCCCACAGCAGAGACGGTGAGTTTTATACGATTTGTAATATTTATTACGATACGCCACAAAACGAGTTAATCAGCCGGTCGTTAGAAAAACCGGTTTATAAGGAGAAACTAAGGCTTCGCAGTTACGGAGTGGTAACACCGGAGGATAAGGTATTTCTGGAGATAAAAAAGAAGTTTAAGAAAAAAGTAAACAAACGCCGAACGAAATTGAGGCTGGCAGAAGCTTATGCATTTGTGGAGTCCGGAGTAATACCGAAACAGCAACCGTATATGAATGCCCAAGTGCTTCGGGAACTTCAGTATTTTCTGGAGCGGATGAATATGGAACTCAGACCGGCACTGTTTTTGTCCTATGACAGGGTGGCGATGTTCGGAAAAGACAATAAAGACTTTCGTATTACCTTTGACCGGAACATTACCACAAGACGGTATGATTTGGGACTTCATTACGGCATTTACGGAGATAAACTTTTGCCGGAAAATGAATGGATTATGGAGGTCAAAATCGAAAACGCCATGCCTCTTTGGATGACGAAGATTCTTTCGGAGTTTCAAATTTATCCGGCGTCTTTCTCTAAGTACGGTACGGAATATACAAGGTATATGATGGAGCTTGAGGAGAAGGAACGGGAAGAAGCGGCGATTACAGACGAAGATACGCAAGAGGATTTCTTGGTTGAAGAATAAAGAAAACGATAGAGAAGAAAGGGAAGTTATATGTTAGAAAAGTTATTTGGAGTTACGGAACAAGCAGAAGTGATTCATCTGGGGGATACGTTATCCTATATGCTGGCGGCGGTGGTAGTCGGTATTTTGATTGCTGCGGTGTACATACTGATTACAGAAAAAAGCAGACGGTCTTTAAGCTTTATTGTGAGTATGTTGATTCTTCCGGCAGTGGTGGCTCTTGTCATTACGCTGGTAGGCAGTAATGTGGCCCGTGCTTTTTCCATTGCCGGCGTGTTTGCACTTGTAAAATTCCGTAGTGTTCCGGGGGAATCAAAGGATATCTCTCTTGTATTTATGGCAATGGCAGCGGGTCTGTCCTGTGGTCTCGGGTATATTACGTTAGCTTTTTGCGTATTGTTTGTGTTAGGTGTGATTGTGGTGCTGGGCTTTAAGGTAGTTGCGATTTTCTTTAAGGATACCACAAAGCAGCTTCGTGTTACGATTCCGGAGGATATGAATTATTCCGGAGCTTTTGATGATTTGTTTAAGGAATATACAAAAGGGGCAAGATTGGAAAAAGTAAAGACAACCAATATGGGAACGCTCTATGAGTTGACCTATTCGGTGCAGATGAAGCCGGGAGCCAATGAAAAGAAGTTTATGGATGAGCTTCGTTGCAGAAACGGAAATCTCCGCATTATTATGGCGGTTAAGGAGGCAAACGGAGAAAAATTATAAGGGAAAGGAGGAGTTTTATGCCGGAAATTGTATGGTTGATTATTCTGGCACTTTGTCTCGTGGTTGAGATTGCGACCCTGGGACTGGTTACGATCTGGTTTGCGGGAGGTGCCCTTGTGGCGTTTTTCGTGGCGATGGTAACGGACAGCGTGCTGATTCAGGTGATTGTTTTTTTGGCGGTGTCGTTGTTGCTTTTGTTTTTTACAAGACCGGTGGCCAAACGATTTTACAACAGCAAACGTACCAAAACGAATGTGGACAGTGTCATTGGGGAACAGTGTAAGGTGACGGAAACGGTTGACAACTTTAACGGGACGGGAACTGTTTTGTTGAACGGTCTGGAATGGACGGCGAGAAGCAAGGATGAAACCGTGATTGAAACCGGTGTCCGGGTACAGGTATGTGCCATAGACGGTGTCAAGGTAATTGTAGAAAAAGTAACTGAATAAAAGAATGGGTGTCCGAAAACGGACAAGAAGGAGGAACTATGGAAACGGAAACGATTGTTGCTATTTTGGCACTGGCGGTAGTGCTGTTGATTTTAATTGCGTCCTGCGTAAAGATTGTACCGCAGGCACAGGCGTATGTATTGGAACGCTTCGGTGGGTATCAGGCCACCTGGTCGGTAGGAATTCATATGAAATGGCCGCTTGTTGAGCGTATCGCAAAACGAGTGAATTTAAAAGAACAGGTCGTGGACTTTGCACCGCAGCCGGTAATCACAAAGGATAATGTTACCATGCGTATCGATACCGTTGTATTTTATCAGATTACCGACCCGAAGCTGTTTGCCTACGGGGTAGAGAATCCGATTATGGCAATTGAAAATTTGACCGCTACTACGCTTCGTAATATTATCGGTGACTTGGAGTTGGATGAAACCCTTACTTCCCGTGAGACGATAAACACCAAGATGAGAGCTTCTCTTGACGTGGCTACGGATCCGTGGGGGATTAAGGTAAACCGTGTAGAGTTAAAGAACATTATTCCGCCGGCAGCGATTCAGGATGCCATGGAGAAGCAGATGAAGGCAGAACGTGAGCGTCGTGAAGCAATCCTTATTGCGGAAGGTGAGAAGAAGTCTACCGTCCTTGTGGCAGAGGGTAAGAAAGAGTCCGCAATCCTTGAAGCGGAAGCCGAGAAAGCAGCGGCAATCTTACGTGCAGAGGCAAAGAAGGAAGCCATGATTCGTGAAGCGGAAGGTCAGGCGGAAGCAATCCTTCGCGTACAGCAGGCAAATGCGGACGGTATCCGTTTCTTAAATGAATCGGCACCGACCGGTCAGGTTATCCAGTTAAAGAGTCTGGAGGCCTTTGCGAAGGCGGCTGACGGTAAGGCAACCAAGATTATCATTCCGTCCGAGATTCAGGGAATGGCAGGCATGGTAAAGGCACTGACCGAGGTTGGGGCTAAGGACGTGCAGTAAGATACTACAAGGGGCGCTTCGCGCCCCTTTATATTTTGCGCGGCTACCCATTCTTATAAGCAGAGGGGGATACCTAATTCTGCCGAGGTCCTATATATTATCTACTTTTTGCTGTTCGCAACGCTCCGTCGAACTTCCTCCAAGAACGACTAGGACGCTCGGGAGCGACCTCGCGCCCAGTCTTTTCTAGGAGGTGATTTTGACTGCGCTAAAAACGCGACCCTTCGGGAATGCAAAAATTCGATAATATATAGGACCTCGGCAGAATACCCCTAAATTCCTTTCTGCTTATAAGAATCCGCCACGCCCGAGCCGCCGCGCAGAGAGGGGTGTAGTTGATACTGTAGTTTGTAAAAGAAAGTTATATTTTGATGTTTAAATGTATTGTAAAAGAGATTGAAAAAGAAAGAAGTATATGATATAATCAAAGTATAAAGAGAGCAACCGCCACACAAGGTGGTTAACCTCTCGCATTTTTGGTTAATGATAACCTCACCTACGACCGGTCAAGTACATAGGTGAGGTTATTTATTTTCGCTTGTTATTCCTATCTATGTAGGCAAGCAGTGCAATGAGCATCATGGCGAAGGCAATCATTAAAGAGATTGCTTCATAGACTGTTATCATTGGCACCACCTCCCTTCTGTAATCAGTACGGGAGGCTAACACCTTGTACACGGTTGCTTAAGAATATTATAGCACAAACAGAACAAAAGTTCAAACAAAACCGTGATGGATAGAACATAGTTTCGAAAAGAGTGAACGGATATGTTCACGAAACCTCAGTGTACATACTCCACAGAGGTTTTGGAATCCCGTAAAGTCGTTACGGGGAACCGTATCATAAGTAGGGTACAGGGTAAAACAGAAGTTAAGATAAGTGTTGAAAGGGTGGTAAATGTACCATTCTTTTAATGATTGTAGGGCACATGGCAAGGCGATGGTAGGCAGATAGGAGATGGGGGCTGTGTATGATTATAGTCATTTTGTGATTTTTATAAGATGTAATACGGTTTTTCTACTGACGAAGCATTACTGCATACAAGGATGAAAAAGTGGTCCACTGAGGAATTGAATTTTTCAGGTAAAAGTTGTATACTGAATGAAGAATTGGATATGTAAACAGTTCGACAAATTAGAATTTATACAGATGAAGGAGGTATTTATTATGGAGTTTCCAACACACATTGTTGCCGCTGCAGGCTATGTTTTTGATGCAAAAGGGAACATCTTAATCATTAAAACTCTTAATCGTGGTTATGATGCTACAGGCGGTCAG
>JAFVSN010000050.1 GCA_017503735.1 Lachnospiraceae bacterium
CCCGCACGGGGAGCGACGTTGTAATTGTCAATGGAGATATTGAAATTCGATTATTTCAATCCACGCTCCCGCACGGGGAGCGACCGGTACATCTGACTTAATAAGTCCATTCTCTCCGATTTCAATCCACGCTCCCGCACGGGGAGCGACTCTACCAGCAGTACGCTTTTCCCCTGGTTACTCAATTTCAATCCACGCTCCCGCACGGGGAGCGACCGTAAGTCCATGAACCATAAACTTCACCACACGGATTTCAATCCACGCTCCCGCACGGGGAGCGACCGCCCTGTTTTCATCCGGTTTCCAGTCGTCTTGTATTTCAATCCACGCTCCCGCACGGGGAGCGACCGCAAATAAACACTGTTTTTCTTTGTTTTCCCTCATTAAACACAAGAAAAAAGTGTTCTTTATATTTTCCCACCCTTTTAATGCATTTGTTCTACAAAAAACACGCAGATTTTCAGTGCGAAACGCTCTCGGCATTTATGTTCACATAGTATTCGCACTTATACCATCAATGTACCTTCTGCATCATACGACTCTTTCACCCCATAATGTTCCACCTTTGTCTTATAATGATTACCCAATGAATAAAACCGAATGCTATCCTTCGTTTCATTCATTTCCTTTAAAAGCTTATCCTTCAACAACAGAAGTTGTCCTGTATCAAGGACACATTCAAAAACAGAATTTTGAACCCGTTGTCCATAATTCCGGCATTCCTTTGCAACTCTCCTAAGCCGCTTTCTCCCTGCCGCATCAATTGTTGATACATCATATGTTATCAGCACTAGCAAACCCTCACCTACTTCCATAAGAACGGCGGATATGCCTCCAAATCCCCACGTATTGTCCTCGCTAGTAACAATGCCTGCACATACGGAACCAATCCCCATTCTATTTTTTCGCCAAGAAACAGATGCGTAATCGTTTCTTTTTTTCGACTTTGCCATGCGGCAAAAAACACTTTTCGGCCTTCGTCTGTCAGCAAAATCGCCCCATCCTGTTGCTTATCGAAATGACATGCTTTTATTGTTTTCATATTCACTAAAGTTAAAGCAAATCGGTCCGCCAAAACCGGTCGAAGTTCTTCCATAAGGTCCAGTGCCAGTGAGCGACGTCCGGGGCGATCCCTATGCATAAATCCCACATAAGGATCCAGTCCCACACTCTCTAATGCATTTGCACATTCTCCGGCTAATACCGTATATGAGAACGACAACAATGCATTCATATTGTCCTACGGAGGCCGCCGATTCCTGTTTGTAAAGAAAAAATCTTCTTTTTGGTTCAATATCAACTCATCAAATATGGAAAAATACTGTTCTGCCGCTTTCCCTTCAATTCCGCGTAGCTGTCCTAAATCATTGCTTTCTTTGCATTCTTCCAAAGCATTCTGCAATGCAGTAGATATTTGTCGCAATCTGCTTTCATTCACTCTCATCTTATGGTCACGAAGCGTGCGTTCAATGCTCCATCGACCATTATAGATTTTTCCGATAATCATATTTCTTGCATAGCAGTGACTTCTTTCTTCACTGTCGGAGATTCGGTACTGTTCTTTTCGCAAAAGTACATTTCCGTACTCTTTTCCGATGCTTCGTGCCAGGAACTTCCCTCTCGGCGAAAAAAAGCTTAACCCCACGTTACGCTCGGCACAAGCTCCCATCAGTGCAGGGCTTGTCCCTTTATAGGTAAAGCATACAATGTGTTCTAAATTATGAAGAGGAAACCTCCCAAGCGTTTTCTCCTCCTGTAACACAACTACGTTCTCACCTTCCAGTGTAAGATAACAATCTTCCGTCATAACATACAATGTATTTAACAGTTTTTTCATCCTACACCTCCCCTGTCATCTCTGCAATATAGTCGGACACGTTCTTGTTCTTTTGAAGCTTTGGCAAACAAAGGTCTGCAAGGGAGCATGCCTTACACCTTACACTGTGTTTTGTTTTAGGTGTATAACCTCTGGCAAATAGCTGATGCATCTCTTCGGTTATTTGTCTAACCTCATCACGTAATTCCTCCGTGAAACAAAGATCTTCCCTATGCCTTGTCTTCCCATAAAACAGATAGCCTTTCGGAATTTCCGTCACCAGCATCTCCTCCAGACACATCGCTTGTGCACAAAGCTGTAGGCGGTCTTCCGGTCCGTCTTTTCCTTCGCCCTTTTTGTATTCTACCGGGCACACACGCCAGTATCCTTCGTAATCCGGTAAGGTAATCCCGTCCGTCGCTTTCAAGAACTCGACCACATCACATTGTCCTGAAATCCCCAACCTAGGGGATGCTATCCGCATCCCCCTTACGGTTAATTTGTCTCCTCGTTTTTCTACAAGCTTTTCGTCATGTGCACGGTCATGCATCAGATTTCCGGCAACAGTATGGTAGTTTTCTGCCCATTGTTGCTCGATATGAATCAGTGCCCACTGTCGCCTGCAAAAACAGAAATGTTGAATTCCGGACAGCATCAGATATTCGTCTTCTGTATACATACGCCTCCTTCTAGAGCATCTCTATACATTCCACACCGGTCGGCATACTTGTATCCAAAGAAACCGCATAGTCCTCATAGCATCTTGCCGGTTTGGACATATCCTTTCTTTCCACCTTCAACTTATTAAACAAGGAAAATGCCGGTGCATTGCCCAACTCACTCTCATGCTTAAATACAACCAGCTTACGCACAGCCATATTTCCTCTTGCGGCAGAACGGTCCAACTCAAACATATTCATAATCGCCTGCCAAAGCAACTGCAAATCCTCCTCAGAAAACCCGGTTACCTTTCTTGCAAGATTTGCAGAAACATACCCCTCCACACGGTATAAGCCGTACGGGATGATGTACTTTCTTCCCATCTCCGTGTTCTTTCTGCCCGCATCTTCCTCGGTCGTGATTGCCACTCTGGTAATCGTTACCTCCTGCGGAACCACAGTATCCACCGACTTTGCAAACCCGAGCTGCACCGGACCTCTGACCTGACCGCAATTCAAGGCATTCTTCACAAACGTTGTCATTACAGCACCAAAGGTACGAATATCAAAGAACTCGCGGCACATATAGTCACGAAGCTCTACGTCTAAATTCTCATTTCCCTTTTTCTTTTCCTTTATCATTTTCTCATCCACACCCAGATGTGCAAAGGCTTCCGAATCGCTACGATTCAACGGAACATTCTCCTTTATGTAAATGCGATATCCCGCTTCATCTTCCTTTGCAATCTCTACATAATTTCTGATTTTACGCTTTAAACAAACGTCCGTCACCAGACCAAGACCGGTCTCCGGGTCAATTCTCGGCATATTTCCCGCATCCGGGTCACCGTTCGGGTTTCCGTTTTCCACTTCGAATAATACAACAAAATCATATCTGTTTTTAATTACCTCGCTCATTTATTTGTCCTCCTTATTATTTTCAAATCTCTTCTGATGCTGATGATAATATCCGAGAATAAAAATTCCCTGTTCTTCCAAAGACATGGTACTAGGAAAACTGTTTCTCACCTTATCCAAAATTGCCTCCAACTTCTTTTCCAAAGTGATTGCCCAGCCCCTCTTGTCACGCTTTAAGGTCCGCATATGGGCATTCGATAACTTGAGTAATATCGGAAATACACTTGCTGGTGTAGCGCATGCAGAATTAAAATATTTGTCCTTAACAGTAGTGTTCACTCCCGGGCTCGCCGCTTCCTGTATTTCCTCTAACACTGCAAACAATCGTCCCAACAAATATGCCGTGCAATCTGTTTCCTCATTCAGTTTCATCGTATCAACAACTCCTTTCCATTGTGATTTGTTTTTTAATAAATATGCTTTTATGAATGCCGCTCTACGCCAGTTTCGCACTTCTTTATCCGCACGCATTCGCAACATCAAACTCGTATAAACGTTTTCCGGATACATCGTATTATTTAATACCGCATCCATCATCCTGCCGACCAAAATCGGCTGTATCTCTTTCTTACTGGAATTTTGATTCACGGTTTCCCGTAACAAATGATAAACACTTGGCGGTTTCGTAACACTGTCCGGCTTTTGAATTTCAAGTCGTTTATAATGCTCCTCCATATTGGAAATAAACTTTCCAAAGGTCCCTGCATAGAAAAATCGCACCGACAATCTGGCTGCATTTGGTGAAATCCCTAATATGTAGAACTCTGCATTCGGGTCCAAATCGGTTTCTCTATACCTACTTTTCTTTCCTTGTGCAATGGATGCCATAATCTCTTGAAGCTTGTCCTCATCGGTTTCCTCGAACATCCCCAACAGACTGCTCATACATTCCGAATAAGCACTCTCACCGGTTCCCGACCAATATACCACGGTTGTATCTCCAAGCAACTGGTGACACTCTTTCTGAGCAATTAAATAGTTCAATGCTTTTCCATAGGCATTTGCCGCATACTCCGACACCGGCGCATTATCCCCCTGACTTTTGCTGTATGACTCAAAGGAAGTACCATTAAATGATACCAATGCAGCTCCACTGGACTGCGCCCCTCTGATTCCCTTTATCAAAGGATGCAATCTGGCAACTGTTGTATATTTTCCGGTAACCAGACACCTTCCTACTGTCGCCTCTGCACCTTCTTCCCCAATCCAAGTAAGCCAAGCCTCTTTCACCTTTGGGTTCTCCAAAATGTCTTCCCCCGGATTATCATAGTCACGGAAAATTATATTTGCACTCACCAGCTTTTCTACCCAATCCTTCAGAGAGTCCTTATCACGTTCAAAGTCCCATGTAGAGAAGAATCTGCATAGCTTCTGTGCTTGTTCATCCTCTACCGCACCTAAAATACTTTTATGCAATGATACCGATGCCTTAAAGCATTCCTTTGCTTTCTTTGCATTCTTTGCATCTTCCTTCTCATCTCCGGTCGGAATCCATGCTCCTAACAGATACTTTGCATTGTCACATAAGAAATACGGTGCTATTCCACTGGAACGGCCTCTTTGCAACGGAACTGTTTTCTCTGTCGGTGCTAAAGCAATCTTCTTGCCGATACTTTTTTCTCTCATTAGGTCTTGAATATTTCTCACCTTACCGTCTTTATCAATGGTAATGGCATAGGATACCTTTGCCTGACTCCAACCTTCTTCGGCAACCTCTCCCTGTTTTACCAACGCTTCATAATACTCTGTCAATGCCTTTAAAATCATTTCAGCACCTCACAATCCCTCAAATCCAACACTCCGTCCCGCATAACCGCGTGAAAAAACATCGGCTCAATTCTTTTTGCAGTCTTACTCTCTGCGTCATACTCCTGATAATCAAGGTCATACAACATATAGCCCATATCCCGCTCTCCTTTGTACGCTGTAACTACCTCCTCTTTCTCGTACAAAGCAAATTTCGCCGGAAACTCTCTTGTTCCAAAATACGGAGAATGATAGCATTGCCCTTTCTTTAAACGTCTCTTAATAATGTCTTGAAACTTCCCCGAATTATCTGTTTCGTTTGCGTTCTCCGTCATGTCAAAATGAGCTTCGACTACATAGTGTACATCCTGCAATACAAGTGCCGCCCGTTGCTGAATATCATCTTTAGTACAAAGATATAGCTCTCCCTGTCTTCCGTTTTGCATCTCACTACGAACCGCTTTTGCATTAATCTTGGACTTCACCTCATTCCGACGTATATTGGTCATCTTAATCGGGTTGCAAACATAAATCTTGTCAATCACCCACTTTAAGCCCGGATGCCAATATATACTTTCCAAGATTCCCCGCGCTGCCGACGGTGTCATAATCTCATAGGATACGCGTTCCGTCTTTAGTTCAGGACGGTTAAATGCCGCATAATCACCCCATACTTCCATTCGAATTGACATAATGTGCCTCCTTTCTTTTTGTTCTCCTTTGTTTCAAGATAAAACTCCTCCTTTCTCATATCCCCATAAATGTCCATTCCTCTATATGTAACCCCACATCTTCCCGATAGGATTTCATATACTGTAGTACCGCAATTCCCTCCAACAGTTCATCCGCCTGACCCTCGTGAACTAATTTGTTATAGTCTGCCTCATAGAGATTCAACGAACTCCTCCCGAGTCTTCGCAGGATTCCTTTAAAGCTTTCCCCTTCCTTTAATTTTCTGCGAAGGTCATCCACCTGCCTGCTTTCCTCTCCTGTTCTCGGTATAATAAGCATCTTTGTATTCTGTTCAATCAACCGGAATTTCTCGCCGATTGTCCGGAACGGAAACAACTCCTTTTCAAATGCCTCCACAATACCGTTTGCATCCAATGCCGTCTCATCCAAGCCGAATAACGTACGGAAATAAGACTGTATCGCCGGAAGAGAATCGTATCCGTCGCATTTCTCCCTAACCTCCAGTGTTACACCCACGTTTTTTTCTATCATGCGGGGTATATTCTCCCTCTCCAGTTCAAATACCGAAACAATACTATCTTCCGCACTGTTTTTCCCTTCCCGGTTACACCTTCCCGCCGACTGTATAATGGAATCAATCCCTGCTATTTCCCTGTACACAAACGGGAAATCCACATCTACACCCGCTTCAATCAGGGACGTTGATACCACTCTTACTTTAATCCCCGGATCTTCTTTCGCCTTACACAGCTTTTCTTTAATTTCGGCAATCACCGCTTTCCTGTGCTCTGGTGTCATATATGTGGACAAATGGTATCTTCCTTCCTCATCCAAACCCTCAAAAATCTCCTGTGCGGTTTTCTTTTTGTTGACAATCGTCAGCACCTGATTATGACCGTTCATTCTATCAAGCAACGACTCTTTTGTCAGTACACCAATATGCTCTACAGTAGCCCTCTTCAGAATTTTAAAGTATCTTTCGTAATCCTCACATATCTCCGTCACCATCAAAGGTGCTAACAGTTTATTAAAATCCGGTTGCGTTGCCGTACAAAGTACCGCCGTTAGCCCATAGCTTTCTACCAACTCTTTTATTGCGCACATACAAGGCTTTGTGTAAAACAAAGGAATCATCTGTGCCTCATCAAAAACCACCACACTGTTTGCAAGGTGATGCAACTTTCTACATTTGGAGATTTTATTCGAGAATAAAGACTCAAAAAACTGCACGTTGGTTGTCACGATTATCGGTGCGTCCCAATTCTCCATAGACAGAAGCTGTTGTCTTTTCCGCTCATCATTTTCATCCTCTTCACTATCAAATGACACATTTGCATGATGCTCCAAAACATTTTGTTCCCCAAAGATATCTCTATATACCGCCGCATTTTGTTCAATGATGCTTGTATAAGGAATTACATAAATCACACGCTCCTTTCCGTGTGTCTTCGCATGTTCCATAGCAAACAACATAGACGCAATCGTCTTTCCCCCACCGGTAGGAACCGTCAGCGAGAAAAGCCCCGGCTCTGTTTTCCCTTTTTGCTGACACTCCCTTAAAATTTCTGACCTTATTTTATTTAACCCCTGTTTCTCCTCCATACGTTCCAGCCAGCCCTTCTCGTTTATGTACCTCATAAGTCGTTCATACAAAACTTCTATTGTGTCATATTGTCCCCGCAAGACCGCTCCATTGCTCATAAATGCTTCTGTCTTTAGGAAATCTGCATCCACAAGCGCAGAGAACAGCATACGGGTAAAAAAACCATACGAAAACTTTTCCTCTTTCGGAACATTCCCAACATCCGCAACCTGTTCCAAACTGATATCGCTCTTAAAATCCTCATACTCCTCAATACCTCTTTTTCTACGAGCCGTCAAACACTCATCCGTAGTATCCTTTCCATTGGGAAGCCCACCGTGATGCCCCGCAATCGCAAACGCCGCTGCCACCATTCCTCTGTTAAACATTTCGATTGCTCCCGCAGTAGAGTGGTCTACCTTGATTGCCGAATTTCCTCGTATTCGTTGTTGAAACCGCTCCGAATATTTCCCGATATCGTGTCCCAAACCGGTCATCCTTGCATATCTTGCAATATCAAGATTACCGTACTCATAATGTGCAACAAACTCTTCCATCTGTTCTGCCACGTTTTCTAAGTGCTCTTTTATAGTCTCTTTCCTATTATCTGTACAATGCGCAAGCTTATCTGACACGACCTCACCTCCTGTAATTCTCCATGCTTCTTGTAAGTTCATTTTACTCCTTTTCGCCCCTCGTGTCTAGTTCTCCTAAACTTTTTCTCTTTGTTCTTTATCTTTTTATCACATATAGTGTCCGATAAAACGTACTTAAAATCAGTCCATCTATAGTTTGTAGACCGAACTTGCCCGTACTTGCCGGACTTGCACTTTATCTATCCCTGTTTATCCGACCAATTCCCCCTTGCCTTTTTTCGCCAAAAAGTGCATACTAGAAGCATCAGAAGTATAAAATAAGGGGGATACTATGACAGATCAGGATCGTATTTCAAAAATCGAGCGTTCCATCGCCGATTTGGAACAAATATTGCACGAACTAAAAACTGAAGTAAAAGATATCAAACAGGCAGAGCCCTCTCCTCTTCCTGAGACGGTTTCTGCTCTGTCGGAGAATGTTCCGACACAGTCGGCACAAGCAGAACAGCCGATGCAAGCGGAACAAGTAACACAAGCGGCCATGGCAGAACCTTCTGCCACGTCTTCTTCGGATGCGCAAAAACCGGCAAAGCATTCTGCCACGCCTTCTCCGGACACACAAAAACCGTCAGCACCGTCTGCTACTCCGAAGAAAAAGCGCACCTCTTCCTTCGAGGAGAATTTAGGCGGAAAAGTCATGGGCATTGTGGCTGCCGTTTTAGTGTTCGTCGGGTTGTTCCTTTTCGGAACGCTTTTGTATGAGCGCTTGGATGACATTGCCCGTATTGCTTCCATTTATATTGTAAGCTTTCTTTTACTGGGTGCGGGACTTTTCTTTGAGAGAAAGCATAAAAGCTGGTTTACCACCTCTCTGATTGGGTGCGGATTCGGTGCCGTTTATCTTTCATTATTTATATCCTCGGTTTATTTTGAATTGTTTTCAACAGAGGTGCTTTATCTTCTGCTCTTTTTCTGGCTCGTGGGAATCGGTGTTTATGTATTCCGCAGAAGTTCCTATGTTGTAGCCCTGCTTGGCCAGACCGGAATCGCCTTTTCCGTAATTTTCGGCGGTATCTTTGCGGAGACCAAAGGAGAGTTTACCTTCCTTTGTATCTTCTTTGTCCTGCTCTCCCTTCTTTATTTGTGGGTTGTATTGGGACGTTTTCTTCCGCAGACAAAATCAAAAGCTTATCCGTGGATTCACCTTGTTGCTGCGGGACTTAATCTTATCGAACTTTGGAGTCTGGCCTTATGCTATGATTCCTTATTCGGTGAATACGGTTCTATCGGCGGTCGGAACATAACCGCGGGACTCCTGTTATGTTTCTATTGCTTATTGCTTCCGCTCTTCTTTTTATTACGAGGACGGATTTTACTGGGGCTTCCTGTTTTCCCTCGTTTTTCGGAACCCCGCAAAATCACAAAGGAAACCTTTCCGGTATATAAAACAGGATGGATCTCCATTCTCTTTTTCACCTTATTACAGCTTGTTTCCTGGGTCGTTTTTTCCGGAATTTTCGGCACTCTTTTTGAAGGCGATATTCCTCACGGATTACTTTTACTTACCGGACTGCTTCTTTCTTTCCTGATTACGGAGTTGTTCGGTGCAACCGGCACAGAAGGCAGAGGTTCCTGTATCGTAACGGTTGTGGCTGTTACCTTCACCCTGCTCATCTTTGATTTTCCGGACTTTGTACACGCCATCATTACCATCCTCTTTTGGGCGGTTACTTCTCTTGTCGGAATGTTCGGTTCCGAATGTCCGGTACGATCCGTCTTAAATCCTGCCACAAAAAAGTGGGAGTTCCTTTGCGAACAAAAAAGCGGACGGTGCTTTGAAAAATTCACCTCCTGCGTGTACGGCTTTTTGCTTTTGTTTTCTTATCATTATAACTCCGCACCGGAAATGCTCTGGCTCTCCGGTATTGTAAGCCTCCTTTTCTTTACAGGATTGTTTATCTTCTTATATCGGAAAGGACGCACCCAACGGTTCGGGGATGCCTGGAAAAATGAGCTCTATCTGTTTGCACTCATCCACGTCTTTTGGATTCTTGCCTATGCATCGGAGTTCTTCTTTACGGAAGAAATTTACGGAATGACTTTGACTCTTTCCGTACTTGTTCTGTGCAACAGCATTGCTTTTTACTCCGGATTCTGCCAAAAGCTTGCATTCCCGGTCAAAAAGGACACGGGCGCGCTTCTCATTGTGCGTCTTGTTCATACCTCCCTTTGGATTTGGGGACTTGCCCTGCTCCATAGCGGTGCTATGGAAGACCACCCGCTCCTCTGTGTCTGGATGATTCTTTTGACCTTGTTCTTATGCGGAAGCGGCATGTATGCACAGTATAAAACATATCAAAAACATACCGGTCTGGGCATTTACTTCGGTTTACGCGTCACGCTGTATACCATTGCCGTTATGACTGCCTTTGACAATCTGGAAGGATATGTCATCAGTTGTGTCCTGCTTTGTCTTGCTATTGTTGCGGTACTTTCCGGTTTTCCGCTTCGCCTGGCTCCGCTTCGCATCTACGGCCTATGCCTGGCCATGCTTGCGGTAATTAAGCTTATGATGATTGATGTGGAACACGATAATTCCATGGAAACCGTGCTTTGTTTCCTGGGTGCCGGAATTCTTTGCTTTGCCATTAACTTTATCTACAACCATGTGAAAAAACGTTTTCAACCGGACAAAAATGAGTCCATAGAAAATACGTCAAAATAGCAATCCTATGACTGAAGGAGGACAATATGAAACGATTTTCCATATACATAGCATTATTTTTTCTGGGTTGTTTTTTTACCGCATGTTCCGGTAAAGACTCCGCCTCAGTGAATCCCGATTCCCTTACAGACATTCCGGTTCTCTCGATTCAAACCAAGAGTACCGACAAAAATGTCATGGATTTTGTGACCGAACCGGTAGCGACTCATGTGGCAGAATCCATTGCCTCCTGGACCCCGGGCTATGAAATGCCTCCGGCTCCCTATTACGAGCCGTGTACCGTAACACTTACCGATACGGATCAAACCGTGCTGTTGGATTCGGTAAATGCCGAAGTGAAAGTACGGGGAAACTGGACCACGTCCTATGATAAAAAGCCGTTGCGCATTAAATTTGAGGAATCCGTGAGTCTGTTAGGCTTAAACGATGGTGCTACCTTTAAAAACTGGCTCCTCTTAGCGGAATACAAGGATGCTTCCATGCTCCGCAACAAAACCGCCCTTTCCCTTGCAAGTGAACTTCTTGCCAAAGACGGACTTTATGTTTCCGATGCGGAATTTGTAGAGGTTATCATTAACGGACAATACTGGGGTGTTTATTTGCTTGCGGAACAGCAACAGATTAACAAGGACCGGGTAAACATTACCGAAGCCGCGGAAGGATATACCGGCACGGACATCGGATATTTTATGGAATTTGACGGGTACTACATGAACGAAGAACCGCTTCAGCAATTTCATGTGGATTATGCCGAAAATGGGGAACTGATTCCCTTTGACGGCAAAAACGGAGACGGAAGAACCATGAAGTGCTTAAGTGACCCGGAGTTCGGAAGAAAAAAAGACATCGGAATAACCATTAAAAGTGACATTTACTCCGAAGAGCAACGGGATTTTATTGCTTCCTTTGTAAACAACGTATACAACATTATGTACGAAGCCGCTTATCAGAATACAGCCTATATCTTTAATGAAACTTATACCGACATCTACCGAACCGAAGAAATTTCTCCGCAGGAAGCGGTAGAGCGGGTGGTCAATGTCAACTCACTGGCAGATGCCTACCTGATTAACGAATTACTTTGTGACGCGGATGTTTACTGGTCCAGCTTTTTCCTCAGTGCGGATTTCGGGCCGGAAGGAGATAAAAAACTTACCTTCAATGCTCCGTGGGACTTTGATTCTGCCATGGGAAACAAAAATCGTTGTGCGGACGGCACCGGCTTTTATGCCGCCAATATCGTTCCGGATGTAAACGGAGGACCGTATCACGGAGGGGAATATAATACCATCAATCCGTGGTTGGCGGTATTGGCATACGAAGACTGGTATCAGGACATTATTCGTTCAAAATGGACCGACGCTTACGATTCCGGTGTGTTTGACCGCGCCTATTCGACACTGGAAGCCGACCAGGCACGCTGCGTCGAAGCCTTTTCCCGTAATTACGACAAGTGGGACAACATCAATAGTTCCGTCTTTGCCGCCGAATTATCCCTGCAATCCGCTCTTTGCAGAACCCAGGTCGAAGCTGCCGATTTTCTGTTGGATTGGTTAAAATCCAGGGTAGAATTCTTAAACGATTATTGGCATTCCTAAAAGGCAAAGGGTTTTATCGCCGGCGACCCTTTCCGTTCAGACAGTTACTGAGATAGCAAATCGTCCGGCAAACCTCTAACCAAGAACGGCGCAGACAAAGGCATTGTCTGCGCCATTTTAAATTCTCTGTTTTTTTCCGGCACCCCTGTTTTCTGTATTGCACGGCCGCTCCTTTTCCCCACTCCCTGATTCTGCTTATTTTCCGGCACAAGGTTTGCGGGTCACGATTTCTTATTGTAGCATATGCCGTTTTTACATTTCGGTGCCTGCTATTTTACCTTTTTAACATCCCTACAGATTTCGTTCCATGGCTTCTGCCAGTTCGCCACGGGATACCGCCCCCCGGATTCGCTCGGTTTCCTGTCCGTCTTTAAAAAAGACCAGTGTCGGGATGGACATTACCCTGTATTTCATTGCCACATCCTGTGCCTCATCCACATCCAGTTTATACACCGCCGCTTTTCCCGCGTACTCCTCGGAAAGTTGCTCCACTGCCGGCGCTACCATCTTGCACGGTCCGCACCAGGTTGCAAAAAAATCTACCAACACCGTTCCCTTTGTGTCTTCTACTTTTTCTTTAAAGTTTTCTGCTGTCAAATGCTCTGCCATATTGTTCTCCTTTCCGTTAAACAAACTTACTTCCTTTTTGGTTTTCTGGCTACCATACGATGAATGGGATTCCCCAAAGCAGAGAATTTCTCCTCATACTCTGTCATTACATTTCCTTCCGCATACGGGCTGTGATGCAAATCATATGTTACTTCCGTCAGCTCCCACCCGGCTTCCTTTGCTTCTTCTACAGAAAAATCAAATAGACCGCGATTGTCTGTTTTAAAGCAAATCTCGCCCTCCGGTTTTAAAAATTGTTCGTAGCGGGCGAGGAATTCCTTTGAAGTAAGGCGGCGTTTGGCGTGTCGCTCCTTCGGCCACGGGTCGGAAAAATTCAAATAGATCCGGTCTACTTCTCCCGGCGCGAACACTTCCGGCAAGATTGCCGCATCCACAGAAAGAAAGGTAAGATTCGTAAGTTCTTCTTTTTCTTTTTTCTTTTCTATGGCCCGAATTAATACACTGGCATACTTTTCCACACCGATATAATGAATGTCGGGATGAAGTTCCGCCAATGTGGTAATAAACTTTCCTTTTCCCATTCCGATTTCCACATGAAGCGGTGCTTCCTTCCCGAAATAAGCACTCCAGCTTCCTTTCTTTTCCTGCGGAGTTTGGGTTACATATTCACTGACTGCAATTTCTTCTCTTGCGCCTTTTATATTTCTGAGTCGCATAATTCCCTCCGGATACCGATCTTATTATGCTTTATTTTATCACACTTTATCCCATAAGACAACTTGCTTTTTTATTCCCCACATGCTATAATGACCACACAACTTTTATACAATTAGAATACAACTTTTGACAAAAAAGAAAGGCAGGTGTACATCTTTTGCCGATTAAAAATTTACTGAAGCACCGGCGTATTTCCCAGTGGATTGTAAATTCCATTAACAACGGATACTTCAAACCCGGAGATAAGCTTCCTTCGGAACATGCTTTGGCAGAACAATTCGATACCAGCCGGCAAACCGTCCGGCATGCTACGGATGAACTTGTACAGCGTGGCCTATTGTCCCGACAACGAGGAAGCGGTACCTACGTTTGCGGTACTTCCTTTTCGGATCGTTTTTCTCCCAAACGGGTCGGTGTTATTACTACCTATTTGGACGACTACATCTTTCCCGGCATCATCCGGGGAATTGAAGACGTTCTGACCGCACAGGGCTACACCATCTCCCTTGGTATCACTCATAACCGGCACACGGACGAAACCGCGTGTCTGCAACGTATCTTGGAGGACAATGTGTGCGGACTGATTGTGGAAGGGACAAAATCTTCGTTCCCCAGCCCCAACCTGCCGTTATTTGAAGAACTCCGCTCCCGCGGGATTCCGATGATTTTCCTTAACGGCTATTACCGGGAATTCTCCCAGTGCGGTGTTTTTCAGGACGATGTTGCAGCAGGCAAGCTGTTGACCGAACATCTTTTGGAAAACGGTCATAAGAAATTCGCGGCAATCTTTAAAGCGGACGACTTGCAGGGATTAAAGAGATTTCAGGGAATGGCACTTGCCCTTACCGCTGCAAATATTCCGGTAGACGACCAACGCATTTTATGGTTTACCACGGAAGACCTTCCGGATCTTTTCTCCGGCGAGATGGATGCCTTTGTATTAAAACGGTTCGGCGATGCAACTGCCCTCATTTGTTACAACGACCAGATTGCGGCACAAGTTTATGAATTACTGAAACGAAACGGGAAATCCGTTCCGGAGGATATTTCCTTTGTCAGTTTCGATAATTCCCCTCTTGCGGCAGACGTGGCATACGGTTTTACTTCCGCCATCTATCCTTCCGCCGAAATCGGAAACGCCGCTGCCAATCTTTTGCTTCGCTGTATCCGGGATAACACCTTACGGGAGCATGTACGACTGGCACCGGATATTTGTTATCGTTCCTCGGTTCGAACCCTATCGGACAATGAAAAATAAAAAGTTTAAATAAAGGAGAATCGTTATGTTAGAACAGTTAAAAAAAGAAGTTTATGAAGCAAACATGCTTCTTCCGAAGTATGGTCTGATTACCTTTACCTGGGGTAATGTTTCCGGTATCGATCGGGAAAAAGGTCTGGTAGTCATTAAGCCGTCCGGTGTGGAGTATGACAAAATGACCGCCGACGATATGGTTGTGGTGGATTTAGACGGCAATCGTGTGGAAGGAACCTTAAATCCGTCCTCCGATACTCCGACCCACATCGAGCTTTACAAAGCATTTCCGAATATCGGCGGAGTTGTCCACACCCACTCCCGCTGGGCTACCACTTTTGCACAATCCGGTCGCGGCATTCCGGCCTTCGGTACAACCCACGCGGACTATTTCTACGGCGAGATTCCGTGTACCAGAAAGATGACCCCGGAGGAAATCAAAGGAGCCTACGAAAAGGAAACCGGTACCGTAATCATCGAACGTTTCAATGAACTCAACATCAATCCGGACGATGTTCCGGGGGTTGTTGTTTACAGCCACGGTCCGTTCACCTGGGGTACCGACCCGCACAACGCCGTACATAACGCTGTTGTATTAGAAGAAATTTCCTTCATGGCATGGCATAATCTTGCTTTATCAAACGGTACGCTTCCGCAGATGCAGCAGGAACTTTTGGATAAGCACTACTTAAGAAAACACGGTGCCAACGCTTACTACGGTCAGGGAAAATAACAAAGGAGTCTTTTCATGGAAAAGATAGAACGCAATGCACCTTGTTGGTGCGGCAGCCAAAGAAAATATAAAGTTTGTCACGCAGCCTTCGATGACAAACTGAAAAAATACGAAAAGGAACCTTACCCGATTCCTACCAGAGACTTAATTAAAAATGCGGAGCAAATCGAAGGAATCCGGCAAAGCAGCAAGATCAACATTGCTGTTTTGGATTATGTGGCAGAGCATATCCGTCCGGGAATGTCTACCGCAGAGATTGACGAACTGGTTTACCAAAAAACTACGGAACTGGGAGGCATACCCGCTCCCTTGGGATACGAAGGCTTTCCTTGCAGTTGCTGTGTTTCCGTAAACTCTGTGGTCTGTCACGGGATTCCGGACGAGGAAGCTTTTTTGGAAGACGGCGACATTGTAAACGTGGATGTTTCCACGATTTACAAAGGTTACTTTTCCGACTCTTCCCGTATGTTTCTTATAGGTAACGTCAGCGAAGAGGCCCGTCGTCTGGTGGAAGTTACCGAGCAAAGTCTTCAGGTAGGTCTGCAAAAAGTGAAACCGTGGACACGATTAGGGGATATGGGGGCCGCTATTCATGAGTTTATCAAAAGCCACGGCTATACTGTAGTGAAAGAAATCGGCGGTCACGGCATCGGCTTGGAGTTCCACGAAGAACCATGGGTCAGCTATGTATCCAAACCGGGCACCGAAATGTTACTGGTGCCGGGTATGGTCTTTACCATTGAACCAATGGTAAATATGGGAAAAGACGATATTTTTATCGATGAGGACGACGGTTGGACCGTATATACCGAAGACGGCTCCCTCTCGGCGCAATGGGAAATCACCGTTTTAGTTACGGAAAGCGGTTATGAAATCTTAACCTATTAAGCATTTCTTTTCCCTCTCGACAAGTACGCTTTTTTACACTATAATAAAAGCGTGGTGTGCTCCTACAACACATCACGCTTATTCTTTTTGGGAGGAATGTATATGCATTTTCAACATAAATCAATTTACCGACGCAGCCGCGTCTTTGCCCTTTGCGGATGGCTTTTCTGTCTCGGCATCCTGTCCGGTCTTATCTCTCCGGCCGTTGCCGCCGCAGATGAAGTTTATCCCTGGCCGACAGGACCGCAGTTGGCGGCAGAAGGTGCGATTCTTATAGAAGCCGAAACCGGCACCGTACTCTTCGAAAAAAATGCCACCGAGTCTTTTTATCCGGCCAGTACCACGAAACTTATGACTGCCCTTCTGGCACTGGAAAATGCCGCATTGGGAGAAACCGTTACCGTTTCTCACAATGCCGTTTACGATATCGAAGTGGATTCCAGCCGTATTTGGGTAGACGTGGGAGAAGAACTTTCCATGGAGGAATCTCTCTACGCTCTCATGCTTCCTTCCGCAAACGATTTAGCCTATGCCATTGCGGAACATGTAGGCGGAACCATGCCGGCCTTCGCAGAAATGATGAATACCCGTGCAAAAGAGTTGGGCTGTGTCAATACAAATTTCATGAACCCTCACGGATTAGACGAAGAGAATCATTACTCCTGTCCTGCAGATTTGGCAAAAATCGCACGGCCGTTAATGAAAAACTCTACCTTTATCCGGATCTCCGGTTCGAAAAACCACGAGATTCCGGCCACCAATCTTTGTGAGGAATCCCGCTGGGTATTGAATACCCACTTAATGCTTCGCGGTACTTATCCTTTCGACGGCGTCATTGCCGGAAAAACCGGACACACCGATTTGGCAGGAGCCAATCTTGTTACCTGCGCAAGGCGCGGAAATATGACCTTGATTTCCGTCATTATGAAAGCTCCGGACGATACTGCCCTTTATGACGATACCGCGGCACTTTTAAACTTCGGTTTCGACCATTTTACTACCTATAACATTACGGAAGAACAACATTCCCTCGGAAACGATGTTCCGCCGCTGTTTCAAAGTGAAGACACCGTACAGCTTATGAACCGTTCTCTTGTGTCTACCGATGCGGGACTGGTTGTACTGCCTGCCACGGCATCCCTTTCCGATACCGACAGAACCATTACGCTTTCCCAGTTAACTTCTTTTTCCGAAGGAAAGAATATCATCGGAGAAGCCGTTTATACCTACGGAACCCGCACCATCGGTTCTGCCGACATTGTCTTTCACAATGAGGGTGCTGCATTTACCATCCAGCCTCCCGAAGAACTTCCTTCCGGAACAGATCTGCAGGGAACCGAAGGTGAATTCACCGGGGATGGTCAAAACAAAACCGAAGAAACTCCAAAGAAAGGGCGTTTGCCTATCATCATCGGAATTATCCTCGGTTGCATTTGTTTCCTAATCGGAATTTATTATATTTTTGTGGAATTACCTTATCGAAAGAAACGTGCTGCCTATCTGGCAAAACGTCGAAACGGCCGGCACTAATTTCCCAGTGCCGCAATCAACGCCGCAATATCATCCGGCGACAACGTTTTATTCGGATCGGATAAATCTACTCCGGAGGATGCGAGAGCATCTTCCGGATTTTTCTTTTCTTCCGGTTCCGGCACAACCTCCGGTTCCTCTTCCGGTGCCGCCTCTTCTTCAAACAGCGGAAGTTCCTCTTCCGGCGAAATCGTTTCTTCCACAAACGGTTCCTCCGTCACACTCTCATCGTCAAACGTCTCCTCCGGGAAGAATTCCTCTTCCTCCGGGAACAGTTCTTCTTTTTCATCAAACGCTTCTGCCATCGGTGCCGATGCCTCAACTATCGGCCGGCTTTCCTTTAAGGCGCTCATCAATTCCTTAAGTACATCCAAACTATCTGCCGTTGTTTCCAGCTCCGACAACATTGCCTCTCCGGTTTCATGCAGCTCCTCATACAAACGATGAGACATCTCTCTTATGGCATCCACTACGGAAGACATGGAAGCAGTATCTCTTCCGCCGGACTGCAACTGCTTTAACTCATCCCGCAAGCGTCCCAATTCTTCCCGCTCACTGAGTGCCAATTGCTTTGTATTCTCTTTGTTATAAAGAACCAGCGTCTTTACCGCATTTTCCTGTGCCGTTACCAGTTCTCCCATCTTTTGCAACAGTTCTTCCATCCCTTTTTCCATGGCTTCATGCTGTTTTTTCACGGCAATATAAACACCCTTTTCGGCCTTTTCATTGCCTCTCATCAATTCCGCCATACGGTCTGCAAGTAAAATCTCGGTGGTTTTTCCGGTAGGGGTTTGTTCCTTGTCTTCCTGTTGCAGGACATAAAACACCGCAGTCGCCAAAAGCAACACTCCTGCCACCGCTACAAGCACTGCCGAATCTTCCAATACAGTCAAGGTAACACCGGCAAAAAATACCGCCATTACAAATAATACAAAGCTAAGTTTTTTCTGCAATTCTTTCTTCATAAAACCTCCCCAGTCGTCCTTCCGGAAATTTTGTACCTGTCTTTATCATAACATACTCTTTTTCCAGTGTCAAAAAAAGATAGAAACAATTTATACACGAGTTACGGAAAGTTTTTTCTCCTGTTCCTTCCATTCCAACATCGTAATTTGATATTCTCCCTGTTCATAGCCGTATCCGTCTCCCGCATCTTCATACAAGGCAAACGTCGCATCCTTTCCCTCAAACACACGATATTCTATCTTGCCTTCCTCATACCCTGCGGAGGCAAACTCCGGAATGTACTCTTCTTTGTACATCGGAATAATACTTCCTTCCCGTACAAACAACGGAATCCGTTCCAATGTCGCTTCAGTCACAATCCATTGCCCGCCTTCCAGGTATTCCCCGGACCAGAAATTGTACCAGTTCTCTCCCTCCGGCAAGTAAACCCGGCGTGTTTTTGCTACGCCGGACAGTTCTTCGGAATTTACACCATAATACATCGGTTCCGTTACCGGACATACCATCAAACGATCCCCGAACAAATACTGATCCTTGCAATCCGACACCTGTACATCCTGCGGAAATGCAAATACCAACGGTTTTATCATTATGGTGTCTTTCAACCAAACCTCTCCCGCCAGAGAATAGATATACGGCAACAGACGATAACGCAACCGGTTCACCGCAAGCAGTGCATCATAAAACATCTCCCCGGGAGCTCCGAATGCCCAAAGTTCCCGGCGGCAATCCGTGCCGTGGGCCCGGAATACCGGAAGAAAGCAGGCCCATTGCGACCAACGGACATATAATTCACGATACCCGAAATCGTCGCATCCTTTCTCATAGTCTCCTTGCCAGAACCATTGATGTCCGGACTTTACAAAAAAAGCTCCGATATCCGTTGTCCAGAAAGGAAGTCCGCTGGCACAGAAATTCAATCCCGCCACAATCTGCTTTTTCAATGTACTCCAACTTGCATCCGTATCTCCCGACCACAAAATCGTACCGTACCTTTGTTGTCCGGTATAACTGCTCCGGGTCAAATTAACAACGCGCTTTTCCTTTCCGGTTCCTCTCTGTTCCGCCCGTTGTCCTTCATATAACGTCATAGCGTGATACAAAGCATACGCATTTGCAGCCCACATCGGCATATGATCTTTTGTCGTTTCAATATATTCCGCGTACAACTTTGCCGGCTCCGGACGATACTTATGATTCCATTCCGGCGTAAACGGTTCGCTGGAATCACACCACCAAGCATCAATGCCGTGACAAAACAGTCCTTCCCTTACCTGCTTCCAGAAAAGGGTTCGCCCCTCTTCCGAAAAGACGTTATAGGCATTGCTTCCCGGCAACAAAAGCTTGTGCGCTTTAAATTCTTTATAATTATCGCTCTTCTCATCCATGGTCGGCCAAACGGAAATCATGAAGCGTACCTTTATTTCGTGAAGTTTCTCAATCATTTCCGATGGATTCGGGAAACGGGACACATCAAAAGATTTCTGTCCCCAAAGTCCGTCTTCCCAGGAAAACCAGTCAAGAACAATCCCGTCAAGTCCGATTCCCTTCTTCCGGTACTCACCGGCCACCTGCAAAATCTCCTCCCGGGTCTCATATCGCTCCTGGGATTGCAAATACCCAAACGCCCACTTCGGCAACAACGCCGCTTTCCCGGTCAGAAAACGATACTCTCTTATAACACCGTCCAAGTTACCGCCGTTCATAAAGTAATAATCCAATTCATCGTCAGCCTCGGTGTACAAATACGACCCTTGTTCCGTATCTTGGAATACCATCGGACTGTAGGTATCCATTAATATACCGTAGCCGAGACCGGACAACAGCACCGGTATCGCAATCTTCCGGTTTGCCTGGTGTACATAAACCGTTTTCCCCCGAAGATTTAAACACCCTTCCTCCTGTTGTCCCAAACCGTATAACGCCTCGCCCTCCTGCCACTGTAAATGAAGTCTGGTATGGAAAAACTTCTCGCCTGCCACGCGGGTGGCCTCTCTCACCACTTCTTTCGTCCCGTCCGGTGTTACAATCTTTTCGATTACCGCACTATCCTCTCCCGACAATTCAAAACTTTGAAACTCTTCCAATTCCTTACTTTCTTTTTCCCGTTCCTTTAACAGCAACTCCCCCTTGCCGTTATAAAAGGAAAAAGACGCAGAATCCTTCTCCACCACAATTTTTAACTGCGGGGTCAAAACCTCTACCGCTTCGGCATCTTCCCGAATCTCCCAGTCCGTCCATACGGCATCCTGAATGACACCCGGCTTTTTTCGTTCGGAAAAACGTTCCCGTTCCGTATACGTTATCCGTGCCACCGATTCGTTCTTCAGCTCGATTCTGTGCATTCCTCTGTCGGAATACAGAAACAAACGGTTTTCTCTTCTCTCTGTCTTCGTAATTCGCATTGACTTCCAAGGCATCGCATACAGCATAGTTTCCGCTCCTTTTTCCCTTTCTCCCGTCCGACAGGCTGCCCGCCTCTATGTCACTTACAACGCCAGTAACGTGTCCTCTACTTTCTTCAACAACTCACGCACCTTTAAATGCTGCGGACACTTGCGCTCACAGAATCCGCAATTCGCACAATCCTTAATGGTTGCGCCCGGATTCTTTTCGTTATTTACATAATCCAAGAAGGACTTCTTTGCAAGCTCGTGCAAGCCGTATACATTGTGATAGGTATATGCCTGGAAAATGCGCGGAATCTGAATTCCCTTCGGACACGGCTGACAATACCCGCAACCGGTACAGTAAAGTTCGGAAAACTTCTTCAAATTCTCCAGTGCATCACCGACCTCACGCCATTTTTCCTCTGTCATCGGCTCTTCTAACGAAGCCACCGCCGCATTCTGATCTACCATCTCATAGGTCTGCATACCGGACAAAGCACAGCAAACACCCGGGTTGCCGAGAACAAAACGGAAGGCAAGTTCATAGGTGTTCAAATTACCGCTGCCGAGACGCTTTGCAAGCTCTGTCGGAGCAGCCAGACGTCCGCCGCCTACCGGGCCCATTACAACAACACCGAGACCTTTTTCTTTTGCATATCCGATCATCTCTTCGTTTGCGCGGTCCAACAAATTGTACTGAAGAAGTACACTTTCCATTTCCGGCGCATTATCAATAATGTATTTTAATGCTTCCGGAGAATCATGGAAGGAAAAAGAAATATGACGAATCTTTCCCTGCTCCTTTAATCTTTTTGCCTCATTTAAAAGACCTAACGGTACAATCACCTCATCGAACACCTTACGGTTAATTCCCCAGAAATGATAAAAATCCACATAGTCCGTATCCAACTTTGCAAGGCTCTTATCTAACATTCCTTCAAAATCTTCCGGTTTCTTTACTCTGTCAAGCGGACACTTCGTAGAGATATACACCTTATCACGAATCGGCTTTAAAGCCTTGCCCACCGCAATCTCACTATTCTCGTGACAGTAATAAAACGCCGTGTCAAAATAGTTTACACCCAACTCATACGCATGACGAAGCATGGCATCCGTCTTCTCCTGATCCACCTCAAACTTTCCGTCTCCCAAATCAATCTCCGGCAGACGCATACAACCGAACCCCAATGTAGAAATTTCAACTCCCGTATTACCAAACTTACGATACTGCATAACAAAACTCCTTTCCGCTTCCGAATTCAAAAACATAAAAATATTGTTGTCTTTAAGTATACCATATCCTATCTTTCTTTTCAACGCAAAAAGTGACAGAATATGCCTAAATCTCGTAAAAAAGCGCAAAAAAGCAGCATGCCTTTCCTAGGGCATGCTGCATCTTTTATACATTTTTATTTCATTATTTTGCGTACTGCTTTAACACTTCGGCAACATCCGTTTTCTCCCACGGCAAATCAAGATCGGTACGTCCGAAGTGACCGTAAGCTGCGGTCTGTTTGTAAATCGGACGGCGGAGATCTAACATCTTAATAATTCCCGCCGGGCGAAGATCAAAGTGCTTACGAACAATCTCAACCAATTCTTCATTGGAAAGAGCACTTGTACCAAAAGTATCAACCATAACAGAGGTCGGCTGTGCCACACCGATGGCGTAGGAAAGCTGAATCTCACATTTCTTTGCCAAACCGGCTGCTACGATATTCTTTGCCACATAACGTGCCGCATAACAAGCAGAACGATCCACCTTGGTACAGTCCTTACCGGAAAATGCTCCGCCGCCGTGACGGGCATATCCGCCGTAGGTATCTACAATAATCTTACGACCGGTCAATCCGCTGTCACCGTTCGGTCCGCCGATTACAAAGCGCCCCGTCGGGTTAATGAAAAACTTTGTATTCTCATCAATCAACGCTTTCGGAAGCACCACGTCAAATACATATCTCTTAATGTCTTCGTGAATCTGTTCCTGCGTTACGGTCGGTGCATGCTGGGTGGAAAGCACCACAGCTTCCAAACGAACCGGCCGACCCGTCTCGTCATATTCTACCGTTACCTGGGACTTCCCGTCCGGACGAAGGTACGGCAAAGTTCCGTTTTTACGTACTTCGGAAAGCTTCTTTGTCAACTTATGTGCCAGAGCAATCGGATACGGCATCAGCTCCTCGGTTTCATCGGATGCGTAACCGAACATCATACCCTGGTCTCCCGCACCGATGGCTTCAATATCCGCATCGGACATCTTGTTTTCCTTCGCCTCCAATGCCTTGTCTACGCCCATGGCAATATCTGCAGACTGCTTGTCCAACGTCACAAGCACCGCACAAGTATCCGCATCAAAGCCGTACTTTGCTCTGTCATAGCCGATTTCTCGCACCGTATCACGTACAATCTTCTGAATATCCACAGTAGCCTTTGTGGTTACCTCACCCATAACCAATACAAGACCGGTGGTACATGCAGTCTCACAAGCCACACGGCTCATCGGGTCCTGCTCCATCATTGCATCCAATACCGCATCGGAAATCTGATCACAGATTTTATCCGGATGTCCCTCGGTTACCGATTCGGACGTAAATAAAAACTTATCACTCATCTTTGTTCTCCTTTCGAGTTCTCGTTGTTTCGCGCAGGCCCCGGCTTCGCCCTTACTCACACTTACACTTCGCGACAATGTCGCTCAGTCGTGGGCGTGTTCGCATTTCACCAACGCATGGAAGCAAGCTCCCAACGTTGCTTCCATGCTCACTTTGCCTTCACGCAAAAAAGTCCGTAGGCCTTGCGGACTACGGACTTGATACCAATAAAACCAAATCCCTTATTGTTCGGTACTATGTACCGCTCAACTTGGCACCTTCCCGTACGGGGGTTGCCGTGACTTCGCAGAGCCTTTACTCTCCATCACTCTTAATAAGAGTTTTCCTATGAAATTTTGTTTGTAACACACTCAGAATACACCAAACGTCAGAATTCGTCAAGCAAAATTTTCATCCTCCGTAAAATCTGCCGGCTCATGCCCCTCTTCCGCCGTTTCCGCTTCTGTCCCATTTCGCATCTTCCGATCCTTATGCCAACCGGAACTCTGCTTCATTTTTTGTTAAAGAGGACCCGCCGATCCACACTTTAAACTCACCCGGTTCTGCCACAAACTCCATATCCTCATTATAAAATCGCAACAACTCCGTCGTAATATCAAAGGAAACCGTCACGGTTTCTCCTGCTTTCACAAACGGTTTTTGCAATCCCTTTAATTCCCTGCACGGTCTTATGACACTACCTTTTACATCACGGATGTAGAGCTGTACCGGTTCCTTACCGTCCATCGTTCCTTTATTGGTAACGGTAACCGTTGCCGTAATCTTTCCATCCTCCGTAAGAGTATCATGAGAAAGAACAACCGACGAATATTCAAACGTACTGTAGGAAAGCCCCCAGCCGAACGGATACAATGCCGTATTCGGCACATCCATGTAATTGGAAGCAAAGGGCACAAAACCGTTCCGATCCTCTACCGGACGTCCCGTCGTAAATGCGCTGTAGCTCATCGGAAGCTGACCTGTGGTATACGGGAAACTCATCGGCACACGCCCGCAAGGATTGGCATCTCCGAAAATCAACTCCCAAATACCGATATTTCCGAAGGTCCCCGGATACCATGCATCCAAAATCGCCTCGGATTTTTCCGCAAGCATCGGAATCGCCAACGGACGTCCTGCATAAATCAAAGAAAGAATCTTCTCATTTACACCGTATACCGCATCAAACAGCATCTGATGTTCCCTGCAAAGGGAAACATCGGAAATACTCTTGGACTCACCGGATTTCTCATCCTCCTCGCCCATGCAGACAATCACCGCATCGCTCCTCTTACAAGCCGCAAGCATTTTTTCATCTGCCGTATCATACGGATATACCTCAACCTTTGCCTCCGGATATCTGCATTTTACCGCCTCCCCGAAGGTAACGGTCTTATCCGACTCTGCAAAAATCGCCCAGGAACCCACAATCTTTGTACTCGTCGCCAGCTTACCCACAACCGTAATCCGGCACTCTTTTGCAAGAGGAAGCAAGCCTTCGTTTTTCAAGAGTATGGCAGACTCTCTTGCCGCACGGACGGACAGTTCCTTATGGGCATCGCAATAAAAGTATTTTTCCTCCAGCTCCTTGGAACCTCTGACCGGGTCATCAAACAAACCTAATCTGTTTTTCAGTTCCAGCACCCGCAAACAAGACTCATCGATCAACCGACGCAATTCTTCACTCTCTTTTGCCTGCTCTTCCAAATAAGAAAGATAGCAGTCACTCATCATATCAATATCCAATCCTGCCCGCAGTGCCTTTGCCGCCGCATCCTTCTTGTCATAAGAAGAAGTATGTACAACTGTTTCCTGTACCGCACCGTAATCGGAAATCACCACGCCGTCAAATCCCATCCGTTCCCGCAAAATCTTACGCATCAACCATTGATTCGTAGAACACGGAATCCGGTTAATGGTGTTGAAGGCACTCATCACAAGCGGTGCTCCTGCTTTTACCGCTGCTTCGTAGGACGGCAGATAATCCTCCAACAGAGTCCTCTCACAAAGCTCTACCCCGGAATAATCCCGTCCTGCAGTCGCCGCACCGTATGCCGCAAAATGTTTCACGCAAGCCGCAATATTCCCCTGCTTGTCAATGCCGTCTCCCTGATATCCCGACACCATTGCTTCCGCAAATCGGGCATTTAACCACGGGTCTTCGCCGGTTCCTTCCATACATCTTCCCCACCGGGCATCTCTGGAAAGATCACACATCGGCGAAAAGGTAACATGAAGTCCGGCCGCAGAAGCCTCTTTCGCAGTGGCTTCCGCCAGCTCCCGGGTCAACTCCGGATCAAAGCTTGCCCCTTGTCCCAACGGCACCGGATAAATCGTCCGATAGCCGTGAATCACATCCGACATAAAAATTGCCGGGATATGATGAGGCTGCTTCTCCATAAACCCTTCCTGCAGCTTTTTCAAATGCTCATACCCGGCCTCTCCCAAAACCGTTCCGATTCGCCACTGTTGGTCCGGCTTCACACTGTAATCATGACCCGGCCCGGTAATCAGCTTAACATCCCCGTAAAACCCTCCGTGAAACTGAATCATCTGTTCAATTTTTTCACCCAGGGACATTTCCGAAAGCAACTCTTGTAACTGTAGTTCTGTCATATACAACCTCGTTCCTTTCCCGGGATACTCCCCGAAAAAAAGTCTTTGGGTTTCCTTTACAGATTTTCCGCAATCTTTTTCGCAAGCTCTGCCGCTTCTCCGTCTGCATAGGATGCCATAGGCGGCGGAAGCTTTACTCCGTCTTCCTTATTTCGCGGAATCACATGAATATGAAGATGGAATATGGTTTGTCCCGCCACTTCCCCGTTATTCTGTAAAACATTGATGCCGTCGCACTTCATGGTCTTCTTTACTGCCTTTGCCACTTTCTTAACAGTAGGAAGTGCCGCCGAAAGAAGGCTGTCATCCGCCTCCAAAAGATTTGCGGTATGTTCCTTTGCAAGTAAAATCACATGACCCTTTGCCACCGGACCGATATCCATAATGGCACGGAACTTATCATCCTCATAGACCGTGGATGACGGAATTTCATTTCTTAAAATCTTACAAAAAATACAGTTGTCCATAGTTTATTTCTCCGTTTCTTATTTTATTGTGCGGAACACTTTGTTCCGACCTTTTTCACCCCATCTGTCTCCGGATTCTCCGCTTTCTTACACCAGCGTCTGGAACCGGAACATCATATCAAACTGACGAAGCAGCTTAAAATCACCCTTTGCGGTAATATCACCGGACATAAACGCCCCCTGAAAAGTCACACGTCCGTCCACGATACGTTCCATCACCGCTCTGGTCAATTTCGCGTTTACATCTGCTGCCGGGACTTCCTCCGGATAACTGCAGAACAGTCGCCCGTCTCTGATTTCAATAAAAAGGGTACGGTCATTGTCCGCAAACTGCAGTGCATATTTTACGGAAAGAGAATCCTCCGGTGCATGGAAATTGGTGCGAAGATTCGCAATAAACTCCATCTTCGGGTCCATACCCGCACTGCTCTTTTCCAACATCCCCTTAAACATCTGGGATAATTCCTCTATGTCCTCTTTCTGACGCTTTACATACTTATCATCCGATACGTACTTGGACAAATCTTCGCTTTCCTGCGGTGTCAGCGGAATCGGCGACGTTGCCATATTCCGTTTAATCAAACTGTTGCCGCTCGGCAGCTGTAACTCCTTCCGGGATACCGCACGATAAAAACGTTCTGCTTTATCTTCAATCAATTTTGCGTAATCCACATTGGTTTCAAACTCTACCTGATTTTCCACAAAGGTACAGATTCCGTCTACCACTTTTCCGCCCAAAAGCTCCCAGGAATTCCGAAGTACGCTTTCCGACTGTCTCTCTCCGCAGGTCACGGCAACCACCACCGGCATCATATACATATTCTGCAATTTCTTCTTGTCCGCATACAACCAGCAGGCATCCAGAAACTGCTGCATATAACCACCGATTCCGTACCACTCAAGCGGCACCGCCAAAATCACTCCGTCCACTTCTTTCAAGGTGCCGGAAAGTGCGGCAATCTCATTTTTTTGTTCGTATAAATTGTACCGGCGTACCTGAACATTTAACTCATTCAAAACTTCTACCAGTTTATTCACCACATAAATCGTGGTATCCTCGATTACTCCCCGTCCACCGTAATAAACCGCTATTTTCATTTGACACCTCCGTAGTCTTTCTTATCCCTGTATCGTTTCCTGTTTTTTTCTTCGTATGAGACAGAAAATACTTCCAATCATCAATCCGCCGAAAAAGCCGCCGAAATGGGCGTCATGTCCTACGCCGGTATCAAAAATACTACCGAACAACAGGAAAAACACCGCCAAAAGCAGCTGCTTTTTCTCCTGTACGGACAACTGCTTTCGCCGGAACAAAATCGCTGCAATAAAAGCACCTGTCAAACCGTACACGGCACCGGATGCCCCGGCGCAAAACACAAACCTTCCGGAATCACTCCGGATAACACCATTATACAGGATAGATGCTCCGTCCGCAATAAGCCCTGTGGCAAAATACAAAAACAAAAAGCGAATCCGTCCGAAAAACGGCTCCAACATCCTTCCTATTACATAGAGCATCATCATATTACACATCAAATGGTCTATCCCGAAATGATAAAACATAGAGGTGATAAGTCTCCAATATTCCTTTCCCTCAACAACCAGAACAGGATTCAGTGCCATATAATACACAATTTCTTCCTGCTTTCGGTAAAAAAACAAATCAAACACAAGAAAAAGAATGATATTTACCGCCACAATAGCGATTGTAGCCAAAGGAAGTTTTGTAATTTTCCCTCTCTCCATCTTAACACGCTCCGTTTCACAAAGCTCCCCTCATATGCCCTTTGCTTTGTAGTTTCAGTATACGCTCTTTTTCCGATTCCTTCAAGTAAAATATTGGATTTCTTTGTCGTCTTTTCTCAAGATAATCCGCCGGTTTTTGTAAAACAAAACTCCGCTTCCGCAAATACAATCCGGTCCCCTTCTTCCAGCCTTGCCTGTTCCTGTACATTCAGAGTATGTCCGTTTACCTTTGTTCCGTTTGTACTGTTTAAATCCGTCAGATAGATGTTTCCTTCCCGGCAAATCAGTTTGGCATGAAACCGGCTTACGGTATTGTCCGGGATTACATAATCCATATACTCCGGCAGACTCCCTATATAAAACGGGAACTTGGTAAGATAAATTACTTCTCCCGTCTTCCCCGATAGAAGCATAGGTGTTGCATCGGCTGTTTTTGCGGAAAGTACTTTCGTTTCCTGCACGCCCCATTCCGGAGGTGTTTCCCTGACACAAGCCGCCGGCAAATAGGATGAGGATACTTCCGCAAAACGACCGGGTTTCAGAAGTCTGGTTCCCATTTCCTTTCGAAACCGTTCCCACAAACCTTCTCTTTTTTCCTTACTCGTCGTCCCGCTTTGTTCCGCTTCCCGGTGTGCCTCTTCCTTTTTCACAAGCATACCCTGCGCTTTTTCCTTTTTGTTCCTAATCTCTTTTATGCCCTCGTCTTTTTCCTTCCGTTGTTTCTCCTGCTCCGAGAGCAATTTCTGTATTCGCTCAAATGTTATATCCGGTTCTTGTAATTGCATGTACAAAGCATATACCATTGCGATGGCTTGTTCTTCTCTGTAATCCACACGATTCAGAAACAGTTCAAACAGCTTTCCCATTTGTTCCACAAAAGGAATCCCGTATTCCGGATAATAACAAAGCGTCACTTCATACCCCGGAATTCCCAGGTAGATATACTCCGGTAGCAATATAAAATTGTCCTCCGATAATAAATAGTCCCTTCCTCTCTCCAAAACCTTCAAAATCCCTTTTAACACGCTTTCTATCTGTTCTCCGTTCATCGGAACCCGTTCAAACATCATGCCAAGGTTTTTTCTTCCCGTAATCTCGTATTTGTACCTATCTCCTCTCTCCGATTTTACCATGGCAAGAATCCCCTCCGGCATATTATTTCGAATCATCTGCTCTTCAAAGCTTTCTCTTGACTTTTTTAAAAATAAATATGCCTTCCCGTCCGCATCCTTTTTATACAAGCTTTCCAACAATTCCGACACTCCTTCACCTCCTGTTTTCCAAAAAATCAACTGCCGCCTATTCAAAAAAGTCAAATGCGGTATCCGCACCTCGCAACAATTCCGACGCCTGTAACTTCCGTTCCGAAAAAACTTCATCGTAAAGATGCGCTGCCTGTTCTCTTACCACCACATAGCGGGCAACGGTCAGTTTTACAAGTAAAAAAGTAATTAATAACAAATACGGATATAAAAGTGCTGCCTCTACTGTCATAGAGCCTTTTATTTTTGTCTTCATATCCTCACATCCTTCCTAGGAAAAACGCCAAAACAGACGCATGGTGACATAACCTAAAAGAAGGAAAGGCAGAAAAGGAATCCGGCTTTTCCTTCCCGCCTTTTTTCTTACAAGAAGTATCGCGGCATAGCCTCCCGCATACAATGCCGCAAAAAAACCGCTTGTTACCGTTTCGTATAAACCGAATGCCGCACCGCACACACAAAGAAGAATCCCGTCCGCTAATCCGATTGCTTCTTTTGAAAAGAACGCAAACAGTAAAAGGATTCCCCCGAACGCCACGCCTCCCAGCCTGGATTGCCATGATACCTTCCCGAAACACCCCCCGATCAAAAGAACCGCCGCTGCAATTCCCAGCCCTTTGCGGGAAATCCCCATATATTTTTTATCCTGCAACGCCAACCACAAAAGAGTCGGCATTCCGCAAAGTTCCCGCACCGCTATTTTCCAAACTTCCATTTTCGTTTCTCCTTCCTACTGCTCTTGTGCACAACGACTACAAGGGCGGTACTTCTCTTTTGCCTCCTCCATGGAGCATTCCTTCACATCCCGTCGAATTGCCGAGCAAGAGGATACCGCATGATACTTTGTTCCGTGTTTGGTCACATACACGTATTTTCCGAGTCCGCATTCCGGTGCGCAAAAATCACATGCGGAATATTTTCCTCCGGAACTGTTCCGTTCTTTGTCCACGGCTCCACCCTCCACCGGTATTGTCTCGATTTTAATATGACTGCAACTCTTTTCTGTATGGTAGACCGTTCCGTGTTCCGTTACATAGACCGTTGCCGATTTCGTATCCTCTTCCGGCCCCTCCGTTTTTCCTGCACTTCCGCCTTCCCCTGTCCAGTTCCTGTAAACAAGTCTCCTTGTATAGTAGTTCTCTTTCTTTGACGTCAACGAATTTCCCGGTGTTACCCGGTATCGAATTTCTATTCGTGTTTTATTCCCTGCATCTTCTGTATTTACCCACATTCCGCCGAGACCCTGGGCTACGCTCCCCTCCTTTAAAATTTCCGCATCGCAACGTCCGTAAAATACTCCGGTCATTGTCACATCCCGTATTATCTTCCGGTCAAAAAATTCAAATAAGGTATCTGCCACCGCCACATCCCCTTCCGCCATTCTTTCGGCTACATAAGAGTATGCTGCTGCTTCCCGTACGGAAGATATCGCCGCTTCCGCAATCATAACTTCCGCCCGCAGAATAGAAAACATCTGTAACAGATACATTACCGCAAAAAAGAATACCGGAAATGCAACTGCCGCTTCTACGGTAAGAGATGCATTTTGATATCTGTCCTTATGTTTTTGGCACAGTGATTTTTTACGAGTCTTTTCGCAAATATCCTTTCTTTTAATTTTATTTTGACTTTTACATCGGGAGGTAAAAACGGCACTAAGAGAAGATAACAAAGAGAACTTTACCGTTTTCATACATGATTTACAGAATCGCCAATTTCTGATAAGAACAGATATCAAAACACACCTCCTTTCGTTTTATCGGTAAGAATACTCATACGCTTTTCCGTCTACACGGTATGACAATTTCCAAACACAACGGTCCACCCGGAATTCATCACAATAGGACTTCCTTAAGTTTTCCTGTACCAAGTCAATGGCACGATAACTTTTATCTTCTTTCTTTGTCATAAATAAAAACAGATGCAGAAAGCCGTCATACCCGAATGCAACTCCTTTCGCATCCTTCTTGCCCCGGGCTTTCTCCAAAACAAAGGATTTTGAAAACAAAAGTAGTTCGGAAAATTGCAAGCTTCCTCCGGCTTTTCCGGGATACAACAACAACTTTTTCCCTTCTAATAATGCCGACGTATCAATCATCGCTTCCTCCAACGCCCAAACAAACAAAAGCAACAATACTACAATACTTTTTAGCGCAGGAAGCCCGATTACGCCACAGGCAGCCAAAGCAGCCTGCTCTACCGGTGCCTTTCGGGTACTGTCCGTAAAAAGAGAAACAAATTGCAAAATGGTCCGAATCGCACAAATTCGCATAGCAACCGAAGAAAGATTCTCCTGATCCGTACTTTTTCCGGCAATCAGATATTCTTGTTCATAAGACAATGCTCCGCCTTTTTTCTCCTCTGTGAATTCGGAAAAGTGGGTTGTGAGATAGGAATGAAATAATATCGTATCCGTCACGCCGGTTCCGGAGGTATCCGACGGCAAAAATTCCCGCAGCTTATCAAAAAGGTCACTCATATCTGTTCCTAACAAGGAAAAGATATCCGTCTCCGTTTCTTCATAACGAAACCCGGACGGAAGATAGGAGGTATCCAACTCCTTTTCGGAAAGTTCCTTTTCTGTAAAAAAACCCAGCAATCCGTCAGCCGCCTTTTCCGACAGCATATGTTCGATTCCGTCATAAACATCTCCCGCCAACGACATTTCCCCGTAATTCAATTTCAACCCTTCAAAGGAGTAGTTCTCTACCGCTTCCTTTTCGGTACGCCACGCTTCAACCGCAAGTTCCAGCGGTCTGATGTCCGCTTCCGTCAGATGCTGTTTCAGATTCCATAAACAGGATTTGTCTCTTAAAAGAGTCTCCTTGATCCGGTCGAATTCAAACCCTTCCGCCTCTTCGTAAAAAGAGTACTTGTCTAATTCCTCCCGGTATTCTTTTACCGCATCCTTCCCTATTAATGTTTGCACCCCATCCAACACAGTTTCACAAGTCGCTTTTACCTTTTTTGCCGCTGCCAGTTCTTGTCGGATTTCTTCCGCGCAGTCATATGCTTCACCACAGATATCTCGCACTTTTTCTGCTTGTTTTACAAATTCTTTCTCTTCCTTTTGTAACACTTCAACCCTTTTGATCTGATCTTTTTCTTCCTCATCTAACTGCTTCTGTTCCTTTTCGTACTTCTTCTGTTCCTCTTTCCATTGTTTTACCTCTTCCTCGCATTGCTCTTTTTGCGTTGTTGCTTCCTTAATCACGACATCTAATTCCGCAATCTGTTCAAGCACTTCCTTTTCTTTCTCTTTAGCTCCGGGAATTCCCATTAACTCCTCTGACTCAATTCTCAACTTCGCACGTTGTTCCCGGAGTTCTTTTAATTGTTCTTTCCGCTCTTTCAACTCCGTCTCCGCCACCGCAAGCATTCCGTTTGCCGCTGCCAGTCCGCTCCGGCAAAACATTTCCCGGTCTTCCCTGTTTTTCATTTCACGAATCAGCGTCTCGGCACGGATTATCATATCCTCTAACACGAAACAGGGATTTTCATAATTTTCCAAAAACGCCTGATAGATTTCTGTCCGGTCAAAATAGGAAGCTGCACTTGCCGGCGCTGTACAAAAATACTTTACATATACATCCTTTTGAAACAAAACTCCTTTCCCGCCTAAAAACTTTTCATATTTCACAATGTCTACGCCGTCTACCAAACCGATCAGTTCTAAAATCTTTCCGTCTACCATGCTATAGGCACTGTCGGTTGCCGCCTTTGCCGCCGCCACCTCCAGATGCGCATCCGCTTGTTCTGTCATCCCCGCCATTTGTTTTAACAGCTCCGTTACTTCCAAAACACTGCGGTATTTCATTGCCGTCACCGCTTGTCCGTAAAATCCTTCCAAGGAATCTTCCGTTAAGACCTTCGCATCCGTCACCTCAAAGGATGCTCCGGAACGTAACAGCAGGGACTTCTCCCCCTCTTGTTTTTCGGTCATGTACAAAACATCCTCCCCAATCAACTCCTCCGACCGGGAAATAATATTGTCATCCTTTGGCATTTCCCTGGCGAAAATGTGATATTCGTCATAAAGGGGCTCCAGAAACGCCGCAAAATAGTTTTCTACCGCAAGCCTTGCGGCCGATGCATGATAGGACGCCCGGGCAGTATAGGATGCCATCTCAAAAAACGACAAAATGAAACTAAACAATACCAAAAACACCAATGCAAAGGTAACGGTAACCGAACCTTCTTTTCTCACGACATAACCTCTTCCATACTTTTCTCCAAAGCATCCAGTGCCTTTGTTACCATCGCTGTCAATTGCTCCTTAAAAATAACCACCAAGGCAATCAATACCACAAGAATCAATATGATTTCCACCACACCGACTCCTCTGTTATCGTGGAACAAATCCGAAACCGTCTCTTTTCCTGTTTCGTCGCTTTTTTCTGCAACACCCGATTCTTCCGTCTCTGTCACCGTCATCTCTTCTCTCATTTCCCTTCTATCTGCTTTTTGTTTTTTCATTTCTCTCCTCCTATTGTTCTTCCAACCTCTGTTTTGTTTTCCGTACACCTTCTGTTCCATGTCACATGGAAAAAAGTGCCGGAATCATTACCACGCCCATAATCAAAAACAACATTCCCATCATGGGAAACATTAGCTTCGTCTGGGCTTCTTCGCCTTTTTTTGTGACACGGTTTCTCTGCATTTCCCAGGCCTGTATCGCTTCCTGCTCCAATCCTTCCCGCATGGCACCGCTCCCTTTTTGTAGCTGACTTACCAAAAGGGAGGCACAACGCAAATAAGGTTTTAATCCGATTCTTCGTCCAAAGGCTTCATACGCCTTTCTTTCGGAAGTTCCGTTTTTTAATTCTCCTGCCAAGAGTAATACTTCCTCTGCCAGAGCCCCCTTCTCTCCTCCGGATTCCGCTTCTTTCCTGTACTCTGTCGCCAGACGTTCCCATGCCCCCCGCAAACTCAGTCCCGCACCGGTATACAGAGTAAGCTTGGTAATCAGCCGGGGATACGCCGCCAACAGTTCCTCCTCCCGGAGTCTTTTTGCCTTTTCCCGTTCCTGCCTCTTCGCGAACAGGATTACTATCGGCAATGCCAGTACCGCTGCCGCAAGAACCGCCGCTGTTGAAACAGAAGATTCCGGAAGCCCCACTGTCACCGTTCCGACTTCCTCCGGCAAATAGAAACCGTCCTCCCCCGCGGTCTCCCTTTCCATTTCCGTCAACCTTTGCTCCGCCCGGTAAAACTGCGCTTCCTTACTTTCCGCATCATATGGCAATACAACAATATGAAACCAATATTCTCTCGTTTCATCCTCACAACTGACATAAGCCCGTAAGGTAATTTCCCGGCTCTCCTGTAACTGTTCCCGTTGCAGTGTCCCATCTTTTTTTAACACAGTATCCTCCGAACTATCCCAACGAATATCAGTCCCAAGATCCGAAAAAAACTGGGGCAAAGATACGGATTTTGTCAATACTGCGGAATTGTCATCATCACTGCCCAACACTTCCCGCAATCTGCAAAGCGTCTCCGAAAAAGCCTCTTCTGTTTCTTTTGTTGTCTTTGCCCTGGAACTCACGGTAAAGGCATACTCCTCCTTTGTATCCTCCATCTGTAACGATACGGTCTGCTTTCTTGTCCCGCTTTCCGGTCTGGCAATCCAGATTCGCTCTGTCTCTTCCTTCCCTTGTCCTTTCCGCCACAGAAATAGGATGATTATTACCACAACGACTCCTATGGCGGCCAATTGTACTTTTTCTTTCTTTTTCATAACCCTCCCTTATACGGAAATCGAAGTAACCTTATCCGTTGCATAACAAAGCACAAAATAGAGCAACAACACCACCGACATAATACCGATTCCCATCGGATTATGATATAACGGTTCCAGAAATCCCGGCAAAAACATCTGCATATACAATAGCATTGCAAAAGGCATCCCTTTCAACACACCCGCCTCGTATGCTTTGCTGTGCAATACCGATCGAATATAGCGCATCGTATCTTGTTTGTCTCTTATCACCCGTTCCGTGTTTGTAATCACCTGCTGTACCGCTCCTCCCGTCCGTTTTGCAATAAACAGCACTTCCGCAAAATCTCCGATGTCCTCGCACAGAGCTTCCGTAGCCCACTCCGAAAACGCCGCCTCCACCGATGTTCCCAACTGCATCTTATATTGCATCCGGTTCACTGCCTCCAAAAAAGAATCCTCTTCTCCTGTGGTCAGCATCCCTTTTTTTGCTTCTCCGATTGCTTGTTCCAATGAATATCCCACATGTAATGCTTCTTTTACAAACCCGAGGAATTCCGCAAACTGCTGCTGCTCCTTTTCCTTGTCTTTCTGCCTGGTCTCTGCTCTTGCACGGATTACGGCCGATACAACGCACACCGGCATCCAGATCAAACCGTACGGGCTCTGAAAAAACAACCACGCCACAAGGATTCCTACACCGGTTCCTTTCCCGATTGCTCCCCAAAGCCATTTGCCGTTTCGCCTTTTTCTTCTTCTTTTTTTATTCCTTGTCTTTTCCTTCCGTAGTTTCAATCAACGCCTCATTTCTGAACTTCGACTCTCCGATACGATATAGAGTTGTCTTTCCGTCTTCTGCCTTTTTTGCCTCAAACACCGGGTACAGCATCACCTCTCCATCCTGCAAACCGTTATTTTCACATATTTGAACAACTCCACGGCTTCCGTCGCCTCGTCGGCTCAACTGTACAAACACATCAATTGCCGATGCAATCTGTTTTCGAACCGCATACAACGGTATATCGTTCCCCTGCAACACCATAGTTTCCAAACGGGACAGCATATCCTGAGCGGAATTGGCATGACCGGTGGAAAGGGAACCCTCATGTCCCGTATTCATTGCCTGCAACATATCCAACGCCTCTGCACCCCGCACTTCTCCTACGATAATACGAGACGGTCTCATGCGGAGAGCCGCTTTTATCAAATCTCTCACACTTACCGCGCTACATCCTTCGGTACTGGCATTTCTTACCTCCATCCGGATCAGGTTCGGCACGGTACGAATCTGTAATTCCGCCGCATCTTCGATGGTAATTACCCGTTCCGTCTCGGGAATGTATGCCGATAAGGCATTCAGAAATGTTGTCTTTCCCGAACCTGTCCCACCGCTGATAAATAAGTTCCGGCGCTCTCTCACCGCTTTCTCCAGATACACTCTTGCTTCTTCCGAAAGTGCTCCCATCTCTACCAGTCGTTCCATGGTATAAGGCACCTTTGAAAACTTTCGGATTGTTACCGCCGGACCGTCTAACGCAACCGGTGGCAGTACAATATTTACACGGGAACCGTCCGGAAGTCTGGTATCGGCTATCGGACTTGACTCATTTACCACCCGATTTGCACCCGCTGCCATTTTTTGAATGACATCCAACAGCCGTTCTTCCGAGGCAAACTGTTTTTCCCACAAAAACAATTCGCCTCTCTTCTCATAAAAAACCGTCCGATAACCGTTTATCATAATCTCCGTCACTTCATCATCCGCCAACAACTCTTCTAAAATATCCAGCCCCCTGATTCCGTGGAATATTTCTTCCTTTAACCGATATCGCTCCGAAAGCGGTACATAATGTTCCCGTGCATAGGCCATGACCACTTGCTCAATGGTCTGTAGCACCTGTTCATCCGTCAATTCTTCCGATACATCCAAACGCGCTAACGTCTGTCTGCGAATCTCCTCCCGTGTCTCCTCCAATGATCTCCCTTCCTTTTTCGACCGCTGCCGTCACTGCCTCATTCATTTGCTCTGTCAGTAAATTTTTTACCGAAAACTCGGAAATTGCCGTGTATATGCCCGTTTCCCGGCTTTCCCGCAACTGTCGCCTGAATTCCTCCTGTATTCGTTTTCCTTCTTCTTCTTCCCACACCGGCACCAAAACCCGGTCACATAACCTCAATACCTCCTTCCCTGCCTTATCAAATCGTCCCACTCCGATTACAAATGCTGCGTATTCTGTTTCCCACACAGTTTCCTGCAACAATCTTTCCATATCCTTTTTTGTTATACTTTCCAAGTCCGTATGCCAACGCACCGGACCTATACTATCCATAAATTCCCCGCATTGTAGCAACGCCCGTAACAGTTCTTTGGGTTCCCATTCCGTTTGTCTGATATAGTATAAGGCTTCCGAAAGTCCATCCTTTCCCTCTCTGCCGAACCGGTCAAAAGGAAACAATGAAACATACAACACTTTTCCTTCCTTTCCCAGTTCCTGTGCTATTTTTCGGGACAACAACTCTACCCCGCAGCCTCCTGCCGGAGAGTAAAAACCGATTACGGGAACCTTTTTCCTTTTTTGCGGTCGCTTTACGATTCGATGTTCAATTTCCTTTGCACTGTCGTAACGATAAATAATTCCCGGATAATTTTCCTCTTTTTTGTCACTGAGCCGAAACAAAAGTACTTCCGTTCCTGCCGCAATCGATCGTATCTCCGATTCCAACGACTCCGCTACCACAATGGCATATACTGCATTTTCTTTCACATAACGGATTACTTCTTCCGGACCAAGCATTGCAATCGCATGATAGGGAAACTCCCTTTTGCTGTTTAAATAACTTGCCAAACGATTCGCGTAATCCTGCATTACATCAATGATTACAACCAGTTTTTCCAACGACACCCCTCTTTCATTTGTTTTTTGTTTGTGTGGGAAATTCGGTTTTCCGTATGAAAACCTTTGCTCGATATGAGCTTTGATATCACATATGATAGACGGTTTTTTTCTCAAAGTCAACCGGTTTACGCTGATTTATTTATTTTCGTCTTTTTCACCAAAGATTTTTGCGTTTTTTGTGCAAAACGCCGATTTTTTTCAATGCTGTTTTTTTGAAGAACCCGCTGTTTCAGCATGTTTTTAACGGTTTTTCCTTCCAGAAAATCCCAATTTTTGTTTTTCGGGTATAATTCCCATTTATCCGGTCTATACTTACAATAAATTCAAACGAAAGGAGCCTGCTTATGCCATCATTCTTCCGAAAAAAAAGAAAAATCGAGAATCCTCTTTTAAAAGAGTTACATGCCACCCGTTTGGAATTGGAAACCGCCTACTCCATATTCGAAAACGCCGTTGATCCGGATTTGGTATCCAGTAGCATTTACCGCATCAACGCCGTACAGGAGCGATATCAGTTCTTATTAAAGCAAATAAAAAAGACCGAGGCTGCCCTACAGTCTTTGTAAAAAAGGCTTGACACACTCCTCCTGCTTATGCTATCCTAATAAAAAATTTAAGGAGCACACACATGAATCAGAGCAGACAGACTTATGCGTATATGATTATTTATAGACGTATTTGCTTGTAGCCTGTGCATTCCGCGCAGCTATAAGCCGATAGGTCTTATGTCTGTGCGAAACTGTACGCTTTGATTTTTCCATACAAAGAGCCTACCGCATCGGACAGAAAGACCTGTTCGTTGCGGTTTTTATTTGAAAAAAAATGTTCGTTCAAATAAAACCGCTCTGCGGGATGCTCACTCGTGCGAACAGAAAAGGAGGACAATATGAACCCAGACGTAACCCTAACCTTAGCAACCGAAAAAGATGCCGAACTTATTCATCTGATGAAATATGAGGCATTCCTTCCCCTTTACAAAGTCTATCAGGACGATGAAATCAGTCCGGTAAAGGAACCCATTGAAAAGGTCATTGCCATACTGGAAAGAAAAACCTCCGAATACTACATTATCAAAGCAGACGGACTCCCGGTAGGCGCAATCCGTGTATGCCACAAAAAACGTGACTACGAACCGCCTGCAGGGGAAGTTCCTGCTTACATTTCGCCCCTCTTTATTCTGCCGCGTTTTCAAAACAGAGGGATTGCACAAACGGCAGTAAAAATGGTGTTTGAATTGTATCCGGAAGCCACGGTTTGGAAATTGGATACCATTAAACAGGAGAAGGGAAACTGTCATTTCTACGAGAAACTGGGCTTTGTAAGCACCGGTGTCGAACATGTTGTGAATGACAAAATGACCTTAATAGACTACGAAAAAAAGATGTGATATACTTATTTTATAAGGAGGATCTGCTCATGATTACCGATTCTTTTGACAACAAAACCAACGCCATTATCACTCCGCAGCGTGTCGCAGACGCGCCGAAGGTAGATGCCTGCATCCAGACCTTCTCGTGGAAAATTGAAGAATTTGTATTAGCAAATTTTGATTGTAAAAAGATTACTTCCATCTGGTCCGTAACCGGGGAAACGCCGGTGTACGGCATCGAATACAAGGGAAAGCATTTTGCGTTTTTTAAGACCTATGTAGGCGCGCCGGCGGCGGTTGCCAATACGGAAGATGCGCTACAATTGCTGGATACGGACAAGTTTATCGTATTCGGCGGTGCCGGATGCCTGAATAAAGAAATTGCCAGAGGTAAAGTCATGGTACCGACAGAAGCTTACCGCGACGAAGGTACTTCCTACCATTATACACCGGCAACGGACTATATTACTGTCAAAAATGCTGATGTAGTGGCAAGTTTCATGGAAGAGGCCGGACTTCCTTACGTCAAGGGAAAGACCTGGACCACCGACGCCTTTTACCGGGAAACCACCGGAAACTTTGAAAAAAGAAAGGCCGATGGCTGCATTTCCGTGGAAATGGAGTGTGCGGGACTTCAGGCGGTATGCGATTTTCGGGGTGCAGAACTCTACACCTTCTTTACAAGCGGTGATTTGCTGGATGCGCCGAAATGGGACCTTCGAAAGAAAGAAGGGCAGATTGTCGGCACCCAACACGACGCCGGACACTTTGATATTGCGCTGGAACTAGCTGTTTATGTAACCGAAAAATAATATCAAGATTTCTTGACCACACCCCATACCTGTGTTATTCTAAAAGCAAAAAAGAAGTACAAAAGGAGGTTATAGCTAATGAAAAAATCTTTTTCCGGCACGCACTTTTTAGCAACGGGCATTTTATTATGTTCGCTCCTTCTCGCCGGTTGTAACAACGACCCGGCTGTCAATACCGATCTTCCTTCGGATCCTACACCGGAAGTTACCCAAGAGGGTTCCCCTGAGGCCACCCCAACCGAAACTCCGGCAACTACTCCGACGGACATCCCGGAAACTATCCCGACCGAGACTCCGACAGCTACTCCAACCGAGGCTCCGACAGTTACTCCAACCGAGGTTCCGGCGGTTACTCCAACCGAGGCTCCGGTGGTCACTCCGACTGCTACTCCGACCAAAGCTCCGGTAGTCACTCCGACACAAAAACCGGACGACGGCTATGCAGACAGCATCCAAGTTACCATTGATGCAAACGGTCTGGCAAGTTGGAAGCCTGTTCGTAATGCAGTTTCCTATGAATACGATATATGCCACTACGAAGACGGTGCCTTAATCGGCAGCGGCGAAGTATTCTTTACTACCGATCCTTTTGTACAATTGGCGCATGGTCAATTTCTGCAAGTTAAGGCTGTTTTCAAAAACGGTGAAATCAGCCCAACTGTAGAAAGTGAAGTTTTTAAACTGGCAAGCATGAGACAGGTCAGCTATCCGGATAATCTTGTAGAAGGCAGCCTTGTTTCCGAAAACGGAACCCTTTCTTTTGCCTTGCAAACACCGGACTCCCGGATCATCCGTATGCTCGGTCACAAATGTCGCGTGGAAACCGACGGCACAATTATCATCTCTCCGGGCGGAGATTTGTTTACAGCGGACGAAGTCGGAAAGATTTCCAGTTTTTCCACACAGATGAATGATGATGCGGAGTTTTCTTTTTCCTACGGTTACACCTTTAAAAAGGACGGAACCGTTACCTCCTGGAAAAAGGACACCGCCAACTATGGTTATTTTGGACAGCCGCATAACATCTCTACCGAAGATTACGCTCCGAATTACCTGTGTTATGCTCCCAAAGAAGGGGAGGGAACCGTTTCTATTTCCTCTTTTACCATAAATTACACACCGGGACGTACCGGCTTGCAAAGTTTGAGTTTTAACAGCGGATTTTTCCCTGAATTTTTACCGGGAGACCCATACAACAAATCTCTTGAAGCAGCCTGGGACCCGGACAAAGGCATTTTAGATTTCTACTTACTTGCGCTTCCGGATTCCCTGACCGCAACACCGGAAGATTACCAGTACATTTACGGACCGTCAAATTATGTCACCGGTAATCTCAAAGACGGCAACGGCAAAATCGTAAGCAAGGATGCTCCGTTACCGGAAGGTGCTACATTAGAGATTTCCCTCGGTGATTACACCTATGATGTTCCGCTGGTACAAGAACAATACATCGGTGCAAAGACCTTCCACGAATCACTTCCGTCGGTTTATCCGAAAGCTACCGGAGACTTAAATGTACTGGTAGTTCCGATTTGCTGGGCTGACCAGAAAAGTCGTGCAACCGAAAAGAACATGGACTTCTTAAAAAGGACCCTGGGTACCGTTTTAGATGTGAACGGCAAAGCAACCGAATATTCCGTAAGCAATGACGGTAAATTCTCTCTGAGTGAGTATTACAGCATATCTTCCTACGGCAAGTTGAATATACAATCCTTTGTCACCGACTGGTACAATTCCACCGACGCCTATGAAGATGTTCGGGAACACTCCTTAGAACAGGATGACACAGCCCAAATTACCGAATGGGTAAGAAAATCCTACCCTAATCTGGACTGGTCCCTTTATGACAAGGACGGAAACGGCCTGATCGATTTGGTAATCTTTATCAATACCGGTGATATGGGCGATTTCGACAGTTTCAGCCCGATGAGTAACGGTGGCGCATATGCCCGTTTTCACAGTTATACCGGTGATTTGGCCGGCACAAAGAAGGCCCCGAATGTAAACAATTTCCTCAGCACCAATATGGGTATGCTTTACAGTAATTATCGGATCGGAGATGAAGCAAATTATTTCCCGAATGTGCTGATTCACGAGTTTGCCCACTGTCTCGGCTTAGTAGACTACTATGATGTAAATTACTCCGGCATTGATGCGGTAGGCGGCTACGATATGCAATCCGCCAACTACGGTGACTGGAATGTCTACTCCAAATACGGTGTGGGCTGGCTTACTCCTACCGTGATTACGGAAGATTCCTTTGGCGGAAAAGACAGCATTGACGTTACCATTCAGTCCTCCGCATTAAATAACAGTGCCCTTGTGATTCCGGCTGCCGGCGAATCCCCGGACGGTTCCCCGTTCGGCGAGTACATTATGGTAGATTTGTTTACACCGGAAGGTGTTCACGAAACGGATGCCGCACGATACCATTTACAGGATACTGTGGGCGTGCGTATGTACCATGTACATGCACAGCAAGTAAAGCGCGTTCTTACCGGTTCCGACGGAAAGACCTACACCATCGGTACGATTCAGATCGGAAATAATCATGCTTACATGGCACAGAACTACGGATTTTACCATATTGAGCTTATTCAGGCAAGCGGTGATAACACCTTTACGGATTTAAACAATCTGGATACCATTATCTCTAAGGATGATTTCTTTGAAGCAGGAGATATTTTTACCGCCGAAAACTACGACGAGTTCTTATGCAAAGGAAAGATGGATAACGGCGCAGAGTTCGGCTACAGCATTGAGGTAGTTTCGGTAACGAAAGACGGCGCAACCTTGCGGATTACGAAGAAATAATTTCTCCGGTCAAATTGCAACTTGATGTGATTGGGAAAATAAAAAATAGTATTAATAAAAGAACTGCAAAAACCTATGCGACACAGAATCGTGTTGCATAGGTTTTTTTTGAAAGTATAAAACCTTTTTCATTTTTCCCGGAACTATATAACAGAAGGGCAACAAATAAGTCCCCAAAACACATCAAAGGAGAATACTGTTATGAAGAAAAAAACTCTTTTGCCGTTTGTTCTTTTCTTACTACTGACTGTACCGGCAGGCGGTTGTGGTTCTGCTTCAGAACCGGTAGCCACACCTAAACCTGCCATGACGGAAACAACTGTCACACCGATTCCGGAATCTACTACGCCCCCGGCACCGGAGGCGACGGCAACTCCTGTTCCGACAGCAACCCCGACTCCGGAACCCACCGCGACTCCGATTCCTACGAGCACCCCAACCCCGGAACCCACTGCAACTCCGGTTCCTACGAGCACCCCAACTCCGGAACCCACCGCGACTCCGATTCCTACGAGTACCCCGACTCCGGAACCTACCGCGACTCCGATTCCTACGAGCACCCCGACTCCGGAACCCACCGCGACTCCGATTCCTACGAGCACCCCAACTCCGGAACCCACTGCAACTCCGGTTCCGAAGCCCACCGCGACTCCGAAACCCACCGCAACTCCGACTCCGAAGCCCACCATAACACCGACCTACGAATCAATTAACACTGAAATCGAGGATAATTATTTTGATATTCCGTTACCCGGCTCCTTTGATAAAGAGCTCGCCAAGGAAGCGTTTATCCTGACGAATGAGAAAAGAAAAGAACATGGCCTACCGGAACTGATCTGGGATGGTTGTTTGTACGAGTCCGCAAGAGTAAGGGCAGCGGAATCAAGTTTATACTTTTCTCATACCAGACTTGACGGAACCGACTGGTATACCATCTATGACAAGTTACACGGTGAAAATCTGGCATGTAATTATGACTCTGCCAAATCCGTTGTAAACGGCTGGATGAATTCCGAAGATCACAAAACCAACATTTTAAACAGCAATTTTAAAAGAGGCTCCATAGCAGTTTTCAAAACCATAACGGGCTGGTATTATTGCCAGCACTTCGGATATTAATTCAACATAAGATTTCTTTGCCGATGCAATTACACCGTTGTCAGCTTGACGACATTACCGGCAAAGTAGTACTATAGAAAAAGAAACTTTCAATAAACAGAAAGGCGGACATATTATGGCTGTAGATAAAGAACTTTTAGAGGGCATTTCCCTCATGACACAAGGAAAAGAAGAAGGTTTTAACCTTCTTTACTCCCATACATATAATTTCGTATATGCCCGTGCCCGGGCGGCTACAAAAACCGAGACCGACGCACAGGACCTGACTCAGGAGACCTTTCTCCAAGCCTATAAGGGAATTGCTTCTTTGGAAGACGCAAACAATGTCTATGCCTGGTTAGGAGGTATTGTGTATCGACAAGGAGCAAAATTTTATAATAAAACCAAAAAAGAACTTTTATTAAATGAAGACCAGGACTATATTTTTGACGAAGTAGAGGCTACGGATTTAGCGTCTCTTCCGGAAGAAAGCGCCCAGTTGAAAGCCACTTCGGATGTTGTTATGAATATGATTGAAGAGCTTCCGGAGGCACAACGTTCCGCTATCCTGTCCTTCTACTATGACCACATGAAAATAGAAGAAATCGCTAACGCTTTTGATTGTTCCGTAAACACCATCAAAAGCCGCTTAAACTACGCAAAAAAATTCTTAAAATCCAAAATAGAGGAACATCAGGCCCGCTACAGCTACAAACTCTACTCCCTCACTCCGGGAATTCTGTATTTTGCGTTACGCGGACTTCTGGGTTCCGACAACTACACCATGGCACCGGATACCGCCGAAAAAGTTTACCGCGTCGCTTGTGAATCCCTCGGTTTTACCGCATCTGCAGTCACGGCCGGAACTGCGGCTACCGCAGCAGCTTCCACCGCCTCTTCCGAGGCTGTAACCGTTGCCGCCACTGCCGGGACACAATCCTTAGCATCCGCAAGCACCGCAACGGCAACGGTTGCCAAAAGTACCGGGATTTTCGCAAAGTTTGCTGCCTTTTCCGCCGCAAAAAAAGTAGCTACCGTAGCTATTACCGTTTCCTTGCTGGGTGGTGGGGCAACCACTGCGGTTCTCCTTAATAACCAGACACCTACACCGCCTGCGGTTACCGCACCGGCGGAAACAGCCACTCCGGTCCCGACACCTCCCGCTCCTACAGCGGAAGCGACTCCGACCGTTACGGTAGCCGTGGTGGAGGAACCGCTCCCAACGGAAGCTCCGACACCGACCCTTACCCCTACACCTTGGCCTATCTACTTCAGAGAGTTATCGTTTACACCGTTTTCCAGAGAACGCTACGACATATATGCGAGTAACTATGACATGGATTACTATTACCTTGACAATTTCAGCGTTCCGGCAAGTACAGCAGAAGATGAAAATTTCCGCTATCAAATTTTCAGCGGATATGCTTCCGTCTGTTATAAGGGAGGTCTGGGTACAAAAGTAGAATTCCCGTCCGAATACAATGGTGTTCCGATTCGGGCAATCTTCAAAAGCTGGTCGGAATCTCCGGAAAACACCTTTATAAACGAAGCGATTGCTCAGGTTGAAGAAGTAATCATTCCGGATACGGTATGGTGTTTGGGTAATAACTGCTTTGAAAAATTTACGGCGTTAAAAAAGGTTACCTTATCGGATACTCTTCTGACAATTAACACCTATGCCTTTACGGAATGCGCTTCTCTGCAGGAACTGGACATTCCGAAAAGCGTCCGTTTTATAGGTAATCAATTCATTTCCCATTGTCCGGGCGTACAAAATGTCTATGTTCACAGCGAAGACATCGAAACATACCCGAGTACATTTGCTTTCAGTCCGATTACAGAGGCTACCTATATTCCGCTAGAAGATAGTGCTCCGACTATAGACGACATTACTCCGGAGCCGGAAATACCGGCAGAAATACCGGACTCCGTAGACAATCCGGATTGGAGTTTTATTGACGGAACCCTTACAATTAAAAGCGGAATGCAAATGGTGGATTACACCAAGGAATATTCACCGTGGATCGCCTACCGCGACCGGATTGAGGTTCTTATCATCGAAGACGGTGTTTCCCATATCGGAAACTATGCATTTTTCTTCTGTGATTACCTAAAAGAAGTTTACATCCCGGGCAGCGTTAAGGATATTGGAGGATATGCCTTCGCATACTGTCGGCGCATTGAAAAACTGGAGCTGGGTGAAGGTGTGGAAGTTATCGGAAATGCCGCTTTTTACGAAACACTTTCCCTAACCGAAGTAATCCTTCCTTCCACATTAAAACGAATACAGCTTCAGTCTTTCGAAAGAGCACAAAGACTGACGAACATAACTTTTCCGGAGGGACTGGAATCCATTTCCTACGGCGCTTTTCATTACACTCCGGAAGCCACCAGCAAAAAAGCCTACGAGCTCTACAAACAACTCGGGGATAACTAAACACGGTATTTTTTTCAAAATAGTAAATTTTTTCAAAATCATAAAACCTTTTTTAAAGTCAACGGAACTATATCACAGAAGGGATAAAAAAGTCCCCCAAAAAACATACAAAAAGGAGAAATGATTATGAAAAAAACTACACTTATTTTCGCAACGATGATTGCAGCAATGGTAACCTTAACCGCATGCGGAGGCAACAAAGCGGAAACAACGGGAAAAGAGAACCGTAACCCGGAAATAACCGAAGAAAGAGAAGATAGCAAGACAGAGAAAACCAAAGAAGACAAAAACAGTAAAATCAAAACGGTCTCGGAAGATGAAATCGTTGTCCGGGTCGGAGATGTGGAAATTCCGATCACCTCCACCTGGGGCGATCTGATGACTATCGCTTCTGAACAGGGATGGGCCATTGATACCTCCCTTATCCCGGATGAAGAAGCACAGAAGTTCAGCAAAAAGGGAACGATTCAAACTCCACAGGGAGAGCTTCTTGTTTCTCTGATGGCAAATGCCGATAAAACCGCAGCTGAAATAGAATACATTGCCTTGTCTCCGTTCTACATGGACTCCGATGATGCGGATATCCTTGGCATCAAGCCTGGTACCTCGTTAAAAAAAGTCGGAAAGACCTTTGAGTTAATCGAAGAAGATGGCGACAATTATTTCTACAAAGTAGACGAATTCGTCACTTTAAAAATCAGTTTGGACACCTACGAGGACAAAAATACGGTAAATATTATTCGTACCAAGTACTACAATAGAGAAGAGTAAACGTTTGACTCGTTCAACATCGCAATGAATCCATCGGAAACTTATTCATTGCACCACAGAAACGCTTTCACCAGGGAGGTTTGAAATGACGGATTTGTGGTAATGAAAAAAGAATTATAATATTCAAAAAAGGCGACCCCCAGTCGCCTTTTTGTTTTCATTGACAAAGGTACTCCTATAGGAGTACCTTTGCACCAAATGTGACACTTTAAAAAATATACCGCCAACTACGAAACCATCTTCTCCCTGCACCCCTCCGCCAGTCTCTTCGGCTCTGCAACTTCCGCCTCATACCCTCTTTCCTCTAACCACACAACCAACGAATTCCATACCGCATAAGCCTTTTGATACTCTCCCATTTCTTCATAACAAAATCCCTTTGACCACAGCACCGATGTCATTTCGGAATTCAATGCAAACGCTTTATCCCAATAAGTAAAGGCCTCCTCATATCTTCCCAGCCTCTTACACAAATCCCCTCCGTAGGCATAAAGTAACGCTTCGTCTCCAAACTCCTTTTCCGCTTTCTGAAATACCTCTAAGGCTTTTTGATTTTCATTGGCATACAGATATGCCACAAGCAGATTGATATGACAGTGAAAATCGTGAGGCTGTTCCGTAAGCTTTCCCTCCTGCTCCTCGATGTTTTTCTCATTCTCTCCTGCCTGAGAACGCAGTAACATCCGCTGCCGTTCGATTTGATGATAGACCTCCGGGGCACTCTCCTCTCCCATGGCAAGCCCCTTCTCAAACAGCCGAATCGCCGCCTCCTTACAATCTGCCATATGATACTGATACAAAATCCCGTACAATCGCAAATCGTTCATGGTATAGGTCTGACTTTTCATTAGCTTATCATACTCCCGCTCTGCATTGTAAAAATCGCGTAGGTCCCGACTCGCTTCATACACCGACAAGAGCCTTGCGGCATAGTTTTCGTATGCCACCGATTGTTCCCTGTACAAATCATCCACCGTCACACAGTACAGTTTTGCTATCTCCGGAAGTATCATCACATCCGGCATGGTGGAACCGCACTCCCAACGGGAAAGGGATTTCGGCGATATATTCAATAACTGTGCTGCCTGTTCCTGAGTGAAATTTTTTGCGACCCGCAATCGTTTTAAATTCTCTCCAAAGATATTTTTCATAGGATTCACCTTCCTTTATTATTCGTTTATCAGCTGATAATTCTATTATAAAGGAAAAGTGAAAGATGCGCCACCTCTCGGTTTGAGGGCAGGGTCTCAGAAATTGAGAATCGCCGTTCACACAAATATCATAGGTTTTTGTTATACTGGGTATAGAGCAAATATAACGATACTCTTACTTTGGAGGAATTATGATTTCACTACGCTTAATGGAAGATACAATGGACGATTATACCGCACTACGCAGTTGGTTTTTGGAGCCGGAGTTACAAAAATGGGTTTGGTGTGATGAAGAAGGGGAACCGCCGGTTTCTTTGGAACGGGTCATCGAAAAGTATGGTCCGAGAGTAAAAAATCCCACCGATGTGTTTCCATACTTCATTTTACGGGACAACGAACCGATCGGCTTTATTCAATACTATTTCAGTAACACCACCACCATCGGTCTAGATATGTGGATCGGTATTTTAAAAGAACGAAGTAACGGCTACGGCACCGAAGCATTGAAGCAAATGGTTCAAATCATTCACAAAAAACACCCGCAGGTCAAGGAAGTTTTCATTGATCCGGACTTTGACAATATCGCCGCCATCAAGTGCTACTTAAAGGCAGGTTTTCAAGATACCGGCGAGACTATTTGGGATGACGGTGATGACTGCATGTTATTAAAGATATGTTTTGAGGATACGTAACGAACCCGACTTGACATCGGTACCCTTTTAAAAAAAGAACTCCTGATTTCATCAGGAGTTCTTCACCACAATCGGAAACGCTTTCTGCACATTTTTTATCTCCACATCCCTATAAGTCCCGCCAAACTCTCCGTCCAGTGTCCAGTTTACCTCGTCCCTGCTTTTCACCTTCAAATAAGACGTCTTAAAGGACTCCATGCAAACCGCATCAAAGCTTTGCTTTACCAGAGAAATCACAATGTCATTCAATTCCGCAAAGGTTGCCGGACGCCGTATCAAAATCACTTCAAACTTCCCGTCGTCAAAGGAAACGTCCTTTCCGGTAATGTTTTTAAATCCTCCCACACTTAAGGAGTTGGTAATCATTCCGTAGATGTAATTCCCCTTCATAACACCTTCGTCATGCTCAATCTGCATCTCATAAGACTGAATGGAAGACAAGCTCTTCACGCCCTCCAATATGTAGGCCACATGACCGAAGATGTTTTTCCACTGCTGGTTCGTGGCATAAGAAACCTCGGTAAACAACCCGAAGGCTGCAATATATACAAAATTCTCGCCGTTAAACGTTCCGGCATCGCAAAGAAACGGCTTCCCTTGAATTATGGTCTCCGTTGCCTCCCCAATGTCATCCGACAATCCGAGACTTCTGGCAAAATCATTGGTACTGCCCGTCGGAATATAGCCCACCGGCGTACTTACACCGCTTTTTATAAGCCCGTCTACCGTTTCCCGCAAGGTGCCGTCGCCGCCACTGCAAACAATCAAATCATACTGTCCGGCATCTCTCTCCTGTATCCGTCTGCAGGCATCCCCCCGCGCCTGGGTCGGACAGACCGTCACCGTACCGTTGGCTTTTACGAAAGTATTCACTATTTCATGAAGATTTTTTACAATCGTCCCTTTTCCGGCTTTCGGATTATACACAAACAAAATCCGCTTTGTTTCATTTTCCGATCCTTTTCCCATGATCCTTCCTCTCCGATTACTTAACAAATCAATGTCCCTTACAGTTCCAAAGTATACTACGGGGAAAGGATTTTTGCAACCACGACCACCGAATTCCATTTGGTACAAACACTTTTAATCAAACTTAACACTATCTTTTCCTATCCCTCTTATGCTATACTTTATCATGAAATAACAAAAGAAAGGAACTGACTTTTCCTATGAAACAAGCATTTCGTGCCGGTCTTGCCACCGCAAAACTTTGCTTAAAAGAACAAAGCTATTTCGGCTTTGCAAACCTTCTGGCACAGTATCTTTTGCAAGCGGGTGGTCTGGCTGCACTGTTGATGATATGGCGTTCCCTGTTTCTGCAAGGCGTGGATTTAGAGGGAATGCATCTTTCACAATTTTATACTTATACGGTACTGTCCACCATACTGGCACCGCTTTTAAATATCCATACGCCGGCCTCGGGCTGGCTCCACGACGGCACCATGTTGGGACTGTATCAGCGTCCGGCGGGAGTATTTGCCCAGCTGGCTGCACATACCGTAGGCGGTTGGGGCATGCGGCTTTTGTGCCTCTCTTTGCCTGTGCTTTTGATTTCTCTTGCCTGCGGACTGGATATGCGTCCGGCGAGCCCGTGGTTTTTCTTATCACTGCTCTTATCGGTACTCCAGGGCTTTGCGGTAGATTTTTTATTTGCCTGTCTGTTAATCCGCATGCGGAATCTGGAATGGACGGTACATTGTCTCAGAGAAGCACTGACCGCATTGTTAACTGGTTCTTTAATTCCTTTTGCCATTCTGCCTTGGGGCATCGGAGACTTTTTGCAGTTGTCCCCGTTCGGCACTCTGGCAGGAGCCCCGTTAGGGATTTATACGGGGTTGTCGGAACCGGGACTTCTTATTGTTACACAGATTATCTGGAACGTAATTTTGTGGCCTCTCGCCATCTATTGCTTTCAAGCTTCCGGAGAAAGGATGGTGTCCTATGGCGGATAAAATAAAAGGATTGTTCCGTCTCTGGAAATTGTATGCCCGCATGGACTTACACTGGCTGTTGCAGGATAAAGCCACGGTGCTTCTTGTGGTCATCACGGAAACCCTAAGCAACCTGTCCGGCATGGCAGGCGTCTTGCTGCTCGCCGTCCGGTTCGGCGGTGTGGGGGGCTTAACCGCAGATGAAATCTTATTTATGCTGGGCTTTTTTGAACTGGCGGACGGCCTTGGCTGGATGCTGTTCGGAAATTATAACGTGATTCACATCAGTCGTCGTATCGGCAGAGGTCAGGTAGACCATATGCTCATTCAACCGAGACCGTTGTGGATGCAACTTCTTACGGAGGGCTTTATGCCTTTTTCCGGCTGTCACGGACTGATTATCGGCATTGCCCTGACTGCCGTCTCGGTAGCCCGGCTTGATATGACATTGTCACCGGTCTGGTTCTTGCTGTTACTTTACTACCTTGTGATTCATATCATATTACGGTTGTCCCAAAGCTTCCTTTACGGCTCTGCGGCCTTTTATAAACCGGTAGCCTGCGAGGAAATCTCCAGCATGATTTTAGATATGAACAGCCAATTGGGACGATTCCCGCTGTTCGGACTACCGGGATGGTTAGGTGCCCTGTTACATACGGTTCTTCCTATCGGCCTGCTGGCCTATTTCCCGGCACTGGCATTGTTAAAAGACTTGGGGAAACCCACAGAACTTGCTTTCCCGTTTGTCGTGGCAGGCCTGTTTCTCACCGCCGCCCTGATATGCTTTAAGAAAGGACTTTCACACTATGCAAAATACAGTTGTAACCGATACAAAGAAATGGGACACCGTTGTTAATATCGAAGGTGTTACCAAATATTTCGACCAAAATCGTCCGGTCTCGTTATTCAAACGGGAGAAGCATCGCATCTATGCCTTAAAGGATGTGTCTTTCACCTTACAAAAAGGCGAATTTGCTGCTTACGCCGGGCCAAACGGTGCAGGAAAATCCACCACCTTTAAGCTTCTCTCCGGTATGCTCTGTCCGCAAGAGGGAACGGTCCGTATTTTCGGCATGGACCCGCACAAGTCCCGCATCCCGGTGATGCGGCGTACCGGGATTTTATTCGGCAACCGCAGCGAGCTGTGGTGGGACCACCCGGTTCGCGCTTCCTTTGAATGGAAAAAGGAAGTCTGGGATATTAAAGATACCGACTACCGCCGGGTTTGTGAAGAACTGACGGAGCTTCTTTCTCTGGGCGACCTCTGGAACAGCTACGCCAGAGAACTGTCCCTCGGTCAGCGCATGCGGGCTAACCTGGCTCTGATGCTCCTGCACGAACCGGAACTGGTGCTTTTAGATGAACCGACCCTAGGCCTTGACGTCCTTGCCAAACGACAGATGATTGAATTCTTAAAAAAAATCAATCGAGACAAACAGGTAACCATTCTGGTTACCTCCCACGACATGGACGACTTAACCGAAATGGCAAACCGGATTTTACTTATCAACGAAGGACAGCTTGCCTTTGACGGCGATTATGAACAGCTCATTCGTATGACCGGCGACAACCGGGTCATCAAGCTGACCGCAAAAGGAGACGCACCAATCCTTTCCGGAGCGTCCTTTGTAGATACGGTGGACGGAAAGCATCTGTACCGGTACGATGCAAGCAAAATTTCCGTACCGGAGCTTTTCGGAAACATTTCTAAGTTGCCGATGGTGGAGGATGTGGAGCTTGGACATGAAGCCATTGAACAAGTCATTGCGAGATTATATGAGGATTGGAGGAAGGCGGAGTAAATGAAAGCAGAAATCAATAAAGACATCGAACTGGTACAGGTCCTTTTATATCTCTGTGAACAGCAGGATAATACCATCCAGTGTATCAATAACAAAACCTATACTACCGCCATTTCCAACTGGTTTGCTCCTTACAAAACCCATCCGGCGGTACAAATTACAAAGGATTTGATATGCAACGAAAACTTCATCCATATCCGCCCTTTACAGGCCATTTTATCTCTAAAAGAAATTACTGCAAACCCGGAGCATCCTCTTCATGCTTGGGGAATTGCCGTTGCGGATTTCAGAAAGGCTTCCGGCTTTGATGCCTTTTTTGAGAGTCAAACCGACTATTATCGCTGGATTCTGGACCATATCGCCTCCTGTGATTTTGATACATGGGTAGACTTTATTGATACGTACTTTCGTCAAAAACCGGATGCGTTCCGGCTTATCGTTTGCCCTCTTGCCGGAAACTACGGATTTTCCATGGAAGAAAACGGCAAAAACGTAGCGTACACTGTCCGCTTCGAACCGAAATATGACGAGAACGGAATCCCGGATTGGAATTTTGACTTTTTTGCAAAAGGAATTGCTCACGAGTACGCCCATTGCTTTGTAAACCCGGTGGTGGAAGCCCATGTGGATTTGTTACAAAAACATCCGGAGTTTTTTGCAAAGCACAAGGATGTCCCGAACTTTTATAACACAGATTATGCGGTGATCAACGAATACCTTGTCAGAGCCTTTCAGATTCGTTTTATGGAGCGTAATAAGACTCTGTTCCCGAGCTTTGACATCAAGAAGGAATACGAGTACCAAAGAAAAGCCTTTCTGTTTATTGATAAGTTTATAGACGCGTTACGGGAATTTGAGGCAACAGAAATGAACTTTTCGGAGTTCTATTTGGAACGGATAGAGGGGCTTTTCGCAGAAGCCACGGGAAATTAGAACGTGTGAGGGGATATGCTTATGGATACATTGCAGATAATTACAGAAAAATTCGTAGAGAAAAGCAAAGAAATTCTAAGAGATAATCTGGTAGGCCTTTACCTTCACGGCTCGGCAGTGATGGGATGTTTTAATAAGAAAACAAGTGACATTGACCTACTTGTCGTGATTCATCGCGATATGTCCGTTGAAGAAAAAAGCCGATACATGGATATGGTTGTGGAATTAAATACTCTCGCACCGGCAAAGGGCATTGAAATGAGTATTATCAAGAAGTCTGTCTGTAAGCCTTTTGTGTATCCCACACCTTTTGAGTTACATTTTTCTATTGCTCATTTAGAGTGGTACAAAAATGACCCTCTGGATTATGTCTTGAAAATGAACGGAACAGACAAAGACTTGGCGGCTCATATTACGATTCTCTATCATAGAGGTCTATGCCTTTGGGGCGAAGAAATTCACGATGTATTTGAGCCGGTGGATGAGAAAGCCTATTTCGACAGTATTTGGTATGATATCGAATGTGCCGAAGAAGACATCCTCGAAAACCCTGTCTATGTAATCCTTAATTTGTGCCGGGTTTTGGCATACAAAAAAGAGAAATTGATTTTGTCAAAGCAGGAAGGCGGTGTCTGGGGATTGGCTCATGTGCCGGAAACATACAGCAGCCTGATTCAACAGGCCCTTGATGCATATGCCTCCGTCGGCACAATGGAACTTGACGAAAAGGGCGCTGTGGAATATGCAACGTATATGCTGGAACAAATCAAAACCATGAAAATAGAAAAATTAGCCGTACACGATTTATTTCGTTTGACAGAGTTATTTGAATATAACAACGCGGAACAAATGATATCCGAATGTACCCGTGATATTCAAAATGGAAGTATTGACATTTTTGTTCTGTATGAAAACGATGTTTTAATCGGTGAACTTCATGTAATGTATGAAAACGACGATGAAAATTTTGCTATCCGCGGCAAACGTGCGTATCTATTCGCTTTTCGGGTTCATAAAGAGTATCAGAATAAAGGATACGGCACCTATCTCTTAAAAACGGTTCTGACTCTGTTAAAAGGGGACGGATATTATGAATTTACTGTCGGAGTGGAAGATGATAATTCCAGAGCGATTCATATGTACCAAGCACTGGGATTTAATGAACTTCTCCTTAGAAAACAAGAAGAGTATCAGGGCGACGCATATGAATATAATCTATACCTGAAGAGATAAAACAATACCGATATTTTGTAAAAAGGAAAGGTAGGAAAAATGATCAATATTTATTTTATATCCGGCCCCTGCGGATGCGGGAAAACAACACTCACAAATGCCTTTGCGGAGCATTTGGTGAAGTCAGAGAAACGAACCCGGATTTATGTCATTCATGGGGATGACTTTCATCACGGTTTCGTAGGAATGTACGAAGAAGATGCCTTTTGTGAGGAAGAGCAAGATTCCAATCCTTTGGCATGGGCGCAGGTTTTAAGGTTTAACTGGGAATGCATTTTGGATGTAGCAAACGATTTCCGCCAATGTTAATCTGCATTGCTTGATGTAATTGTGCTTCTATACCAGAATGAGATTAAAAAAAGGAGGCGCACATATGCTTAACGAAAACATTAAAACATTACGTAAAAACAAAGGATTTACACAGGATGAATTAGCAAGTAGATTAGATGTTGTCAGACAGACTGTTTCCAAATGGGAAAAAGGATATTCTGTCCCGGACGCGGAACTTCTCAAAAAGATTGCTGATATATTTGAAACAGATGTCAGCACACTACTTGGTAGTCCTATCGCCAAAGATGCAAGTGTAGATATCGTTGCAGAACAATTATCCAGAATCAACGAACAATTGGCAATGAAAAACCGACGGTCTCACAAAATTTGGAAGACCATAGGCATTGTTTTTCTTGTATTCATTGTTTTACATCTGATACTCATCATCACAAGTGCTGTAGCTTTTAGCAACTACAAATTCAGTTCACAAACCCCTATAGAACAATATTCTATAGAAAAGAACGAACATACGAAGGAGTAATATTATGAACGTTTTTGGAAAAGTCGAAAAAAACATCAATGACCTCGTAGAAAACAATGTGTACTGGGCAGCCTGTGCCACCTCGGAAGAACTGCAAAAAGCCAGAGAGGGACAGCTAACAATTAAATTCTTTGACAAAGAAATCCCGGCAGAGTGGTTAAAAGATATCAAAGGGAAAAAAGTTTTATGCTTAGCGGGAGCCGGCGGATTACAGGCACCGTTACTGGCATGTGCGGGCGCAGAGGTGACAGTTTTGGACCTTTCCGAAAAGATGTTGGAAAAAGACCGTGCAGTAGCCGAAAAAGAACATTTAAACATTCGAATCGAAAAAGGAAATATGTGTGATTTATCTCGTTTTGCGGGCGGTAGTTTCGATTACATACTAAACCCTTCTTCCCTTATGTATGTCCCGGATGTAAGGCCCGTGTTCAAGGAATGTTACCGAGTCTTAAAGACGGGTGGCACCTTTATCATGATGGCACCGAGTCCGGTTAATTATTTATGCGATTTTGTCAATGACGAAAACGGCGGATATTATAAAGCGGTGAACCGAATGCCCTATTGTTCTTCCGATTTTGATGAGATGAATGACTGGGTAGAATACGGACACACCATGGAAGATTATATCGGCGGACAGATCGAATGCGGATTTGTGATTAACGGTTATGTGGAGTGTCAGTTGGAAGATATCACGGAGTTGCACTTTTTGACAAGGGCAGTGAAAATCAAGTAATACTATTTCTTTCACCATATCGCGGAAAGCAGAAAGCAAAGGAGAGGCAACAAATGAATACAGTTTATTATTCAGACGAAAAAATAACAATACGAAGCATGAAACCGGAAGATTCCCAAATCTTCTACGACACCTATTTATCCTACGATTGGCACCCGGATATCGAAACCTATAATAACTACTGCAAAGAGCAGGAAGAAGGTCAAAGAAAAGTTTTCATCGCAGAATACGAAGGAAACGTTGTCGGCCTTTGCACTTTGGTGTTAAATCCCACGGAAGGCCCTTGGGCCGGTATGGGATATCCGGAAATCGTAGACTTAGGCGTATTTTTCCATATTCACAACAAAGGCATCGGAACGAAACTTTTGGATGTGGCGGAACAGGAAGCCGCGAGACTGGCAGACACCGTGTATTTGGCGGTAGGTGTTCACTCCGGATACGGCGCCGCACAAAGAATGTATGTAAAGCGCGGTTATCTTCCGGACGGCAGCGGCGTTTGGTACCAGGGAAAACAACTGGAACAATATGCGCCGTGTGTGAATGACGATGATTTACTCCTTTTTATGTCAAAAACACTTTAAACAAAACATGACACTCCTTTCTTAGTTGAAAAACACCCTTCTTTATGTTATGATAAAGTAGATGCAGTTGTTTTTCATCACGAGAAGGGAGTGAGTTTCGTGGATTATCGTTTAAGAGGACATAACTTAACAGGATTTGATCAGCTCCGTGCAGCTTATATCTAAGCGGCAGTGTACGGAGCGGTATCGCCGCTATCATTTATTGAGATATATGCTGCACTTTTTGAATGGATACTTTTAACGATTGCTTTCGCAATCCAACTACATTCAAAGGAGTGATTTTTATGTCATATATCAACGCAGAAAAGGTCCTTCCGGACTGGCTCATTCATCAGGTACGGAGCTACGTCGGAGACGGCCTCATTTACATACCGCCGGAGACGGCTACCCGCAAAGCATGGGGAAGCAAGTCCGGCACAAAGAAGCTCTTAGAAGCCAGAAACCTTGAAATCCGTGCCAAGAAGCAGACCGGTGTTACCGTGTCCTGCCTCGCTACAGAGTATCATCTTTCCGAAGACTCTATTAAGCGGATTTTGTACCGATAACGATATGGGTATCGAGAATCGGAATATGGGTCCAAGTGCAATTGCTTGTGACATCTTTCAAACACAAAAATCCCCTCCGTGGATTATTTTCATGACCCGGAGGGGATTTCTCTTTTTATCTACTTTTCAATTTCGTTTCATCGTCCTGCAACTACTTTCCCATGAACGACATATTTTTCCCACAAACGACATTCCTTACTCTTTCGATTTTACAACCGCCTTACACTTTCATCGCCTCAAATACCATAGACACTACAATTCCCAGCCCCGCAGACAGCAAAACAACCTTCACGGCACTAAGCTTCTTTTTCCACAAACAAGTGACAGCATAATAAATTCCCAAAAATAATGCCAGAATTACCAGGCATACAATATCCACTTTAAACTCATGCAGTCCGGCAAATCCGATTGCTTTCAACAAAAGCATGCTACCCGTAGATAAAATCAGCGCTACCACCACCGGCTTTACGCCTCGCATAAATCCTTTGAAATACTTGTTATTCGTCAGATTTTTAAGCACCGCTGCAATGAGCAGGATAATGAGAAAGGACGGCAGTACCACACCCAAGGTGGCAGCAATGCTTCCGAAAGGTCCGCCCATGACGGAACCCACATAAGTCGCCGTGTTTACCGCAATGGGTCCCGGTGTGGATTCACACACACCCAGCAAATTGAAAAACTCCGCTTCTGTCAACCATCCCCGACTGATTACCGTTTCTTCAATCAGCGGTATCATTCCGAAGGCTCCGCCGAAGCAGAACAAACCAATCTTAAAAAACTCCAGAAAAAGCTGTAAGTAAATCATTACTCCACCTCCTTCTTCGGAGAAAGTACCGCATAGAGGACAATTCCGATCACTCCGCCCATTAAAATAAACCAAACGGAACTGAAGGACACCGACAGCAAATCAAACAAAATCATCAGCGCGAATACAATCCCGAAGGTAAGCCGCGGAATCAACCCTTTTTCCACCTTCTTCAGCAAGCCGAAGCCCGCCCGTAAAATCAAAAAAGCAACACCGCACTTGATTCCCGTAAAAGCATAAGCCACATACTTATTTTGTAAAAACGTATCCAAAAACAAAGAAATCACATACAAGATAACCAGGGACGGCACCACCACTCCAAGGGTGGCCAGGACACTTCCCGCAACTCCCTTTTTCTTATACCCCATATAGGTGGCCATATTAATGGCAATGGGCCCCGGCGTAGACTCCGCCACCGTGATAATTTGCATCAGTTCTTCGTCATCCATCCACTTTTTCTGCTCTACCACAATTTCCTTTATTTGCGCAATCATGGCATATCCGCCGCCAAAGGTAAACAAACCGATTTTGGCAAAGGTGAAAAATAATTCTAAAAGCATCTTTTGTTCCTTTCCGATTTTCCGTAAAATTTCGCTTCTATTTTATCATAAGCCAAACGCAAACACAATCTTTGAAACTTTTTAAAATTAGGTATTGACTTGCTCCCTGGGCGCAGGTTTACAATACGATTGTAACAACAAATCCCATTGCTTACAAAACCTGTCACGGCCGGACAACGACTTGTAACACAACACAAAAGGAGAATCAAAATGAATCAGGATACAGAGAAGAAACTCATGAAAATAAGCGAAGTAACAAAACTCGTCGGCACCTCCCGAAAAGCATTGCAAGAATACGATAAGATGGACCTGGTACATCCAACAACCACCACCGAAGGTGGCTACTGGCTGTATGATGATGATGCCGTACAAAAAATTTCCACCATTCAGCTCTTTTCCATGGTGGGTTACACCCGAAAAGAGATTAAAGAATTTATTGATACGGTCACCGGTTTTGACCATGTGGAAGAACGTCAGGCAAGATATCGGGATGCCATTGACCGCTTAAGAAAGAAACGCGCACAACTGGACAGTCTGATTTCCATGGCAGAAACTATGGCCGCTTTGTCTTCCCCTCAGTCAAAGGATATGCTAAAAGCACTCTATGACTACAAAAAAGGAGGTACCTTTTCGGACGCCTCTACCATGGATAATCTGCAACAGGCTATGGACTATCTTTCCGAGATGGATGAACCGCAACGGGAACAGGCAAATCAGCTCATTTCCATAATGCAACCGTATGTCATAAAACTCATGGCACTGAGCTGCTGTCAGGAAGAAGACCCTGCTTCCCCTTCTGCTTTGGAAAAAGTCGAGGATGTATTTGAAGAATGGAAAGCCCCTTATACCATTTTAATGCGTTCTTTAGGAGTCGCCTCCGAATCGGAATCCTTACATGACCTCCCTCTTCCGGAACAACTGGAAGCTTTTCGGGGGTTCACCGAAAATACCTTAGGTGGTCAAGAAGCAACCGACGCCGGCGACACTCTGGAAATGCAACTCAACCACAGATATGGAGAAGGAACTGCGGATAAGATACGGAAAATGATTGAAGTATTTATAGAACACAAGACGAAGTAGAGTTGTCGCAACGAATAGAATGCAATAAAACTCAAAACAACACCCTTACATAATTTTTTCAGCCTTCACCCGGGTCAGGAACTAACCTACGGCTCGGGCGTGGCGAGTTCTTGCACTTGCATAAAGTATAGCAAATCAGTCACGCGTTTTTAGCGCAGTCGAAATCGCGTGACTGATTGTATACCCCAAGCGCAAGAACGAGTTCTATCCCTTCACCGCACCGGACAAGCCTTCTGCATAATACCGCTGGGTGAACAAAAACAGTGCCGCAATGGGAATCGCCACACAGACCGAGCCTGCCGCAAACCGGGTGTAATAATGGTACACATATTCTCTCTCCAACATGCTCCATAGCCCGATTGCCACCGTATAATACCGGCTGTCGGCTCCGGCGATTACTCTCGCAAAGATGAAATCCAGCCACGGTGCCAAAAAAGATGTAATAACCGTATACACGATAATCGGTTTGGAAAGCGGCACCGTAATCTTATAAAAAATCTTGAAACGGGACGCCCCGTCAATCATGGCCGCCTCATCCACACTCTTCGGTATGGTGTCAAAAAATCCTTTCGCAATATAAAAGCCCAACCCTGTGCTTGCGGAATACACCAGCACCAACGCCACCAGCTTCATAACTCCTTCCGTCAGGTTAATTCCCTTCAAAATGTAATACACCGCAATCATGGACATGAACGCCGGAAACATACCAAGCACCAATGCCACATTCATAAAGGGCTTTCTGAGCTTAAAGCGCATCCGGGACATGGAATAGGATACCGCCAACACAAAAAAGGTTGAAATAACGCAGGTAAAAATCGACACAATCAATGTATTCACAAACCAACGCGGAAAGTTTAACACATCCGTTTCCGTAAACAATCGGGTAAAATTTGCAAAGGTAACCTCCTTTGGGAAAAAGGTAGTAAAATAAGATCCCGGTTCTCCCCGAAGAGAGGTCATCACAATCCACAGAATCGGAAACAACCAGACCACTGCCAGTACCGCAAGAAGGGCATGAAGGAGCACTGTACGAAGCTTCCTTTTCCTTCTTACGGAACCGTTCCCGGTATACCCCACAGACATTTGATGCTCCACATATTTTCCCTGTGTTGCATTACTCGAATCTTCCTCTCTCTTCTCACACCCCAAAGGCACCGCATTTCGGACCGAAACGTTCTGTCCGTCCTGTCCCTCCTGAATAAACCCCTTCTTCATTGGAAGCCCTCCTCATTTTTATAAGCTGCCGTTCTCCGGTATGCCACCAGTGAAATCACAATGGAGATTACAAAGGTCAAAATACCGATAACCGCACCGTAACAATAATCCTTATTATCAATGGTCAGCTTATACAGCCACGTAACCAACAAATCCGTCTTTCCGGCTGTTCCGCGGTAATATTCTAACGTCGCCGGAGCACCGCCGGATAACAGAAAAATAACATTGAAGTTATTGATATTATTAATAAAAGTCGTTATCAAAGTCGGTGCGGTTACAAACAGCATATACGGCAACGTAATCTTTAAGAAGGTCACTCTGGCATTGGCACCGTCCACCTTTGCCGCCTCGTAAAGCTCCGTAGGAATGTTTTGTAAAATACCCGTAGTTGTTAACAACGTATAGGGCACACCCACCCAGATATTCACAAGAATAATGGTTACTCTCGCCCACGTAGCATCCGTAAAAAACGGCAATGCCGCATCCTGTGCAATGAGCCCCCATTCCCGCAACAGTACGTTTACCGCGCCGTTGGGCTGTAACAAAGTCCGCATGGTAAGCAACGTCACAAACTGAGGTACCGCAATGGAAAGAATAAAGCAAAACCGCCAAAAGCCCTTCCAGCGTACCTCCTTTTTATTGATTAAGATTGCCAGCAACATCCCCAGAATGTAATTTAAAAACGTTGCAAAAATTGCCCAGGTAAAGGTCCAGCCGAGAATCGGCCAAAAGGTCTGTCCGAAAGCTCCGTCAAAATCCAACACCGTCCGGAAATTAGCAAGCCCCACCCAGGTAAACAGCTTTCCCGGTACCTGATGGTCCCTGTCGTAGTTGGTAAAGGCCATACTGATCATGAACACCAAGGGCAATATGGTAAATACCAACACACCCAACACCGGCCAAAACAAAAGAGTCCGGTGCAGTCTTCCGTTAAAATGCATCTCAATCTCTTCCCGAAACTTCGGCACCCGACGTCCTGCCCGGACAAGCTCCTCCGCATAATAGGCAGACCTTACCGCCATCCGTAAAAACAACAGAAATGCCAACGTAAGAAACACGAAAATTACGCCGGAAAGCAGAATAAGAAGGGAATTATCCCCCGGTTCGTACACAAAGATTCCCTGGGCATCGTCCCATACTTTTTCCTGGGTTTTCGTCCCTAAGGTCGGAAGTTTCTTAAGCACCGACAGGCCGGTCCCCAAAAAATAAACGAGATAGGACAACCCCAAAAAGAGAAACAAAATTCCTTTTACAAACTGCCCTCTCCGGATATTTCCCAGACCCGGTACAAGGAGGGAGAGCTTTGTGAAAAAATCACCCTTTCCCCAAGACTCCAAAAAGCCGGCCTCTCCGATGGCTCTGAATTTTTTTGCTTTTTTCATACTGCCTCCTTGTTATTTATAAAACCGGGCTGCCCGCAAAACCTTCCGGACAACCCGATTCCTCCATCATCTAAAATCCGGTTCCCGCGTTCAACGCTTCCTCCAACTGCTTGGTACGCTCTGCCGCATTTCCCTTCGTTATGGTTCCGTTATAAATTTCCTCCGCAAAGGTCTCCACAATCTTGAACCAGTTGGAAATCGCCGGAACGGTCGGCTGTACCACGGAAGTATGAAGTACTACCGCATTTTCTGCCTCTGCAATCGGACTTTCCAACACTTCCTGAGACTCTGCAAGATTTACATTCACCGGTGTCACCCCACGGTACTCAAAACGGTCTCTCTGCACACTTTCACTACCGAGATACAATGCCAGGGCCACTGCCGCTGCCATGTTTTCACTGCGCGGGTTCACGCCCACTGCCTTGGAACCGGTAAACTGACGCATCACACCGGACACCCCGTTATCAAAGGTTACGGACGGAAGTGCCGCAGTCTCAAAATCATCTCCCAATGCTTCCTTAATGGCACTTGCCTTCCAAGACCCGGACACCAGAGAACCCAGCGTTCCGTTTGCCAAACGGGTAATGGAATCGTCTCCGGATTCCTTATGGAACTTCGGATTCTTCACTAAATCAACCAAAAATTCCGTAACGAATCCGAAATCTCCGATATTCGTACCGGCCGCCTCATCCGTACCGTCCGGTCCGTACAAGGTAAAACCGCCGGCATAATAAAACTGCTCAATATACCAACTATCAGTCAAATCCATGGCAAACGCCGCAACACCTTTGCCTAAATCCTTTTCTAGCATGGTATTTAAAGACTTCACTTCGTCCTCATCAAACATCTCGTCATTGTAATACAAAATCAGGGTATTCGGCGTATACGGTACTCCATACACTGCATCCTCATAAGTTACGCTTCGGAACATGGTCTCATTGTTCATGGTCCGAATCGTCTCCAGTGCGGAACCTCCGAACTCTGCCAAAGCTCCGGCACCTACCAAAGTCGCAAGCTGATCATTGGCATACATATACACATCCGCTGCCGCATCCAAATCCTTCGTTACCACATCTCTTGCGTCACCCTCCGAGCAAACCCCGTAACGAAAAGTAATATCCCATTCCGGATGCTCGTTTGCAAATTCTCTGCACCACTTTGCAAGAAGACCGTTCGGCAAACCCGCCTGCGGTGCCTGATCCTCTGCCGGAGACCAAACCGTAAGAGTTATCTTCTTTGCTTCACCGGATTGACCGCCCTGGTTTCCCGACTGGCCTCCCTGGTTTCCGGACTGACCGACACCCGGTGTCGGATTTCCTCCGTCTCCGGAATCCTCGCCGCAGGCACAAGCAGCCATGCCAAGCACCATACCGCAAAGCAGGGTTGTTGCTATTATTTTTCTAAATCCTTTCCACACTCTCATTCTCTTTTCCTCTCATTTCTGTGAACCAATTCTTTTCACTCTCCGGTGTATCCCTTCAAACAAAAAGGATGGCGGCTCACACATTTATGTGTATAGCCTAACCATCCTCTAAAAAATTATACGGATTCTGTTTTAAAAACTACTCTACAAAATATACTCTGTTTTCTTTCCTTGCCATCACACCCGGATATTCTCCGTCCGCATAGCCCAGCACGCAGTTTCCGATACCTTCATATTCACCCTTAAGCCCCAGAGTCTTTAACCACTGCTTCCATTCCTCCTGCTCAAACACTTCCTTGGCACGATGAATCCAGCAGCTACCGATTCCAAGCTCATGAGCCGCCAACATGAGATTTCCCATCACAAGACTTCCGTCATAAACATAAGTGCCCTTCTTCTCCGCCAGTACCACGAGTACCACCGGCGCACCGTAAAACGGGTCGTTTTCACTTCCCATGACCTTTGCATTTGCTCCCGACATCTTATCGCGAATCTCCTTGTTTGTCACGGCAACAATGACCGGTGTCTGCAAGTTCATTCCACTGGCAGCAAAGGTACCTGCTTCTACGATTTTATCAATCGCTTCCTTTGGAATCATGTCGGATTTATATCTTCTGACACTTCTTCTGGTCTGCATTTTTTCTAATACTTCACTCATTATTCTTCCTCCTCCGGTAACATCGGATTCGTGTTCTGTCTGCGATACATCCAAGCCATGGTCCGGTACTTCTGAACATCAATCTTTTCATACTGATCCTTCTTCATACGCCACTGCCAGTTGCTGCCCATGGTGGACGGGAAGTTCATACGTGCTTCATTGCCCAGACCTAATAAATCCTGCATCTGGAAAATCGCAGTATGAAGATGGGTACGGTAAGTCGCACGAATCAACGCCTCTTCCACGGATTCCTGACGCCCGATGCCGAAATACTCACGGATACGCCCCATGTCCCAATCGGACTTTCCGGACAAATTTCCGTGAAGCGTCTCATTATCATGGGTACCGATATACGCAATGCTGTTACTTGACATATAATTATGCGGCAAATACGGGTTGTCCGGCGTACAGTCAAGGGCAAACTCCAGCACCTTCATCCCCGGATATTCGTTTGCTTCCATCAAATCCACTACCGGTTTTGTTATTACACCAAGGTCCTCGGCAATAATCTTGCCTTCCCCTACCACTTCGTTAATCATCTTGGTCAGCTTCTCACCCGGTCCCTTTTTCCATTCCCCGGTCATAGCGGTTTCGCTCTCCGCCGGAATAGAATAATAGTTTACAATACCAATAAAGTGGTCAATACGAATCACATCATAACGGTCAGCGGAAATCGCCATACGGCGTCTCCACCAATCAAAATCCTGCTCCTCCATCACGTCCCATCGATAGAGCGGATTGCCCCAACGCTGGCCTGTTGCGGAAAACAAATCCGGCGGAACTCCCGCGATATTGATTTCTCTGCGAAGAGCGTCCAGCTCAAACAAATCGTAATGCGCCCACACATCCGATGAGTCCATTGCCATATAAAGCGGGATGTCCCCGATAATCGCCACGCCTTTGCGCTTTGCATAGGCCCGCAAACGGTTCCACTGCTCATCAAACTTAAACTGACAGAACATATAGTAGCCTACCTCGTCGGAAAGCTTTTGCTCCATTTTAGACAGCGCTGCTTCCTCATGACAACGGAGGGACATCTCCCACTCCTGCCACGGTTGTCCGCCTAAGGAATCCTTAATTGCCATGAAAAGGGCATAATCCCGCAACCAATACTCGTTCTTCTTACAGAATTCCTTGAATTCTTTGGTGTCCTGATGCTTACTGTTTTTATAAGCGGTATGAAGCACTTCACGACGTCCCATATAAAGAGCACCGTAATCCACTGTCTCCGGCTTCTCACCCCATTCTATCTCACTGCAGTCCTCCACGGAAAGCAATCCTTCCTCAATCAGGGTTGGAAGATCGATAAAATACGGATTGCCCGCAAAGGCAGAAAAGGATTGGTACGGACTGTCGCCGTAACCGGTTGGTCCCACCGGCAGTACCTGCCAGTAAGAAAACTCCATTTCTCTTGCAAAATCTACAAAGGCAAAGGCTTCCTTACCTAAAGTGCCGATGCCATACGGTCCCGGAAGACTGCTGATTGGCATTAATATACCCGCGCTCCGGTTCCACTTTTTTTCTGTTGCCATACTAAAATCCCCTTTCGGTTCGAATTTCTTTCTCTAAAAAAGACTCGGTGTATATCGCACTGTGTGAATCACGACTATTTTTTCCTTCTCCCCTATTTTATATACGATTGTGTAATTCTTGATAAACAACTGCCGATAACCCTTATTTGCATATAACCCAACCTTTCGCTCTGCGCCTCGTTGTGGCATATCTTCCAAACTATAGATTGCTGACTCCAGTAATTCAATCATTCCTATAGCTGTCTCCGGCACCTTCAATTCTTGAAAAATATATGCATAAATACTGTCCAAATCACGCAAAGCCCTCGGTGAAATCTTCACCTTATACTCACCCAATATACTTCCTCTTTAATGCACTTAATGCTTCCCTCGCATCCATTAACTCTGCTCCGTTTGCAATTTCCTCTTCCGATTCCTTGATTGCCATATCAACATTAAACGAATCCAATAAACGCTCATAGGTCTCCATGCTCATTACTACCAAATCCCCATATCCGTTCTTTGTAACAAACACCGGTTCCTGTTTTTTATGACAACGTTCTGAAATCTCTGTTGTATTCCTTAATTCTTTAATTGGAATAATTTGCGGCATATTTTGCACCCCCTTTTATAACATAATTATAGCATTATTATGCTTCATTTTCAACAAAAAAACTTTCAAACTTTCAAAACTTTCAAAAAAGTGAAAGCCTCGGCATACTTACCGAGGCTTTCGCACAAAACCTTATTTCTGTACATCTTATACCACATACTCCGTAATACAATCATACCATTCCACATAGGTGACACCGTTAATTACCAGCTTATCATTTTCCGGCAGTTGCTCAGACCACTTTTTCCCGTAGCGGTCAATAGCCCAGTCATCCCGGTTAAAACGACGCCAAAGGATGGTTCTGCCGTTTTTGTCCAGAAACTGCTCCGATACCACACCGGCATTGTAGGTTTCGATGTCCATAACACACACCGTGTCGTATTTCTTTCCTCCGATGGTCACGGTGTAGCGTCCCACAATATCCAACAAGAACTTCTTGTCCGCGCTGGTTACAACATTTCCTTCCCGCTTAATGTCACCCTTCGGGGACAAATTGGTTTCGTTTCCGCAGTTGTCCTCACCGAAGCCCCAGCAGGTCATGAATTCGTCCCCATCCAGAAAGGTAATATAATTTCTCACATCTCCATCGGTACGCATGGTGGCAAGATACCGACAATGGGTGTCCGTAAGCTGTGCCACGAAGGTACGGTTGATGACTTCCTTTTTTTCGGAATAATGCGCCTCTCTTGCGGTCAGCTCCACCCCTTCAATACCGTGTACCTTTGCCTTTCCAGTCACCTTTAAATCATACACATGGTTACACTCACGGGACGGCATATCGTACATGCCCCAGGAAAGCTCCTCCCCCAGCTTCGGCACCAAAAACCAGCCGATGAGTTCCTCCCATTTAACTGAAAACGGTGCCTCCGCGGACTTCTCTATGGTATAATTCGGTAATACTTTCGGTAATTTCTTCATCTCTAATTCTCCTTTCACCTGCTCTGTCTGATATGGATATTGCTTCTTGAAATTCTGCTTTGCGGTATGCAGCCGGCTCTTTACGGTTCCCACCGGAATGTTCAGACGCTTCGCAATCTCTGCCTGCGGAAGTTCTTTAAAGAAGTATAAATACAAAATCTGCTTATCCCTATCCGCAAGACTGCTTAAAGTCTCCCGTACCGTATCGACTACAGTCACGCCGTGTCGCCCGTAAGAAAGCTCCTGCTCCGGAACTTCCGCAAGCGGAATCTCCAGTTCCTTTGCTTTCTTGCGAAAGTAATCGTTGCACTTATTTCTGGCAATACTGAGAATCCATGCCTGAAAAGTCTCCTTATTTTTTAGCTGCAAAAACTTACTACAAGCGGTAATCGCCACCTCCTGAAGCATATCCTCCGCATCCGCAAGGGTGGGCAACCGGAACTTTACAAACCGTTCTACACCGGCCCTGTACTTTTGAAACAGTTGTTCAAACTCATCCATATCATCACCTCCTAACATGTCATAGTGAAATCGATTTCATATTATAAGACGGAAATTATAAGTAAAAGGTTCAGTATCGGGGAAAATAATCCCCTAATACAAAAAGCAAATGCCTCTGCACGGAAAACGGCCTGTCCTCTCAGACAGACCGTGTATAACTAATCTATTCCTTTTACGCCATATATCCTCTCTTAGCTTCATTTACATTTACATACATCTCGTTTAACGTTCCTTTTCCATAGGTCAGTCCCGCATACACCTGCTGGGTGTTTTTCATCACCGGACCGCTGGTATCCTCTTCGCTAACTTTTTGATACCCCACAAGGAGCTTTTCAAAAACCTCTGCCACTCCCGCAAGCAACTCCGGTTGTTTTTGCGTCTTTGCAGTAGTCAGCTCTTTATTTGCAAAAATGTATAAGCTCATTAGCTGATAAGAAAGTCCGATACTGTAGTCCAACGCCCCCATTAACTCATTGACAAACCGGCAAGCCTGAGTCAGTTCCTTTTCATAGGTTCCCATGTCGCCTTCCGCAAAGGCTTCTTTCGCGTACTCCATATCCCTTAAAATAATTTCATACATAATTACAACAAGCTCGCTGCGGGAGGCTTGCGTTACCCGCATGGAAAAATCCTGTATAAATTCCTTCTTCATACTTCTTCCTCCGTCTTACCTTATCTTTCATTAACTCTGTAACAAGGATAAAATCTGTTGCGGTCTTTCGTTTGCCTGGGCAAGCATCGCATTACCCGACTGGGAAAGCACTTGCTGCTGGGTAAAGTTCACCATTTCCTTTGCCATATCCACATCTTCTACACGGGATAATGCTTCCGTTAAGTTTTCTGCGGAAATATTTAAGCTGTTGATAGAGTGTTCCAAACGATTCTGATAAGCACCGAGCTTTGCACGAATGGAGGAAACCTCATTGATTGCATTTTCAAAAATCGTGATTGCCTTCTGGGCGGATTCCTGGGTATTTACATTGACTACCGAAGTTCCTAACGTATCCGTATCCACCTTCGGGATACGTACTTCCATGGTCTGACCTTCGTTTGCACCGATTTGCAAATCCATCGGTCCGGCCTTTAACACCGTTACGGTTGCTTCGGCAGCACCTTCCACTTTGAACTTCATCTTAAAGTCATCCACATCCGTTACGGTTACATAATCTCCGTCTACGGACACCGTTGCGGTACGGGAAAATCCGGTGGAATAATCCAAGGTTACCTTCGCATCCGCTCCGCCGCCGGATCTGCCGGAGGCAAATCCCAAAGCATCCGCCAACTTCTGATTATCGCAGAAAATTTCGATGGATGCGTCCTCACCCAAATCCTTACTCTCAAATAAAATATATTCCGCGTCGGCGATTGTACTTACTTCCTGTTCTCCTGCCGCATTTTCTTTCATCGGTGTTACATTGATTCCTACGTTGGAGCCTGCTTCACGAAGTTTTTCGTAAATATCCTCAATGGAATCATCCTTTGTCACCTCGATTTCCTTTTCGTTAATGGAAATCTTACCTTCAAATCCGTCACCCAACTTTGTCGTTCTGTCTGCGGTCGGAATCTCGTCCATCTGTACCTTTGCCGGCTGTGGCGCAGTGTCTACGGTAAGTTTATACTCCGTAATGGAAACGGAATCCGATAAAGAGATCAACTGGATTTTCTCGTTGTCGGAATAAGAACGGCGGTCTACCGTACCGTTTAACAGCTTCTTCGTATTAAATTCCGTAGTGGTGGAAACTCGGTTGATTTCTTCGTTTAACTGGTCGATTTCGTCCTGAATCGCCGCACGGTCTTCGTCGGTATTTACTCCGTTTGCCGCCTGCACGGAAAGCTCACGCATACGCTGAAGCATAGCCTCTACTTCATCCAGTGCACCTTCTGCGGTCTGAATCACGGAAATACCGTCTGCCGCATTACGGGATGCCTGTTCCAATCCCGCAATCTGGGTTTTCATTTTTTCGGAAATTGCCAGACCCGCCGCATCATCTGCCGCACGGTTGATACGATATCCGGAAGAAAGACGTTCCAGGCTCTTATCCAGAGCATTCCCCGTCTTTCCGAGAATGTTACACGCCTTAAGCGCCGAAATGTTATGATTGATTCTCATACTGTCACCTGTTCCTTTCCGGGACGGTCTTACGTATCCTTACGCAAGTCTTATGCCCGCTCGATTTCCATGATATGAACAAATACCGCCTTGGAGGCCGCTAAAAGCTGCGCCGTATCCGGCTTTTCTCCCATTTGCGGTTCGGTGACATCTCCTTCCTTGTCAATGCCCGGAATACGATTCACGGTATATTCTCCCATTCTTGCGTCCGGTCCGCAATATACCATGGCATCCGTTACTCCTAAATCAAGTAATCGTACTGTCAGCTCCCGTTTGCTGTGTTCAAGCAGCTCGGTTCCTTCCCGGGAATCACTGCTGACAAAACAGAATATCTGATTGTCTTCTATCTGTAAGTCCGCCTGTACATTTCCCAGCTTCACAAGCGGAATCTTTACCGATGCCTTTCCACCCTCTGTTCCTTCGTTTTCCGTCTGTAAGGTAACACGCATACTCTTAATACCTTCTGCGGTTTCTACCGGGAAATCGAAGCATTCCTTTCCTGCGCATTCCCCGCGCAGTTTTACTCCCATCTTAATTTGTTTCAGTGCCTTCAAATCAACCGAAGTCGGTTCTCCGGCATTGTGCATATCGTCTTCTAAGTCGCGGACTGCCTTTTTCAGGTTACGATAATAACCGTCCGCTACCCGTACATCAAAGAGACTTTCCGTGCTGTCCGCTCCGCCGGCTGCCAACAGGGCTTCTGCCTCATTTTCCGCCGCCTCTGTCTTTTCATCCCTGCGGAACTGCTTTAACAGCTTCCCTAACTTTCCGTACATTTCGCCGGTACCGGATAAGAACTCCTTTGCCGCCTCCACATTGTTTGCGGTTACCACAAGACCCAAACCCTGTAAAAACTCCGGTGCCTGTTCCGCCGTTTCTGCGGTCATACGGAGATTCTGCACTGCCTGCATGGTCTCCTCCGGTGTCGGAGCAATGTTTTCTTTATACATCTCATACCCATCACTAACCGATATATCGGCAATTTTTCCCGGAATCTTAATACCGGAAAGAATTTGTGCATCGATCCGGTTGCTGTTCGGTAACATTTCACGAACCTTGCCCATCGTCTCATCCGCTGCCACATCGATACCGCCCATCTTTGCGGTACGCATGGCTGACAAAAGATTTCCGAGGGTCAGTTCCTTGCCACTGTCCATGACCGCTCCGATAGCTGCCCCGTCGGTCTTTTCCAACTGGTTAAACAGACGATACATTCCGATATAAGCAGTACGTTCTTCCGGTGTCACCCCAGCACTCTTTTCCATTTTAAATAAGTATCTTGCAAACTTCTCCGTATCCTGCTCAAGTCCGTCTTCCATCCGGATTTCCGCTACTCTGCGGGAAAGATTATCCACCGTTTCGGTGAGAGGATTGATGCCTTCCCGGATGAGGCGTAGTGCCGCTGCCGGGTGCATATTTTCGATTAAATCCGTTACCTTCTTATCGTATTCTTTTACCGCATCCATGTTATTTGCGGTAAGCTCAATGGAATTATAGGCAAGAATACGCACCGCACGGAGATTCTCCGCAGACGCTTCCATACCGAGAGACTTTAACAATTCCCCATTGCCCGCAAAGGCATTGTTGATGGAATCTCCCAACGCGGCCTGCGGTCTGGTTCCCAACATATCGTAAGCCTCTCCCGCCCGTTGCATCTTTGCTCCGAGCCCCGCTCCTGCGTTTGCCAGTGCCTCTAAGGTTACATCTCCCCTGTTTTCAAAAGTCACACCCAGCGTATAACTCGGCGACTTGGACAGACTGTCGATATTCTGCATAGTTCTCCGGAACATATCTTCCATGGTGCGGTTTCCGGCAAAGCCGGCCTCGTCGGTATAAAAACGATAATAATTATTTTCAAGTACACGAAGTCCGTCTACTACTTTCGCAAGACCGGAAGTATCGATACGGATTCCCTGTCGCTCCAAGCGATACGCAGACTCCGTGGTCATCTTTAAGCGAATCTCTTCCAGACGCCTCTTGGCACGAACCACACTGATGTCAAAATCCATGGAGAACCCGGACACTTCGGCCAAAACCGCCTGCTCTAAGGTACTCGGGCGGGAATCGTTCCGCAACTCATCCTCCGCAAAAGCAAGTTCGTTAAAAGTAACGTCTTCTCTTGCCGCCTGTTGCATGGCACGGCTGAGTACCGTTCCGTCCGGTGCGCCCTGCCCCGGAGAAAGCTCCTGTACCTTTTCTGCCGCTTTCTTTACATAAGCACGTTCTACCGTATCCGGCGTAAAGCCCTTCATGCGCTCTACCCGTTCCCCGACTTCCGCTCTGGTCAGTAGCGTAAGGTTGGCATGAATCGGCTGTTTCCCGTCAAGCATGGCAGTCACTGCCAGCTCCGCCACTTCCTCCGGGGTACGCAGCTTTACATCACTAAGCTGCTCCATCCGTACCAGATTTTCCGGTGTCAACGGAAGTCCGTGCTCCGTCAGCCATCTGGCATTTCCTAAGTTTTCTTCATTGATCGGAAGATTTGCATTGACACACACCTGATTAGCGGACTTGGTTAGATTTTCCCATACTTTATCGGAGACCGGTGTGGACTTCACATTCCCGGCACTGTACTGGGCCATATACACATTCTCAATGGTCGGTTCTTTCCCGAACTTCACCATATAATACTGTACCGACTCGGACATCCCGGAAAGATTTCCGGCAAACTCCACCGCCTGAAACACTTTATTTACCGTTGCTTCCGTTACCGGCATCCCCACAGCCAGCAATTTTTCCGCAATGAATTCCGCTGCCGGATTGCCCTTTAAGGCTTTTTTCGCCACGTTAATTACAGCTTCCCGTTTTTCGGCAAGCTTTGCTTTTTGTCCCTCTAAATTTTCTGCTTTTAACTCCCGTCCCAGACGAATCCGCTCAATGGCTCTGGAAAGCTGGGTCGCTGTCAATTCTTCCACAGTGACCCCTTCCGCGCGCAGGGCATCATAATCTTCCTCAGAGAGCTGCCCCGCAGATTCCTCTAACGTCTTTTCTTCTTCCTGTATGGTTTCCGGGTTCTCCTCCGGATGATTTTTACTTACATCGCCGTAGCAAATTTCCTCCTCCACATTGCCGACAGCTCCCTCTGATACACTTACCGCAATATCGGTGTTACCGCCATCCTTGACGGTTTGTGTTGCAAACGTTGCGGAAAAATCCTTTCCCGCAGCAGTGGCGGAGCGTTGTACTTCATTTTCCTTCTCCGGATTCATTCCTCCGAACAAAGACTGGATTCCGTTCATACCAACGCCTCCTCCGTGATTCCTGTTTTCTTTACTAATTATTTCGGCGGTTTTGCGGAAAATCTTTATACATTTCTTCCTGTTCCCTCGAATAGATTATGAAGAATATCTCTTTTAGGAGCACCCATGACTTGCTTGTTTCCCATAAATCCGTCACCGCAGAAGACCGACGTCCCGTTCCCTTTCAACAGAATCCGGTCCGTTCTCTTGGTTTTTTTTCTCTTTGTTGTTTCCTGTCTTTTTCTCGGGGGGTGTTCGAAAAAAACACCCGCACCTACAGAAGCCGTCTCCTTCTCCTCTTTTTTGGATGACTTTTTCCGGGAATATGCCACGGCAGATACTCTTTCTTTGCATTATACCGTTCAAAATCCGGAGGCTTTCAATCTCATAAAACCAAAGGTTTCTTTCGGACATTTCAGCAAAAAAACTTTGCTTGACGCAAACAAAACCGCAACGGAATATCTCCATCGGTTACATGAAATTTCCCGTGACGCATTGGAACCTTCCGAACAACTGACCTATAATCTGATGGAATATGCCCTGAAAAACTCCGTTCTGCCGGAGAATGCAGTTTACTATGACTCTCCCCTCGGTCCTACAACGGGCTTACAAACACAGCTTCCGATTTTATTGGCAGAGTACCGTTTTGCCTCTTTAGAAGACGTGGACGACTACTTTTTGCTCTTAAACAATCTGCCCGACTACTTTTCGGAAGTCTGTTCTTTTGAAAAAGAACGCACCAATGCGGGAACCCAGGCCTGCGCCGAAGTCCTTTCCCGCATCCTTCTGCAGTGCAAATCCTTTGTGGAAGATCCGGGAAATAACTTTCTGATTGAAAGCTTTCCGGAACGTCTGGCCGCCCTTCCGGACCTATCTGCCACAAAAATCGCCGAGCTGTGTATCACCAATCAAAAACTGATATTCACCAAAGTGATTCCCGCTTATGAACAGCTGATAGAAACCCTGACCACCCTTATGGATCCCTCGATTCCTGCCCGGGGACTGTCCTCTTTTCCGGACGGAAATGCTTATTATGAACACCTGGTACGAAGCACCACCGGCACCGGCAGACCTATGGAAGAAATCGAAAGAATGTTGGAACAAGCACTGAAAGAAAACATGCTTACCATGATTACGCTTTATCAATCCGACACTTTACAGAATGAATGGAAACAGTACCGTACCCGGGGACTCACCATCAAATACGCTTCTTCCGAATTGTCTCCGGAAGCCGCGACGCCCCAACAGACTACAACTCCTGTCCCTGCGTATTCCGCTTCTTTGTTAACCGGGTTGCAAGAGCAAATTCTCGTAGATTTTCCGGCTCCGGCAAACGCCTCCTTCCGGGTACAAACCGTTCATCCGTCCCTGGAAGACTTTATCAGTCCTGCTTTGTATCTTGTCCCGCCCATGGACGCATATACGGAAAACGCAATCTATATTAATCAGGCAAAGTGTTCTATTGAGAACTTATTTTCTACCCTTGCTCACGAAGGGTATCCGGGGCATCTTTATCAGAATACCTTTTTTGCCGCCACCGCTCCGCATCCTGCCCGTATGATTCTTAACTTTACCGGATATGACGAAGGGTGGGGAACCTACGCAGAACTTTTTGCTTACCGCTATGCGGATTGTTCCGAGGAATTACGACAATTTCTGATAGCAGAACAAGTTGCGGGACTCTGTCTTTACAGTCTTGCGGACTTTAAAATCCATTCCCGCGGTGCTTCACCGGAGGAGGTTATCTCCTTCCTTGGTGAATACGGGTTTTCTTCCGAACAGGCAGAAGAAGTTTTTTATACGTTACTCGCCGAACCGGCAATCTATCTACCGTATTCCGTAGGGTATCTGGAATTCTGTTCCTTACGGGAGCGCTACTATTCCCTTACGGGAAAGGATGCTTCCTTACAACCGTTTCACACCTTTTTACTGAAAACAGGACCGGCACCGTTTCCGATCCTTGAAAAAGAACTTGTAAAGAAATATGCTGTAATGAAATAAGCGCAAAAAGAAAGATGACAGGCGGGGTTCCCTTTCCTTGTCATCTTTCTTCTGCTTTTTACATGTATATCCTTTCAAACTCTTCCAAAGACATCGGCTTTGCGAAATAATAACCCTGGAACATCTCACAACCGATTTCGGATAAAAACGACACTTGTTCTTCGTTCTCCACGCCCTCTGTAATTACCGGCATCCCAAGTTGTTTGGAAAGTCCGATGACCATCTGCAGAATCTTCTTGCTTCGTTCTTCATCCTTTGCCTTATTTAAAAATGCCATGTCAATTTTTAAAATATCTACATGAAGGTCCTTTAACATGTTTAACGAAGAATATCCGCTGCCGAAATCATCCATTTCTACAACAAATCCGTTTCGCCGCAACCTGGTAATTAACTCCATCTGTCGGTTAAAATCCATTACAATTGCGGTTTCTGTAATCTCTAGCTTTAAGTTTTTCGGCGCGATTTCATATTTTTCCACCAGTTCCATAAATGTCTGATACACATTCAGGAAATAGAAATCTCTCGGTGAAATGTTTACGGAAATATAAATGTCCTCTCTGCCTTGCTCCTTCCAGGTCTTTAACTGTTTACAAGCCTGTTCCCAAATATAACGGTCAATATCCGAGATCAAACCGTTCTTTTCAAACACCGGAATGAACTCTCCCGGACCGATCCAGCCCTTCTCCAGATGCTCCCAGCGCACCAGCGCCTCTGTTCCCAATAACGTTCCGTCCACGGTCGTTTGCGGTTGTAAAAACATTTTAATCTGCCCGGTTTGCAGTGCCTGATCGAAATCCCTTACAAACTCCTGCTCTTTTAAAATTCCTTCCCGCAGTTTCTCATCATAATACGCAATCCGTTTATGATAATCATCCTTAATGGTATGAATTGCCATACGAGCCCGGTCACACATTACCGATACCGGTAAATCCCGTTCCAACACTTCAAAAACACCCACATGTGTCACCACCGGAAACGCAATGGATTTCTCCACTCCACGCAAAAAATCTTCATTTTTTAATTCCGTGAAAAACTCTTCCTTAAAATTCTTTTTCGGCATCAGCATGGCAAATACATCACTGCCGATTCGTCCGGTAACCACTGCACCGTTTACCTCTTCCTTAATCAAACGGGCTGCGTTTTTCAACACCGCATCCCCCATCGGCATACCGAAGGAATCATTGATAATCTTGAACTCTTTAATGTCGGTACATATTACAAGAAACTCCAGCTCCGGATACTTGTCCAAATACCGTCTTGCCTCTTCACAAAAATAATCTTTATTATACAGCCCCGTCAAACTATCGTGGGTTGCTTTGTATTGCTCTTGTTTCAAATCCTTGATTTCCTGGGTGCGGTCCTGTAACACAAAATATCCACCCTGTGCCTGATTATTTTTATCCCGGATTTGCTGTAACTGAATTCGCAAATCAACCTCGTCTTCCCCTCTGGAAAATGCTTGCTCTTCACAAAATTCTCCTACCTCCCGATATTTCCGGGAACACCATTTTTCCAACGGTTCCCCTTCCGCATTTACATAGGGATTCTCTTCCACTAACAAACTTTCCGCAAACCCGTTACTATAAAGCCGTCTTCCCTCCGCATCCAACACAAAAACCGCAATGGACATATCCTGCGTTACTTGTAACAAGGTGGATTGCAACAACTTTTGCGGTGTATAAACAAAAGCACAATAATAGATGCTGATGGCTTCTACAACATAACCCGCAACGGAAACATCAATTGCGGAGCTGACCGTAATGATGTTTAATATAGTGATTGCTGTTGTGATGATTGCAATGGTTAAATACTTTTTCCGATAAAACGTCGGAGCCGTGAAAGAACCGTAAAACAATGTGATCAAAGAAAACACAACCAAACACAATACAATGGCATAATGAATATAAAAACACCAGGTAATTTCCAACTCATAAAACTGTTCTCCGCCGAACAGCACCACCGATTTTAAACGAAACATGTGTCCGAACACGTTATTTAAAATCACAAACAAAGAATCCGCAAACAGAAGCAATAGCATCAACTTTCTTTTCACGTAGTCTTCAAATCGCCTTCCGATATATTCAAGGGAAAAACGCAACAGATAATACACCAGCCAACAAGATGCCACAAAATATAAACTGTAAGCCGCCAGACATACCCATTCATATCTGGTAAGTAACGTTACCAAATTACAAAGTACAATGAATAAACCGATTACAAGCGTTCTTCCTACAGTCCGCACCATACTGTGCTTTTCTTTCTGCGTTTTATAAATATAAATCCCTATTATAATCATTGCCAATGTCAAAATAGAACCCAACAAAATTTTCATACAATCACCTATTCTTCCTGACACTACACTTCCCGTTATTAGACTCATTCTAATTTTACCATAAATTTACACAAAAATCCAGTCCTTTTTCACATTTTTCTTGTTCAAATTCAAACGCATCCCACATATTGTGTGCACACTTTGTTTCTATACAAATCATAGTCTTCATTTTTCCTATTGACATTCGCTCTTTTTTTGTGGTATGATTGCAATTACTTTGGAAGGATGTTTACAGAGCCTTTCCAAGCAATTCTTGGGACCACTCCTTTGGAGTTGAGGCCATACGGACAGCCGGGTCCACTGCCGATTGGCGACGAAAGTTGCCTTATTGATTGAGTTAAAAGCTCAAATTTTATAAGTTGGTTACTTCATAACCGAAATTGCGTTTTGTGACGCAGACTTGTGAAACGGTCAATAAGAGTAGTAAAAGTGATTGCTATATAGACTCTGATCATCCCGAATCCAGATATCAAATACTTCCACGTACCGGAGCATTCCGGTATCTTACTCCTATTTGTGTGGTTGTAATTTATTACTTTAACTGGGTAACGTATTATCGCAAGCTGTGTCGAAAGATGCAGCTTGCGTTTTTCGTGCTAGCAAAGTGAGTATTGAGGCGACGCTGCAAGCTTGCTTGCAATAGTCGGCGAAATACGAACGCGCTCACGACCGAGTGACGCAAGTCACGAGGTGAGCGCAGGTGCAAAGCACCGCTAGCACGAATCGCCGAAATACGAACGCGCTCACGACCGAGTGACGTAAGTCACGAGGTGAGCGCAGGTGCAAAGCACCGCTAGCACGCCACACCACCATAAAGGAGATTCTTCTATGAGCCGACTCATATCCAAAAAAAACTTAGATCAAACCAAAGCTCCGATTTATGAAGCCCTGGAACAATTCCGGAATCGCCGTGTCGTTCCCTTTGATGTGCCGGGTCATAAGCGTGGGCGCGGAAATCCGGAGCTGACGGCGTTCCTTGGAGAACAGTGTGTCTCCATCGACGTCAACAGCATGAAGCCTCTTGATAACCTTTGTCACCCGATTTCCGTTATCAGAGAGGCGGAGGAACTGGCAGCAGATGCCTTCGGTGCCGCCCATGCCTTTCTTATGGTAGGCGGTACCACCAGCGCGGTACAAAGCATGGTTCTGACAGCCTGCAAACGGGGTGACGAAATCATTCTGCCACGCAACGTACACCGAAGTGTCATCAATGCTCTGGTCCTTTGCGGTGCCGTTCCGGTGTACGTCAACCCGGAGGTAGACCACCGTCTCGGTATCTCCCTCGGTATGCGTTTGGAACAGGTAGAGCGTGCCATTAAGGAGCATCCCAATGCGGTAGCGGTATTAGTCAACAATCCCACATACTACGGCATTTGCTCGGACCTTCGCGGAATTGTAACACTGGCCCATGAACACAACATGCTTTGTCTTGCGGACGAAGCCCACGGTACTCATTTTTACTTCGGAAAGGATTTACCGGTATCTGCCATGGAAGCCGGTGCGGATATGGCATCGGTGTCCATGCACAAAAGCGGTGGCAGCCTGACCCAGTCCAGTTTTTTACTTGCCGGACCGAACATTAACGAAGGGTATGTACGCCAGATTATCAACCTGACCCAGACCACCTCCGGCAGTTACCTTTTAATGAGCAGTCTGGATATTTCCCGTCGCAATCTTGCGCTTCGGGGAGAAAAAGTATTTGAACAGGTACGGGAAATTGCGGAATATGCCCGCACGGAAATTAATTCCATCGGCGGTTACTACGCCTTTGGACAGGAACTGATCAACGGGGATTCCATTTACGATTTTGATCCCATCAAATTGAGCGTACATACACTGGACATCGGTTTAGCGGGCATCGAAGTCTATGACATGCTCCGGGATGACTATGACATCCAAATTGAGTTCGGCGACATCGGAAACATCCTTGCCTACCTTTCCATCGGTGACCGCACTCGGGAAATCGAGCGTCTGGTAAGCGCCCTTGCGGAAATCCGCCGTTGCTGCCAACGGGACCGTTCCGGCATGCTGACCCAGGAATATATTCCTCCGCAGGTAGTGGCAAGTCCTCAGGAAGCCTTCTACGCACCGAAGGAAAGCCGCCCGATTATGGAAACAGAAGGCATGGTCTGCAGTGAATTCGTCATGTGTTACCCACCGGGAATTCCGATTTTAGCGCCGGGAGAGAAAATTACAAGAGACATTTTGGAATACATCCGTTACGCCAAAGAAAAAGGCTGTAGTATGACCGGTCCCGAAGACCCGGAAATCGAGCACTTAAATGTACTGGCGGAGGTTACAAACAAAACTTATTAAGGGGAGGGTACTTATGGATTTATGGTTCAGCGAAAAACATACCCCGGACGTAAAACTCAGCATCCGGGTAAAAAAACAACTGTTTTGCAACGAAAGCGATTACCAACGAATCGATATTTTTGACAGCGAAGAGTTCGGTCGCATCCTTTCTCTGGACGGAAATATCATGTTAACAGAGCGGGACGCCTTTATCTACAACGAAATGATTGTTCATGTTCCCATGGCGGTACACCCTCGCATCGAAAAAGTGTTGGTCATCGGTGCGGGAGACGGCGGTGTTGTAAAGGAACTGACCCGCTACGAACGGCTAAAGCACATTGACCTTGTGGAAATGGATCCCATGGTAGTAGAAGCCTGTAGGCAATATCTTCCGGGAAACACCTGTCAGTTAGACGACCGACGAGTTTGCATTCACTATGAAAACGCACTGAAATTCATTCGTTATTGTGAGAACGAATACGACCTGATTATCGTAGACTCCAACGACCCCTACGGTCCGTCGGAGGGTCTGTTTACCAAAGAGTTCTACGGGAATTGTTACAAAGCCCTGAAGGAAGACGGTATTATGGTAAACCAGCAGGGTAGCCCCTTTTACAAGCAGGACGCGGATGCCATGCAACGCAGTCACCAACGGATTGTTGCCACCTTTCCCATCAGTCGCGTGTATCAGGCTCATATTCCGACCTATGCCGCAGGTTACTGGCTTTTCGGATTCGCCAGTAAAAAATATCATCCGTTGGATGACCTGAATGCGGAGCATTGGAACAAATTGCAATTACGCACCAGATATTACACCACAAACCTGCATAAAGGTGCCTTTTATCTTCCGGCATTCTTAGAGGAAATGTTGGAAGCTGTCGAGTAAGAGAACGAAAAGCAACTATATCCAACGAAAAGTAACAAAAAGCAACGAAAACCAACAAAACAGAAAGAAAGCACCACCAAAACGCAAGGGAGAGAAGCATATGCAAAAAAACATAGAAACCTTTCTCGGCTGTAATGCCGAATACGAGGACGCTTCCTTAGTCCTCTTCGGTGCACCCTTTGACAGCACCACCAGCTACCGTCCGGGCACAAGATACGGCTCTTCTGCCATACGCCACGAAAGCTTCGGACTGGAAACCTACAGTCCGTACCAGGACGAAGATTTGACCGATTATGCAGTCTTTGATGCAGGGGATTTGGAACTTTGTTTCGGTTCTGCAGAACTTGCTCTTGCAGATATCGAAGCCACCGCAAAGGAAATCCTTGCCGACAACAAGCTGCCACTGCTTCTTGGCGGAGAACACTTAGTTACCCTGGGTGCGTTCCGGGCCGCTTTAGAAAAATATCCGTACCTTCACATCATCCACTTTGATGCCCATACGGATTTGCGGGATGATTATTTAGGAGCTAAGTTAAGCCATGCTTGTGTCATCCGTCGTTGCCACGACCTGATCGGAGACGGCCGGATTCATCAATTCTGTATCCGTAGCGGTGAACGAGAGGAGTTCCGGTTTGCCAAGGAACACACCGACCTGCATAAGTTTAACTTTAACGGATTGAAAGAAACCGTAGAAGCCATCGGGGATGCTCCGGTGTACTTTACCATCGACCTTGATTGTCTGGACCCATCCGCATTTCCGGGTACCGGAACTCCGGAGGCCGGCGGCGTCAGTTTTACAGAACTTCTTTCTTCCATCGAAACCGTTTGCAAAGCAAATGTGGTGGCAGCGGATGTGAATGAATTAAGCCCGATGTTGGATGCCAGCGGAGCCAGCACCGCACTGGCATGTAAAGTGGTAAGAGAGTTAATGTTGGCACTGTTGAAGAAGGAGGATAAAAAATGAGCAGAGTATTAATCATCGGCTGCGGTGGCGTAGCTTCCGTAGCAATTCAAAAGTGTTGTCAGGTAAGCGACGTATTTACCGAAATCTGTATTGCCAGCAGAACCAAATCTAAGTGTGATGCCCTGGCAGCAAAATTAAAAGACAAAACTACAACCAAACTCACTACCGCACAGGTAGACGCAGACAAAACCGAAGAAGTCATTGCACTTATCAATTCCTACAAACCGGATTTGGTCATGAACATTGCACTTCCGTATCAGGATCTGACCATTATGGATGCCTGCCTTGCCTGTGGCGTCAACTACATGGACACCGCCAACTATGAGCCGGAAAACATCGATGATCCGGAGTGGCGTGCCATTTACGACAAGCGTTGTAAGGAAGAAGGCTTTTCCGCTTACTTTGACTACTCCTGGCAGTGGGCTTATCAGGAAAAATTTAAGGCAGCGGGACTTACCGCCCTTCTGGGCTCCGGCTTCGACCCGGGCGTAACCCAGGCCTACTGTGCTTATGCATTAAAGCATGAGTTTGACGAAATTGACACCATTGACATTTTAGACTGCAACGGCGGTGATCACGGTTATCCCTTTGCCACCAACTTTAACCCGGAAATCAATCTCCGCGAAGTATCCGCACCGGGCAGCTACTGGGAAAACGGCAAATGGATTGAGATTCCGGCCATGAGCATCAAGAGAGAATACGACTTTGCCGAAGTCGGTCAAAAAGATATGTACCTTTTACATCATGAGGAAATCGAATCCTTGGCAAAGAACATCCCGGGGGTACGGCGCATCCGTTTCTTTATGACCTTCGGTCAGAGCTATTTAACCCATATGAAGTGCTTGGAAAATGTAGGGATGCTTTCCACCACTCCGATTCTGTACGAAGGAAAGGAAATCGTTCCGATTCAATTTTTAAAGGCTCTTCTTCCGGACCCGGCTACTTTAGGCCCGCGTACCAAGGGTAAAACCAACATCGGTTGTATCTTTACCGGCAAAAAAGACGGCAAGGAAAAAACTTATTACATCTATAACGTGTGCGACCACGAAGAATGCTACAAAGAGGTGGAGTCCCAGGCCATTTCCTACACCACCGGCGTACCGGCTATGTGCGGTGCATTGATGCTTCTCACCGGAAAATGGAATAAACCGGGAGTCTACACGGTAGAAGAGTTCGACCCGGACCCATACATCGAAGCACTGGATAAGTACGGTTTGCCGCATCAAGAAAGCTACGCTCCGTGTTTAGTTGACTAAGAAAGGACTTTTCCCTTGAACAACCAATCCATTCAACACCGTTTGCTGGCCTCGGGACTTCCGACCCCTTGTTACATCATTGATGAGGCAAAGCTTATCGCAAACGGACAAATCCTAAAAGAAATACAAGATGCCACCGGCTGTAAAATCCTGCTGGCACAAAAGGCATTTTCAAACTATGACCTGTATCCGATTCTGGCCCCTTATCTGGCGGGAACCGAGGCCAGCGGACTTTTCGAAGCCCGTCTCGGCGCGGAAGAAATGCCGGGCAAAGAATGCCATGTATTCTGCGCCGCATACCGGGAAGAAGATTTTGAGGAGTTACTCCTCTACGCAGACCATATTGTATTTAACAGTCCGGCACAACTAAAAAAGTTCGGTGTCCGGGCAAAAAATGCCGGGAAAGAAATCGGACTACGCATTAACCCGGAATGCTCCACTCAGGAAGACCACGCCATCTATGACCCTTGTGCTCCCGGTAGCCGCTTGGGAACAACGCTTGCCCAGTGGCAAAAGGAAATGACACCGGAATATATTGCACTTTTAGACGGGCTTCACTTCCACACCCTTTGCGAGCAAAATTCCGATGCACTGAAACAAACCTTACAGGCGGTGGAAGAAAATTTCGGATTTCTGCTTCCGAAACTGAAGTGGCTGAACATGGGAGGCGGACATCATATTACCCGTCCGGACTATGACAAAGACCTTTTGAAACAGTGCATTTGTCATATGCGGGATAGCTACGGCTTAGAAATCTATTTGGAGCCGGGCGAGGCTGTTGCCCTAAATGCCGGTTATCTTTTGACTAGGGTTTTGGATGTAATACAAAACGGTACTACTACCATTGCCATCCACGACATGTCTCCTGCATGTCACACCCCGGATGTCATTGAAATGCCGTACCGGCCTCCTTTATTTACCTCCGGAGAAGCCGGAGAGAAAACATATACCTACCGTATGGCAGGACCAACCTGTCTTGCGGGAGATGTGGTAGAGGATTACAGTTTTGATACCCCTCTTTCCGAAGGAGATTTTTTGCTGTATGAGGACATGGCAATTTACTCCACCTGCAAAAACAACACCTTTAACGGAATGCCTCTTCCGGATATTTGGGAAGCCAAAAAGGACGGTACCTACCGTCTCCTTGCCCGGTTCGGATATGAGGATTTCAAATATCGGTTGGGTAGAAGGTAAACATAGGACGAAAACAAAATCGCCGCGGACAACGCTTGTCCACGGCGGTTTTGCCGATCGGTTTATTTCAACCCTCTTTTATTCACCCATCGCTTTCTTATAAATCGGAAGAATCGCTTCTTCCGTCTCTTCCAGTTCATCTGCAATCTGCGCAAGCGACTTTCCTTTCGCAATCTTTTTCTCCACAAGAGTAAAGAGCGTCTTTTGCTCCCCCTGCACGATTCCTTCGGCTCTTCCTTCGGCTCTTCCTTCGGCTCTTCCTTCAGCTCTTCCTTCAGCAATCCCTTGTTGCCGTCCTTCTTCTAATTTTCCTTTAAAATGATACTCTAAAATTTCATCTAACGCATCACACATATCATTCACCTGAAACCTTTCTCTATTTGCATTTACAATAACCTGCATCACCGAACGGTAAAGTCTGTCCGTTTGTTTCTTTTTATACGCCCACAATAAATTCTCTACCTTTTCTCTATCCTTTAAATCATTTGTTAAACTTCGTAACCATAAATTTGTTTCTTCAGATAACTGTTTCTGTACAATCACCTGTATTTGAAACAATGCGTCAGATATATAATATATCCCTTGCTCTGCCTCTGTTATTACGCAATGTCGTTTTTCTTCTAAATACCGAAACAATTCTCGCGGGTAATGATTTCCGACAAAAGATATGGTTATTTCCTCTGTCTTTATGGCATCTACTTTTCCGGTATCTGCCTTGTAAAAACATGCATACCCATATACCTTATAAAAATCGTCAATACATAGATAGTCATCCGGACTTTTGTACTCTACAATATTATAAGTACGAAAAATACGTCCGATATTCTTTTGGATTTGGCAATCTCTATTTTTTTTAATAATAAGAACATCCATCTGCATAGGTTTTGAACTCAACATATGTTCATTCTCAAATTCCAGATACTCCGCCTCGTCCTCCAATTCAATTTGCAACCCGGCAAAAAAAGCCGGATGCCACTGTAAAACACTCTCTCCTTTTTCCGTCATGTAACCTCCTGCGTAAATTTTCAGGAGCTTACTGTTTAGAAAACTCCTGCTCTCAATAAGTGAACTATCAAGCATGAATTTTCTAAAGATACAAAGTTACCTTTACAAGTAATCTCTGTCAAGAATAGATGAGAATGCAGAGCGGAAATCTCTACATCTGAACAAAGAAAATATGCTTTGAATTAAGCATAGCACGACTCCGCAAAAAAAGCAATATCTAAAATTATTAAATTCATTCTCCTCGCAACTCTACCGCAATATACGCATGTCCCAATTTCGGCAACACGCGGTTTAATAAATCTTCGGTAGAAAACCTGATACTGGATGTATTCTTACACGGATGACATCCGAAAAACTCCTCACAAAGCAAATCTTTATCGATCAGAAGCTGTACCTTCCCTTCCGTATCCTTCAACAATCCCAAAACACTGGCGGAACCCGGCAACACCCCTAACAGTTCTTCCATAGCTTCCCCGGACGCAAAAGAAAGTCTGGCGGAATTAATTTGGGAAGAAAGCTCCTTGGTCTTAAACACCTTATCTCCCGGCATGAGAAGCAAGTAATAATCGGTTTTCTGCCGATTGCAAAGAACCAGGTTTTTGCACATCTTAACCCCCAAAACTTCATCAATTTCCGCACAATCTTCCATGGTCAGTGCCGGTGCATGGTCTACATAAGAATAAGGAATCTGAAGTTCCTCCAAAAGAGCAAAGGAACGCTGCTCCATCTCGGTACGGGACGAAAGGTCGGTTGGGGTGGTGGTATGTAGTGTCATAAGAACTCCTTCTCTGTTATAAATTCTTGAAAACCTCTTAAAACATTCTCATGGTCATTCTTTCCTTTATTATATACACTTTTAAGCTTATTTTCAATGAAGAAATCGCACCTTGTATCCTTTTATAAGTTTATCCTGTGCTACATAAAAATAAAATAAGGTATGGGAAGATTATCGGTGAGAAATCACCATATAGAAGAAAGACCATTTGCCCCTTTTCTTGTGGAAAAAACCATTAGATTATGTTAATTCCTGAAATATGTCCTGAAATATCCTATCTCCATGTATTTGATATAGTCTCGATGCTAATTCATAACAATAGTTATCGTCCCGTTCTGATATAACGACTATATTCATGATTTTACTCTTTAACACCAAAGAATATACAACTCTTATCCCTATCCCTTTATACTTTATTTTAAAAAACCCCGTAAGATCATTATCTCTTTTATTCCCCAACGGCTTTCCGTAACCGTTAGGACTCGGTAAAGGTGCTTCCGCTACTTTATAAATACCGGCAAGTACTTGTTTTTTTACCGAGCCATCCAGCTTTTTATAATCCTTGATTGCTTCGTCCGCAATACATATTTTCCATCGCTTCATTCAATCTCCACGCATTCTGCCAGTTTTTCCAGCTCCTCTTTCGAAAAACCTTCCTCAGCAACAAATTTATCGAAATCTGTTACCGGAGCATCTTTTCTCTCTTCTGCGATTTGTAGCAATCTGATATTTTCCAATTTTTCCAGCATTGCTTCTAAACGTGCGACCTTTTGTTGTGTTTCCTTATAGGATTCAATAGACACCACCACTGCTGTAGGTTGATTGTTTTTTAAAACGATATACTCTCTATTAAACTCAGCAACATCATTAAATATTTTTCCGGCTTTTCCCTGACTAAAATCCGAAACCGAAACTAATTTGTCCGCAAACTCTGCAAAAGCTAAGCTCATCGAATCATCTCCTTTAATATTTAAATGCCTTCTATAATATAGTATACTACCATCTATTATTTTATGCAAGATATCGCATAAAATTTTATATATAATTTTAACTATGTTCTTGTCAAAAAAAGTAAGAGTCCCCTTACAGGTCCTCCTAAAAAATCCCTGCAAGGACAATTGCCTTGCAGGGATTTTGGGTTTATTCGGTTCTATTTAATTCAAATTACTTTAATACAACCTTGATGCTGTAAGTACCGGATACAGTAGTACCATCCAACGCATTGAAAATTTGAATACCAATCTTCGCAACAGTCGGAGAAGTCCATGCCTCAATCAAACTTGTGGAATGTATAAATGTTCCGGTGGTCGGATTACCCTCAGACGGCTGACCAACATTCCCTTGTACAGAACCAAAAGTTCCGGCAGACCAGTCAGAGCTCTGCATATATATCTGAGCCTGCGGTGCATAACCTGCGATATCCTCGGAAGCAGCGGTTGCTTCCGTTAAAGTAACCACAACCTCAAAGTAATCTACCATCTCTATGATTCCCTCAAGAGTGGTGAACTTATTTGCAATGGTTTCGTCTGCCTTTAATGCATCCGGCAACATTCTCTTGAAGTTATCACTATCTAAATATACATCCGCCACACTTGCATTAATATTGCCATAACCATCATCCCCTACAGGCTTATCAGTAAACGCAGCATCCTGTGCAATATAAAATTCCTTAATCGTTCCTTCTTCCGGTTCTGTTCCAACAAATTTAATGCTGTGAACAGTTATTTCACCGGTCTGACCCTCAACTGCATTTTTAAAACTTACATATGCAATCTTTTTAGCCAACTGCTCTTCTGTCATAGTTTTATCCGCAGAATAATCTAGCGTATCGTATGTCAATTCGAGATCCTGCTCGTTTACTGCTGATTTTCCCCACCAGAATGCAATTACAGCACCATCTGCATCTAATAACTCTATTCCGGAATTGATAGTAGAACCTGAAGCAGTTACCACAATCTTCTCATATTGACCGGCAGTAATCTCTCCTGGAATTTGGAATCTTGTCTCATGATAATTTCCAGCATAAGCAATCGTTACAGAACCATCATCATTAGCGGTTGCAGTTGTTCCCTGATTCCAAGACGGTACTGCATAAGAAAGATCCGCTGCCACATAAGATTTTGTTTCCGCGAGAGAACCTCCGCCCTGGTCATTATTTCCGCCACCTGCCTTCGGTACAAATGCAACTCTGTATACAGTCGCATCGCACGGTCCGCCAGACATCAAACCAACGTGGGTAGCGGTTCCGGTAAGGCCGGAAAGACTCACTTCGATATCCTTGGTATCATCTGCTTTATTTCCGTACCAAACACTCTTATCACTTAACTGAACTGCCTTCATTTCTCCGTCTACTTCTTGCTCTTTCAGAAGCTTAAATGCGATTTCTCCGGAGGTATAGGACATAGTCACAATCATCTTGCTGTAATCACTTACATTCAGAGCTTCCGGTAACGCATACTGTACTTCCTGATACTGACCCTTATAGGTATATGTTTTACCGCCGTATGCCGCATCTGCTGGGTCGTAGCCGTAACCACCTGCTTCTAAATCTGTCACATTATATACAAGATAGTTTTCCGGCAAATCCTTCGGTGCAGATACTTCCAGAGGTTCTTCTTCCCGTGGTTCATCCAATAACTGGAAGGTAATCTTCTTAACCGTTATCTCAATCGGAGCTTCCAGACACATGAAATCAATTTGTGCCAGCTTATCTCTTGAGGAACTAAAGGAATAGGTAAACGTACCGTCTTTCGGAGCTGTTGTTCCATGACCCGGATAATCATCTGCTTTGGTCGTTCCAGGAAGCTTCACGCAGAACTGTCCGTTATAGGTCAGCTCAATATCAACAGCAGCAATTAAATTCTTGTCCACACTTTCCGGAACCACAAAGCTTGCAGTCTTATAGGTCGGTGTGTAAACAACCGTAGAAGAACCGTCCGCATTCTTGGTTACTACAGCTCCTTCGCCACCAACCAAATCAATGTCGGTAAACACTGCCGTCGGTCTCTTATACGGTTCCGGCGGGATATAGGTATTTACACCCTCTACCTTGGTATTGGTAGTGGATACGTAAGCGCCCTCACCGGTAATGTCAACCTCTACCAGTACACCGCCACCGACAACGTCTACATTGTTACCGGTAACCGATGCTGCTGTAACGCTACCGCACGGAGCAACTTCTACCTTTGCGTCGTTTGCTGCAACAATCATCTCGTCCGCAACACCCAGTACAGTTACGTTTGCCGCAGTAGCAGCTTCCGTTACCTCAACGGTACCCATCGGTGCGTTTAAGGAAACCTCTGCATTACCGGCAATCTCAGCCTTTAATACAACCGAATCCTTTGCGGTTACGGTAAGCTTGTTGCTTGCACCGGACTCTTCTACCGTAAGCTTATTAATACGGGAATCCACGTTCTTTAAGGTCATGGAGTTCTTTGCTTCACCGCCCTTATAAGAAACATCTCCGTTGTAATTCTTAAGGGTTACCTTTGCGCGGTCAATCTTTTCGCTGGCTTCCAAAGCAACTTCGTCAACGCCGCCGTCCTTCAGCTCCAACGTAGCATTTGCACGTACCACTAAGGTATCTACCTTTGCATCTCCCTTTGTTACGATGCTCGGAGCCGTGTTTAAAATCTTTTTGTTCTTTGCCTGATTTTCCATGTACAGGTTAATGGCAGTCTGCTGAGTCTCCGGGTCGGATAATAACGGAAGCAACTCCTTTATGGTAAGCTCCCCTAACTCCGGTTCCTGTACGGTAACCTTTTCCGCATCCACTTCCCAAAGCTGAATCTTGGAATTGCTACCGCTTTCTACTACCAGCTCTCCAACGGTTACCTGGTCAAAGTAAATGTCCTTTGCCGCTGCTTCCTTGGAAATCACCACGCGGTCATAATTTCCGCCGGAGATTACAATTTCACCATCCTCATCCACCATGTCTTCTGTTACATACAATGTATTTTCAGAAGCGGTTGCAGTCGGAGCAGGTGCTATCAGTAAAACATCTGCTGCGTTTGCCTTCTGTGCCGGAGCAAAAACCGATGCTACCATCATAACAGCCAGGCCGCCGGCAAGCGCACGTAAACCTAATTTTCTCATAGTTCTCCTTTCATTTTACCGGGAAAACGATGCCTCCGCCGTTTTCCGGTAAACACTGCTTCATATTCTGTCGAGTCCTTTTATTTTGCCGGAACAAGGCTGATGCTTTCGATTACCGCATCACACGCCGCATTGGTGGTCATTACTACAAGACCCTTTGCCTTCTTTGCAAGCTGAGCGGCACTCATGGAATCGCTTGCACTGTATCCGAGCTTATTATAATCCAACTCAATGGTTTCCATATCCTTCGTTCCCATATTCCACCAGAATGCAATCTCCTGATCTGCCTCGTCAATCAAACGGAAACCTACCTTATCGGTGGTGGACATCTTTATGTACATCTTGGAGAAATCTCCGATGGTAAGCGCTTCAGGGAATAAGAATACAACGCCGTCATATTGTTTTGTAAATCCGGCCTTTACCCCGCTGTCTGTCTTCTCAAAGTTTCCAGGCGTCCAACCGTAGCAACCCATATCTACCGTCTTAAAGTTAACTGCGTCACCTTCTACCTGCAACGGCTTGTAAATCAATCCGCTACCGCCGGATACTTCCTTAATGACAACCTTATCTACCATGAAATCAATCAGGTTATCTGCCTCGAAGTAGAACAAAAGATTCGTCGTATCTTCCGCTACTACAATCTGCCCGGTAATCTCGGTCCATTCACCCTTTGCAGTGGTAACGGTTCCGATATTCGTATACGGAGCATCACCTGCACCACCGTTCTTTTCGGTGGTTACCTTAAGCACTTCGCCGTCTGCCTCATTCTGTCTTACCCATGCGGATACATTATACACACCGCCGAGCTCTAACTTCTTATTTAAGTTAATCGCCATGCCGTGCCAGTTCTGAGATCTTCCTGCTACCTGAGCATACTTTGTTCCGTCCGGAGACGCTACAGAAGTCTTAATTGTAAGGGTTTCACTGCCACCACGGCCACCCCAATCGCCAAGCTCCTTCTCAAAGCTTTCCTCTAAAATCACGGTCTGCTTCGGTGCTGTGGTTGGCTTCGGCTTAGACGTCGGCTTCGGTGCTGTGGTCGGCTTCGGTGCTGCCGTAGCTCCCGGTGCCGGTGTCGGATCAGGTGCCTTGGTCGGTTCCGGTGCACCATAGACCGTAATCTCTATGGAATCCGTTCTTCCGCTTCCGGCGGTAGCGGTAATCGTAACCGTACCGTTATCCACTGCGGTTACCTTACCCTTTGCATCTACCTTTGCTACGGACGGATCACTGGAGGTCCAGGTAATCACATCATTGGAAGAACCCGGAGTTAACACTGTTCTCAAATTATAAGTCTTCTTATACTCTAACTCCGTAATCTTACTGGTAATATCAACCTTTACCGCAGGCTTGCAAACCTGCACTTTTGCTTTTAACTTCTGTGTCTTACCGTCTGCCGTAATCTTACAGGTAATGGTTACATCACCCTTCTTAATACCGGTAACAACACCGTCTGCATCAACCGATGCTACCTTTTCATCACTGCTTTCCCAAGTGATCTCTGCGTCCTTCGATGCTCCCGTTACATCAAAATCAAAGGTACGCTGTGTCAAAATGTTACAACTGGTCTTATTCAGCTTTGCCTCCCCGGCTGCATAAGAACTTCCTGCATTGGTAAACAGGGTCGTAACACCCATTGCCAGAACAAGCACTCCGGCAAGGGCAGCTTTTGCTACTTTTTTACTGCTCTTCATTGCTTCTCCTTTCCTCGACAGCTTCTTCGCTGCCGGCTGATGTCCTGCAGTAGTTCTATCCTCCAAATAATACAGGACTAAAGTCCTACCGCGACTAATTCCATTTTAGTATTTTTTGTACATGTTGTCAATACTTGCCAAAGAAATAGATTTCTAATTTGTTACTTTTTCATAAAAATATACCGAACCGTTGGAAAATCAATAACGCCTACCTTGACATTTACAGGTACCCACGATATAATTATCGTGGTGTACGTTTGGTAATTATATTTTTTTATAAATTACTTCTATATTATTTCAAAGACAGGAGGATTTCACATGTCAACAAAGGCTTATTACAAGCACGAAGAAATCGGTGCCGGAAAGGTTGGTTTTTCCAGAACCCGTTCCATCATCGAGGCCGCTTTTTACGGCAACAATGTAGTTAAGGTAAATACCTTAAAGGAAGCTTATGATCTTGCAAAGAACTCTCCGGGAACCATCGTTACCGATATGCCGGTATACAGAGGTGAAGAGTTCGGCCTTGAAAAGGACGCAAAAGTTCTTTTGTTCAACGACGGTGCTGTTACCGGTCGTTACGCTACCGCACGTCGTATTAAGGGAGAGCCGGGCGTAGATGATACCAAGCTTGATAAGGTAGTTATGGACGCTGTATACGAGACCCGTTGGAAGACCATGTACCATGCAGAGTGCTTCGTAGGTCTTGACGAGGAATTCATGGTAAAGGCTCACCTCTTAATTCCGGAAGGTGAAGAGAACCTCTTATACAACTGGATGATTAACTTCCAGTATATGTCCGATGAGTATGTAAAGATGTACAAAAACTCCAAGCCGGTAGGTGACGGCAAGGAAGCTGATATCTACATCTTCTCCGA
>JAFVSN010000051.1 GCA_017503735.1 Lachnospiraceae bacterium
CAGAATGAAAATTTCAAATGAATTTTCAGGGTTGTCTTACTGTTTAATTATCAAGGTTCATCTTGCTGTCCTTTAACCGACACAGCTTAACCAGTTTACCACAGTCATCCGTGTTTGTCAAGCGGTTTTTTGAATTATTTTGAAAATCTTGTTTTTCAAAACTTTCAGGACTTTCGCTTCGTTTTTGACAGCTTCCACAGTATAACACCGAAGTGCTACTCTGTCAATACCTTTTTTCAACTTTTTTCATTTCTGAAAAATCTGTCTTAAAAAGGAACGGAGAAAGAGGGATTTGAACCCTCGCGCCGGTTGCCCGACCTACACCCTTAGCAGGGGCGCCTCTTCAGCCTCTTGAGTATTTCTCCACTTCTGAAGTGCCTTTCCAAGGTATTCAGTTATCCACCGTTTTTGTCGGCGCATTGTTCATTATAACAAGGTTTCCCCGGAATGTCAACGATTATTTTTATTTTCTCAAAACTAAATTTTCCCTTTTCTTCTATATAATAAGAAGATACCACTACATCTCGTATAAATTATTTCCTTTACTGTCAATGACCACAATTACTGGAAACTTTTCTACCTCTAATTTATAGATTGCCTCGGCTCCCAAATCCTCATATGCAATTACTTCTGCTTTTTTAATGCATTTCGAAAGCAGGGCACCGGCTCCTCCCACTGCGGCAAAATATACCGCACTGTTTTTTTTCATGGAAGCAATCACTTCTTCGGACCGTCTGCCTTTTCCGATCATACCGGTTTGTCCCAGATCCAATAATGCGGGAGCATACTTATCCATCCGACTGGAAGTTGTCGGTCCGGCAGAACCGATTACCTGTCCCGGTCTTGCAGGCGTCGGTCCGAGATAATAAATAATCTCGTTCTCTAACGGCAGGGGAAGCTTCTCTCCCTTTGCCAAAGTTTCCGTCAACCGTTTATGAGCCGCATCCCTGGCAGAATAAATCGTTCCGGTGATATATACATAATCTCCCGCCGTAAATGCTTTTGCCTTTTCTTTTGTAAGCGGAGTCTGTAATTGTTTCTCCATCCTATCGCTTCCTTTCTTTCTTTTTCTGTCGCTCTTGCTTTCGTTTCTTTCTATATTCTTCCTATTATATGTGGTTTTTCCATAATATTAGGTCTTTGTGCCTATACTTATCCACTATTTTTTCACTTATCCACAAGCAATATGTTAATTTACTCTTACTTATCCACCGGAAACCTTTGTTTTTCCATATGTTACCCTATTATTTGAACATATTGTTCCCTTATATCTCCCGTACTGCATGTCGATTCACATGACAACAAATATTGATTGCCACCGGTAATCCCGCAATATGCGTCGGATAGGTTTCGATATTTACTCCCAATGCAGTTGTGTTACCGCCCAATCCTCCCGGACCGATATTCAGCGCATTGATTTTTTGTAAAAGCTCTTCCTCCATTGCACGAATATGAGGCAATTCGGAACGAATATCCAAATCCCGGGTCAATGCTTTTTTAGCAAGCAGGGCACATTTTTCAAAACTTCCTCCGATTCCCACACCCACAACCATAGGTGGACAGGCATTCGGTCCCGCCAGACGAACCGTTTCCAGTACTGCTTCCTTCACTCCTTCTTCTCCGTCTGCCGGCTTTAACATACAAACCCGGCTCATATTCTCGCTTCCGAAGCCCTTTGGCGCAACCGTAATCTTCACTTTTTCTCCCGGAACAATCATTGTATGAATTACCGCCGGTGTATTATCCTTGGTATTCACTCGTAACAACGGATCTCCCACAACCGATTTTCTTAAAAACCCTTCTGTGTATCCTTCCCGGACACCCTGATTTACGGCATCTTCCAGATATTGTCCTTCCAAATATACTTCCTGGCCGATTTCCAGAAAGATAATTGCCATACCCGTATCCTGACAAATCGGAATACTTTCTTCCTTGGCAATTGCCATATTTTCCTTTAGCTGGGACAAAATCTTTTTTCCTAATTCTTTTGTTTCTTCCCGTTCCGCTTCTTCTATTCTGCTTTCCACATCCGGGGACAACAAAAGATTCGCTTCGATACACATTTCCTTTATGGCATCTTTTATTAAGTCCGTTTGTACTTTTCTCATAGAAGCCTCCTGTCTTTTTTACATATTACATATAAAAGCCGCCGTAAGGAATGCATTTTCTCCTCACGACGGCTTTCTTTTGTAAAAGAAAATCTTAAAAACTTCCCGTTACAGTTTTTCGCAGATTCTACTCTTCTTGTCCTTCTTCAGTCTCTTCTTCTGCAACAACCGCTTCGTTTTCTGCCTGCATATCCAGTTCCAACTGTTCTACCGCTGCTTCTCCTTCTGCTTCTTTTACCTTTGTAAAGCTTGCAACATGAATATCCTTTTCGGTATCCATATTAATCAATTTTACACCGGAAGTAATACGTCCGAGAATACTGATATCATCCACAGTAATACGGATAATAATACCGGCATTGGTAATAATCATGATTTCCAGACCCGGAGTGACTGCCTTGGCACCGACTAAGTTACCGGTCTTTTCCATGATATTATAGCACTTCACACCCTTACCGCCACGGTGCTGTACCTTAAACTCATCCATTTCCGTACGTTTTCCGTAACCGTTTTCAGACACCGTAAGCAAATGTTCGCCCTGGGTATTCATTTGCATTGCAACGACTTCATCCCCGTCATCCAGTGTCATACCGATGACACCCATGGAAGCACGTCCGGTGGAACGCACATCTCTTTCATTGAAACGGATACACATACCGTACTTCGTTACAAGAATAATATCCTTTTCTCCGTTGGTGGCTTTTACTTCAATGAGTTCATCATCCTCACGCAGATTAATCGCTACCAAACCGGTCTTACGAATATTAATGTATTCTTTTACCTTTGTCTTCTTTACAATACCGGACTTTGTAGTCATAAACAGGTAACGTTCATCGTCAAATTCCTTTAATGTAATAATCGCGGTTACCTTTTCCTCCGGCTGCAACTGCAACAGGTTAATAATCGCGGTACCTCTTGCCGTACGGCTGGCCTCCGGAATCTCATATCCCTTGATACGATATACACGACCCTTATTGGTAAAGAACATAATATGATGGTGGGTCTTTGTCATAAACAGTTCTTCGATATAATCATCCTCAATGGTCTGCATACCCTTAATACCCTTACCGCCGCGATGCTGACTCTTAAAGTTATCAATGGTCATACGCTTGATATAGCCAAGCTTTGTCATGGCAATCACGGTAAGCTCATTCGGAATCAGGTCTTCATCCGTAAAGTCATCTTCATCAAAACCGATGGAGGTTCTGCGGTCATCACCGTATTTATCGGAAATCTCCATAATCTCCTTACGGATTACCCCTAAAAGTAACTTCTCGTCCGCAAGAATTGCTTTAAACTCTGCAATCTTTTCCATCAATTCTGCGTACTCCTGCTCAATCTTTTCTCTTTCCAAACCGGTAAGAGCACGGAGACGCATATCAATAATCGCCTGAGCCTGTACATCATCCAGACCGAAACGCTCAATTAACTTTTCCTTTGCTTCCTGACCGTTTCTGGAACCGCGAATAATCTTAATTACCTCATCGATATGGTCAAGTGCAATGAGCAAACCCTTTAAAATATGAGCACGCTCTTCTGCTTTATTTAAATCATAACGGGTACGACGGGTAACTACTTCTTCCTGATGCTTTAAGTATACGTTTAAAGCTTCCGGTAAAGAAAGCACCTTCGGTTCTCCGTCTACCAGTGCAAGCATAATCACGCCAAAGGTGTCCTGCAACTGGGTATGTTTATATAACTGATTTAAAATTACATTTGCGTTTACATCACGGCGAAGTTCGATACAAATCCGCATACCTTCACGGTCGGACTCATCACGCACCATGGTAATACCATCAATTTTCTTATCTCGGACAAGTTCGGCAATTTTTTCAATCAAACGAGCCTTGTTTACCATATACGGAAGCTCCGTAACAATAATACTGTTCTTTCCGTTCGGAAGCGTCTCGATATCCGTTACCGCACGTACCTTAATCTTACCCCGGCCGGTGCGGTATGCTTCATTGATTCCTCTGGTACCTAAAATCATGGCACCCGTCGGAAAGTCCGGACCCTTTACAATTTCCAGTAACTCTTCAATGGTCGTTTCTTTTTCTTCAATCTTATTATCAATAATACGTACTACCGCACCGATGGTTTCCCTCAAATTGTGCGGCGGGATATTGGTTGCCATACCAACCGCAATACCTGTGGTACCGTTTACCAAAAGATTCGGAAAACGTGCCGGCAAAATTGCCGGTTCCTTTTCTGTCTCATCAAAGTTCGGATCAAAATCCACGGTATCTTTATTAATATCAGAGAGCATTTCCATGGAAATCTTGCTGAGTCTTGCCTCCGTATATCGCATTGCAGCCGCACCGTCGCCGTCCACAGAACCGAAGTTACCGTGACCGTCAACAAGCGGATAACGGGTAGACCATTCCTGGGCAAGATTAACCAAAGCACCGTAAATGGAGCTGTCACCGTGCGGATGATATTTACCCATGGTATCACCGACAATACGGGCACATTTTCTGTGCGGCTTGTCAGGACCGTTATTTAATTCAATCATTGCGTATAAAATACGTCTTTGTACCGGTTTTAAACCATCTCTTGCATCCGGCAGGGCACGGGATGCAATGACCGACATCGCATAATTTACATAGGATGTCTCCATCGTTTTTTGAAGATCAACTTCTTGTATCTTATCAAAGATATGTTCGTCCATCTTTACCTCCTGAGATTACAGCAAGCTTTTGTTGCCGCGCCTTAACAGTACTTATCCAAATCTTTTACAAACTTCGCGTTCTTCTCGATAAATTCACGACGCGGCTCTACATTATCACCCATTAATACAGTAAAGGTCAGATCAAGCTCCGACATTGCATCGTCGTTCATGCAAACCTTCTTTAAAATACGCTTTTCCGGGTCCATAGTGGTTTCCCAAAGCTGCTCCGGGTCCATCTCACCAAGTCCTTTGTAACGTTGAATCTTGTTATTTTGGTCACGTCCGATTTCCGTTAAAATCGAATTTAATTCTTCGTCACTATATGCATACCATACCTTCTTGTTCTTTTCGATTTTATATAACGGAGGTGTTGCAAGATAAACATAACCTTGTTTAATCAATTCCGGCATAAAACGATAAAGGAACGTTAACAATAAAGTATCGATATGTGCACCGTCTACATCCGCATCGGTCATAATGATAATCTTATGATAACGAAGCTTACTGATATCAAAGTCCTCGGAAATACCGGTACCGAAAGCGGTAATCATGGCTCTGATTTCCTGACTGCTTAAAATACGGTCAAGACGTGCCTTTTCTACATTTAAAATCTTACCTCGAAGCGGAAGGATTGCCTGGGTTGCACGGGAACGGGCTGTTTTTGCGGAACCGCCTGCAGAGTCACCCTCTACCAGATAAATCTCACAATTCTTCGGGTCTCTGTCGGAACAATCCGCCAGCTTACCCGGAAGACTCATACCGTCTAATGCATTCTTTCTTCTGGTTAAATCTCTTGCTTTCCGGGCAGCATCTCTTGCACGCTGTGCTAAAACCGCTTTTTCACAAATCATTTTTGCTACAGCCGGATTCTGTTCCAAAAAGTATGTTAACTGTTCGCTAACAATGGAATCCACCGCGCCTCTTGCTTCACTGTTACCCAGCTTCTGCTTTGTCTGTCCTTCAAACTGCGGCTCGCCAAGCTTTACACTGATAATTGCAGTTAAGCCTTCTCTGATATCCTCACCGGTGAGATTCTGTTCATTCTCCTTTAAATACTTTTGTGCTCTTGCATAATCATTGAATGTTTTCGTAAGTGCATTCTTAAAACCTGCAAGATGTGTACCGCCCTCCGGTGTGGTAATATTATTTACAAAGCTGTAGCATCCTTCGTTATAGCCGTCGTTATGCTGCATAGCTACCTCAACATAAACATCGTTTACCGTACCTTCACAATAAATAACCGTCGGATATAAAACCGCTTTGCTCTTATTCAGATAATCTACATACTCCCGGATACCGCCTTCATAATAAAACTCTCTAACCTTTTCTTCCTCTTCTCTTTTATCCCGGAGAATAATTTTAATTCCCTTTGTAAGAAATGCCATTTCACGCAGGCGGCTTTTTAAAGTATCGAAATCAAATACGGTTTCTTCGAAAATTGTATCGTCCGGAAGGAAGGTAACCGTAGTACCGGTTCTGTCGGAATCACCGATAATTTCAAGTGGAGTCACCGGCTTTCCCTTTTCATAACATTGACGATGAATATGACCGTTTTGCTCAACTTTAACTTCCATTTTCTTTGAAAGTGCATTTACAACAGAAGCACCTACACCGTGAAGACCACCGGATACTTTATAAGCTCCGCCACCGAATTTTCCACCGGCATGCAAAATGGTATAAACTACCTCTACGGTAGAAATTCCTTTTTTCTCATTCAATTCTACCGGAACACCACGGCCGTTATCCACAACGGTAATGGAATTATCCGGATTAATCGATACATCGATCTCCGTACAATATCCTGCCAACGCTTCATCCACTGCATTGTCTACAATCTCATATACAAGGTGATGAAGACCGCGCACGGATGTACTTCCGATGTACATACCCGGTCTTTTCCGAACCGCTTCCAGTCCCTCTAAAATTTGTATCTGGTCTGCTCCATATTCTTTACTCATGTAAGCCTCCTCGTTTCTTTTCTTTCTTCTTACAGTTATAGTTCTTGTTTTACATTACTTTTTTATTATGTTTCGCTTAACACGCCGTCTGTTACATGGAAAATCTTATGACGTTTTCTTTCACTGTCCACAAATTCTTCCAATCCCGTACAAGTTATAATTGTTTGCAAATCCGTAATACTTTGAAGCAAATAAGTTTGTCTGTTGCGATCAAGTTCTGATAGTACATCATCCAATAAAAGGATCGGACTTTCTTTTATTTTCTTACGGACCAGTTCGATTTCCGCTAACTTTAAAGATAAAGCAGCGGTTCGCTGTTGTCCCTGAGAACCGAATAACTTTAAGTTTTTATCCCCTACATAAAAACTGATATCATCTCTGTGAGGACCGTTTCCTGTGACTTTTAAAGCTAAATCTCTGTCAAAATTCAAAGCCAGCTTCTGTCCGAATTCTTCCTTTGATACATTTGGTTCATACCGTGCAAACAATTCTTCCTTTCCGCCGGAAAGCTTTGCATGAATCTGTGGAAGTAGTTCGTTTAATTCGTCTACAAAACGTTTTCTTGTATCAATCACAACGGCTCCGTGTTCCACTAACTGCATATCCCACACTTCTACCGTATCCCGCAAATCTTTGTGAAACCCGATTTGTTTTAACAAATTATTCCGCTGATTTACCGCTTTGTTATAATTACTCAAATGATGTAAATAGGACAGATCCAATTGGCAAAGTTCCAAATCAATAAATCTACGCCGTTCCCCCGGACCATTCTTTATCATACTGAGATCTTCCGGGGAGAAGAATACAATATGTAATAACCCAAGTAACTCCGAAGAACGTTTAATCGGCACACCGTCTATGGCAACACCCTTTGCCTTGTTTTTCCGAAGATGCATATCAATCCGGTGAGGAATCCCTGCTTTTTCAATCTGCATCCGGATGTGGGACTCTTCGGAAGAAAGACGAATCATTTCTTTGTCTTTGCTGCCTTTGTGAGACTTTGTAGTACCGCACAAATAAATTGCTTCCAGTACATTTGTCTTTCCCTGGGCATTATCCCCGTATAAGATATTGATTGCTTCATTAAATTGTACAGATAACGTTTCATAATTACGAAACTCGCTTAATTCCAATTGATTAATTTTCAATACAGCACCAACTATCCTACAATTTTAATTTCGTTTCCTTCAAAAGACACAATGTCTCCCGCAACTAACTTTTTACCCCGTTGGGTACAAACTTCACCGTTTACCTTTACATAACCTTCCTGAATCACTTCCTTTGCTTCCGCACCGGATTCTACCAGGTTTGCGGCTTTGATTGCCTGTCCCAACTTAATAAACTCATCTCTTAACTTAATTTCTTCCATACAAACTCCTGCTTCTATCTTGCAGCGGCATTAAAGTTTACCGGCAAAATCAAATAGATGTAAGACTCTTCCTTATCCTTAATAAAACAAGGTGCTTTTGGATTTGTCATGTAAATCGTAACCTCTTCTTCATCAATTACGCGAAGGGCATCCATTAAGAATTTCGGATTAAATCCGATTAAAATATCGCTACCTTCTTTTTCAATATCAATGCTTTCATCCATGGAACCGATGTTGGAGGTCATTTCAAGTTCCATCTCGCCATCCTTGACACCGATAATAATCGGTTTCTTCTCAGATTCTTTTACAAGTAACGTCGCACGATCGATACTATCCAAGAATTCCTTTTTATTTACCGTAATCTTTGTATCATAATCACCGGAAAGCATTTGATTTATCTTATAATACTCACCTTCAATTAATCTGGAAAGCACCATGGTATCATCAAATTCAAAAATAATATGCTTATCGGTAAAATAAATACGAACTTCGTCAGAAATCTCACCGGATAAAATCTTGCTGATTTCGATTAATGTCTTACCCGGAACAATTACCTTCGTATTTTTGAAACCGTCCTTTAATTCAATGCGACGTACGGAAATACGGTGACCGTCTAAGGAAACAACCCTAAGCTTATTGTCTTCCACTTCAAATAATTCACCGGTCATAATTTTATTGTTTTCACTATCGGAAATGGAAAATACGGTCTGGCGAATCAAGTCTTTTAAAGTAAACTGGGAAAGTACCATTGCTTCTCTTTTTTCAATCACCGGAAGAGAAGGAAACTCATCACTTACCTTACCCGGAATGGAAAACTTGGACTTACCGCAGGTAATCGTTACCATATATTTTGCATCGGTTTCAATACAAATTTCACTGTCCGGAAGCTTACGGATAATATCGGATAAAATCTTTGCATTAATTGCAATACTACCGGTCTCCAAAACATCACCTTTTACAATGGTCTCGATACCAAGTTCCATATCATTTGTCGTAAACTTTATAAAGCTGTCTGTTACATCAATTGCAATACATTCCAGAATAGGCATGGTAGATTTTGCTGGAACAGCTCTGAGCGCAATATTAACACTGCTTAATAAATCGGATTTTTGACATGTGATTTTCATAAAGTGAATATCTCCTTTCGAGGTGCTTTTTTAGGTATATATTATATATAATATTTTAGACTAAGTAATAGGTAAAGTGTATAATGTGAATAAGCCGGTAACCCATTGAAATCATTGAACTTTAACTTAAAGTAAAGCGTGAATATGAAGTCGGACAAGCTGTTGGTGATCTGTGGATAATTTAATAGAGTAAAGTATTAAATTAAAATAAAAATTATGTTTATCCACATCTATTCACATGTTATCACAGGTTATACACAAGACAATTATGGATAACAAAAACGAGTTTCTTCCTATTATAATAGTGTTTTATATTACGGATTGATTTTCTTTAATAAAACATCAATCGTATTTTGAAGTTGAGGATTTAACTTTAAGTCTTCCTCAATTTTATCACGACCATGAATTACGGTAGAATGGTCACGATTACTTAATTGTTTTCCGATGTCTGTGGTAGAGAGTGTGGTAAGTTTTGTTGCCAGGTACATTACAATCTGTCTTGCATTGGCAATATCACTGCTTCTCTTTTTTGAATAGATATCGGAAGAAGAAACACCGAGGTGTTCGGAAACAATATCTACAATATAGCTGACGGTAATTGTTTTGTGGTTGTCGGCGGAAATATAATCCTTTAATGCTTCCTGTGCCAGTTCCATTGTAATCGGTTGCTTTTTTAGTCTGGAAAGAGCAACCAGTTTATTTAAGGCTCCTTCCAATTCACGGATATTTGATTTAATATTTTCCGCAAAATAAGCTAAGATTTCATTATGAATTCCAAGATTGTCGGTTTCGTTTTTCTTACTTAAGATTGCCATACGGGTTTCGTAATCCGGATTTCCGATATCCACAATCAATCCCATTTCGAAACGGGAACGAAGACGTTCTTCCAATGTGGCAATATCCTTCGGCGGTTTATCACTGGAAATGACAATATGTTTTTTTGAATCATATAACGTATTGAAAGTATGGAAGAATTCTTCCTGTGTACTTTCTTTTCCTATGATAAATTGGATGTCATCAATTAATAACATATCAACGTTACGATATTTCTCACGAAAATCGGAGGTTCTGTTATTCCGAATGGATTCAATCAACTCGTTTGTAAATTTTTCACTGGTAACATAACGAATCAATGCATTCTCATTCCGGTCTAAAATGTCATGTGCAATGGATTGCATTAAATGGGTCTTACCGAGACCCGGTCCGCTGTAAAGAAAAAGCGGATTGTAAGCTTCACCCGGAGAAGCGGCAACCGCAACGGAAGCGGCATGCGCCATATGGTTGCTTTTCCCTACCACAAAAGTATCAAAAGTGTATTTCGGGTTTAAAGTATCGTAACTTTCATTCCTTTTTTTAATGGATTCAAAGGAATTCGCGGTATCATCTTCTGAGGTATCGTCGGATAAAACTAACTCAATTTCGTAGGATTCATTTAAAATGGTCTCGATGGAAGTTTCTAAATAACGAAGGTACTTTTTCTTAATAAAATCAATTCCCATCATTCCCAGTTGTTTATCCGTAAAATTAATAATAAGGTGATTTCCTTTTAAGGCAAATGGATACATAGGAGAAAGCCAAGTTTTATAAACAGCATCCGGAATAATAAACTCGGTTTTCATGTATTCTAAAATTTCCGTCCATTTGTTTTTTATCGTTTTAATATCCATTTTGTATTACCCCTTCTTAAAATAGCCGTTAAATAGGAAAATAACGCTTTATAAAGCCTATAAATCCACTATCTTCTATTATATCAAAAAGTAAGAAAATAGGAAAGTCTTTTTTGAAAGAAAATAAAGAAAAAAATAAATTTTACTTGACGAAAGACAAGTTTCCTACTATAATAGAAATGCTAATTAGGTAAAATGCTGTAGTTTGCGTTTTTGCACGCAGAAAAGATAGAACAGCAATCAGAAAGCGAGGTGTGAAAAATATGAAGATGACATTCCAGCCGAAGAAGAGACAGAGATCTAAGGTACATGGCTTCCGTTCCAGAATGAGCACTGCAAACGGTAGAAAGGTGTTAGCCAGAAGAAGAGCAAAGGGTAGACATAAATTATCTGCATAGGTCGCATATTATGTGACCTTTTCTCTTACCTCTTCTTTATCCTTTTAGGAGGAAAAAGTGGTAAATTCGATTAAGAAGAACGAAGATTTTAAGATGGTTTACCAACAGGGTAAATCTTACGCCAATAAGTATTTGGTGATGTACGTAAAAAAGAGTGAATCAGAAACCGGAAGAATCGGTATATCGGTAAGTAAAAAAATCGGAAACAGTGTAGTCAGACACAGAATCGCGAGATTAATAAGAGAAAGTTACCGATTAAGTGAGAGTAAGTTCCATAGTGGTTGGGACATGGTTGTAGTTGCCAGACAGGGAGCAAAAGGTAGAAATTATTTTGAAATAAACAGTGCGATGATGCATCTTGCCAAGTTGCATCGGATACTGTGTGAGGGATCGGATTGAAAAAGATATTAATCGCAGCAGTTCGTTTTTATCAAAAAAATATATCACCTTATAAGGGAGGTTCCTCTTGCAGGTTTATACCTACCTGTTCGGAGTATGCCTTGGAAGCACTGGAAAAATACGGTGCCGTAAAAGGTTCCCTGCTTGCAATCAAAAGAATACTCCGTTGTCACCCGTTTTGTGCGGGTGGCTACGACCCGGTTCCGTAATTGTGAGTTAGGAGGATTAAGAATTTGTTGGATCTCGTGTTTTTAACAAAAGAAGACGGTTTGCTTATGGGACCGATTTCCAGAGTTTTGGGATGGATTTTAAACGGAATTTATGAATTTCTTGCTTTGTTTACCGATAATGTAAACGGTATCGGTATTGCAAATATCGCACTTTGTATTATTTTGTTCACAATCATTGTAAAAATGTTAATGCTTCCGCTTACCATCAAGCAGCAGAAGTCTACAAAGCTTTCTGCGCAGATGAGTCCGGAGTTAACGGCAATCAATGAAAAATATAAGGGAAAAACAGACGAAGCTTCCCGTAGAAAAATGCAAATGGAAACCCAGGCGATTTACGATAAGTACGGTACAAATCCAATGGTAGGATGCCTGACTCTTTTAATTTCCCTGCCGATTCTGTTTGCTTTATACCGTGTTATTTACGCAATTCCTGCTTATATTAACGATGTTTACGATATGTATAAGCTTGCTGCAAATGCAATTCAGGGCGTGGAAGGATATGCGGAGACCCTGGCAAACTTTGTAAAGGATGCATCTTTAGCAGGTGTTCCGGTAGAAAAGTTTGTAGGATACGATGTAGGTGTTTTAACAGAAAAGAATGTAATCGATGTTTTATCAAAGTGTAACGAGGATACTTGGGCTACTTTGTTTGCGGCATTTCCGTCGATTTCCACCCAGCTGAAACAGTATTCCGAACCGATTATTCACGTTCATAAGTTTATAGGCGGATTGAATGTCTTAAATAATCCGGTGATGAACGGAAATTATCTTTCCATTGGTGTGTTGGTTCCGATTTTATCTGCTGCATTACAATTTTTACAGTCTAAACTGACTACGGCAAGTAATAAAAAGGACGGAAAAGAAGAGCCTGCTATGGCCGGTATGAAGTCCATGAATATTTTCTTACCGATTATGTCCGGTTTTATCTGTTTTATGATGCCGATCGGTGCAGGTCTGTACTGGATTATCAGTTCTTTGGTACAGATTGTACAGCAGATTTTCATTAATCGTTATATGGATAAGATTACGGTTGAGGAACTGATTGAAAAAAATCAGGCAAAGCGTGCAAAAAAATTAAAGAAAATGGGAATCGATTCCGGAAATAAGATGGCACAGGTAGCAAAAACTTCTACCAAATCCATTGAAGTAGAGGAAATAAAGTCTACTAAGGATTATGCAAATCTTTCCGGTAAAAAATATGATACAGACAGTACTTCTGCAAATGGGGCAGAAGAAAGTACGAATGAGGAGAAGACAGAGGTTCCGGTTTCCGGTAGCATCTCGAGCTACGCAAATATTTTGAAAAACCGTAACCAGAAGTAAGAAGGGATGTATTTAGGAGGTTTGTGATGAACGAATGGATTGAAGTTACCGCAAAAACGGTAGATGATGCGATTATAGAAGCAGGAATTAAGCTTGGTGTTTCTACCGAAAGTATGGAATATGAAGTAATCGAAAAAGAATCTTCAGGATTTTTGGGATTAAATAAGAAGCCGGCAAAAGTTCGCGCAAGAATAAAAGAAGAAGAAAAACCGGCAGTAGAAACTTTCCTTTCTAAGGTATTTGAAGCAATGGGCGTAAAAGCTGAAGCTGAGATTAACTTTGACGAGGAAGAAAAGGTAATGAATATTAATCTTACCGGTGACGATATGGGTATGTTAATCGGTAAGCGCGGCCAGACTCTGGATTCTTTACAGTATCTTGTAAGTCTTGTGGCAAACAAGGACAGCGATACTTATATTAAGGTAAAGTTAGATACCGAAAATTATCGTGAGAGAAGAAAAGAAACTCTTGAAAATCTTGCTAAGAATATTGCAAATAAGGTGAGAAGAACAAGACACTCCGTTGCCCTTGAACCGATGAATCCGTATGAAAGACGTATTATTCATTCTGTACTTCAGAATAACAAGTTTGTAGAGACTCACAGTGAAGGCGAGGAACCGTACCGTAAAGTTATCGTTTCTTTGAAAAAAGGTGTAAGAGATTTCAGCAATGAAAGATATTACGGAAAGAGCAGTTACGGTAACAATCGTGGCGGTTACAGCAAAGGTGGTTACAGAAACGGATATCGGAAGTATGACCGTAAGGATTCTTCCGTAGAAACAGGCGTTTCCACAGAAGTAACACCGACGGATGATGCAGAGTAATTTTGTATCGGGAAATTGATAAAAAGATAAAGGAAAGAATCATACGAAAAGGGTGTCTCGTTTGACACCCTTTCGAACTTTATTGAGACGGAAACGTCGGAAAGGAGTACCATGGTAGATACAATCGCTGCAATTTCAACAGGATTAAGCAATTCCGGAATCAGTATTATTCGTGTCAGCGGTCCCGAAACATTTCAGGTGATGGACCGGATTTTCCGGGGGAAAAAATCCGGAAAAAAAATATCGGAGCAGAAAACCCATACGATACATTACGGTTTTATTACGGATGGAGAAGAAATTGTAGATGAAGTTTTGGTTTCTGTTATGCGGGCTCCTCATACGTATACGGCGGAAGATGTGGCGGAAATTAATTGTCACGGAGGTAGTCTTGTAACAAAAAAGGTATTAAAGACTGTGTTAAAGCAAGGGGTTCGTTTGGCAGAGGCGGGGGAATTTACAAAGCGCGCCTTTTTAAACGGTCGGATTGATTTATCAAAAGCGGAAGCAGTTATGGAAGTCATTCGCGCAAAAAGTGATTTGGCTCTTAAAAATTCCATGGCACAGTTACAGGGAAATGTATTAAAGGAAATCTCGGAGTTACGGGAAAAGATGATACATCATACTGCATTTATCGAAGCTGCGTTAGATGATCCGGAGCATATTTCTTTAGACGGTTTTACAAATGAGTTAAAGACGAGTATAATAGAAATCAGAGAACGGCTTTTCCGGTTAATCTCGTCTGCGGAAAACGGACGTATGTTAAAAGAAGGAATACGTACCGTAATTTTAGGAAGACCGAATGTCGGAAAATCTTCTTTATTAAATTTGTTTGCGGGAGAAGAACGGGCAATTGTAACCGATATTGCGGGAACCACAAGAGATACCATTGAGGAATTGGTAACGGTTCGCGGAATCGCTCTTTCTTTAATTGATACCGCAGGAATCCGTTCTACGGAGGATATGGTGGAAAAAATCGGTGTGGAGAAAGCAAAAAAAGCGGCCGAAGAAGCGGATTTAATTTTATATATTGCGGATGCAACGGCTGAGATTACGGAGGAGGAGAAAGAGCTTCTTTCTCTGATTGTAAACAAGAAAGCAATTATTTTACTAAATAAAATTGATTTATGTGATATTCCGGATCCTTCTGCTTTGGAAAAACTGACCAAACAAAAGGTGCTTTGTATTTCTGCCAAGAAAGAAGAAGGGTTGGACGCATTGTATGATACCATTGAAGCTATGTTTTTCAGAAAAGAGTTGTCCTATAATGAAGATTTATACATTACGGGAGAGCGTCAGAAACAATCCCTGCAAAATGCTTATGATGCCATGGGAAAAGTGTTGGAAAGCATTGAAGCGGATATGCCGGAAGATTTTTATTCCATTGATTTGATGCAAGGGTATGAAAGTCTCGGAGAGATTACCGGAGAATCGGTGGATGAAGATTTGGTGAACACTATCTTCCGGGAGTTTTGTATGGGAAAATAGAGGTAGAGATTAAGGAGAACAGTATGGATCAGGTTTATGAAAGCTATGATATTGCGGTGGTCGGCGCAGGACATGCCGGCTGTGAAGCGGCTCTGGCGTGTGCGAGACTTTCTTTTCATACGGTTTTATTTACGGTAAGTACGGACAGTATTGCACTGATGCCGTGTAATCCGAATATCGGCGGGACTTCAAAGGGTCATCTTGTAAGAGAAATCGATGCCCTTGGGGGAGAAATGGGAAAAAATATCGATAAGACCTATATCCAGTCCAAAATGTTAAATAAATCCAAAGGACCTGCAGTTCATTCCTTACGTGCCCAGGCGGATAAGCAGGATTATTCCCGTGAGATGCGACGGGTTTTGGAAAACACGGAGAACCTGGTAATCAAACAGGCAGAGGTAGCGGAAATTATTACGGAAAACAATTGCATTACCGGAGTAAAAACAGCATCCGGTGCGATTTATCCGTGCCGTGCGGCGATTCTCTGTACCGGAACTTATTTAAAGGCACGCTGTATTTACGGTGAAGTCAGTAACTATACCGGACCCAACGGTTTGCCGGCTGCTAATCATTTGACAGATAGTCTCATTGCCCACGGAATTGAAATGTATCGGTTCAAAACCGGTACTCCGGCGCGGATTGATAAGCGTTCCATCGATTTTTCTGTTATGGAGGAACAGTTCGGTGATGAGAAGGTAGTACCGTTTTCCTTTACTACAGATCCGGATTCTTTTACAAAACCTCAGGTTTCTTGCTGGTTAGCCTATACAAATGAAGAAACACATGATATTATTAAAAAGAACATTGATCGTTCTCCGTTGTATTCCGGTGTAATTCACGGAACCGGTCCAAGGTATTGTCCGTCCATTGAGGACAAAGTAATGAAGTTTGCGGACAAGGAGCGACATCAGATTTTTATTGAACCGGAGGGAAATTATACCAATGAAATGTATATTGCAGGTATGTCCAGTTCCTTGCCGGAGGATGTTCAAGTGGCAATGTATCGTTCCGTAAAAGGGATGGAACATGCACAGATTGTAAGAAATGCATATGCCATTGAGTATGATTGCATCAATCCGATGCAGTTAAAGGCCAGTTTGGAATTTAAGAAAATAAGCGGTTTATTCAGCGGAGGACAATTTAACGGTAGTTCCGGTTATGAAGAGGCGGCAGCGCAAGGTTTAATCGCCGGAATTAATGCAGCACGGAAATTGCAAGGAAAGGAGCCTTTGATTTTGGACCGTTCCGAAGCGTATATCGGTGTACTGATTGATGATCTGGTAACAAAAGAAACCCATGAGCCGTATCGGATGATGACGTCCCGTGCGGAATATCGTTTGATTTTACGTCAGGATAATGCGGATTTACGTTTAACAAAATATGGTTATGAAGTGGGCTTGATTTCGGAGGAGCGGTATCAAAAGCTTTTAAAGAAACAAGAACAGATTGCAGCGGAGATGATTCGTGCAAAGGAACAGACGATCGGCGGAACGGAACAGGTACAAGAGCTTTTGACTGCTCTTGGGAGTACACCGTTAAAGTCCGGCAGCACTTTAGCAGAATTGATTACAAGACCGGAGCTTACGTATGATATGTTGGCACCGATTGATAAAAACCGTCCGGATCTTCCGTCCGACGTAACGGAGCAGGTGGAGATTGAGTTAAAGTACGAGGGATATATTCGCCGACAGATGAGTCAGGTAGCCCAATTTAAGAAAATGGAACACAAGCGGATTCCGGCGGATATCGATTATGATGCGATTCCGTCCATACGAATTGAAGCGAGACAGAAGTTAAAGCAGGTACGTCCGGAAAATGTGGGACAGGCATCCCGTATTTCGGGTGTGTCTCCGGCAGATATCTCGGTATTATTGGTATATCTCGGAAGATAAGGGAGATACGGTTCGTGTATTGAAGACCTTAGAAAATCAATATTTTTGTGAGTAAAAGCAGAATGGGAAAAGAAGGAGAAAACATGCGGGATAATTCGATACTTGTAAAAGGTGCGGAAAAAATCGGAATCGTATTAAGCGAGAAACAGCAACAGCAGTTCGAGGCCTATTACGATTACTTGGTGACGCAAAATGAGGTTATGAATTTGACTGCGATTACAGAATACGAAGAGGTTTTAACAAAACACTTTTTGGACAGTTTGTTTTTAGCACAGACCATGCGAGAGATTGCCGGGAAAAAGGTGTTGGACTTGGGAACAGGAGCAGGGTTTCCGGGAATTCCTCTTAAAATTGCATTTCCGGATACGGAATTTGTTCTGATGGATTCTTTAAACAAACGTATCTTGTTTTTGAACCGGGTGATTGACCTTTTAAATTTGCAGGGAATTACTGCGGTACACGGCAGAGCGGAGGAGGCGGGAAGAACCGCAACCTATCGGGAGCAATTTGACTTGTGCGTGTCCAGAGCGGTAGCAAGGTTGGCAAGTTTATCGGAGTTTTGTATTCCCTTTGTGAAGCCGGGTGGATATTTTATATCATATAAAGCGGGGGACTGTAAGGAAGAGTGTGCGGAAGCCGGAAACGCTATAAAATTATTGGGTGGAAAACTTGTAAGCGCACAGGAGAGCTATCTGCCGGGAACAGAAATTGCGAGAACCTTTGTGGTTGTTCAGAAAGAAAAACATACGCCGGAGAAGTATCCGCGAGGACAGGGAAAGCCGTTAAAACAGCCGTTGTAGAAAAAGGAAGGAAACAGATTATGATTTGCGGAAGATATTATTTGGGATTGGATCATATGGAGGAAATTGCACCGATTCGCAGAGAGGTATTTGGTGTGGAACAGGGATGGCATGAAAATATTCTCTTTGATGAAACGGATGAAACAGCAGTACAAGCTGTTGTATATAAAGATATGAACAGAACGATACCGGTTGGAGTAGGCCGTCTTTATAAGTTGGAAGCAGAAGGTGATTTTAAAATCGGCCGGATTGCGGTCAAAAAAGAAGAACGGGGACAAGGATACGGGGATTTTATTGTGCGTATGCTTGTGGACAAAGGTCTTATGATGGGGGCAGATCGTGTCTTAGTAGGTGCACAACCTCATGCTATAGCATTTTATGAAAAAATCGGTTTTCGTTCTATCGGAGAAACTTATACGGAAGCCGGAATATTACATACCGTGATGGAAATCAGACAGAATACGGTATGCAAAGCATGTCAGGGACACAAAGAAAACTAGACCGAAAATAGTTTGAAGACGAATGCGGAGGAGGGATGATATTGGAAGAGACGAAATACACAACGGAAGAAGCTGTTCGATTTCTTGATGTATTAGAAGCCGAGAATGAAGAAAAGTTTTCATGTATAATCGAGTCGATGCAAGAGATAGAGCAAAAAATGCGCGAAGTAGATTATATGTTAGAAGAATACGAAGAAAAGCAGGATTCCAATATGAATTTCTTTTCTCCGGTAGGCGTATACGAAGAAGGGGAAGAAAAACGAAATTTATTGCAGAAATCGGAAGAATTGAAAGAAAAGCTACCGAATTTACAGGAGCAGCTGGAGCAATATAAAAGACGTCGGGAACAGATACATGCTCTGCGAAATGCGTTTTTAGGGATCGGGCAAAGAATCGAAGCAAGTAATGCAGTAAAATGTAAGGGGATTTGCCCGGAGCAGGGAATGCATATCTTGGAATCCCATGAGTACGAGAGAAATCGAATTGCAAGAGATTTGCATGATTCTTCCGTACAGAGCTTAACCTGCCTTGTTCATAAGACGGAGTTGTGCATGCGTTTACTTGATATGGATACAATTCGGGTGAAGTTAGAGTTACAAACCATGATTGAAACAATAAAAACAATCATTAACGGAATGCGTGAAATTATCTATAACTTACGTCCGATGTCTTTGGATAATTTGGGGTTGGCTGTAACAATTGATGCATATTGTCTGCAATTAAAGAAGAATAATGACATTGAAGTGATTTTTCAAAATGAGACGACGGAGCCGGAGATGCCGGCCATTTGGAAAGTAACGTTGTACCGGATATTGCAGGAGGCGTGTTGTAATATACTGAAGCATGCGAAGGCCAGCCGGATAGAAATTGAGTTGTTTCGTGAGAAAGAGAAGCTGGTATTGAAAATCCGGGATAATGGAATCGGTTTTGATACAAATAAAGTGAACAACCCGGAAAAGGAACAATTTCATGAATTTGGTTTGGCTATGATGAAGGAGCGTGTCACATTATTGTGCGGAACAATTCAGATAGATTCAACAGAAGGGGAAGGAACAACGGTAATCGTTGAAGTTCCGTTAAGACAGAAGGAGGAAGCAAACGGGGATGATTCAAGTATTGTTGGTAGATGACCATTCGATGGTCCGTGAAGGTATCAAACAATTGTTAGAATTGGATGGTGACATTAAGGTAGTCGGAGAAGCAGGAAACGGGGAACAATGTTTGGAGTTAATTGAAACATTGGCTCCGGATGTGGTATTATTGGATATTAACATGCCACAGATGAATGGATTGCAGGTTTTGGAACAATTGCGGGAAAAACGTAGCAAACAAAAAGTGCTGATCCTTACCATTCACAATGAAGTAGAGTATTTAATGCGTGCAGTAGACATCGGAGTATCCGGTTACGTTTTGAAAGATTCCGATTCTTTGGTGTTGAAAGAAGCAATTTATACGGTGTACGATGGGAAAAACTTTATAGATTCTGCTATGACACCTCTCTTGAAAGAACAGAACTATTTGAAAGAATTACAAAAAGAAGCTAGAAGTAAAGAAAAATTACTTTCTGCCCGGGAAATCGAAGTTCTTTGTGCACTGGCAGAGGGATTATACAATAAAGAGATTGCTTCCAAGCTGCAAATAAGTGAAAAAACAGTAAAAAATCATGTGTCTAATATATTTAAGAAAATTGGAGTATCGGATCGTACACAAGCGGCTGTTTATGCAATCCGCCATAAATTCGTAGACATTAAATAAATGTTTCACGTGAAACATTTGAAAAAGAAAGTAAGCTATGTTTCACGTGAAACATAGGATAAAACCAGGAAGGAAGAATGCTATGGGACGTGCAATCGCTGTTGCAAATCAAAAAGGTGGAGTAGGCAAAACAACAACGGCAATTAACCTTGCTGCTTGTCTTGCTGAAAAAGGGAAAAAAGTTTTGGCTATTGATATTGATCCGCAGGGCAATATGACCAGTGGTCTCGGTATCAATAAGAAAAAGTGTAAAAACACCGTGTATGACTTAATTATCGGAGAATGTGAGTTAGAAGATTGTCTGATGAAAAGTGTAATGGACGGTGTAAAAGTGATTCCGTCGAATGTAGACCTGGCTGCAGCGGAGATTGAATTAATCGGATTAGAAAAAAAGGAATACATTTTGAAAGGATATGTAGAAAAGGTAAAGGACGAGTATGATTATATTGTAATTGACTGTCCGCCTTCTTTAAATACATTGACAGTAAATGCAATGACAACAGCGGATACGGTTTTGGTGCCGATACAGTGTGAGTATTATGCATTGGAAGGATTATCCCAGTTGATACATACCATTGAGCTTGTAAAAAAGAGATTGAATCCTGCTTTGGAGATGGAAGGTGTTGTTTTTACAATGTTTGATTCTCGGACCAATTTGTCATTACAGGTGGTAGAGAATGTAAGAAAAAATTTAAAAGAAAACATATATAAATCGATTATCCCGAGAAATGTTAAGTTGGCCGAGGCACCGAGCCACGGACTTCCGATTATCTTATATGATTCTAAATGCAACGGAGCAGAAGGCTATCGTGCGTTGGCGGATGAAGTAATTGAGCGGGATGTACGTGATTGGTATCAATATTAAGGAGGGTACGGATATGGCAGGAAAGAGAAAACCGGCATTGGGCAATGGATTGGAAGGAATGTTCGGAGTTGAAGATACAGTAGTGGAAGAAAAAAAGGAAAATGTTTCACGTGAAACATTTTTACGCCTTTCGGAAATTGAGCCGAACCGCACGCAGCCGCGTAGAAATTTTGACGAGGATGCGTTACAGGAATTAGCAGATTCTATCAAACAATACGGTGTAATTCAACCGATTGTGGTACAGAAAAAAGGAAAACGTTATGAAATCATTGCCGGAGAGCGACGTTGGAGAGCGGCAAGAAAGGCCGGCCTTTTAGAAGTCCCGGTGATTGTAAAAGAGTTTGCACCGGAAGATATTTTTGCGATTGCCTTGATTGAGAACATTCAAAGACAGGACTTAAATCCGATTGAAGAAGCACAGGCATATAGCCGATTGATTGAAGAACATCACTTAAAGCAGGATGAGTTAGCAGAAAAGGTGGCAAAAAATCGTGTAACCATTACCAATTCTATGCGTTTATTGAAACTGGATGAACGGGTACAGCAAATGTTGATTGATAACATGCTTACCGGTGGTCATGCCCGGGCATTATTGGCAATTACAGATAAAGAAGAACAGCATACCTTGGCATTGCGTGTTTTTGACGAGAAGTTAAGTGTGCGTGAAACGGAAAGTCTGGTTAAGCGCGTATTGGCAAAAGAGGAAGTAAAAGAAGAAAAATCCTTGAAGGGACCGGATGACAGTTTTGTTTACCGGGATATTGAAAACCGGATGAAGGATATTCTTGGAACAAAGGTAGAAATTAAGAAAAAGGCAAAGAATAAAGGAAAGATAGAAATCGAATATTATTCTATGGAAGAATTGGAACGATTGATTGAATTGATAAATCGTCTGAAGTAAGGAAGGATGGATAAAATGAACGAAACTACAACAGTATTTGCAGGATTGCAGGAAGCGGATGCATTGCGATTTTCCATGATGTTCAGCATGGCTGCCGTAATTATGGTAATTATATTAGCCGTTTTCCTGATTATTTCCCTGGTAAAGATTCGTAAGTTAAATAAAAAGTATTCCGCATTTATGAAAGGTGCTACCGGAAGAGATTTAGAAGCTTCGATTTTAACAAGATTTAATGATATCGATAAGATGAAATCGGATATTGAGTTTATCTTCGGGAAATTAAATATTGCGTGTGACGTGCTTTTGACGACTTATCAGAAGATGAGTATTGTAAAGTATGATGCATTCAAAGAAATGGGTGGAAAGCTTAGTTTTTCCATGGCGATGTTGGATGATAAGAACAACGGATATATTTTAACTTCGGTGCATACGAGGGAAGGTTGCTACACTTATATCAAAGAGATTATTAAGGGAGAATCCTTTGTGGTACTTTCCGAAGAAGAACGCAGAGCATTGGATGAAGCAAAAAACAAGAGGAATTACATGGCGTAGGAATAAGGAGGCGTTGGTACAGTGAGAAAAATTCCGGTTGAATTTATCAAGGATGGCGACATACTTGCAAAAGACCTGTTTACTTCTTCCGGAGTAGTGCTGATGTCGGAAGGGACAAAGTTAAAGAAAGAATACATTGCCCGTTTGCTGGAGTTGGAGATTGATCAGGTGTATTTAAAGGACACGGGTGAAAACAGTCGGGAACAGTCGGGAAATGTGATTGAGGAAGAAGTTAAGGAACAATGCGGAGCACTGGTCCGAAGTACAATTCAAAAGTATGCATATGCATCCAATGATGAATTGCAGGAAATTGTGAAAGTGGCAGATGATATGATTACAGATATTTTGAGTGATCCGCAAATTATGTATAACGTATCTTGTGTCCGGGAAAAAAGTAATGCACTATATTTGCATTCCATCAATGTGGCGGCGATTTCTACGTTGATTGCTTTACGGGCAAAGTTTCCGAAAAAAAAAGTAAGAGACATTACAATCGGTGCGTTGCTACATGACATCGGTTTTACTACGGTGACGGTGGATACTACAAATCTATCACTGGAAACCTGTGATGAAAAAACGCGAAAAGAAGTAATGCATCATGTGGTTTTCGGATATACTGATGTAGAGACGAAAGATTGGGTATCCAAAACCGTAAAAGATATTATTTTGCATCATCATGAACGTTTAGACGGAAGCGGCTATCCGTTTCATCAAAAAGCCGGTCATATTAAACCGGAGGTTCGGATTGTTTCCTTGTGTGATCAGTTTGACAGTATGATTTATGGAAATTTAACCAAACGGTACAAGGTGCGGGATGCCATGGAGTATATTATGAGCCAGGCAGGTGTGCAGTTTGATTTTAAATTTGTACAGTTATTTATGGAGTCGGTGGCTGCATATCCAATCGGAATTACGGTTGTGACGAATGAAGGTGATACGGCAGTGGTGGTAAGACAGAATTATAAGTTCCCTACAAGACCGGTCATTCGTTTATTGAAGAACAAAGATGGTGTGGATTACGGAGAAAATGAGGAGCGGGATTTGACAAAGTACCTTACCTTATTTATTGCGGATTCGATAGAGTATTAGAAAAGATGAGGTAGCAGAATGCATAGTTTTTTAAAGACGGTAGGGTTTCGCGACATTAAAAGCAGGAAAGAAGTGGAACAACTGATTCGTCTTATTATTGAACAAGGCGCAGAGCGGTATATGGCAACGTTAAGCGGGAAAGCCATGTTTGCGGAAATTCTGTTGGAGGTGGCAGATCACATCGGTGTTGCATTACGGGGAGAATATGATGAAAACGGAAATTTTCATATGGAACATTACTTTCCGTATATAAAAGCGGAGAACATAAGTTCGACCGAGACGGTATTTGTAAGTAAGCGTGTAGATACAGATGCTTTTACCGGAATGTGCGATGACTATCGTTTAGGGGTTTCCTTGATTTTCTATTTACAAAATGTAACAGACTATGTGTCTTGCGGATATCCCGAGGATCGCAAAGAACGCTCCATTCGATTGGCGGCGTTGGCATCGGAAGGAAAAATCTTGCTTCCGACAGTTTCCAGAAAAGATGTACCGGTAAAGGAAACAGTAGATCCTTCCGGTAGAATTAAGTTAATGGAAGCGGCAAAACACGGGGATCGGGAAGCGATGGAGGCACTAACCATTGATGATATTGATTTATACGCACAAATCAGTAAACGTTTAAAGTCTGAAGATATTTATTCCATTGTAGAGACGACGTTTATTCCGTATGGTTCCGAATCGGATAATTATACCGTCTTGGCGCAGATTGAATCTGTGACGGAATGCGTAAACCGAATTACAAAAGAAGAACTTTATTATATGGAGTTGCGTTGTAACGAGTTATGTTTTCCGGTTTGTATCAGTAAAAAGGATTTATTCGGTGAACCGAAGGTGGGACGACGTTTCCGCGGAAATATCTGGATGCAGGGAACAGTAGATTTTGAGTGATAAAACCGATTGACGAATTGGGGAAATCATAGTAGAATGGGGAAGGATAAAAGGTCGCTTTAGTTAAATGGATATAACAAGCCCCTCCTAAGGGCTAGTTGAGGGTTCGATTCCCCCAAGCGACGCTCGGACCGTGCTTTGCACGGTCTTTTTTTACCGCGTTGTGCCCATTCTTGCTATCCGAGGATGTTTTCATATCGCATTTCTGTGTTTTTGTTTACGAATCTTTGCATATCGCAACGCTCCGTAAACAAAAACGCTGAAACACGATTCATTCAACAATACGATCGGATAGCAGGAATTCGCCACGCCCGAAGCCACAACGCGGATAAAAAGTTTGTGAATACGTGGGCAAAGAAAATCCCCGTCGAAAGCATCTTCCGACGGGGATTCATATTTGTATAGAATGATTTCTTAAATTACTTTAAAGCATCAACGAGCTTCTGAAGAGCATCAAGAGCCTCATCCGGGAGCTTGTCGTAGCCGTCCTTTGCGGTTGCGAACTTAGCAACTGCGTCTACACGGTTCTGCATAGCAGCCTTTAACTGAGCAAGGTAATCAGCATCCTTCATATCCGGAGCGAAGCCTTCCCAATCCATGATTTCGATGTCTTCGAACGGACCCCACTGCTTGAACTCAGCCTTCTTCTCAACGATGGTCTCTAAGATACCGAGGGTATCAGCCGGCTTAACCTTCTTGCCCATGAAATCACCGGTGTTGATGATGTAGCAGTCTACGTTCTTCTCTTCAACCAGCTTCTTGAACTTTACATAGTCGTTAGCAAGCGGGTAGGTTCTGAACGGGTTAGCGTACGGAACGATACGAAGAGCGTTTAAGTCGGTACCTGCAGCAACACGCTCTGCGGTGGAAGTCTTGGTTGCGAGAGTTGCACCCATTACGGAAGCAAGTGCAGCACCCTTTAACTTAACTACCGGCGGAATGGTCGGATCCTTCATGATCCAGAAAATGGAGTTAACCGGGGAATCAATCTTATCTACGCGGTTCGGAGACCAAAGCTTAGACTTGATTGCACGGCCGTTACCGTTACGGATATCTTCGGTTACAAGCTGAATCTTACCGTCCTCATCCAGGGTAGCGGAACAGTTCTGAGCGGATAACAAATACTTGTTGTCCGGGCAGCCGGTCGGGTAGTCGGCAGTCTTATCGAAGTAGGTCGGCTCCAATGCGATGGAAGCACAGGTGTCGGAGTTGATGATGAATGCGTCGTCGTGAAGAACGGTAACACCGTACTTACCGCCGTGCTTTGCATGGGTCAAAGTAGACTTACCGGATCCGGAAAGACCGAATACGGAAGCAACGTACTTGGAACCGTCAGCTAAGGTGTACTCCTTCTGTCCGCCGTGGCAGGAAGCGTAACCGTTACGGTTAGCAATAGCCCAAGCCATGGTAAGGGTACCCTTCTTGTGCTCACCGAAGTACTTCATACCAAGGATTGCAGCACAGTTTTCATTGGTGTCGAAATAGCAGAGCGTAAGCGGATCGCTTAAGCAGCTGTAATCAACGTCCGGACGATTGCCCGGTACCCACTGCGGGTCGGAGAAGATGTAGATATCAGCTTCCTTGCCGTCACCTACCGGCTTGGAGTTTTTGTACATCTTTACATACTCATCGGACATATACTGGAAGTTAATCATCCAGTTGTATAAGAGGTTTTCTTCACCTTCCGGAATTAAGAGGTGAGCCTTAACCATGAATTCCTCGTCAAGACCTACGAAGCACTCTGCATGGTACATGGTCTTCCAACGGGTCTCGTATACAGCGTCCATAACTACCTTATCGAGCTTGGTATCATCTACGCCCGGCTCGCCCTTAATACGACGTGCGGTAGCGTAACGACCGGTAACAGCACCGTCGTTGAATAAAAGAACCTTTGCGTCCTTCTCAAGGCCGAACTCCTCGCCTCTGTATACCGGCATATCGGTAACGATGGTTCCCGGAGAGTTCTTTGCAAGATCATAAGCTTCCTTTAAGGTGTTAACCTTAACTACATTGTTGCCGTAAAAAGCGGCTTCGATGATGGAACGGGTTCTGGAGAAACCAACTTTTCCTGCACCGATTTCTTCGTGCTTGTAATAAGCCTTTGTTGACATGTGAAATCCTCCTGTCTTTGAAATAATATAGAAGTAATATATAAAAAAATATAATTACCAAACGTACACCATGATAATTATATCGTGGCAATTTGTAAATGTCAAGGGATGGTATGTGAAAATAATAACTTTTTGCGGAGAAAGAAAAAAGGTGGATATGTCATATATTATAAGGAAAAGAAAGAAAACAGAAATATTTGAAAGCATGCTGAGACAATGTGCACAAAAAGAAAATAGAATTCTGTAGAAATGTACCAAAATCCGGCGTAAACAGGTGGAAACTATTGACAAAATTCACAAAAAAGATTAGAATGTAAATAGCCGCGATAGCCTAAAAGTCCTATTTCTTAAACGGGACAAGCTTATGACTGTAAAAGCATTTTAGGACGTATCGCAGTATAGTGTCTGGCAACAGGAGAACTGTTGCAGGAAAGGAGAAACAATGAAAAGCAGTAAAAGAGTAGTAAAAGCTGTCCTGAGCGGAGCACTTGTGCTCGCAATGGGCGTTACGACCCTGTTTACCAGTGCAGGTACCTCTTATGCAGCCGGGGAGGCAAAGCTGAATAAGACCAGTCGTAACATTCTGACACAGCGTACGTTCGATTTCGATGTAACAGGCGCATCGAATGACGCTGTAATCACTTGGAAGAGTAGTGATGAGAAGGTAGCAACCGTAGATGCAGACGGTGTTGTTACCGGTATTAAGAAGGGTAATGTAACCATTACCTGTAACGTAACCGAGGGCGGTAAGACCCAGAAGTTGACCGCAAAGGTAACTGTTTGTAAGCCGGCGGTTAAGCTTTCCGTTACCAATAAGGCGTCCGAGTTGATGTACGGTAAGACCCACAATTTAAATTACAGTCTTGTACCGAAGACATCCAATGATGTAGTGACTTGGACCTCCAGCGATAAGACTATCGCATCTGTAGATGCAAACGGTGTTGTGAAGGGCTTAAAGGATGGTACCGTAACCATTACGGCAACCAGCATGAGCGGCAGAAGTGATTCCGTTGAGATTACCGTATTCGGTGCTCCGGTTCCGACGCAGGCTCCGAGTGTAACTCCGGCAGCAAAGCCGACCACCGCTCCGAAGCCGACTTCTAAGCCGAAGCCGACTACCGCTCCGAAGAATGATGCTATTTTAAATGAGAGCTTCGAAAAGGGTGTAGGCGACTGGATTTCCCGTGGCGGTGAGACCCTTACCGCGAAGACTTCCGTAACCTCTCCGGATGGTATGCAGTATCTGGAAGTAACCGGAAGAACTCAGAACTGGCACGGTCCTGCATTGAACATGAACACTATGTTGAAGCTTGGCGGTACTTAGAGCGTATCCGCATGGGTAAGACAGACC